>JAJDOG010000003.1 GCA_022340285.1 Betaproteobacteria bacterium
GACGTCAACGGAACGTTGTTCGTAGCATCGGGGCTCACAAGTGCGGGTGGTGGTTCTTGGGGGATCGGGTAACTTCGGGGCTCGGATTTGCCGCCAACTCGGGCGCGATTCCCGAATCCAGGTAATCGCGGCGGGGCGTCATTCGATTGAAGGAACCACTACTCCGCTAGCTCGGAACGGGATCGATCTGTATACGCCCGACTTTGCTGCCGCACTCAGGGAACTGCATCCGGATTTGGTGATTCATTGCGCAGGACCGTATCAGGGACAGGATTATCGCGTCGCGCAGGCCGCCCTGGACTGCGGCGCGCACTACATTGATCTCGCGGATGGACGCGAGTTTGTCACACAGTTTTCCACGCATAACCACGCAACTGCGTCCCGTGCCGAGCGCGTGGCAGTCGCGGGCGCAAGCACCCTACCAGCGCTCTCCTCTGCGGTAGTTGACTCCCTGCTCGAGCGCTTTGTCGATGTGGAGGAGATCGCCGTAGCAATAGCACCGGGACAGCACGCGCCGCGTGGCACGGCGACTATGGCCGCGGTACTCAGCTACGCCGGACGCGGCTTTCGGTGGTGGGAAGGCGGGGCATGGCGCACTGCGTATGGATGGCAGGAGCTGCGGAGGGTGCGCTTCCCGTTCGGGACGCGTTGCGCAGCAGCCTGTGACGTGCCGGATCTGACGCTGTTCCCGGACCGCTACCGAGGGGTACGCACGGTTACCTTTCGGGCAGCGTTAGAGGTGCCCCTACAGCACTACGCGTTGTGGTGTATTGCTGGATTGCGCCGCATCGGTGTTCCACTCGCTGCGGAGCGCTGGGCTGGAGCTCTCAACCGTGCTGCCTGTTGGCTTGATCGCCTCGGTAGTGATCGTGGCGGCATGAGCGTAAGGCTGGTTGGTACGCATAAGTCGGGCCGCAGGTGGTCCTCGACGTGGTACTTAGTAGCAAAGGAGAACCACGGGCCGGAGATCCCGTGTATGGCGTCGGTTCTATTGACCCGCAAGCTGGTTGCGGGAGAACGGCTGCCGCATGGAGCACGGGCTTGCATGGGGATGCTGAGACTCTCGGAATTCGAGCCGGAGTTTGCGCGCTGGGATATTAGAACATCGATCGAGGAAAGCGCGGCGTGAGTGGAGAGTACGTCCTCCTTAAATGGTTGCATATCGTATCTTCCACCGTGCTTTTCGGAACAGGGGTGGGAATAGCGTACTTTTTCGTCCGGGCTCAGCGAACTGGCGACGTGAAGGTGATCGCGGCAGTTGCCAAGGACGTTGTTCTCGCCGATGCTGCGTTTACCGCAGCGGCCGTAGTGTTGCAGCCACTGACCGGGTTTGCCTTGGTGTGGATCAACGGTTACGCGTGGACGCAGTCGTGGATATGCGTGTCCGTGGTGCTCTATGTGTTGATCGGCTGTTGCTGGCTCCCCGTTGTCTTGTTGCAGGTCAGAATGCGGGATATGGCGGTCGTCGCGTTAGAAACAGGGTCAGCATTACCGCCGGCCTATCGAAGCCATTACCGGTGGTGGTTTGCGCTCGGTTGGCCCGCATTTCTAGGTGTCTTGGTCATCTTCTATCTGATGATCGCAAAGCCCGAGCTGTACATCGGCTGATGGAAATCTCAAAGGGTCGAGGGATGACGTCCAACATCGCGCTGCAGGAGACGCGCAACAGCGGCGCTGCGCTTGCTGTTGCACGCCCCTGAGCGCGGGCGTTCGGCCGCAAAGGATATGCCATGAGTTGGGACGTACTCACCGCGGTTACCGGGGCTTTCTCCGCAATCGCAGTCGCGGTTACAGTGGTGTATCTGGCGATCCAAGTTCGAAGAAACACGCTTGCGACGCACTCTCAAACTTACTACCTTGCCACGGAAGCTCTAGCCGAAGTTGCAACCTTTCTCGGTTCCGACCCCCAGGTCGCGCGAATCTACCGCATCGGGTTAACGAGTCCCGGTGAGCTCAATGAAGACGAGTTCACGCAATTCGCGTTTCTGGGTATCAGCCAGTTCCGTCGATACGAGAATCTCTACTTTCAATACCGCGCGGGGTTGGTCGACGAAGACTTCTGGTCTGGTCATCGAGAGAACATTCTCTGGTACTTTCACCGGCCGGGAATGCAAGCGTGGTGGAAGGATAAGAGGCTTGCGTATAGCAAGAGCTTTCGCGAGTTTGTCGAAAGCTCACGGCCCACCGACCTGGCGTCACCAACTGATCGTCGAGTGTAGTCTGTGCCGATTGCTGCCGAACCAACCCATGCAGCGAACCTGTTCCAGCGGGCTTCGCCCGCCTACACAGGCCGCTGATAGGCGACGTTGGGCGTCATAGCGATGCAACCCATCACGGGCACTAGCCTCAATCACCGAGGGAGACGACGTGGGTTCTGGTCCCAGATGTGGCAGCCGAAGAGCGACGGCACCATCGCCATCACCATGTGCGGGCCGAGCGTCATGACGTTGCGCTCGCCGCGGCGAGGAACGCGCGAAGCTCTTCATCGGCAATCCCCAGACCAGCGTGTACCCGGTCGAAATCCGCCGCCAGGCCCCGGGCGGGCCGCCCGGCCGCTGACTGACCGGCCTTGCCGGTCTCCGCTAAATTATCGGTGATGACGGCGGACGCGACCCCGGCCGTGCAGGAGCGGAACCTCGAAGAAGTCCTCGCCCAGCAGCGCGCGACGAGCGAGATCCTGCGGCTCATCAGCCAGACGCACGACAGCGCGCAGCCGGTCTTCGACACGATCGCGGCGGCTGCCCTGCGGCTTTGCGGCGCGACCGCCGCGAACGTCTTCACCTTCGACGGCGAGCGGCTGCACGTCGCGGCCATGGCGGTCGTGGACGAGAAGGCGGCCGAGGCGGTGCGCAGCGCCTTTCCGCGGCCACCGGACCGCGGCACGGTCGCGAGCCGGGCTATCCTCACAGGCCGCGTGGTCTCGATCCCCGACGTCATGCAGGATCCCCACTACTCGATCGGCGAATTCGCCTCCGCGGCGGGATTTCGAAGTGCCGTGGGCATCCCGCTCGTGCACGAGGGCAAGCCGATCGGCGCGATCGCCGTAGGGCGCGCCGAACCGGGCCGGTTCCCGGAACACCAGGTCGCGCTGCTGGAGACCTTCGCAGACCAGGCGGTCATTGCCATCGAGAACGTGCGCCTGTTCATCGCGCTACGCGGCGAGATCGAGAGCCACCGCAAGTCGAAGGCCACCATCCACGTGCTGGTCGAGGACATGGCCTCGGGCCGCGACGCGATGGCCGGAGACTCGCCCGCGCTGCAACGCGTGCGCGCGCAGATCGCGCAGGTTTCCGGCACCGACAGCACCGTGCTCATCCAGGGCGAGACTGGCACCGGCAAGGAGCTGGTCGCGCGCGCGATCCACGCCGCCAGTCGGCGCCGAGACGGGCCGCTCATCAAGCTGAACTGCGCCGCGCTGCCGCGCGAGCTGGTCGAGAGCGAGCTCTTTGGCCACGAGAAAGGGGCGTTCACGGGCGCCGCGCAGCAACGCCGCGGGCGCTTCGAGCTCGCCGACGGCGGCACGCTCTTCCTCGACGAGGTGGGCGAGTTGCCGCTCGAGGCTCAGGCGAAGCTTCTGCGCGTGCTGCAGGACGGCGAGTTCGAGCGCCTCGGCGGCGCGCACACGCTTCGCACCGACGTGCGGCTGATCGCGGCGACCAACCGCGAGCTGCACGCGGAAGTCGACGCCGGCCGGTTTCGCGCCGACCTCTACTACCGCCTCAACGTCTTTCCGATCGCGGTGCCGGCGCTGCGCGAGCGCAGGGAGGACGTGCCCGCGCTCGTGCGGCATTTCGCCACCCGGATGGCGCGCAAGCTCGGCCGCTCGCCGGAGGCGATCTCGCCGGCTTTCGTCGAGTGGGCGCGCGGCTACGACTGGCCGGGGAACATCCGCGAGCTCGAGAACCTGGTCGAGCGCGCCCTCATCATGGGCGACGGCCGGCCGCCGCCCGAAGCCCGGGGGCGCGCGCAGGCGCCGGCGTCGCAAGGAGGGGCATCGCTGGCAGACGTCGAGCGCGCGCACATCCTTCGGGTGCTGCAGGAAGCGCGCTGGAAGATCGAAGGCGAGGCGGGCGCCGCGCGCATCCTCGGCCTCAAGCCGAGCACGCTCCGCGCGCGCCTGCGAAAGCTCGGCATCCAGAAGCCGGCCTGAGCCGCAACCTATCGCGGGTTCCGCAACATTTGGCGGGCATCCGCGTGGCGTTTTCTGCTTCAACGCACTGAAATGAAAGGGTTTTCATGGCGTCTGCACCCCTGGCACGGGACGTGCGCCGGAACTCCTCCGAGCGGGCCGCCGTGGCCCGAACGACCAAGGAGGACGCCATGAAGAATGAAGCCGATCTGGTGATCAGAAACGGGCTCGTCTACGACGGCACCGGCGCGGAGCCGTTCGAGGCCGACGTCGCGGTGAGCGCAGGGCGCATCACGGCGCTCGGCAAGGTCTCGGCGCGCGGCCGCGAGGAGATCGACGCGAGGGGCCTCGCCGTCACGCCGGGGTTCGTGGACATCCACACCCACTACGACGGCCAGGTCACCTGGGAGAACCGCCTGGTGCCCTCGTCCTCGCACGGCGTGACAACCGTCGTGATGGGCAACTGCGGCGTGGGGTTCGCGCCGTGCCGCCCCGAGCAGCGCGACACGCTCGTCCGGCTGATGGAGGGCGTGGAGGACATACCGCACCCGGTGCTCGTCGAAGGCGTTCCCTGGTGCTGGGAGACGTTTCCCCAGTACCTGCAATACCTCGCGCAGCGGCGCTACGACATGGACATCTGTGGCTACGTGCCGCACGCGGCGTTGCGGGTCTACGCGATGGGCGAGCGCGGCGCGAGCGGCGCGCCGGCGAGCGCCGCCGATCGCGCGGAAATGGCGCGGCTGGTGCGCGACGCGGTGGCCGCTGGCGCGATGGGCTTCTCGACCTCGAGGACGTTCTTCCACCGCTCGAGCGACGGCCAATCGACGCCGACCTTCCGCGCGGCGGAAGAGGAGCTCTCGGCGATGGCGCTCGCGCTGAAGGACGCCGGCCGAGGCGCAATGCAGATGATCATCGATTTCGACGAGGGCGCCGAGGAGGCGTTCGGCTCCATGCGACGCCTGGTGGAGCGCTCCGGACGACCGCTGTCGTTTTCGCTCATGGAAGGCGACACGGGGCCGCTCTCGCCGCGCTGGCCCGAGATCCTGGAGTGGATCGCGCGTGCGAACGCCGACAGCCTGCCGATCAAGGGGCAGGTGGCTGGGCGCGCGGTCGGCATGCTCTACGGCCACGAGCTGACGCTCAACCCGTTCTACACGACGCAGACCTATCGTGAGCTCGCCGGGCTGCCGCTCGCCGAGCGCGCGGCGCAGCTGCGCCGGCCCGAGATCCGTGCGCGCATGCTCGCCGAGCCGATCGACCGCGACCCCGCGAACGTCCTCGGCCGCATGGTCCGCGACTACGAGCACATGTTCGTGCTCGGCGATCCGCCGGACTACGAGCCCCTGCCGGAGGCCAGCATCGCGGCGCAGGCGCGCCGGCGCGGCGTTTCGCCGGACGCGCTCGCCTACGACCTGATGCTGGAGCGCGACGGGCGCGCAACGCTCTACTACACGCTGGCGAACTACGCGCACGGATCGCTCGACGCCTGCCTCGCGATGATGCGGCACTCGGGCACCGTGCTTGGCTTGGGCGACGGCGGCGCGCACTGCGGCACGATCTGCGACGGCAGCCTGCCGACTTTCATGCTGACGCACTGGGGGCGCGATCGCTCGCGGGGCGAGCGCTTGCCCCTACCGTGGATCGTGAAGGCGCTGACGCGGGAGCCCGCCCTGGCCGTTGGGCTCGCCGATCGCGGACTCATCGCGCCCGGCTGCAAGGCCGATCTGAACGTCCTCCATTTCGACCGGCTGCGCCTCATGGCGCCGGAAGTGACGTACGATCTGCCGGCCGGGGGCCGGCGGCTGGTGCAGCGCTCTGGGGGGTACCGCGCCACCGTGGTGAGCGGGGTCGTCGCCTATCGGGACGGGGAGGCTACGGGCAGCCTTCCCGGGAGGCTGGTGCGCGGTCCGCAACTCGAGAGGAGGAGATGGAATTCATATATCGCACCGAGATGATCACCGGCGCTCGCGATCCGGTTTCCTTCCCCCGCCCCGCCTGCGCTCATGCATCGGGTGCTCAACTTCGTTGAAGACGTCGACCGTGAGCTCGAGGCCGCGAACATTGGCTCCCTCGAGGGCGACATGGATCACTATGCGTCAGGCCGCTTTGTTGTCCGCGTATCTTCGTCGCGCTACCTCAGCCAGGTGACGTCGCTGCTGTCGAAGCTTCTGGGCCAACACAATCTCCGAAACGAAGCAGCAGTCGCACGCGCAGACAGCGCCAAAGAAGGAGGTGCCCCGTGAAGCACAACGCGTTAGCACGTCGCCAGCTGCCGCCCAACCACGCGCTCAAGCCGACTGCCGCAAGCGGGCTTCGCGCGCTCGCGGTGCCCTCGTCGCTGCGTGCCTCGACGGCAGCTCAGCGCGAGCGTTAGGTCTTTCTTCTCCGAATGACCGCGCGTTCCCTGCCATCGCAATTCGTTGGCTTCCTCGGGTGGCTCTTGGCTGCGTTCGCCGCAGGTGCGGTGGGGGCCGTTGCCTCCGTTGATGCGGCATCGTTCTATGCGCAGTTAAGCAAGCCGTCCTGGGCGCCGCCTGCTTGGGTGTTCGGTCCCGTGTGGTCGGCGCTTTATGCGCTTATGGGGGTTGCCGCGTGGCTTGTGTGGCGGTCGCCCGGTGCCAAGGGGGTGGCGCTGGGTTTGTTTGGTGTGCAGCTCGCGGCCAATGCGCTATGGTCATGGTTGTTTTTTGCCTGGCATCGGGGCGCGATGGCTGCAGTGGAAGTCCTGGTCCTACTGGCCCTCATCGTGACCACGGTAGCGGCCTTTTCGCGTATCAGTCACTTGTCGGCGCTGCTGTTGGTGCCATACCTCTTGTGGGTAAGCTTTGCTTCGGTGCTTACTTGGGCGGTATGGCGAAGCAACCCCGGTCTCCTGTAGTGCGCGCTTTGGCCGCCAGATCTAACCCCTCGTTCGAGCAGACGCCTTACAGCGGGCTTCGCATGCTTCTAGGCGCAGCTCAACTCGAACGTTAGGCTGCATCGGCACAGGGACGCTACCTTTCGAAACGGAGGATCTATGCTCACCGAAATAACGGCTGCGATCCGACGAACTGTAGTGTAGAGCGCGCTCAATGAGTCGCGCGCGCCCGAAATGCAGCCTAACCGTGGGTTGCAGCGGGCCGCTGAACTGAGTCGTTGTGCGCCAGCCCATGAGGCGCCGGAATGTCGTACTAATCGCGCTTGGCGTTCTAGTCTTCATTGCCGGGTCGAGCGTCACGGCGTTCTTCGCCCACCGCACCTTCTCGACCACCGGCCAGCGGGCGGTCGCGGCGATGAACGACGAGGAGCGAACCGCTCTAACACTCCTATCGTCGATCAATCGGACAATGAGCGCGGACCAGGTCTATGAAAGACTCGGCCCACCGTCGGAGGATTTGTACCTCTTGGCCAAATGGAACAGCTTCGGTGGTTCACCGTTGAGTCAGGCGCGGGTGTACTTTGTTGATGAGCATCCACGCAAGATCCGATGGATGAAACTCGGGTTCTTCGTTTACGAGAGAAACCTATGACGCCTAACCCCGGGTTCGGGCGGACCGCTCGCCAGCGGGGCTGGCGGGTCCCCTCGCGGCTTCGCCGCTCGGCGGCCGCTCAACGTGAACGTTGGGCCCCGCAGCGCCGAGGATGAGGATGCCGATGTGGAAGTACGTTATCGCGTGGGCGCCGATGGTCGTGATCGCTGTTGCAAACGCCGCCGTTCGGGAGTGGTGGTACGCAAAGCGTGTCACCGAACTCCGCGCGCATCAGATTTCTACGGCATCGGCCCTCGTACTGCTGGGCGCATACATCTGGGTAATTATCCGTCTCTGGCCGCCCGAGTCGCCAAAAGAAGCACTCGCGGTGGGGCTGATGTGGCTGGTTCTGACGGTTGCGTTCGAATTTCTGTTCGGCCACTATGGCGCCCGTCACTCTTGGAGTCGGTTGCTCCATGACTACAACATTCTTGCCGGCCGAGTCTGGGCGCTCGTTCTTCTCTGGGTTGCAATCGCTCCCTATGTGTTCCTTCGGTTGCAGCGGCAGTGATCCGCACGCGTGGCCCAACCACGCACTCGAGCAGACCGCCGCCAGCGCGCTTCGCTTGCTGGCGGTGCCCTCGTCGCCGCGCTCCTCGGCGCGGCTCAGCGCGAGCGTTAGATAGGCCTAATTTCTATGAGCGAGCTGCGTGACCGTCGGAAGGGGCCTTTGGCCTATATCGCTGACTCTAGCTTTCGATACACCGTCTTTGGACTGTCCGCGTACCTCGTCTATTTTGTAGCGACAGAGCGCGAGAAGATGCAATTGCGTGAAGGGATATTGCATTTCTGTATCGTAATTTGTATCTGCCTCGCTGTTGGGCTCGTGATCAGCACCTTGACGTGGTGGTTCATGCGGGGAAAGGATGATGACGATGGTCGGGCTACCTAGCAAAGTGCTGCAGCTGACGGCCAACCCGCTACGCGGCTTGTCCGCAGCTGAGCTTGGTCGTTAGGAGTTATCGGCGGGTATGGGACAGGATCATGCGCGCCAGGCTCGCTCAGCGATTACCGGCGTACCGGGGCTAAGCGATCGTTCACTCCTTCGTCGCAATAGCGTTGCTGTCGCGGTGCGATAAGTCGGGTCGCCAATGGAGCTCGTTCGAGCCTCGATATTTGGAGAATGCGACATGACAGACGCCAAGTACCAGGATCGGCAGAATCTCGAGATCTTCTGCTGGCCGGAGTTGATGCGGACCTTCCAGGACCTTGTCGAACTGGTCATGGTCCGTCCCGGCAATCTATCCCGGCAGCTTCGCAGCGAGCTTTTCACGATGGCGAGCATCGCGGGTGGGTGTCAGCACTGCCAGGCGCATGGGGCGTACACGCTGCATTTAATGGGCGTCGAGCCGGACCGGATTCGCGATCTCTGGACGTTTGAGCAGTCGATGGAATTCTCTGAAGCGGAAAAGGCCGCGCTGAGGCTGGCGCGAGACGGAGCGCTTGTACCCAACGCGGTCGAGCCTGGGCATTTTGCTGAGCTGCGCAGACACTACCCCGACCGCCACATCGTCGAGATGCTTGCGGTCGTCAGTCTGGCCGGTTGGTACAACCGTTGGAATAATTCCATTGCCACCGTAACGGACCGTGAATCGGTGGAGTGGGCCGAAGCAAATCTCAAGTCGCTGGGCTGGGACTTGGGGAAACATGCGGGCGCGATCCACGAACAACGGAGAAAGCATCCACGGTCGACCGATCCGGATCGGATCGAGTACTAGCGTCCAATGCTTTAACTCCGGCGCCGCTTCTGATCGGACGCCGCATGGCATACCGGCGTTATGCCGCGAGAAGCAGGCGCACAGATCACTCCATGCGAGATCCACCCCCTAAGCCGGATGCACGCGACGGCCTATAGCCGCGCGTGATCCGGGGCACTATCTTGGCGCGGTAGACTTGTCAACCAGTCCCCGAAGACTCGCCATGGATGATCGTTTGGAGCGGAACAAGAAGAGTGCCATCGACTTCTACGACCTGATGTTCAATCAGTGCAAACCCGCGGAAGCAATTGAGCGGTGCGCAGGGGATACCTACATTCAGCACAACCCGCATGTCGCCGACGGCAAAGAGGCCTTCATTTCGTACTTCAACAGAATGGCCAAGGCATCCGGGCAAATGCGTATCGCCGCGTGAATCGGACGATCTTCGTAATCAAGGTTGTGCACACTCTGGTCTTCTGGATGCTCAGTGCGTGTGTTCTCTACGCTCTCTTCAGTGGTATTACAGGCAGCATCACGATTTGGACTTGGATTGCAGTCGGCCTGCTGCTTCTCGAAAGTGTCGTACTGGCGGCGTCTGGCTGGATATGCCCCCTCACCATCCTTGCCGAGCGCCGCGGCGCGATCCGGGGCTCTGTGACGGACATCTTCCTCCCGAAGTGGTTTGCCGATCGGATTTTCCCGATCTGCGGCAGCATGTACGCGCTCGCGGTCGTACTGATCATCTGGCGCATGTTCGGCTAGAGAGGGGTCAGAACGTCATGTGTAGCAATCAATCTCAGGGGAAACACATGAAAACTATGAATTGCAGACAGCTTGGAGGAGCGTGCGACAAGGAATTTCGTGCCAGCTCTTTTGAAGAGATTTCCGAAATGAGCAAACAGCATGGAATGGAAATGTTCCAAAAGAAGGATGAAGCGCATCTCAAAGCTATGAGTGAAATGAGAGAACTTATGCAGAAGCCAGAAGCGATGAAGGCTTGGTTTGAAAGTAAGAAAAAGGAATTTGATGCATTGCCCGAGGGCTAGTCGACATCGCACTGGCGCACCCAGTTGCGAACTGCCGACTCCGTCAATCCCTCGTCGCTGTGCGCCTCGGCGGCGGCTCAGTGAGCGTTGGGCCTCGACCCAGGTTATGTCGGTGGCTGCCGATGCCCAGCGGCGCCACCGACGCTGAACGCTTCAGACCTCGATGTCAGGGGCGCGTGCTCCGGCTGCGCTCGTCAGCCGCCAAGTCGGCGTCGGCGCGCAGGGAGCCGACGGCAGCCTGCGATGAACTTTTGGAATCGGCCGACGAGACGCATCCCGCTTCTCCCGGGGACAGCGTGCGGACCTGGATCCCATCCGAATACACCGAGTGGAACCGCTCGACCGTAGCCAGTAGCTTCTTGGTCGACACGGGACCGCAGAAATCGAGCCATACTGTCCGGATCAGGATCGGCTTCGCCCATGCTTGTACCGCCGCGAGGTTGGCGAACGGCTTCCCTGCGGCGACGTAATGGTCCGGGTAGACCTTGACATATAGCGCCTCCGGGGGCGCGTTGTCTGCGGCAATTCCCGACAGGGGGAGAACGAGGGCGAACCCTGCTGAAATACCGGCTCTGCGACAGAGTGAAGCTAGGCGATGGGTCTTCATGTGGGTCTTCCTTTCAGTTCTGTGGCAATTGGCTCCATGCGGGCAGGTCCATTTGTTCTAAACTGCGCGAGGATTGTTGGTCCGGGAGGCGCGCCGCTCAAGCGACGTTTTCTTACTCCTGGTATGAGCTTTTGTAATGGATAGCCATCGACGACCGCGAGTCTCGCTCGATCTCCTGCGCGGCTTTCGTGCCGCCGCACGCCACTTGAGCTTCACGCGAGCCGCCCAGGAGCTGTTCGTGACCCAGCCGGCGATCAGCCGCGAGATCAAGACGCTCGAAGATCAACTCGGGCAGCCGCTGTTCCATCGCGTCAATCGTGCGCTGCAGCTGACTCCTGCGGGTGAAGAGTTGTACCGTGTCACGGACGAAACTCTCGAGCAGTTGGACGCCGTCATCAATCGCATTGCCGGGTCTGGAAAAACTCTAGCGGTTGTCACGACCAGTGGGCTTGCGTCGCTCTGGCTTGCGCCGCGACTTCCGCGGTTCAATCGGGCGCACCCGGGGATCGACGTGCGCGTCGTGGCGAGCAACGACAAGCCCGATCTCGAGCGTGACCAACTCGACATTGCAATTCGTTTTGTTGGGACGGGCGGCGACGTACCCGGTAACGACCGGCTGCTCGAATGCGAGAGCTTCCCGGTGTGCTCGCCAGCACTGGCTCGCGACGAGTCACACCCGATCCGGACTCCCGCCGACCTCGCGCACCATGTAAGGCTCGACTACGAGACCCTGCGAGATGGTCGGCGTTTGTCGGAATGGGACTTCTGGTTCGACGCTAAAAGGATCCATCGAGTGAAGCCGGCGAGCACGCTGTGGTTCCCCCAGTACGACCAGGTCGTCGCCGCGGCGATCGAAGGTAGTGGCGTCGCGATGGGCGTGTTGCCCCACGTTGCGCAGCACCTACGCGAGGGAGTGCTGTGTGCGCCTTTTGGCCGCGAAGGCATGGCGCAACGGGGCACCTTCTATGTGGTGCGCAGGCCGGACGTTACCGGGCGTGAAGCCGTGGAGGCGTTCATCGCGTGGTTGTGGGAGGAGGTGCAGCGGGAAGGCGAATTCGCGCCCGCACCGGCACGGGCATCCAATCGACCGCTGAGCCCACGGTCGTCCACCAAAAGCGCTCGCACGCGGGCGCGCCGGGCTTGAGCGCGTTTCGGGGAGTCTGAATACGGGCGCTAGGCTGCGGTCACTCTGGAACAGGGGGAACAATCATGGCCGACAATCCAATGTATCACGACGGCATGCGGCAACTTCAGGACGCTCGTGAAACCCGACCGCTCGCTGACCGTCTAGAGCAAGTGACCGTCCGCACCGCGTTCACCGCCGAGGACCGTGCATTTATCGAGCGGTGTCCGATGTTCTTCGTGGCGACGGCAGACGCTCACGGCCGTCCGGATTGCTCTTACAAGGGTGGTTTGCCTGGATTTGTGCGGGTCCTAGACGATCGCACGCTGTGCATTCCCGACTATGACGGTAACGGGATGTACCGAACCTGGGGCAACGTGCTCGTCAATGCCCACGTCGGGCTGCTCTTCCTGGACTTCGAACATCCCAAGCGACTCCGCGTGAACGGCACCGCCCAGATCAGTGACAACGATCCTTTGCGCGATGAGTGCCCCGGTTCGGTTTTCATTGTTCGAGTCACGGCCGATCGCATCTTCCCGAACTGCCCGCGCTATATACACAAGATGCAACTCGTCGAGCATTCGGCCTACGCGCCACGCGCAGAATACATACCGCCGGTCCCCGCGTGGAAGACGTTCAAGGAATTCCGCGATTCTCTTCCGGCGCGCGACCGCGGAGACGGTGAGCAGCCGTGAGTCGAGGCCTGGCGCCAGGAGCTTCGACGGTGTCAAACACGAAACGATAGAGTTCTTCGTGTTGGATAAGCAGTTCAAGCTCTAGCGCATACGCAGTGACGTCCGACCAGGGCACTGGCCGGGGGAGAGGCGAAGGTTTGGTCCTTACACCATCTGAGGCCCGCGCTTTCTACGACCGCTTCGGGAAGAAGCAGGACGCGCAGAGTTTCTATGAAAACCCCGCGCTCGACGACCTCATTGCACACGCGCGCTTTGCCGAGGCAGCAAGGGTGCTCGAGTTCGGTTGCGGGACGGGCCGGCTCGCCGCACGCCTCTTGGCTGAATGCCTTCCGGATTCGGCTACTTACATTGGTTTCGATATAAGCCCGACAATGGTCAACCTCGCAACACAACGATTGGCGCCATACGCCGAACGTGCGCGGGTCTTTCAGTCTGATGGAACGACCAATCTTCCCCTAGCGGACAATTCGGTTGATCGGGTTATCGCCACCTACGTCCTCGACCTGCTGTCGGACACTGATATCGGGGAGGTTCTGCGCGAAGCGCATCGCGTCCTCATTGTCGGGGGCAAGGTCTGCCTTGTCAGTCTGACCACCGGGACAACGTTCCCCTCGCGGGTTGTCGCCTTCATATGGACGGCAATTTTTCGCTTGCGCGCTTCTTTGGTAGGCGGTTGTCGCCCGATTCGCCTGAGACGAGCTCTCAGTCCAAGCTGCTGGGAGCTGGAACACGGGAGGGTATTGAGCGCTTTCGGCGTAGCATCGGAAGTCCTGGTCGCCAGGGCGCGGGATTCGACCCAACCATGCGTTGCAGCTGACGCAGGGAAAAAAGCCGGCTCACAGCGAAATCGAATGGACGGCTGACCGTAAGGCTTGGCGCGACGGCCCATCACAAGGAGATCACAGAAAATGCCAAGGTTCCTCATTGAAGTCTCACACGAATCGACCCAGGTGACGTGTGCTCGGGCCGTCGAGGTCTTTCTCAAGACCGGTTCCCATTTCTTTACTCACGCAGACTGGGGATGCAAAGACGGGGAGCACAAGGCATGGATAGTGGTGGAGGTCGATGGCAAGGATGAGGCCCGGGCCATCGTGCCACCCGCATTCCGGTCCGCGGCGAAGGTTGTCCAGCTTAACGCGTTCACGATCGAGGAGATCGAGGACTTCCTTCATCAATACAAGCCGTAGTTGCACTCGACTGGTTCCCAAGGGAAGGACGGGCGAAGACGCCGTGCGAGTCGGCCTAGACCACGCCCATATCCTGCAGATCGACCGTGCCTTCATCCACATCTACGACCAACCGCCGAAAGGCCCTCGTGGCGGCGCAGTTCATCATCAACCGCTGCGCTAGAACGCGCTCTCGTGCTCCGGAGCCAGATCAATGAAGAAACTCGTCGCAGTCCTCACTATTCTCCGCGTCTCCGGCGTCTGCAAAGTACGCTTCGTCTAGGCCGGCTTCGCTCTGGGGGGCATGGCTTTCGGTTGCCTCGGCCGGCGTCATGCCTTAGACAGACAGTTGACCGCAGACGGCCCCTGCAGCCCACACGTGGGTTGCAGGGGCGTGAGGTTCGGCGAGTTACGACCAGAACTGGTCCCAGTTGTGCAGGTCGTAGAAGTGCTCCCGGCCATCGACGATCCGGCCGTCCTTGATTTCGAAGACGATGCAGCAGGCGGTGTCGAGGCGCTTGCCGTTGCGCTCCGCGCTGTTGTGATGAAAGCCGACCACGCGGCCGTCGTCACTTGCGAACACGTCCTGCAGCGTGGCCTTGAACGTCCCCGCCGTGTCGCCGCCATACCGGCCGAACTGGGTGAAGACGGCGTCGCGGCCCTGGTGGTCGCCCGCGACGGGGCTGCGTCCGGGCGTATGCCACGAGGCTTTCGGGTCGAAGATTTTGGTCAGTGTCTCGATGTCGGCCGTGTTGAAGGCCTGGTAGCCGCGTCGGACGACTTCGACGTTTTCCTGTGCTTTGCTCATGATGGTCATCTCCTTGGTTGTGGACACGATCGGTAATCAGTTAAGGGTGATCGCGTAAGATGGATCTTCCGCCCGCCCGCGGGCCGGAACATCGGGAGACCTCCCTTTTCTTGGCTCGGCTCCCATGTTCTGGTCAGCCCGCTTACGAGGCGCTCGAGGTCTCCAAGACGTCATCGACGCGGACCTGGCTTTCCTTCGGATCGATGACTCCCAGGTTCTTGACGATCTTGAAGCTGCCGTTGCTGGCCTGTGCGATGTACATGTTCATTCGCACATGGTGCTGACCGGGCACCATTTCTGCCGGACCACCGGGCCCCTGAGAGATCCTTGCATGATCGAGTGCCCTGATGACGTCTTCCTGCTTCAGCGAGCCCGCCTCTTTGACGGCAGCCTCCCAGAGCCTCAGACCCCGGTACATGCCTGAGCACGCACTGCCGGCAGTGAACTTGGCGTTGCCCGGATAGAGCCTGTCGTACTGACTGATCAGCTTCTTGCTGAACGGGTCGCTGATGTTCTGGTAGTAGTCGAGGCAGCTGTACAGGCCCTCCACGTGGGCGGCCGGCACCAGGTTGAAGAAGTTCTCGTCGAAATACGTGCAGACGATGTGCCCGCCTCGCTTCGTGAAGCCAGAGTCGTAAAGCTGCTCGAGGAACGGCGTGAGCCCGGGAGGAACGATCGTGTTGAATACGACCTGCGCGCCACTGGACGTGATCTTGTCGATCGTCTTGCCATAGTCGGCGTGATCGAGAGGAAAGTACTCCTCTCCGACGATCGCGCCACCGTTCGCCGTGACAACCTGACGAACCTTCTTGTTCATGACGTGCGGCCAGATATAGTCGGCGGACGGCAGGTAGAACTTCTTCGCGTCCGTTTGTTGCATCAGCCAGGGAATGAGGGGTTCGACCTGCTGTGCCGGCACCGGGCCGGTACAGAAGATGAGCGGGTCGCATTCCTGTCCCTCGTATTGCTCCGGGTAGATGTAGAGCTTCTTGCCCTTCACGACGGCAGGCTCCTTGATCGCCTGCCTCGTGGAGCTGTAAATGCCGCCCAAGATCACGTCGACCTTATCCTGCTCGACGAGCTTGGTGGCTTTGGCTTCGGCCACGCTGTCCGTCGTGGCGCTGTCCTCGAGATACAGCTCCACTTTTCGTCCGAGCAAGCCGCCCTGCGCGTTGATGTCGTCGATCACCATCTTCGCCACGTTCGCATTGGCCATGCCCATGAACGAGAGTGCACCCGTCTGGTCCGTGATGACTCCCACCTTGATCGTGCTCATGTCTCTCTCCTGTCGTGTGTCGAATGAATCGGAATGTTCTCGAACCGGCGGGGCGGCGACCGGAATTCCTCGCCGCCGCCCCGCGCGGGGAGACGGCCTAGGCGCTGTACTGGCCGCCGAGCGTTGCCGCCTGAGGCTTGCCGACGTGCCCGGCTTCCTTGAGGATCGGCGGGACCTCGGGGTCGGTGACGAAGCTCTTCCAGCCCTCCGCGTCCCAGTCGAAGATCACCCAGACCCGGTCGTCCTCATTGGGATCGCGAAAGACGATCGAGCCCTTGGACCCGTGCTGCTTCCGCTTGTCGGCGCCCTTGGTTGAGAAGACCTTCAGGAAGCGGTCGAGATCCTCGACCTTGGTCGTTGCGAGCATCATGTCTATCTCCTTTTAGTCAGGTTTCGTCGCGCTTCCGCGACGTCGTTTCGAGCCACGATCGGTTGCCGGTGAAAGGTGATCGTGTAAGATCAATCCTCCGCCCGCCCGCGGGTTGGAACATCGGGAGACCTCCCCATTTTTGCCCCCCCTCCCCTCCGTCTGGGTGAATTCGTCGCCACGCTGGCCCTGGCGCAGGACAACGCGTTCGGCCAGCCGCTCGAGTCGCAAATGCGCTCCTGCCTCCTCGCGATGTGGATGAGTGAGGCGGCGGGCTTCGACCAGGAGCTGCGCGAGACCACCTACTGGGTCGCGCTGCTCCGCTACATCGGCTGCACCGGCCACGCCCACGAGGTGGCCACTCTCTTCGGCGACGAGATCGCCATCCGCGCCCAGACGCTGGTGCACGATGCCGCGAATCCGTCCGAAGTCATGCGCGACGTGGTGGCGTTTGCGACCGCCGGGCGCGCGCCGGAGGAGCGCGAACAGATCGTGCTGATGATCGAGCAAGGCGCCCACGAGTGGGCGGTCCACAACTTCGCATCGGGGTGCGAGGTGGGCGACATGCTGGTGCGGCGGCTCGATTTCGGCCCCCGCGTGCGGGATGCCCTGCGCTTCACGTTCGAGCGATGGAATGGCAACGGCTTCCCTACCCACGCGAAGGGTCAGGCAATTCCGCTCGCAATGCGCGTCGTGCACGTCAGCCACGACATGGAGGCGATCGGCCGCCACTTCTCGACGGCCAAGGCGCTCGAGGCCGCACGCGAGCGCCGCGACCAAACCTACGACCCGGAGCTCGCCGACCTCTTTGCCGCGCATGGACGCGGCTGGTTCGACCGGCTCGACAAACTGGACCCGTGGGATGCCGTGCTCGAGCTCGAGCCGGAACCCCGCCGCACCCTGGAGGGTGCCGACCTCGACAATGCCCTGGAAGTGATCGCGGACTTCATCGACCTGAAATCACCCTACATGGCCGGCCACAGCCGTCGATGCGCACAGCTCGGCGCCGATGCCGCGCGGCTGCTGGGATTCACCGAAGCAGCCATCACCATGCTGCGGAGAGCCGCGCTGGTGCACGACTTCGGCACGACCGCCGTGCCGAACTCGATCTGGGACAAGACCGGCCCGCTCACCCGGGCGGAGTTCGATCGCATCGAGCTCCACCCGATGCTCACCGAGCAGATGCTCCGCCGCTCGCCCGCACTGGCCACGCTGAACCCGGTCGCGTGCGCGCATCACGAGAAGGCCGACGGCTCCGGCTACCACAAGCGTCTACGCACCGATGGCGCCGATCCCGGTGCCTGCGTCCTTGCCGCTGCGGACATCTACGTGGGACTCACCACCGAGCGCGCCGACCGACCTCCGCTTTCCGACACGGACGCGGCAGCAGAAGTTCGTCAGCTCGCATCAAGCGGTGTGCTTGATCAGCGCGCGACCGACGCCGTGCTCATGGCGGCCGGCCACGGCAAGCCGGATGGCGCTGCGTCCCGGCGGATGCAGCACCCCGGCCGGCTCTCCCGTCGGGAGGTCGAGGTGCTGCACCTTGCGGCGATGGGGCTCACGACACGACAGATCGCCGACCGGCTCCACATCTCGCCGAAGACCACCGACCACCACATCCAGCACGTCTACACCAAGATCGGGGTATCGACTCGAGCCGCCGCCGCCTTGTGGGCGACGCAACACGCCGTCGTCCGTTAGAACCGGCACCGAGGAGTGTTTCGTGACAGCGCCGAGCAAGTTCTCGCACATCGTTTACAGGACGCACCGCTATGGCGAGATGATCGACTGGTACACGCGCGTCCTCGAGGCCGACGTCCGATACCGCGACGAGCGGCTCGCGTTCCTCAGCTATGACGACGAACACCACCGGGTGGCGTTCGTGAACCTTGGCCCGCTTCCACCTCACAGCGCGAAGCCGAGCACCACCGTCCCAGGCGTGCATCACGTCGCATACACCTGGAGGACACTCGATGAGCTGCTCGATACGTACCAGCGACTGGCGAGCCTCGGCATTCGACCCGTGAGCCCGGTCCGCCATGGCATGACGCTTTCTCTCTACTACGCCGACCCCGACGGCAACGACCTCGAGTTTCAGATCGATCTCTTGGACGCACGCGCTGCCAACGAGTTCATGCGCGGACCGGTGTTTGCACGAAACCCGGGCGGCGAATCGTTCGATCCCGATGCACTCATAGCGCGTTACGAGTCGGGGAAGCCCGTTGACGACTTGGTCTTTATAGAGGGGCAACCCGAGTTTACGGGCTCTGCATTCGTAAAGTCCGACCGGCCAGGTTAAGCCGGGCAGCATTTGCCAGTGTGCGGAGCGGCGCCGTTCGCCGCATCGCGTGTCCGCCAAAACCTAAGCGGAGGGTACGCCGATGAGCAACACGCAGCGCATCACTCTTGTCGCCACCGGGCTGGGCCTGTTCATGATCTTTCTGGACGCGCTGATCGTGAACGTGGCGTTGCCCTCGATCCAGGTCCGCTTTTCGGTCGGAGAAGCCGGCCTGCAATGGGTAGTTGCCGCGTACGGCCTCGGCATGGCGGTGTTCATCATGACGGGGGCGACGCTCGCAGACGTGCATGGGCGCCGCCGCTGGTACGTCATAGGCATCACGGTCTTCACCCTCGCGTCGATCGCCTGCGGCATCGCGCCGTCGCTCGAGGTGCTGAACGTCGCGCGCGGTGTGCAGGGTGTCGCGGCCGCCGTGGCGAACGTCACCTCGCTCGCGCTCGTGAGCTCGGCGTTTCCCGATCCGAAGCAAAAGGCACGCGCGATAGGCATCTGGAGCGCGATTGCGAGTCTGGGCATCGCCATCGGCCCCACGCTCGGGGGCGTGCTGGACGAGCAATTCGGTTGGCGCAGCATCTTTCTCGTCAACGTGCCGGTGGGCATCGTGGTCGTCTATCTTTCGCTGCGCCATGTCGTCGAGTCGCGCGACCCGCGGCCAAGGCAGCTCGACCTGCCGGGCCAGGCGCTGTTCATGATGGCCGTTGGCGCCCTCGCCTACGCGGTGATCGAGGGGCCGAAGTCCGGCTGGGACTCGCCAACGATCCTCGCGCTGCTCGCGGTTGCAGCCATCGGAGGTTTCGTCTTTGTGGGCACCGAGCGGCGCTCGGCCGATCCGATGATGGACCTCTCGCTGTTTCGCGATCGCACGTACTCTCTCGCCATCGTCACCATCTTCGCGGTGCTGTTTTCGACCTACGGCATGCTGCTCCTCTCCACCCAGTACCTGCAGAACGTGCGCGGCTACTCTGCCGAGCGGACCGGAATGATGATCCTGCCGTTCAGCCTGGCGCTCGCGGTCCTGTCGCCGATTGCCGGGCGTCTGGTGGGGCATTTCGGGGCCCGGCAGCCAATCCTCTTCGGTCTCTTGGCGTTGATCCTCGGACTGCTCGCGCTCGTCGCAAGCGGCCATGGCAGCGTCGCCTTCGTGTTGCTGGGATTCGCGCTGTGCGGTGTCGGCGCCGCCCTGTGCGTCACGCCGGCCACTACGGTCGCGATGACTTCGGTGCCGCCGCAGCGCGCGGGCATGGCCTCCGGCATCATGAGCGCGCAGCGCGCGATCGGCTCGACGGTTGGCTATGCGGTGCTGGGCTCGGTGCTCGCGGCCTGGCTGTCCGCAACGCTGGACCGCGACCTCGCGCGAGTCGTACCGGATGCCACGGAGCGCCAGGAGGTTGCGGCCAAGATCGTGTCGAGTGCCAATCCGCACGCGAACGTCGCCGAAATCGTGCCACGGCGGCCGATTGCGCATCCGGATCCTCCCCTGCAGCAGGCGATCACCGCGGCCGCGGAACGCGATTTCGTTCAGGGTATCCGTGCGGGCCTGATGGTCGCGGTCGTGCTCCTGCTCTTCGTTCTGCTGGCCGGCTGGAGATGGTTCCCGCGCGGAGCGGAGGCGGTTCTTCGCCAGGCGGAGCACGAGGAAGCCAAGCTCGCGAGCTCCGAGGAATGATGGTTTATGGCGCAAGCCGGCGTCGCGCAAAGCTTGAGTCATGGCGTTCGCCAGTGGCCGCCGATCACACGCTTTAGAGCGCTCGTGCCATGCTTGTGCTCCTCGTCGGTCCCAAAGGCAGCGGCAAGAGCCACATCGGTCGCACGCTCGAGGCTCGACTCGGGGTGCATTTCTTCCATGTCGAACCGCTATGGCTGGAGTACTACGCAGACTGCAAAGCGTCGGGCCGGGAGCCGGTGATCGCCGAAGGGATCGCCCGGGTGCATCCGGTTCTGACACGCGTCCTCGACGAGAGCGCTCATGTCTGCGTGGAAACGACCGGGGCATCTCCGGAGATCCTCGAGGCCTTGCTCTCGCTCAGGCCGCGCTCGGAAATAATCGTTGCCCGGGTCTGGGCACCTCTGGAATTATGTCTGCAGCGAATCTCCAGCCGCGAACGAACGCATCAGATCCCCATGGAGGTGGAAGCGGTGCGCGAAGTTCATGCGCTGAGCGAGTCACTGCAACTTAGTCCGGATATCGCACTGACCAACCTGCAACTCACCGAGTCGGAGATCGTGGAGTCGTTCGAGCGGGCTCTCGATGGCTAAGGCACCTCCGAACCTCAACGACCGTTGAGAGGGCACCTTATGGAAAAAGCACTTTTGCACGCGCTTGCCGCCATGGGAGCCGTTGCGCTACTTCTGGCGGCTCACAACCGGGCGGCTGCCGCCGAAGGTCTGTGGTCGATCTACGATCAATCGCTGAGGAGCGCCAAGTACATCGATCTCACGCACACGCTGACGCCTTCGGCCCCCGTGTGGAAGGGCTTCGGTCCCGCCAAGTTCGAGCCCACCGTCAACCCCGAGACCGGCAAGCCGTACGAGTACGCGAAGGACGGATTCGAGGCGACCCGTTACACCCTGAGCACGGATCAGTTCGGCACCCAGCTCGACCCGCCGGCCCACTGGGCGCCCGAATATCCCGCCATCGATGAGTTGCCGGCTACTTACACGATACGCCCGCTGGTGGTCATCTCCATCGTCGACCAGGTCGCGAAGGATCCGGGCTACCATTTGCAGGTCGCCGACATCCAGCACTGGGAAGCCCGGCACGGGAGGATTCCCGCGGGATCGGTGGTCATGGTCCGCTCGGACTGGTCGAAGGAGTGGCCGGATCCCGCACTCGCCACCCGCGAGGCCTTTCCGGGCGTGTCGCTTGCCGCATTGAAGTTCTTGCACGAGCAGCGTCACATCCTCTTCCATGGTCACGAGCCGCTCGACACCGACACCACGCCGACGCTCGAAGGCGAGTACTGGCTGATGCACAACGGCTATACCCAAGCCGAAGGCGTGGCCCACCTCGATCATGTGCCGGAGACCGGCTGTCTGGTGACCATCGGCTATCCTAA
This sequence comes from Betaproteobacteria bacterium, assembly GCA_022340285.1. Classification (GTDB taxonomy): domain Bacteria; phylum Pseudomonadota; class Gammaproteobacteria; order Burkholderiales; family SG8-39; genus JAABRB01. The sequence goes on from JAJDOG010000003.1 coordinate 21,779, forward strand.
GCTGAAAGGCGGCCTGGGCGGCTATGCGCGCTACGTTGCCATATGCCCGGCGGATTGGAAGTACGGCGTCTCGGTGGGGGAGGTGCCCGAGGCGCCATTGCCCAAGAGCGACAAGCTTCTTCAGTGGGACACGACGCAGGGCGTCCGCGTGCGCAAGTAGCAGGTCTGCGGCTTCATCGCGGACCGCGGCGTACCTAATCGGTTGCTTCGTCTCCTCAAGGAGGCGGGCGATATGGGAACCTTCGTGGCTCGGGCATGACGCGATGGTGACGGTGGCGGACCAACTCGCTGCCTTGTTGCTGGAGTGCGCCCAAGGCTACTGAAAGGAGACGCAAATGACGCTCTGTCCCGTTGCGATCGCGGTGGGGTGCAAGAAGTGCCCCGTGTTCAGTGTCTGCCCGGCAAAAGGGATCATCGGCGACTTCAAGAAAGACCAGACGGGCCGGTCGTCCGAGAAGAAGAAGGCGGCGGCTTCAAGGACGAAGGCGAAGAAATGAAGCATTGGCTTTAGGCGTGGAAGGACGAAATGAACCACGCAGAGGTCGTCATCGACCCGCCGCTCAAGGGGGAATGGGCGATTCTCAATCCGCCCGGACACCCCAAGCTGGCTTTCGACTTTCTGGCGACGAATGGGAGCAAGCTTCCGTACCGAGGGACGACGTTCCTGCGACACCTGCTGAGCTCCATTTCGGTTGACGCGACGTACGCGTGGGGGCAGCCGGTTTACGCCCCTTTGGATGGGGTCGTCGTGGCCTGCAGCGACGGCGCGCCGGATCGGGAACGAATCAGCATGATTCGCGACCTTGTTACGCTCCTCATGTTTCCCCCCAAGCCGGGATCGCCGTTCCCGGCGTATGGCGGCAACTACGTCGTTCTCCAATGCGGCAACGTGTACCCGCTGTTGGCGCACCTGCGATGTGGTTCCGTTCGCGTCAATGTCGGAGACCACGTGAGAGTCGGCGACGAGGTGGGAGAAGTGGGCAACTCCGGATCGTCCATCCAGCCTCATCTGCACTTCCAGGTGATGAGCAGCGAAAATCCCTTCCCGCTGTTCGAGAACCTGTTGCCCTTCAGACTCCGTCGACTTCGGAAGAAGATCGCAGACGAATGGACCGAGATCTCAGACGCGGAGCTGAGGAATCGCGATCATCTCCAGCTGTAGCTGAGGGCATCGAGTGAATCGTCGGCTCCGCGCCGCTATCATGATCGTCGCGGTACTAGTCGTTTCGGTTCCGGTCAGCATCGTGGCGACGCTCCTACTGCTTCCGTTCTGGAGGTGGCTCGAGGCGATATCGGGGATCGAGTCGGTCGGACACTCGGGACCCGCCGAGTGGTGCTACCTTGCGGTTTTTGCTCTGGTCGGAATCGGCTCGCTGTCTGCGACATGGTTGCTGCGGGCCCGTAATTAGTCGGACAGCAGCGCTGGTAACTGACGAGCCGCCATGAAGACACTGCTTCGATACTTGCTTGCAGGGTTGCTGCTCGGGACGACCCTTGCTTCAGCCCAAGTGGACATCCGAAAAGAGGCGATTCAGTTTCCGAAAGGGGCGTCCGGTATCGCCGATGCGCCATCGAGGGCGTCGCCCGCAACCGGCGCAGCCTTCGACACTACGCTCGAACTGCAGGGCGTTCGATTTCGCGTCACGAGCGCGAATGAAGGCTCGGTGAACACACTTCGCATCGTTCCGGCCGGTCTCGAAATCGATAACTCTCCGATAGTGCGGACGATCAACGGAACGGTCACGGGTGCCGAGGTGGCAGACCTCAACGTGGACGGTTCACCCGAGGTTTATGTTTACGTCAATTCCGCAGGCAGCGGGTCGTACGGATCGCTCGTGGCGTACTCGGCGAACCGGCGCAAATCGCTCAGCGAGATCCACGTTCCCCAGATGGCACCCGACAACGTGGCTTCAAAGGGCTACATGGGGCATGACGAGTTCGCCGTGGTCGAGAGCACCTTCGTCCGGCGCTTTCCTGTTTACCGTGATGGCGACACGAACGCGCACCCCGCTGGCGGCACTCGGCAGCTTCAGTACAAGCTCGTTCCCGGCGAGGCAGGCTGGATTCTCAGGGTCGACAAGGTGATCGAGTACTGATCGGGTCGAATGGTTGCAGCCCCGGCGGGCGGCCTTATATATTCACATGCATGACCGCGGGCGAAAATCTCGATCTCGTCATCGTTGGCGGAGGCGTTGGCGGCGTAATCTGCCTGAAGTACGCCAAAGACGCCGGGCTGAGGACGCTGCTCCTGGAGCGCCGCGAGCGCATCGGCGGGCTGTGGCGTGACCTTCCGTCGTGGCAGGACATCCAGTTCCGCAAGGAGGACTGGACGCTCGGCGACCTTCCGCTTTCGGCAGAAGACCAACCGAACATCCTGCGCAACATCGAGGCCTGGGTCGAGCGCTTCGAGCTCGCGCCCCATATTCGCCTGAATGCGCCCGTCACGCACGCGCAGCCGAGCGAAAGCGGCTGGCACGTGACGACAGGTTCGGGCGAGTACGACGCGAAGTGGCTCATAGCCGCCACCGGCGGACACAATCGCCCCGTCGTTCCGCAGATCGAGCGGATCGAGTCGTCGATCATCGAATATCATTCTTCCGCCTTGCGAGATCCGGAGGACTTGAGGGACAAGCGCGTCACCGTCGTGGGAGGCGGCGCGTCCGCGTACGATCTTCTGGACCTCTGCTTCGCGCACGGCGCCCGCAGCGTCGCGTGGATCTATCGTTCCACCAAGTGGATGCGCCCGACGCGCCGACTCAAGTACTTCGGAACCGACATGCGGCTCCTCGCAAGGTTCCAGATGCTCGGCCTGCCCATGGGAGTGGTGAACCGGCTGGCCAACCGGGACCTGCGGGTGAGATACGCGAAAGCGGGCATCGAGGAAATCATGCCGGACGGGGAGTTCGACATGCGGCGCCATCAGCTCATTCCAGGCCGACCGCGCATGATTCAGAATTTTCGCCGTATCGAGCGCCATCGCGGCGAAGTGCAATCTCTCCGTGGTAAGGCGATTGGCCTGTCAAGCGGCGAGCAGATCGAGACGGATCTGCTGCTCTGGGGAACCGGGTACGCCGTGGAGCTCGACTACCTCGGCGTGGAGGCGCTCAGCAGGACAAGGAGCCTGAACGAGCTCAGCGGGCGCTGCGCCTCGGTGTTTTGCTCGATCGACGCCCCTAACCTCTTCCTGCTCGCGCCCGGCGTGCTGGAAACGAATACATCGACACCTTGGGCCTATGCCCACGTGGCGAAGTCCATCATGTCCCACATCGCGGGCCGGCGCGTCTTCGTGAGCCCGCCGCGCCGGACCCTCACGAATCATTTCGACCTCGTCAAGATGCTGGCTCGGCACGACCGCCGCAACTACCCGTTCGGTCTTTGGTATCTGAAATATCTGTGGCTCGCGTTGCGCCATCCGAAGACAAGGCCGATGCCCATCCCTTGATCAGCGAAGTCGCTCAACGCAACTACGGGTTGGATTATGATTTCGGCTGGCCGCAGGCTTGTACTCATTCATCAATCTGTCCTGGGAACGATCAATGAATTGGAACGTATATCTTTCTGGCGAAATACATACGGACTGGCGGCAGCAGATAATCGACGGTGCCCGGGCGAACGATTTGCCCATCACGTTCACATCCGCCGTGACGGATCACGACGCGAGCGATGCGGCCGGAGATGTGCTCGGCGCAGAGACGAGCAATTTCTGGCGCGATCACAAATCTTCCAAGGTCAATGGCATCCGCACGAAGACGCTGATGGACAAATGTGACGTCGCAGTCGTGCGTTTTGGAGACAAATACAAACAGTGGAACGCCGCCTTTGACGCAGGGTATTGTGCGGCGATCGGAAAGCCCTACATAACCCTGCACGCCGAAGACATCATTCATCCCCTCAAGGAAGTGGATGCCTCCGCCATGGCCTGGGCGACGACCACCGGGCAAGTCGTAGAAATACTAAAATACGTCATCAGCGCTCGATGACGTCCAGCCATGGATACTGAAGTCCGAGACATAAACGGCACGGCGGTGCACGTCGGTACGCGAGTCCGCGTGCTGAAGATCAGCGAGTCGGTTCTCTCGCAGCTGTCGGATTCCGAAGCGGATGCGGCCCGACTGATGGAAGGCGAAGTGCTCGAGGTCTATGAGATCGACGAGTGGGGCGGCGCCTGGGTGGAGAAATCCTGGCGCGAAGGCGATGGAACACCCGTTTCACACGCACTGGGTCTGGGTCCCGAGCAGATGGAAGTCGTAGCGGATCAAGATGAGAGCTAGACACCCGACCCATCTCCCATGCTTCCAGTGGAGGAATCATCATGAGCGGCGAATTGCCGGTCGATCCCCTCGCCCTCCGGGAGGAGGTCAAGAGCAAGTATCGCGACGTGGCTCGCAATCCAAACGGCGAACATCACTTCCACACGGGTCGGCCGCTCGCCCGACGCCTGGGCTATGACGCAGCGCTGGTGGACTCGATGCCGGATGCGGCCGTCGAGTCGTTCGCCGGTGTGGCGAACCCGTTCGCGCTGCGAGCCCTTGACGCCGGAGAGAAGGTTGTCGACGCCGGATCGGGGGGCGGCTTCGACTGCTTCGTCGCCGCCCAGCAAGTCGGTCCGACGGGCAAGGTGGTCGGCATAGACATGCTTCCGGAAATGCTCGATAGGTCCCGTACGGCGGCCGGGCTCATGGGGCTCGAGCACGTCGAGTTTCGCGAGGGACTCCTGGAACGGATTCCCGTACCGGATGGCTGGGCCGACGTCGTCATCAGCAACGGCGTTATCAATCTCTGCGCGGACAAGAAGGAAGCCTTCTCCGAGCTGTGGCGGGTCATGCGGCCCGGTGGGCGGTTACAGTTCGGCGACATCGCCAACGAAAAGCCGGTGCCGGCCGGAGCGCTAAGCGATATCGACCTGTGGACCGGATGAATTGCCGGCGGCCTTCCGTGCGAAGGCTGGCGACAGATGCTGGCGGAAATCGGATTTGTCGACATCCAGATCGGGCCGCCCTATGACACCTTCGGCGAGGCCAGAGGTGAGAAGAAGGCGCGGCTCTTCGCGGTGTACGGCCATACGTTCATGGCGCGTAAACCCCGGAGTCCGTAGCGCGGCCCCGCAAGGGTGTCAGGTTGAACGATCCATACGGAGGGATGCGTCCTTATGGCGGCTTACTGTTTCTTCGATATCCTGGAATTCACCGATCAGGCCAAGATGAACATGTATCGCGAAGGGGTTCTCGAGACGGTGCAGAAGTATCAGGGGCGCTATCTTGTTCTCGGCGGAAAGTGCGACGTAATCGAAGGGAATTGGCGGCCCACGGTACCGGTGATCATCGAGTTTCCGAGCCTCGAGCAGGCGCATCGATGGTACAACTCTCCGGAGTACAAGCCTCTATTGAAGCTCCGTCTGGAAGGGTCGCGCGGCAACGCGGTGTTCATCGAAGGTCGTTAGCCGATCGCCGGGACGGCTCTTCAAACTGGAATCGGGAGGTACGTCCATGCGCAAGCGAATCATCGCCCCGAATCGACAGGAAGCCGTGCCTCCCGACCAGGACTGGTTGAACGTGGAGGATCTTGCGCTGGTGGAAATCACCTCGGAAGAAGCGGCTCACCCAATCGAATCCGCGTTGCTGAGCGGCGGCACGCCCGGCTGGCGCGCTGCAGATCCGGGAAAGCAGACGATCCGACTTCTCTTTACCCAGCCGCAACCGCTGCGGAGGATCTGGCTGAACTTCGTGGAGGACCACGCCGAGCGCACGCAAGAGTACGTGCTGCGCTGGTCAGCGGATGGCGGGCAGTCGTACCGGGAAATCGTGCGGCAGCAGTGGAACTTCAGCCCCCAGGGCGCGACCTCCGAGACGGAGGACCATCACGTGGAGCTTCCAGCCGTCACCGTGCTCGAGTTGAGCATCATTCCGGACACGAGCGGGGCTAAATCATTTGCATCGCTGGAGCAGTTGCGACTTGCATAGCCTTTTGCCAAGCCGGGCCGCCCGACGGCAAAGCCGCCGAGTTCCCAGCCGCCTTGGTCTCGTCCTGACCTTCTGCCTGTTGATCGGGCTCCTGATCTGGCGATCGGTGATGCCCGGGAGTCCTCTTTGGGTCGATCTCTCGGCGCTGGCTTGCGCGGGGGTGCTCCTGCTGATGGTCAAGGTGGCCACGGGAAACGCCGGTCCGCCCCGGAACAAGGACAAGCCTCGTAGCTAGTCGACGTCTTTCCGGCGCGCCGTGTCGAAATAAACGCAGAGAGATTTCGACGCTCGTGCTCTACGATAAGCAAGACGCGACGAATCCCTCCCATCACATTTTTGCGTCCTGACGAGGCTCACCATGCGAAGAAGCGCCTGGTATTCCCGATTCGCGAAGGCCGCGGCGCATTTCTGCGGCCGCCCGAGAGTGTTCGTTCTTGCGGTGGCTGTTATCGCAGCGTGGGTCGTCACGGGACCGATGTTTGGTTACAGCGACACCTGGCAACTGGTCATCAACACCGGCACGACGATCGTCACTTTCCTGATGGTCTTTCTGATCCAGAACACACAGAATCGGGATACGGAGGCCATTCAGGTGAAACTCGACGAGCTCATTCGGGCGACCAAGGGCGCACACAACGCTCTCCTCGATTTGGAAGAGCTCGAGGAAGACACCCTGGAAGGATTTCGAACCCGGTACCAGGCGCTTGCAGCCGCGGCGCGAACGGAGCTGGGCCGTGGCGTCGAAGACACCGGAACGCCCGAGCCATGATCGACGGCCCGCGATGACGTTGCAGACGGATAAGCCCGGACGTGCATCGGACTTCCGGGGCAAGGCGACACAGGGCGTCGCCCTGGCGGCGCTTGTTCTCCTGACGCCGTTCTCGCTCAACAACTTCTACCAAGGCCGCTATATCCTGGGTGCCGGGTCTCTGGCAATCGTGGCGATACTCGCCGCCAGCGCCTGGGGCGTCAGTCGCGGCCGAGATTACTCCTCGCTCACGCTACTGGGCCTCGTGCCGGCCGTCGTGTTCTTCCTGGCCTTTGCGCTGCGCAAGCAGGGAATAATCGGCGCGCTGTGGTGCTATCCGGCGGTGATCTCCTTCTATTTCATGCTTCCCGAGCGAAAAGCTTGGATCGCCAATGCAGTCCTTCTCGCCGTAGCCCTTCCCCAGGCCTGGGGTGCCCTCGAAGCGCCGTTGGCGGCGAGGGTCGCGGCGACGCTTCTGGCGGTGAGCGCGTTCTCGGCGATCTTCGTGCGCGTGATCATCGACCAGCAGCGCAGGCTGGAGGCCCAGGCGATCACCGACCCGCTGACCGGCCTTTCCAATCGGACAACGCTCCGCGCCGCGCTCGAGCAGGCGATCCAGCAGAGCAGCCGCACCCGCACGCCCATGACGCTCGTCGCGCTCGATCTCGATCGCTTCAAGTCGATCAACGATTCGCTGGGCCACGACGCCGGGGACTCGGTCCTGCGCGCGGTCGGCGACCTACTTCACCGCCGCATCCGCCGCGCGGACAAGGTTTTCCGCCTCGGGGGAGAGGAGTTCCTGGCCCTTCTGTACGGCACCAACGAGGAGAACGGCCGGCGAGTCGCCGAGGAGCTGCGCGGCGCGGTGGCGTCGCTCGCGCTGCTTCCTGATCGTCCGGTGACCGTCAGCATCGGTGTCGCCACGCTGCGACCTGACGAGAGTTGGATAGAGTGGATGAAGCGCAGCGACGAGAATCTCTACCGCGCCAAGGCCAGCGGCCGCGACCGGGTCGCGGCCTGACGATGCCTGCCGGGCGACTGGATCTTCGCGCGCTCTTCGCGCTGGTCGTGGTCTGCAGCATGGCTGCGTGCGGATCGGAAGAGCCCGTCTCTACAGAGGACAAGGAAATTTTCCTGCGCGCGGCGGAGTTCGCGAGGTTTGGCTTCCACTACGACAACGTCGACGCCCTCGAGACCTTTTCCAAGGTTCGCAACTTCGACGGTACGTATCAGCTCACCTATCAGTTCAGGACGCCGGAAGGGGAGACGGATCGCCCGCTGTACATCCACGTCAGCGTGGCGGTCGAGCGCCGCGCCTCGGATGCCATGATGGCCCAGAAGGCCGAGAAGCTCGGGTTGCTGATCGGCTTCCAATCGGAAGGCGCCGAGGAGCGCGAGGTGCCCGGGACGTATCCCTACGGCGACGACGCCAGGCTGTCGCTGATCGTCAAGGGCGAGAATCCGATCGGCAACATCTTCACCATGCGCGACGGCGGAAAGACGTACCTGCTGGTCGTGTCCGGCCTCTATTTCGACGATCCGGCCCTCTTCAACAAGGTGATCGGGCCGAAGGCGCAACGCTTTGCCGCCTATTCGCCGTAGCGGAAACATGCTATCTACGTTGGTCATGCACTCGATCTTCGGAGCGCGCGGAGGCAAGCGTTCATCAAGCCTGCTGGTCATCGCGTCGCTCGTGACCGCCATGGCGCTTGCACACGCGCCCGCGGCGGCACAGGACCAGAGCGGACCCGCAAAGTGGGCTGGCGCGCCGCACCGCTCCGCGCGCAACGTCGCACGGGATGCCTACCGACATCCACTCGAGGTGCTCGCTTTCTTCGGCGTCAAGGACGACAGCACGGTCGTCGAGATCCTGCCGGGTAGCGGCGGCTATTACATGGAGATCCTCGCGCCCTATCTGAAGGAAAGAGGACGCTACATCGCCGCGAACCGCGATTCAGCCGCGCCGCCGCAGTATCTGGCCGATCACAGGAAGCTGCTGGCGCGGCTCGAGGCGCAACCCGTCCTCTACGGAGCGGTGGTCGTCACGCAATTCAACGCCGACTTGCACGAGATTGCGCCGCCGGGCAGCGCAGACTTCGTGCTCACCTTCCGTAATCTGCACAACTGGATCGCGCGCAACGAGATCGACGGAGCGCTGCGCGCCTTCCACAAGGCTTTGAAGCCGGGGGGCGTGCTCGGCGTCGTCGACCATCGCGGGCGCACCGATCTGTCGCAGGAAGCGCAGATGAAAAGCGGCTACGTCCGCGAGGACGTGGCCATCGCCCTCATCGAGAAGGCCGGCTTCAGACTGGTGGGCACTTCCGAAGTCAACGCCAACCCGAAGGACACGAAGGATCACCCGGCAGGCGTGTGGACGCTGCCGCCGACCTATCGGCTCAAGGACAAGGATCGCGCGAAGTACGCGGCGATCGGCGAGAGCGACCGTTTCACGCTTAAGTTCGTGAAGCGATGACGCAACGGATCGAAGCCCCTACCAAGATCGAGATCGCGCTCCTGGAGCCGTTCGCGGGACTGCCCCTCGACCGGATCGTCGTACCGTCAACCGGTACCGAAATCAATGACGCCGCTGCAGACCTCGCTACGGCGCGTTTCGTCGGCTTCGACACCGAATCGAAGCCGGTGTTCGCGAAGGGAGAGGTCTCCGACGGGCCGCACGTCGTGCAGTTCTCGACGCTGGAAAGGGCGTACATCTTTCAGCTCCATCGCCCGGAATGTCACGAGGCGGTCGGCGCTCTCCTCGCGTCGATCGCTGTCGTCAAGGTCGGCTTCGGTCTGCGCTCGGACCAGGACCAATTGCCGAGGAAGCTGGGCGTTCACCCGCGCGCCGTTCTCGATCTTAACGCCGTCTTTCGCCGCCACGGTTACCGCAAGGCAATCGGGGTCAAGGCGGCGGTCGCCGTCGTGTTCAAGCAGAAGTTCCAGAAGTCGCGGCGCATGACGACCTCTAACTGGGCACGACGGGAACTCATGCCGAACCAGCTCATCTATGCCGCCAACGACGCCTACGCCGCAGTGAAGGTTCTCGACGCGCTCCGCCTGAGCGAAGACGAGCTTCCGATCACGGACGTGGCCCGATCCGAGGGCGGGTCTTCCGCATCCGCCGCGCATCCCGGCCACTAGGCTCAAACGGGGAAGAAGGATGGCAAGCGGGGTGCCGTATGCGCTGCTCACGCTGTTCTGCTTCGGACTGAACGACCTGCTGTTCAAGCGGGCGGCGCAGCACGGCGCCGCTTCGCATCAGATCATGATGGTCCTGACGCTGACCATGCTGCCGTTTTTCATGGCGTACGGCCTGCTGACGCAGTCGGTCGTCCCCGCCCCTGCGGCGCTCTGGGGCTCGCTGGGCGGCCTGTTCGCCTTCTTCGGCTTCTACAACTTCTCGCGCAGCTTGAGATCGGGCGCGGTCAGCGTTCTCTCACCGATCTTCCGGCTGCAGTTCGTCGTCACCGCCGTCCTCGCGCTGGCGTTTCTCGGCGAATATCTGTCGATCGTCAAGGTCGGGGGACTGTTGCTCGCGATCGCCGCGGTGTGGTTGCTGCTGGGCAATGCGGTCGGCGCGAAAGTCGAGGTGCCGCGCGACGCGATGGCGCGGGTGCTCATGGCGACGATCGCGGTCGGGATCGCCTTCTTTCTGTTCAAGCTGGCGTTGCGACAAGGCGCGACGCCAGCCACCGTGCTGCTTTGCCAGATCTTCGCGCTTGCCTCGGCTTCGACGCTGTTGTCGGTCTACTTCGATCGCGCCTTCACCGCATCACCGGCCGCGTTGCGCTATGGCATCCCGTTCGGTGTGTCGCAGGCCGTCGGCTTCGGCGCGCTCATCGAGGGGCTGGCGATCGGCGAGGCAAGCGTGCTGGTCCCGATCGCGCAACTGTCGTTCATTCTCACCGCGGTGATCGGGCTGACGTTCATGAAGGAAGCGGTCACCGCGCGCAAGATGGTGGGCCTTGCCGCGGCGGTGGGCGCCGTCGCCTTGCTGGCCCTGGCGGCGCGACACGTATGACGGGGCCCACGATCCGGCCCGGCACGGTTCACGACGCAGAGCGGATCAGTCGGCTCCTCGTCGCGCTGTCCGAAGAGTTCGTCGTGCCGGATTTCTCGCCGCAGGGGCGCGCCCATTTTCTGGGTGAGCTTGCCGTTTCGGAGATGGAGCGGCGTCTCTCCGGCGACTTCCGTTTCTACCTGGCGGAGGACGCTGAAGCGCTTGCCGGCGTGGTGGCCATCCGCGGAACCACGCATCTCTACTACCTCTTCATCGCGAAGCCCCATCAGGGCACCGGCTTGGCGCGGCGGCTGTGGTTGCACGCGATGAAGGAGTCCCTGGCGCGGGGCGCGCCGAGCCGGTTCACGGTCAACGCATCGAATTTCGCCGTGGCAGCCTACGAGCGACTCGGCTTCAGGCGGACTGAACCCATGCGCGAGCGAAGTGGTGTGCTATATAACCCGATGGAGCTCATCGCCGGGGACTGAGCGACGCCTCCAGGACGGTCGCGCAGTGCCGGACGAACAGGACCCGGGAGAATTCCATGCGCATAGCGATCTACGGCACCGGCGGTGTAGGGGGTTACTTCGGCGCGCAGCTCGCGCGCGCCGGACAGGATGTCACATTCATTGCACGCGGAGAGCATCTGCGCGTGATTCGCGATCAGGGCCTGTACCTCGAGACGCCCGCCGGCGAGGTCGCGATCAAGCCCGCGAAGGCGACGGACGACCCGGCGCAGGTGGGCGAGGTGGATGTCGTCCTGGTCGCGCTGAAGGCATGGCAGGTGACCGCAGCGGCCCATGCCATGCGTCCCATGATCGGACCGAATACAGTCGTGGTTCCGCTGCAAAATGGGGTGGAAGCTCCATCGCAGTTGGAAGCCGTGCTCGGCGCCGGGCACGCGATGTGCGGCCTGTGCGGCACGATCAGCTTCGTGATCGGACCGGGCCGGATTCGCAGCATCAGCACGAACAACTTCATACGATTCGGCGAGCCGGATAACCGGCGCAGCGAGCGCGCCGAACGTTTGCTCCAGGCATTCGCGAACACGCCGGTCAAGGCGGAAATCCCTCCTGACATCTTCAAGGCGCTATGGGAGAAATTTCTGTTCGTCTCGTCGTTCGGCGGAGTGGGCGTGCTGACGCGCGCACCGCTTGGCGTCATCCGGACAACCCCGGAGACGCGCTTGCTGCTCGAACGCTGCATGCAGGAGGTGCACGCGGTAGGCCGGGCTCGCAACGTGGCATTCGCGGACACCGCCGTCGCAGACCACATGGCGTTCCTCGATTCCCTGCCTGCAACCGCGACGACTTCGCTGCAGCGGGACATTGCCGACGGCAAGCCCTCCGAGCTCGAGGCGTGGAACGGCGCAGTGGTGCGACTCGGCAGGGAATCGAGCGTCGCGACGCCTATGCACGAGATCATCTATCACACTGCGCTGCCCTCGGAGCGGCGCGCGCGGGGGGAGTTGATCTTCCCGGCCTGACTGGCGCGGCTTCGACAGCGTCGGGCGCAGGTGAGCTATCTTTCTCGACGCAGAGCACGGAGGCGCGGATGACAATGAGTATGGACTTCACCGGGAAGGTCGTCGTCGTGATCGGCGGCACGAGCGGGATCAATCGCGGCATCGCGGAGCGATTCGCGGAGCACGGCGCAAAGGTGGCCGTCGCGAGCCGCAAGCAGGACAAGGTGGACGACACTGTCGCTGCGCTGCGGCGCCTCGGCGGCGAAGCGATGGGATTCACGGCCGACGTGCGCGAGGCCGAAGCTGTCGATGCGGGGATGCAGGCGGTGCACGAGCGCTTCGGCCCGTTCGATGTCGTCGTATCCGGCGCGGCCGGCAACTTCCCGGCGCTCGCGAACGATCTGTCCTGGAACGGCTTCAAGTCCGTCGTCGACATCGATGTCAGGGGAACGTTTCACGTGATGAAGGCCGCGTTCCCGCGTCTGCGCAAGCCCGGCGCGAGCGTGATCAACATTTCCGCTCCGCAATCCTTTCTGCCGATGCAGGCGCAGGTGCACGTGTGCGCGGCCAAGGCGGGCGTCGACATGATCACCCGGACGCTCGCCGTGGAGTGGGGGCCGAGCGGCGTGCGCGTGAATTCGGTCGTTCCCGGCCCGATCGACGGGACCGAGGGGATGGCCCGACTTGCTCCCGACGCCGGCGCGCGCAGGCGAGCGCTCGCCGGGGTGCCGCTGGGGCGCTTCGGCGCGCCGGTCGACGTCGCGAACGTGTGCCTCTTCCTGGCCTCGGATTTCGGCAGCTACGTCTCCGGGACGGTGATTCCGGTTGATGGGGGCTGGGCGCAGACGGGTTGTGGCGGTATGAGCGACTATCTCGGCAACCTTGCCGTGCAGGGTGCAGCGGGCCGGGGCTGACGAGTTCGAACGGATTGCTCAAGAGCGACAGGAGGACACGAATGGATTTTCCGGACATCATCACCCGCCTACCCGAGGCCGAGCTGCCCATCCCGCCGTCCAAGGTGAAGACGCACGTCCTGCCGTCGGATCGCGGTCAGATCGTCTTCTTCCACGTACTCGAGGATGTCGAGATTCCCCCGCACTCGCACAAGGCGCAGTGGGGGACCGTTCTGGAAGGCGAAGTCGAAGTGACGATCGGCGGCGAGGGTCGGCGCTACACGCCCGGCACCACTTACTTCATCCCCAGCGGCGTCGTGCACAGCGCGAAGGCGCGGGCCGGCGCGAAGATCATGGACTTCTTCGAGGAACCCGATCGTTACCCTCTCAGGTGATTCAACGCAGTGCAAGGAGCGACGATGATCACGCACACGGGCGGATGCCACTGCGGGAAGGTGCGATTCGAAGTGGATGCGTCCGCCGATCTCAGGGCGTCGGAGTGCAACTGCTCGATCTGCAGCAAGGGCGGATACCTCGGCGTGATCGTTCCGAAGGAGCGTTTCCGGCTCGTTTCCGGAGAGGACGCCCTGACGACGTACACGTTCAATACCCGTGTCGCACGGCATCTTTTCTGCCGGCATTGCGGGATCAAGTCGTTCTACGTTCCGAGGTCGCATCCGGACGGGATCAGCGTCAACGCGCGATGCCTGGATCCCGGCACCGTGAAGAGCGTGGAGGTCCGGCCGTTCAACGGCCAGGAGTGGGAGAAGCAGCTGCCCGCGGGGCGCGCGACTTCATTTCCGAATTGAGGGCGGCGGGCGGGACCGCGCCGGCCGCCCGGCTCACACGCTACGGTTGAACCACAGGAGCGAGAGCAGCGCGGCCGCGATCGCCAGGATTGCCGCAGCGGCAACGAACAGTGCGGAGATCTCGGTCTCCTTCCTTTCCAGAACGAGCGATGTATTCAGGTTCTGGTAGACCTTGCGCAGGTCATCCGCCGTTCCCGCGTAGTAGTACTCGGCGCGCGTGACTTCCGCGATGGCCTTGAGCGTCTCCTCGTCGAAGCGCACGTAAATCGACCAGCCCTCGAAACCGACCTCGCCGCCGGCCGCGGTGCCAAACCCGACGGTGTAGATCCGCACGCCCCGCTCGGCGGCCATCTTGGCGGTCTCGATCGGGTTCGGTCCCGTCGTCGCCCGCCCGTCGGTGAGCAGGATGATCGCGGCAGAGGGATGGGAACCCGGCGGGACCGGCTTGAAGGGCTTGCGCTGCGGCTTGTCGGGCCGATCGATTGCCACGCCGCGTCCGCCGTCCCGCGAGGCCCCGCGGAACAGAAACGGCTCCAGGTCGATGCCTTCGTCCGGGAAGAGCGCTGCCAAGGAGACGATGATGCCGCTGCCGATGGCGGTGTGGCGCTGCAGCTCGAACCGGTCGATGGCCGCGATCAGGTCGTCGCGGTTCTGGGTGGGCGTCTGCACGACCGATGCCGTGCCGGCGAACGAGACGATGCCGATACGGACGTCCGAAGGTTGCTCCATGACGAACGCTTTCGCAGCGGCCTGCGCCGCTTCCAGGCGACTCGGCTCGACGTCCCGGGCGCGCATGCTGAGCGACACGTCCATGGCGAGGATGATGGTGCGCTGCTCCGACGGCAGGGTGATGACGGCGCTCGGGCGCGCGCTCGCGATGATCCCGGCCACGACGGCCAGCAGGAAGAGCAGGGGTGGGATGTGGCGCCGGAACCGTTGCCACGGACCCATCGCCTCCCGCACGAGATCCAGGTTCGTATAGCGGATGGCAACCCGCTTCTTGCGGCGCAACAGGACCACGTACAAGGCGATGAGCGCCGGCACGCCGAGCAACAGCCAAAGCACATCAGACCACAGGAACGTCATGGGATCTCTCCCGGCCACACGCGCCCGCCACAGCGCAACTGCTCCGCTCGAGCGAACTGCTCACTCCAGAATCCAGCGGAGCGACGCTCGCTCACTCTAGCACCGACCGGGCGCGTCGTATGCGTGACTTTGTGTCGGCTTGCGAAATGCGGCACCGCGAAATCGGCATCGACGCGCTGCAAGGCTACCGGCGGCCCCCAAGGACATCCGTACGGGCTATGCCTCGTGCGGGATGCCGTGCACGATGTACCCCCCCGACTTGTCGTCGCGCTCGAGGTCGAGCAGCTTGCGACTCTGCGCCTCCTCAAGGAGCTTGGAGAACGACCGAAAGCCGTAGTAGGACTCGGTGAAGCCCGGCATCCGGCGCTTGATGGCCTGCTTCACGGCCGAGCCCCAGAGCTTCTCGTCGCCGGTCCGCTCGCCGAGCAACTCCTCCGCGGTCTTCACCACGAGCTCCATCGCCTCCTCGGTCTTGCCGGCTTCCTCCTTCGGCGCCGCCTTCTTGGCGGCTTCGCCTGCTTGCACCGACTCCTTCCGACGCGACCGCCGCTGCGCCTTCTCGTCGCGAACGAGATCGTCGTAGTAGATGAACTCGTCGCAGTTGGAGATCAGGAGATCCGACGTGGACTTCTTGACGCCGACGCCGATCACCTCCTTGTTGTTCTCGCGCAGCTTCGAGACCAGCGGCGAGAAGTCCGAGTCGCCGCTGATGATGACGAACGTGTCCACGTGCGGCTTGGTGTAGCAGAGGTCGAGCGCGTCGACCACCATCCGGATGTCCGCCGAGTTCTTGCCCGACTGGCGGACGTGCGGTACCTCGACGAGCTCGAACGCGGCCTGGTGCATGGCGCTCTTGAACTCCTTGTACCGCTCCCAGTCGCAATACGCGCGTTTCACGACGATGCTGCCCTTGAGGAGCAGTCGCTCGAGCACGCGGCTGATCTCGAACTTGTCGTACTTCGCCTCGCGCACGCCGATCGCGATGTTCTCGAAATCGCAGAAGAGCGCCATGTTGTTGTCTTCGGCCTGGTTTGGCATGCCTGTTCGCTTCTCCGTTGCGGGCCCACTGGGCCAGCCATTGCTTGAATGAGGGTTCGATTATCCGCGCAAAGTTCCCGGGCCGCACCGGCCACCGGCGTTCGTTACACCACCGCTTCGTCCGCCAACGCCGCCCGCCGGCCGCGGGGCACGTCGACTCCCGAGAGGATGGCGAGGCCGGCAACAAAGAATGCGCCGGTGACCAGTATCGCGAGGCGGTGATCGCCTCGGGATAGCCACGATACGAGCCCGTAGCTCATCGGACCGATGATCGCGGAGAGCTTGACGGCAAAGCCCCACAGGCCGAAGAACTCCGCACGCCGCGTTTCGGGACTGAGATATCCGACCAGTGCGCGGGCCGCCGACTGCGACGCGCCCAGGGAGAGGCCGGCGAGATTCGCCGCCACCCAGAAGAGCGCGCGGCTCTCGGCGAGCCACGCGCAGGCGATCGTCGCGATCCAGAGCAGCAGCGTGAGCTGCAGCGTTCGCACGTGCCCGAGGCGGTCCTGAACCTGTCCGAAAGCAAGGGCGCCCAGCGCGGCGGTGACGTTGACGGCGAGGATCATCGTGATCGTGTCCCGCGTGTTGAATCCCAGCGCCTCCTGCGCGTAGATCGCCGCGAGCGCCACGACCGTCATGATGCCGGCCTGATAGACCGTCACGCACACGAGAAAACGCGCGAGGTCGCGATACCGGGCCGCGTTCCGCAGCGTGTGGCCGAGGCGCAGGAACGAATCGCGGACGAAGCGGTGCCGCGGATCGACCGGTTGAGCCACCGCCCGCTCGCGCAGAATCAGGAAGGTTGGCAGCGCCGCGACCGCAAAGAGCCCCGCGGTGATGAGCATCGTGACCGGCACGTACTCGGTTGCGGCATGGCCCTGACCTTGGGCCCATGTGACATAGGCGAGGCAGATACCGAGGGAGAGGAGCCCGCCGATGTAGCCGAGCCCCCAGCCCCACCCGGACACCGTGCCGAGCGACTCGCTGTCGGCGATCTCCGGCAAGAATGCCGCGATCAGGTTCTCGCCGGTGCCGAAGAAGTAAGACGATGCTGCGACGAGCACCATAGCCAGCGCGAGGCTCGACGGTCCGGTGAGCGCCAGCGCGGCGGTGAACACGACGCAGCCTGCGGTGCTGATCGCGAGAAGCGCCTTCTTTGCGGCGCGTAGATCCGCGTACGCGCCGACCACCGGCGCGGTCAGCATGATGAGCAGCTGCGACACTGCGAGCGCCGTCGTCCACGCGAGCGTCGCCCAAGCCGCCCTGCCCGCCACGACGCCAACGAAGTAGGCGTTGTACACGGCGGTGACGACGACCGTGGTGTAGCCGGAGTTGGCGAAGTCGTACATCGCCCATGCGAGCACTTCGCGCGGACGCACGTCCGGCGCGAGCCGGCGGCGCTTAGAGGAGTCTGCGGTTTTCACGTCGTTGACATTGCTGTTCCGCGATCATAGCCGGCAAGTTAGAATCGCCGCGACCCGCCGCGGGGCGTGACGCGCCGCACCCAGCCGCAGTTTCCGCCACCCAGCCACCCGGAGCGCGCGAGCTCATGGCCGAGACGTCCGAGCGCAAGGAACTCGAGGATCTGCAGGAAGACCTGCACGCGGTCCAAGAGCTTCTGTCGCGTCATCGCCTCGTCGAGGGACTGGTGCGCCGGCAGAGCATGCGCAACCAGGATTTGGTGGAGCAGCTCGTCCAACGCCAACACCTCGCCGAGCTGCGCCGCAAGCTCGACGGCATGCATCCCGCGGACATCGCCTACATCCTCGAGGCGCTGCCCCTCGAGGAGCGGCTCGTTGTCTGGGATCTCGTCAAGGCCGACCGCGACGGCGAGATCCTGCTCGAGGTGTCCGACGCTGTCCGCGAGTCGCTCATCGAGAGCATGGACTCGCACGAGCTGCTTGCGGCAACCGAGCATCTCGACGCGGACGAGATCGCCGACCTCGCTCCCGACCTGCCCGAGGAGGTGCTCCAGGGCGTGATCAACGCGCTGCCCGTCGAGGAGCAGGCGGCGCTGCGCACCGCGATGGCCTCGAAGGAGGGCACGGTCGGCGCGATCATGGATTTCGAGGAGATTACCGTCCGCGAGGACGTCACCCTCGAAGTGGTGACGCGCTACCTGCGCCGGTACGAGGAACTGCCCGACCACACCGACCAGATCTTCGTGGTGGACCGCACGCGTCATCTGCGCGGCGTGTTGCCGATCTCCAAGCTCGTGGTCACCGACCTGGAAGAGCTGGTCGGCGACGCCATGATCACGGAGTTCGTGACGCTCTACCCCGACGACAAGGCCCAGGACGCCGCCAAGGCGTTCGAGCGCTACGACCTCGTCACCGCGGCGGTGGTCGGGCGGGACGGCAGGCTGCTTGGCCGCGTCACCATCGACGCGGTGGTCGATTTCATCCGCGAGCACAGCGAGGCGCAGCACCTCGCCAAAGCAGGCCTGCGCGAGAGCGAGGATGTGTTCGCCTCGGTCTGGGATTCCGTGAAGAACCGCTGGGCCTGGCTCGCGCTGAATCTCATCACTGCATTCATCGCATCGCGCGTGATCGACGCGTTCGAGGGCTCGATCGCGAAGCTCGTCGCCCTCGCCGCGCTGATGCCGATCGTGGCCGGAATCGGCGGCAATGCCGGCAACCAGACGATCACCATGATCGTGCGCGCGCTCGCGCTGGGCCAGGTCGACGAGGATCAGGTGAAGAAGCTCTTCCTCAAGGAGGCGGGGGTCGCCGTGGTCAACGGCCTGCTCTGGGGCGGGGTGATCGGCGCGGTGGCGTACTTCCTCTATGGCAGCTGGCCGCTCGGGATAGTCATGACTGCGGCGATGACGTTGAATCTCCTCCTCGCGGCGGCGCTGGGGGTGGGCATTCCGGTCCTCATGATGCGTCTGGGGCGCGATCCGGCGCTCGGCTCATCGGTGATGATCACCGCGTTCACGGACTCCGGCGGTTTCCTGATCTTCCTGGGGCTCGCGACGATCTTCCTGGTCTGACCGACGCACGCAGGAACCGATAGACTTGCCGCGCGAAGAAAGAAGGTCCGGAAAAAAGGAGGAAGGGAATGGCAATCATCCAGGAATTCAAGGAATTCGCGGTCAAGGGCAACGTGATGGATCTCGCGATCGGGGTGATCATCGGCGGCGCGTTCGGCAAGATCGTCGATTCGGTGGTCAACGATCTCATCATGCCGATCATCGGACGCGCTACGGGTGGACTCGATTTCTCGAACTACTTTCTTGCGCTCAAGGAAGTTCCGGCCGGCACGCCCATGACGCTGGATGCCGTGAAGAAAGCCGGCGTGCCGGTCTTTGCGTACGGCAATTTCATCACGATCTCGCTCTACTTCGTGATCCTCGCCTTCATCATCTTCATCATGGTGAAGTGGATCAACAAGCTGAAACGCGAAGCGCCGCCCGCCCCGCCCGCCGCGCCGCCCGAGGAGGTGGTGCTGCTGCGGGAGATTCGCGATTCGCTGCGGAAGTAGACCGTTTCGCTATTGACCGAAGGCCTGCACGGCGACACTGACGGTGTCGCCGATCTCGGCTTCGGTGTGCGCGGCCGACACGAACCCGGCCTCGAACGCCGACGGCGCGAAGTACACGCCGCGCTCCAGCGCGGCGTGGAAGAATCGGTTGAACGCGTCTTTGTCGCACTGCATGACCTCCGCGAACGAGGTCGGCGGAGTGGCACGGAAGAACAGCCCGAACATCCCGCCCACCGATTTCGCGGAGAACGGGACGCGACACTTCTTCGCCGCAAGCGTCAGCCCTTCGACCAGGGCCTCCGTGTGCAGCGACAGGAGGTCGTAAAAACCGGGTTCCTGCACGATCTTCATGGTCGCGAGGCCCGCGGCGACCGCCACAGGGTTGCCTGAGAGCGTGCCGGCCTGATAGACCGGACCGAGCGGCGCGACGCACTCCATGATGTCGCGCCGGCCCCCGAATGCGGCGACGGGCATTCCGCCGCCGATCACCTTGCCGAGGGTCGTGAGATCGGGCGTGATGCCATAGCGGCCCTGGGCGCACTCGAGGCCCACGCGAAACCCGGTCATGACCTCGTCGAAGATCAGCACCGCGCCGTGCTGGGTGCAGAGGTCGCGCATGCGCCGGAGAAACTCCGCCGAGCCCTCGACGAGGTTCATGTTTCCGGCGATCGGCTCGACGATCACGCCGGCAATTTCGCCGGCCATCTTCCGGAAGGCGTCCTCCAGCTGCGCCGTGTCATTGAACGAGAGCACGATCGTGTGGCCGGCAATTTCGGGCGGCACGCCGGCCGAGCTGGGGTTGCCGAACGTGAGGGCGCCCGAGCCCGCCTTCACGAGCAGGCTGTCGCCATGGCCGTGGTAGCAGCCCTCGAACTTGATGATCTTCGGCCGGCCGGTGAACCCGCGCGCAAGTCTGAGGGCCGTCATCGTCGCCTCGGTGCCCGAGCTCACCAGACGCACGAGCGCCATGCTCGGCACGAGCTTGGCGAGCAGCTCCGCAAGCTCGATCTCGGCTTCGGTCGGCGCACCATACGAGAGGCCGCGTCCGGCCGCCTCGCGCACAGCTTCCACGACCTTCGGGTGAGCGTGGCCCACCACGGCCGTGCCCCACGAGCCCATGTAGTCGATGTAGCGCTTGCCGTCGGCGTCCCAGGTATGCGGGCCCTCCGCGCGCGCAATGAAACGCGGCGTGCCGCCGACAGCACGGAATGCCCGCACGGGTGAATTGACGCCCGCGGGGATGATCCGCTGGGCCCGGTCGAATAGCGTGTCGTTGCGCGAAGTCATGGTGGTGCTCATCGTTCGAAAAGACGTTTGAATTCAGCCGCCCGAGCGGTCACGTCCGGCGCATCGAAGACCGCGCTGATGACGGCGACCGCATCGGCGCCCGCCGCGATCACCGCATCGGCGTTCTCGGGTGTGATCCCGCCGATCGCGACGATCGGCAGCCCGACTGCGCCGCGCGCTTCCGCAAAGAGCGCGAGCGGCGCCCGCACCGCCGCCGGCTTCGTGGGCGAGTCGAACACGGCCCCGAACGCGACGTAGTCGGCACCGGCCTCCTGCGCTGCGATCGCGAGGTCGAGACGGTTGTAGCACGACGCGCCCAGCAGCATGTCCGCACCGAGTTGCTTGCGTGCCTCCGCGAGATCGCCATCGTCGACGCCGAGGTGCGCGCCGTCTGCGCCGGCTTCGTGCGCGAGACCGACGTCGTCATTCACGACGAGCGGCGCCCGGTGCGCGCGGCACAGCGGCGCGAGCGCGTGAGCTTGTTCGCGGCGCAGCGCGGCGGGCGCATTCTTGCTGCGGTATTGAATGGCGGCCGCGCCTCCGGCAAGCGCCGCGCGCACGAGGACCAGAAGCCGGTCGGTGTCCGGCTCCTCGGGCGTGATTGCATAGAGGCCTCGTGGCAACACCCGCATGCTTCAATCTTCGCGCGGCGCCCCGTCCGGATCTTTATCCGGATATTTATCCAAATCCTCGATCGTGCGCGCCCAGAAGAAGCGATCGGGGATGAGCTGGCCCATTCCGGGACGGAAAGCGGCATGCAGCGCCTGCCAGGCGTATTCCTGCGCCTCGCGGACGGCTTCCGGCACCTCCAGTCCGTTCGCGAGCGTCGCGGCGATCGCGGAGGCAAGCGTGCAGCCCGAGCCGTGAAAGCTTCCCGGCAGCCGCTCCCACTCGTCGGCACGCACGAGCCCGTCCTCGCCGTAGAGCGTGTTCACGACTCCAGGGGTGCTGTCATGCGTCCCGGTGATCAGCACGTACTCCGCGCCGAGGTCGAGCAGGCGCGCGGCGCAATCGGCGAGCGCGGTGTCCTCCTCCTCGTCCGACTCCGTCAGCCGCCGGGCCTCGATGCTGTTCGGCGTGAGGACCGTGGTCTGCGGGATGAGGAGTTCGCGCATCGCGGCGATCACGTCCTCCGTCGCGAGGTCGTCGCCGCGGCCCGAGGCGAGTACCGGGTCGAACACCAGGGGCACATCCGGATAATCGGAAACGACCTCCGCAATGGCGGCCACGTTCTCGACGCTTCCCACCATGCCGATCTTGAAGGCGGCGATCGCCATGTCCTCGAGAAGACTGCGCGCTTGGTCGACGACCCACTCGGCGTCGATCGGGGTCATCTGCTGGATGCCGGCGGTGTCCTGCACGGTGAGCGCGGTGACCACGGAGAGTCCGTGACAGCCCAGCGAGCCGAGGGTCAGCAGATCGGCCTGCAGGCCGGCGCCCGAGGTGGGGTCCGAGCCGGCGAACACCAGAACGAGCGGTGGGGCGGGAAGGAGCATCGGGGCGGCCGGGCAGGCCGAGTGGCGGGCGGCAGGCGCCGCAGGTAAGATGTGCGCCGATTTTAGCCCAAACCATTGGTGATATGGCGGAAACTGCTCAAAAGTACAAGACTTGGATGTGCCTGATCTGCGGATTCATCTATGATGAAGCCACCGGTTTACCGGAAGAGGGCATCGCCCCGGGGACCCGCTGGGAGGACGTCCCCCTCAACTGGACCTGTCCGGAGTGCGGGGCCCGCAAGGAAGACTTCGAGATGGTCGAGTTCTGACCGCCGGGCGCGCCTCCCGGTCCCGGATCCCCCAGTGAGGCGCTTTTCACACTTCAGAAACTGCGTTAAAAAGTTGTCCGAAGCTATGATTCCCGCATAGCCCTTCGGCCCGGCCGTCCATTAGAATCCCCCGACGCGCCAGCCCTGGGCGAGGGTGGGATTTCCCCAATGCGGGCCGAATAAGGAGACTCCTCGTGAGCGGGACGGCCAACAATCTTTCCGGGACGAAAGTGATGGTGATCGATGATTCGAACACCATCCGTCGTAGTGCCGAGATCTTCCTGATGCAAGCCGGGTGCAAGGTGATCCTTGCCGAGGACGGCTTCGACGCGCTTGCGAAGATCAGCGACCACCAGCCGGACATCGTCTTCTGCGACATCATGATGCCGCGACTCGACGGGTATCAGACGTGCGCCCTGATCAAGAAGAACGCGCGGTTCGCGCAGACGCCAGTGATCATGCTGTCGTCCAAGGACGGTCTGTTCGACCGCGCGCGCGGTCGCATGGTCGGGTCCGACGAATACCTGACCAAGCCGTTTACCAAGGACAGCTTGCTGAAGACCGTCGGCGCGCACGCGCCGAGCCGGGTTTGAGTTTCTAGGAGAAGCACCCCATGGCCGTTCACAAGATCCTCGTGGTCGATGATTCTCCGACCGACCGTCAGTTCATGACGGAGACCCTTTCGAAGAAGGGATATCAGGTTGTCACAGCCGACAGCGGTGAATCGGCCGTCGAGAAGGCGAAGAGCGAGAAGCCCGACCTGATCCTGATGGACGTGGTGATGCCCGGTCTGAACGGCTACCAGGCCACGCGCGCGATCACGAAGGACGAGGCGACCAAGCACATCCCGGTGATCATGTGCACAAGCAAGGGCGCCGACACCGACAAGATCTGGGGCATGCGCCAGGGCGCGCTCGACTACCTCGTGAAGCCCGTGGATCCGCAGCAGTTGCTCGCGAAGATCGCGACCCTCAACTAACCGACGCAACCACCGGACGCCGCATTCGGTCATGGCGAAACGAATCAGCCTGCGCGAGTTCCAGCAGAACCTCGTGCATCGCTTGAGCGAGGCGGCCGCCGCGACGGAGGCCCCGTCGGCGCGTCTCGGCGTGGAGGTGGGCGGCGAGAACTGGTTGCTGCGCCTCGAGGAGGCCGGCGAAGTCATGCCCGTACCGCCGATCGCGCCTGTTCCGCTCACGCGCACCTGGTATCGCGGAATCACGAACATTCGCGGCAACCTGTACAGCGTGGTGGATCTGGCCGCTTTCCAGGGCGGTGCGGACACCTCACTCACGCCGGACAGCCGACTCATCCTGGTGTCCGAGCGTTTCAGCATGGGCGCGGCGCTGCTGGTGGGCCGGATGCTCGGGCTGCGCAACATCAATGCGCTCGAGCGGCAGGAAGATGCGGCGCTCCGCGAATGGGAGAGCGGCTGTTATCGCGACGGCGACGGCCAGGTCTGGCGCGAGCTCGGAATGGCCGGGCTCGTTTATCACAACGATTTTCTGCAGGCGGGCCTGTAGCCGCCGAAAACCATTATCCGATCGAGTCAAAGGGGTTAATCACGTCGCGTCTCGGCCAGCATATCGCGCCTCCGCTCCATGGGGGTTGGCCGCGAAGCAGATGAGGTCCTAGGGGGTAACATGGCAGTCAAGCTTTCCGCACTCAACTTGCCGTTTGGCAAAGGCAAGCCCGAGGCCAAGCCGGCCGAACGCAAGCCCGCCGCGAAGCGGCCCGCCAAGCCGGCGCCGAACGCGGGGAATCGCGGGGCCGGCGCCGTCACCGGGCGCGTGGGCAAGCTCGGCAGCATGCCGATGTCGCGCAAGACCCAGGTGCTCGCGGTGATGTTCGTCGCCTTCGCGGCGATCGCCGTGGCGCTCACGTTTCTTCAGCTGCAAGGCGCCACGCAGCACGCGTCGCAGGTTTCCGCGACCGGTCAGCTGGCAGTGCTCTCGCAGCGCATTTCCAACGAATCGCAGCAGGCCCTGCAGGGCAACGCGACGGCCTTCGCGCGGCTGCGCGACGCACGGGACCGGTTCGGTCTGCTGCTCAATGCGTTGAGCAGCGGCGGCGAAGTGGGCGGCCTGCAGTTGCCCGCCGCGTCGAGCGCCGACGCGTCGCTGATCCGGAACGTGAGCGATATCTGGAACAAGACCAACAAGAGCGCAGGACTGGTGATCAGCCAGGAGAAGAACCTGGTGGCCCTGGGCCAGGCCGTCAAGACGATCAACGCCGACAACCCCACGCTGCTCGACCTCGCCGAGCAAGTCGCGGCGCTCAAGCTTCAGACGCAGTCGTCGTCGCGCGAGATCTCGCTTGCCGGCCAGCTGGTGATGCTGACGCAGCGCATGGCGAAGAATGCCAACACCTTGCTGGCGTCCGAGGTCGTCGACCCGGAGGTGACGTTTCTGCTGGGCAAGGACTCGAATACCTTCCGTGACGTGCTGCAGGGCCTGACGAAAGGCAGCGACACGCTGCGGATCCCGGCCGCGCGCGATACCGAGACGCTCGAGAAGCTGCGCGAGCTCGAGGCCGCCTACACCAAGTTCCGCCAGTCCATCAACGCGATTCTCGGCAGCTTGCAGCCGCTGGTGAACGCGAAGCGCGCGGGCGCGCAAGTCGTGAAGGATTCGGCCGCCCTGCTCGGCGCCGTCAATGGCCTCGAGCAGCGTTATCAGGGTTCGGGCGGCGACCAGACGCTGTATCTGGCCGCCATCGCGCTATCGATCCTGCTTGCCCTCGCCAGCCTGGGCATGATCGCCAAGGCGTACCTTGACGAGAACCGGCGCCGCCGCGACGACAGCGAGCGGCTGCGCGAAGACGCCGAGCGGGTGAACAAGTCCAACCAGGAGGCGATTCTGCGCCTCATGAACGAGATGGGCAGCCTCGCGGACGGCGATCTCACGGTGCAGGCCACGGTGACCGAGGACATCACCGGTGCCATTGCCGACTCGGTTAACTACACCATCGAGGAGCTGAAAGGCCTCGTCGGCCGCATCAACAGCGCGGCGGCCCAGGTGACGAACGCCACCGAGTCCGCGCAGCAGACCTCGGTGAAGCTCCTGCAGGCTGCCGAGAAGCAGTCGCGCGAGATTCAGGAAGCGAGCGCGTCAGTGTTGAAGATGGCCCGCGCGATTAACGAGGTTTCGGCGAGCGCATCGAAATCCGTGAGCGTTGCGCGCCAGTCTCTCGGCGCCGCGCAGAAGGGCCAAGAGGCGGTGCAGAATTCGATCGCCGGCATGAACGACATCCGCGAGCAGATCCAGGACACTGCGAAACGGATCAAGCGGCTCGGCGAATCCTCGCAGCAGATCGGCGAGATCGTGGAGCTGATCTCCGACATTACCGAGCAGACCAACGTGCTGGCGCTGAACGCCGCAATTCAGGCCGCGTCCGCGGGTGAAGCGGGCCGCGGCTTCACGGTGGTTGCAGAAGAGGTGCAGCGACTCGCGGAACGCTCGGGCGAGGCGACCAAGCAGATCGGCGCGATCGTGAAGACGATTCAGACCGACACGCAGGATGCCGTGGCCGCTATGGAAAAGTCGACGCAGGGTGTGGTCGACGGGGCGCGCCTGTCGGACAACGCGGGTCAGGCGCTCGGCGAGATCGGCGAGGTTTCGCGCAGGCTCGCGCAGCTGATTGAGGAGATCTCGGTCACCGCGCAGGCTCAGGCGCAGGCCGCCGGCGTGGTGGCGACATCGATGCAGGACATCCTGAACATCACTCGCCAGACGACGGAGGGCACCAAGCAGACCGCGGTGTCGATCGGCCAGCTCGCCAAGCTCGCACAGGAACTCAAGGGCTCGGTTGCGAACTTCAAACTGCAATAGAAGTTAACTCGAAACCAGCCGTGGTGCCGTTTCAACCCAAGGGCGGGGTGAACGAACAAGGGGGAAATCCCCCTTGTATATCCCCGAACGAACAAGGGGCTCGCCCCTTGCATATCCCCGCCGAGCCGGGTCGACGCGCATAGGGATGGCTTCTGCCGGACTGTCGGGCAAGTGCGTGCGGCCGGCTCAAAACGGTCGAGCGGATCTGAGAGGAGTGAGATAAGCGTGGCGGGTGAGTTCGACATTGGACCCCTGACCTGGGTCAAGGGCGAGATCGACCAGGCGCTGGAGAAGTCGCTGGCGTGCCTGCGCGCGTACGCCGCGAATCCGGCCGAATCGACGCAGCTCAAGTTCAGCCGCACGCATTTTCACCAGGCGCACGGCGCGCTGCAGATCGTCGGCCTGGATGGGGTGACCCGCGTCTCCGAAGAGCTCGAGGGACTGATCGGGGAAACCGAGAAGTCCGGCGAACCGCCCAAACCCGAGGCGCTCGCGGCAGCGGAGCACGCTTACGAGGCCATTTCGAGCTACCTGGACCAGCTTCTCGCCGGCGAACCGAACCAGCCGCTGCTGCTTTTCTCCGTCTATCGTGACCTTGCGGCAGCCCGTGGCAAGGATTCCGCGGACCCCGTTGATCTCTACTATCCCGATCTTTCGCGCCGCCCGCCGCGGCGCGAGCGCGCTCCGACGGCCCACACCGGCGATGCGCTGATCCAGCACTATCGCGATGCGCGTGCGCGGTATCAGCGCGGGCTGGTGAAGCTCATCAAGAAGGACCCGACCGGCGCCGAGGACATGCGCGCCGCGGTTGCCGCCGTCGAGGCGTCGCAAAGCGTGCCCGCACAGCGCACTTTCTGGTGGATCGCACTCGGGTTCTTCGACGCGCTGGTTGCGCGTGCAGTGCCCGACAGCCCGACGCTGATGCGGCTGTGCAACCGCATCGAGCACCAGCTCAAGCGGCTGGTCGAGGGCTCGACGAACGTTGCCGAGCGCCTGATGCGCGAAGCGCTCTTCGCCGTGGCGCGCGCCCGGCCGGCTACCGAGCATCTCCGGCACGTGCAGGAGACTTTCGAGCTAGCGGGCTCGATCCCCGGCAGCTTCGAGCGGAAAGCGGAGGCCTCGGGCCAGCTGCCCGGCGTGCGCGCGATGCGCGAGCTGGTCACGCAGTCCAAGACCTCCTGGAACAAGGCCGCATCCGGCCACGAGGCGAGCCTCGCCGCGTTCCGCGATCAGACCGCGCAGCTCGCGGCTCGCGCAGCGGAGTCCGGCGACGATCTGCTGAAGGCTCTCGCCACGGACATCGCGGTCACCGCGAAATGGCTCGGCGACAGTCCCGACAAGGTGAGCGACGCCGTCGCGATGGAAGTCGCCACCGCGCTGCTGCTGGTCGAGAATGCGACTGAAAACTACGCGCGGCTCGGCGAGGAATTCAAGCAGCAAGTCGCGCTGATGCGCGGACGCCTGCAAGGCGTGATGCAGGGCAAGATGCCCGAGGGCGCAGCACCCGTGCTGGACGAAATGTCCCGGCGCGCGCAGGAGCGTCTGCTGATGAGCCAGGTGGTGGGCGAGATCAACGCGAGCCTGCGCGCGGTCGAGCAGGCGCTCGACGCGTTCTTCCGCGACTCCTCGCAGCGCCCCGAGCTTGCCGCGCTCGACAAGCCGCTGCGCCAGGTGCTCGGCGCACTCACCATGTTGAACGAGGATCGCGCCGCCGCGGCGCTGTCGACCTGTTCCACCGAGATCCAGCGCTTTGCCTCGCCTGACTATGCGCCCGCGCAGGCCGACTTCGAGCGCGTCGCGGGTACGCTCTCGGGACTCGGCTTCTACGTCGACGCGCTCCAGCATGGCAAGGCCGATTTCGATGCCTTCATGACGCCGATCGGGGCGCGCAAGGAAGCGCCCGCCGAAGAAGCAGAGGCCGCACAGGCGAGCACCAGCGTCGAGGCGGGCCTCGCGAAGAGCAAGCGCGAAGTGCAGGCGCTCTTCGAGCAGTGGAAGAAGGAGCCCGCCGACGCGGCGCTCAAGGCCAAGCTCAAGGAGAGTCTCCAGGCGCTGCAGAAGGACGCGAGCCTCACGGCGGACAGCGGGCTCGAGGGGCGCGTCGCCGAGATGCTCGACGTGCTCAAGAAGAGCGATGCCAAGACGTTCGACCCGGTGTCCACGCAGACGCTGGAAGGAATCACGCCCGCGGCGGCAGAACCTCCTCCCTCTGCAAAGACCGAGGAGCTTGTCGCGGCGAGCGCAGAGAAGGTCGACGAGGAGCTTCTCTCCGTCTATCTCGAGGAGGCGGGCGAAGTCCTGGCGACCATCGGCGAGCGCGTCGAGCAGGTACGCGCCGAGCCGCACAACATCGAGGAGCTGCGCACCATCCGGCGCGGCTTCCACACGCTGAAGGGCAGCGGCCGGATGGTCGGCCTGACGCGACTCGGGGAAGTGGCCTGGGCCGTCGAGCAGGTGATGAACAAGTGGCTCGAGGAGGAGCGTCCCGCGACGCCCGATCTGCTGAAGCTCGTGGCCGAGGCGCAGGCGTTCTTCGGCGCCGCCGTCGAGGACCTGAAGGGCGGCGGCGCGGGGCCCGACGAGGCCGCGATCGTTGCGCTCGCGCAGCAGGTCAAGTCCGGCGAGCCGCTGGCCGAGGCAGCAGTCGAAAAAGCGGCGCCCGAGGCGCCTGTCTCGGAAGAACAGGCCGCGGCGCCTGCGAGCGAAGAAGCGCCTGCCCCCGAGGCGGCAATTGAGTCGGCGGCTCCGGCGCTTGCAGAACCCACCGAAACGCTGACGGTGCCGCAGGAAGCGGCGCCCGAGATCGATTTCCCCGCGTTCGATCTTCCGGCGGCGGAAGCGGCGCCTGGGGCGCCCGAGATGCCCGAGACGCCTGCGGCGCCGGAAATGGCGCCGCCTGCCAAGGAACCCGCGCTCGGCCCGATCTCGCTGGATTTCTCGCTTCCGATGCCGACGCTGAAGCCCGCGCCGGACGCCCCGCAAGCGCCGTCGGCCGTCGAGCCGCCGGCCGAGGATTTATTGCCCACGCAGACGGCGGAAGCGACGGAGACGACCGAAACGACGGAGACGAAAGCCGCCTCCGAAGGCGGCGACGATACCGTGAAAGTCGGGGACGTCGAGCTGTCGCGCGCGCTCTACGACATCTTCGTGAGCGAGTCTCGGGAGCATCTCGACGGCATTGCCGAAGCGCTGCGCGCGGTGGAGGGCGGTGGCCCCGTTAGCATCGATGTCCGCCGGGCCGCTCACACGCTCGCGGGAATTGCCGGGACCGTACAGTTCGAGTCCATGTGGGCGGTCGGCCACTCGCTCGAGCATATGTTGCATCGCGCCCAGGATCGACAGCTCGATCCCACCGAGCTTGGCATTGCGCGTGACGCCCTCGCGAAGCTGGAGGAGATGGCGGCCGGCGTTGCGGTCGGGGTTGCGCCCCTTCCTGCACCGGATCTCGTCGCGCGCCTGGATGCCGCGGGCGAAGAAGTCTCCGCAGAATCGCCGGCAACCACAGAGAGCGGCGATCAGCCCGATACGCTGACTCTGCCGAGCGACGAGAGCGCGGGAGACGCGCTCGACTTCACCGCGCCCACCCCCCCTACGCCCGAGGCCGAAGAGCCGCCCGCAGCGCCCGGGAATGTCGTTTCCTTCCCGGCAGCAGGCGAGAGCGCGGCCGCGGCACCGCCGCTGGACGTGAAGGTCGAGGAGATTCCCATCGAGCGGCGGCGCAGCCCGCGCGAGGAGCCGTCCGCGGCCCCGCCGCGCGCGGCCCGAGGCCCCGACGTCACGGTCGAGGAGATCCCCGTCGAGCGTCGCACCCGCCGCCTCGACGACGACATCGATCCCGAGCTGCTGCCGATCTTCCTGGAAGAGGCCCACGACCTCATTCCCGCCGTGGGCCAGGGGCTGCGCGACTGGCGCGCCAGCCCGGAGCATGCCGCGGCCGGCAACGCTCTGCAACGCGTCCTGCACACGCTCAAGGGCTCGGCACGGATGTGCGGCGCCATGGCGCTCGGCGAGCTGACGCACGCGATGGAGACGAAGGTCGAGAACGCGCTCGGCCTGAAGACGCTGCCCGAGACGCTGTTCGACGAGCTCGAAACATCCTATGACCGGATGGGCCTCCTCTTCGATCGCATGCAGCATCCCGATGCGCTCGCACCGGCGCCGCCAGAGCCCGCGCCGGCTGCGCCAGCGGAGCCCGCAGGCGACGTCGCCCTGGACGAGGCTCCAGCGCCGGAGGAACCCGAGTCGACACCGACTGCGGCCGAGCCGACCCCTACGGAGGCTCCGGCAGCGCCCGTCGCGGCACCGACCGCGCGGCCAGCAGGTGTCGAACAGGATCCGGCTGCGCAGACCCGCGCGATGCTGCGCGTGCGCGCCGAGGTGATCGACCGGTTGGTCAACGAGGCGGGCGAGGTCAGCATCGCGCGCAGCCGGATCGAGGGCGAGCTGCGCGCATTGAAAGTCGCGCTCTCGGAGCTCACCGACAACACGAACCGCCTGCGCACGCAGCTCCGCGAGATCGAGATCCAGGCGGAGACTCAGATGCAGTCGCGCCTAACGATCGCGCAGGAGAGCGAAGCGGCGTTCGATCCGCTCGAGTTCGACCGGTTCACGCGTTTCCAGGAAATCACGCGGATCATGGCCGAGAGCGTGAACGACGTCGCCACCGTGCAGCAGAACATTCTCCGTGCAGTGGGCGACGCGGACGGCGCACTGTCCGCACAGTCACGGCTCACGCGCAGCCTGCAGACCGACCTGATGCGCATCCGAATGGTTCCATTCTCGAGCGTGTCGGAGCGGCTTTACCGCGTCGTGCGGCAGGCGGCCAAGGAGACCGAGAAGCGCGCCGTGCTCGACATCCGCGGCGGGCAGGTGGAACTGGACCGCTCGGTGCTGGAGCGCATCACCGCGCCGTTCGAGCACATGCTCAGGAACTCCGTGGCGCACGGCGTCGAGCCGCCCGCCAAGCGTATCGAGCTCGGCAAGCCCGAGCTTGGCGAGATCAAGATCGAGGTGCGGCAGGAAGGCAACGAGATCATGCTCATGGTGTCGGACGACGGCGCCGGGCTCAACCTGCCGCGGATTCTCGAGAAGGCGCGCGGATTGGGGCTCATCGAACCCGGCCAGACGCCCAGCAATGCCGAGATCGCGGATTTCATCTTCCACCCGGGCTTCTCCACCGCCAGCGAAGTGAGTCAGCTCGCCGGTCGGGGTGTCGGCATGGACGTGGTGAAGAGCGAGGCTGCGGCGCTCGGCGGGCGCATCGAGACGCACACCGAGCTCGGCAAGGGCACCCGTTTCCTGATCTACCTTCCGCTCACGCTCGCGGTCACGCAGGCAGTCCTGGTGCGCGCGGGTCCGGTGCGGTTCGCCATTCCGGCGGTCATGGTCGAGCAGGTCCGCCAGGTCAAGGCGCCGGAGCTCGCGGCCTGCAACGAGTCGGGCGAGGCGCAGTGGCAGAACCGGAGCTATCCGTTCCGCTACCTGCCGCGCTTGCTCGGAGACTTCGATAGCCAACCCGAGCAAAAGCGGTTCCATTCGATCATGTTCGTGCGGAGCGGCGCGCAGGTCGTCGCGATCAACGTCGACGAAGTCTCGGGCGCGCAGGAAATCGTGGTCAAGAACACCGGGCCGCTGCTCTCGCGGATCGCCGGGATCACCGGCGCGACGGTGCTAGGCTCCGGCGAGATCGTCCTCATCATCAATCCGGTGATCCTGGCCGGCCGCGAGCCGATCGCGTTCGTCACCTCGGACGCGGCGGTCGCAGCACAGGAACCGGCGCCGCTGATCACCATCCCCACGGTGATGATCGTCGACGACTCGCTCACGGTGCGCAAGATCACGGGCCGGCTGCTGTCGCGCGAGGGGTATCACGTGCTCACCGCCAAGGACGGCGTGGATGCGGTCGAGCAGTTGCAGGAGTCCATCCCGGACGTGATGCTCGTCGACATCGAGATGCCGCGGATGGACGGCTTCGACCTCACCCGCGCAGTGCGCGGCGACCCGCGCTTGCGCCATATCCCGATCATCATGATCACCTCGCGCACCGCGGAGCGCCACCGGGCTTACGCCAAGGAGATCGGCGTCAACGTCTACCTGGGCAAGCCCTACCAGGAAGAAGAGCTGCTCGGGAATATTGCCAACTTCGTCGGCAAGTCCGCGCCGGCAGCGGTCTGATCTAAGGCGCGCCCATTCCCCCGCGACGGGGGAGACCTTCGCCGCCTAGGCGAAGCTTTCCGCGCGCAGGACGAGCTCCTCGAGGCCGGGCTCGTTCGGATTGCGCGGCTTGCCGGGATGGATGATGGAGACCTGGCAGCTTTCCGCCGCCTCGACCAGCTGACGGTACGTTCCCGCGTCGGGGTCGGCGATATACGCCTGCTGGTTTGCGTTGTAGGCGAACATGACGCTGTTGATCTGCGTACACTCGTTGCAGCTCGTGCAGCGCTCGGTCTCGATGTAGGGATCATCCGCGGATCGCGCGTCCGGCGCTGCCTCCGACGGCGACGTGGAGTGAGCGATTGCCGGCCCGGCAGTCACCTCCGCAGGTTGTGCGGCAGCTGGCTCGGGCGGCGCGTGCGTGCGCTTGAGACCCTCGAGCTCCCGCAAGCGATGCCACGCTTCGGCGCAACGGCGTGCGGCGTGCACGAGCTTCTCGTCGACGATCAGCTTGTGCAAGCGGTGCTCGCCGTCCATCGCATAGACGAACGGAACTGTCTCCGTAGCGCCGTTCGCTCCGCGCGCGAGCCAGTCGCCGAGCGGCACCATGCCGCCGTTGAAGTGGGCGGGCGGCACGCGCGCAAAGTGGCGGGCGTGCCGCCCGTCGCACAGGACGAAATCGACGAACGTGAAGGGCAGGGTTTCGCTGATCCGCTGCATTGCTTCGTCGGCATAGGCGCATTCGTGCAGGGGCCACGGCTGCATGGGCTGAGGATTGCCATCGAGCGAGAAGCGCGTCGCCCAGTCGGCGCCGGCGGACGGATCGTAGACGAACGTCGGAAAGGCACGCGACTCCATGGCCGCTGCGGAGACCAGGTATGGCGGCAAGCCGTCGGTTCCCGCGGCCGCGCCCGAAAACACGCTCACCAGCACCGGCCCCGGGGTGCGCATCGCCGCGCGCAGCTTGTCGCGCACGCCATAAAGGTGCGAGCTGGCCGCCTGCAGCACGAAGACCTCGTTCAAGCCCATGGCCGAGACCGCGAGCTGTGCGCCGAAGCTGAAACGCCCTTCGGCGAACGGCGGCTCCGCGAGGATGTCGTTGGTCTCGACAAGGACTTTGAGTGGTGCGCCACTGGCCAGCGCGGCGAGCAGCTGCGCTCGCGCGGCTGGTCCGCTATCGCGGGCGCTCATGCACACCAGATAGTCGGGAAACAGCGCCACGTCCTGTGGCCCCAGCGACGCCTGATCGAAAGCGGCGAAGTAAGCGTCGTGCTTTGCGTCGACATATCGCCCGTCGACCTCTAGCTCGGCGATCGCCATCGCCTTGACGAGCTCGGCCATCGCCGGCAGACGATCGCGGAAGGCCGCAAGGGCAGCTTCGATATCGGAGAAGCCGAATGAATAGGCGCTGTCGGACGCATAGAAGCGCTGCGCCCTCAGCACTGCCAGCGCCGTCTCGATGCGCTGGCGGCGGCTCTCGGAGAGCGCGCTCTTGCCCGAGGGTTTGGCGAGCAGGCGCGCCATGATCTCGAAGTCGAACAGTCCCTGGTGTCCACTCCCGATGCCCGCCGTGAGCGCCTCGGCGCGGCGCCCCGCTTCCGAGCGTGCAAGGTCCGCTTTGATCAGATCGGAGAGCCGCACAGCGAGCGTCTCGATGTCGCCGCGCAGCTTGCGCGCCTTGCTGTCCTGGACCGCGCGCCAGGCGTGGGTGAGGAGCTGCGCCGGCAGGTCGCCGGTGCAGTCGACTACCTGGCCATCGACGGACAGGGCGGCACGAGCGCGTGCGAGATCGCGCTCGACCGCTTCGCCGCCCTTGGCAACGAGCCGGTGTGCGGCACGACTCCAGAGCTCGGAGAGCCGTCCCGTGGCCCCTTCGGTGAGGAGCGTGCGGATCTCGCGCTCAAGCCGCAGGACGCTCCTGCGCAGCCGCTCTCCCTCGATGCCGCGCGGCGCGATTTCGCGCAGCACCGCGTCGACCAGCCCAGCCAACGTGTGCACGAAATCGCCGTCGGTCGTCTCTTCGGAAAGCACCAGCGGATAGTCGTACCGCAGGCGTGTGAGGTCGTGGAAGCGCGCGAAAAGGGCTGGACGCAGTCCGACACCGTCGATCGCTTCAAGGCCTGCGCCGGAGCGATTGCCCGTCAGGTAAAAGACGAGGTGGTCCTGCAGCTTCGGGTTCATGTCCATGGCGGCGCTCAAGCCGCAGGCTGCGCAGCGGCTCCTTCGTCAGGCCATACGGTGTATTTGTCGAGCTCGGCTTCGAGGCCGGCGCGCACCTGAGCGGGCGTGTGCAGCTGACCGGCGTGGCGCACGTCCTCGTAGCAAGGCACTTCCGGATTCCAGTAGAGGATCCCGACCGGGATCGGGTCCTCCAGCGAGGCGACCTCGCGCGCCTGATGAATGTTGGAGGGGTCGTGCTCGCGCTGATTCTTGTAGGCCTTGGCGAGACCCGGGCTGATCTTGAGGCCACGCTCGTGCCACAGCAGCAACGTGCGCTGCGGGTCGTGCAACCACGGATCGAACATCTTCGGCAGGAATTCCGGGCAGCGC
>JAJDOG010000010.1 GCA_022340285.1 Betaproteobacteria bacterium
TTTCGGGAAATTCCGACGAAACGCGCGTTCGCCGCGACCATGAGCAAGCCCACTCCCAAGAGCCGTGGCGAATTCCGCCACTTCCGCATGATCACGACGCGCTGGATGGACAACGACGTCTACGCGCACGTGAACAACGTCGTCTACTACTCGTACTTCGATACGGTCGTGAATCAGTACCTGATGGAGCAGGGTGTGCTGGACATCATCGCGAGCCCGGTCGTCGGGCTGGTGGTCGAGACGCAGTGCAACTACTTCAAGCCGATCAGCTTTCCCGACATCGTGCACGCGGGCTTGCGCGTCGCCCGGATCGGCGGGTCGAGCGTCCGCTACGAGATCGGTCTCTTCCGGGACGACGAACCGACGGCCGCCGCCCAAGGTCACTTCGTTCACGTGTACGTCGAGCGGGACACCAATCGCCCCGCGCCGCTGTCGCCGGCACTGCGCGCCGCGCTGGCGCCCCTGGCATCCTAGTGTCGGCCCGCATCGAATTCGGGAGCGAGAAAAAGCGTGCGCGGCTGCACGACCCGCGCAAAGGGTTCGCCGAAGTCGATGTCGAGAGCGAGGTGCGTCGCGACCCGCTCACCGGGAATTCCGCGCGCATCTGCCACTTCGCGCTGAAGGCGACCCGACCGCCCGATCTGGGCGAGATCGTGCGGGCCACCCGCGAGCAGTGTCCATTCTGCCCGGAACGCATCGAGGGGGTGACTCCGCGTTTCGCGGAGGAGCTGGTACCGGGCGGGCGGCTCCGACGCGGCGGCGCGCTCGTGGTTCCGAACCTCTTTCCCTACGACGACGTTTCGGCCATTGCCGCGCTGTGCCCCGAGCATTTCCATGCGATGGACGCGATGCCCGAACGGGTCGTGGTGGACGGCCTGACCGCGGCGCGCGATTTCCTGCAGCTTGCCGCACGGCGTTTTCCGGACGGTGGGGGATACGGCATCGTCACCTGGAACTACATGCCTCCGGCCGGCGCGTCGCAGGTCCATCCCCACATGCAGGTCGTCGCAACGGCCGATCCCGGAAATGCGCTGCGTCGCGAGCTCGTGGCCGCGCAGGGTTGGCGCGAGCGATACGGGCGTCCCTACCTGGAGGCGCTGCTCGAGGCCGAGCGCGCGGGACCGCGCTGGGTGGGCGAGCAGGGCGGCATCGCGTGGCTCGTGCCTTTCGCGCCATCCGGACTCCTCGGTGATGCCATGGCGGTTTTTCCCGGGCGCGCCGCCGTGACCGAACTTTCGGACGCGGACATCGCCGGATTTGCCAACGGCCTGGTCCGCATTCTCGGCGGATTTGCCGCACATGGACTCTGGAGCTTCAACCTCTGTCTGATGCCCGACGCGTTTGGCGCGGGCGCCGACAGGCAGTGGCTCGTTGCACGCCTGCTGCCGCGCTTCTATCTGAATCCCGTACTGCACATATCGGACGCGTCCTACATGCACCTGCTGCTCGAGGAGCGCTTTGCGATGATCCATCCGGAGGAGGTCGCCGCACGCTTGCGCGACGCCTGGTCCGGCGTCGCAGAGGGCTGAGGCCGGGTGCGCCAAAGCCACGGTTTCCCGCCGCGTCTCATCGGTCTGCTCGTGGCGCTGACCCTGGGCTGGGGCTTCAACTGGCCGGTGATGAAGATCGCGCTGAGCGGGATGGCGCCCATGCACTTTCGCACCTGGTGCCTCGCCACGGGCGCCATCGGCCTGTTCGCCATCGCACGAGCCAACGGATTCACGATACGCATTCCCGAAGGCCAATTCGCGAGGCTGCTCGCGATCGCGCTGGTGAACATGACGTGCTGGAACGTTTTTGCCATCTACGGGCTGCCGCTGCTTCCGTCGGGGCGCGCCGC
Source organism: Betaproteobacteria bacterium (assembly GCA_022340285.1). Lineage (GTDB taxonomy): Bacteria > Pseudomonadota > Gammaproteobacteria > Burkholderiales > SG8-39 > JAABRB01. The sequence goes on from JAJDOG010000010.1 coordinate 1,841, forward strand.
GATACTCGGATACACCATGCCGGTATGGAGCGTTCCGCTCTCGATCTGGCTGTTGAAGGAGCCGATCTCCGGGCGGCGCGTGTTGGGCATGGTGCTCGGAGTCGCCGGAATGCTGGCGCTGCTCGGCAGCGAGCTTCAGGCGGTCGAGCACTCCCCGCTCGGCGTGGTGCTGCTCATGGGCGCGGCATTCAGCTGGGCGCTGGGAACGGTCATGATCAAGCGCTGGCCGGTGTCCTTGCCCGCGACGTCCTTCACCGCCTGGCAGATGGCGCTCGGCGGCATCCCGATCTTCGTGGTGGCGTTCTTCATCGAGTCCGGCAGCTTCGATCTTCTCGCGTTGCCCACCGGGCCGTTGCTGGCGACGCTCTACAACATGGTCGTCGCGTTCATCATCTGCTTCTGGGCCTGGATCACGATCGCGCGCAACGCTTCGGTCGGCGCCGCGAGCATCGCGGTGCTGATGACGCCGGTCGTCGGCGTGTTCAGCGGCATGCTGCTGCTCGGCGAGGAGCCGCGCTGGCTGGACTATCTGGCGCTCGTGCTCGTCGTGCTGTCGATCGCCACCGTCGTGCTGCCGGAGCGTCGCAGCGCCACCGGGCGCGACATGTCTGCCTCGTGACCCGGGCCGGAATTCAATCTGGCACCGGAACGGCCCGCGCGCGCGGGATGCGGGCCCGGTCCCAGTTCGCGATCGCCCATTCCCAGAGCGCACCGGTTCCAGCGCGATCCATCCCAGCAGGTGGCGCATGGCCGACAAAGGTGAGCGCATGCGCGAGCGTCCCACCCGGATGGTCCGGATCAACCGGGGCCGCGCGGGTCTGCTTGGAAAGCTTTTCGCCCGTTGCGTCCGTCGCGACGGGAAGATGGCAGTACCGTGGCGTCGGTACGCCCAGGCAACGCTGTAGAAAGATCTGACGCGCTGTGGACGCGAGAAGGTCGGCGCCGCGGACGATGTCCGTGATGCCCTGATCCGCATCGTCGACCACCACCGCAAGCTGATAGGCGAAGTGACCGTCTGCCCGGCGCACCACGAAGTCGCCGACTTCGCGCCCGAGCTGCTGGCGGCAGTGGCCCTGCACCGCATCGTCGAATTCGATCTGCGCCTCGCCCACACGCAGCCTGACCGAGCGGGGTGCGCGTCCGGGCGGCAGGCCATTGCGGCACGTGCCCGGATACACGACTTCGCGCGCCGGCGCGGATTCAAAACGAAGCGCCGAGTCCGCAATCTCCTTGCGTGTGCAGCCGCAAGGGTAGGTCAGCGCCGCGGATGCGAGGCGGTCCAGCGCTTCCCGATACGCTTCCATCCGCGTGCTTTGATAAAGGCATGGGCCGTCCCATTCCATCCCGAACGCCTCGAGCGCGCGGAGGATGGCGTCCGATGCGCCGGGCGACTCCCGCAGCGGGTCGAGATCCTCCATTCGCACGAGCCATACGCCGCCCGACGCGCGTGCATCGGCATGGCTGCCCACAGCCGCCACGAGCGAGCCGAAATGGAGCGGACCGGTGGGCGATGGGGCGAAGCGCCCCCGGTAGAGCGTCGATGCAGGCGGTGTCGCGGGCATGTGGAATCGTATGATGCCGTGGAAATTGCGCGACGCGAACCCGAAACCTGCAGCGGGCCCAGCCGCCGACGGATTGTGCCGCTGCTATACTCGACCGCAAGGATCTGGTCAGGATCGGCGGAGCGCCATCGAGGGAGACGGGCACGTGGCAACCATCGAACTCACGAAGGACAACTTCGAGCAGGTCGTCAACGACAACGACATGGTCGTCATCGACTTCTGGGCGCCGTGGTGCGCGCCGTGCCGGGTCTTCGCGCCGACATTCGAAGCCGAGTCCGGCCTGCACGATGACGTCGTATTCGGCAAGGTGAATACCGAAGAGCAGCAGGAGCTCGCGGCCGCATTCAATATCCGGTCGATCCCGACCCTGATGTTCTTCCGCGAGCGGGTCATCCTCTACGCCGAAGCAGGTGCCGTGCCGCCGGCCATGCTCGCGGAGGTCGTGAAGCAGGCCAAGAAGGTGGACATGGCAGAGGTTCACCGGGAAATCGCAGGCCAGCAGTCTGGCGAGTCCGGGGACGCGTGACGCTGCGCCTTCGGGCTTAACCCTCCACAATCACCGAACGTTGTCGCGCCGGGCCCGGCGCGACGCAGATCCGAGTCCCGGCCATGGAGCGCCCTGAATCACTTGTGCCTCTGTCGCGCTCTCCGGCGAGCGCCAGTGAGGCGCGACGCGTCGATCTGCTCTATGGCGGAGCGAGGGTCGGGCTGCTCGTGGCGCCCGCGGTGGCGGCAGTCTGCACCGTATTGCTCTGGTCGCAAGCGGCGCGGCCATGGCTGCTGACGTGGCTCGCGTCGATCCTCCTCATCAGCGGTGCGCGCTACGGCCTGTTGCGCCACTACACGTGCCGCAAGGGGGAGGTTTCGAATCCAGCGCGCTGGGAAAGCCTTTTCATCGCCGGGACTGTCTTGCACGGCATCGCCTGGGGCGCGCTTGCGCTGATCGCTGCGGAGGCCAGCTATCCGTTGCAGGTTTTTGCGGCATTTGCCATCGGTGGCATGGTCATCGGAGCCATCGCCCTGCTCGGCGCGAGCCGTGTGGCGTTTGTCGGATTCGCGGTGCCGAGCATGGGAATGCTGGCGATCGTGCTGCTCGCTCAGCCCGGGGACCGCTACCTCGCGATGGGCGCGCTGATCCTGATCTTCGCGCTGACGATCGTCCGCATCCTGAACGACCACCACCGGGCGTTGGTGCAGAACATCGAGCGCGGGATCGTCAACGAGCGCCTGCTTGCCGAACAGCGGGGCCTTTTCGACGCGGCCACCGTCGGCATCGCGTTCGTGCGCGACGGCCGGATTGTCGATTGCAACCAATGGCTCGCACGCATGCTCGGCTGGACGCGCGAGGAACTGCTCGCGGCGCCGCATGTGCCCTGGGCCGACGACGCGACCCGCTGGGACGCGCTCGTCGCGGAAAGCACGGGTGCGGTCCGGGCGGGGGACTCATACCGGTGCGAGATCGAGATTCGCCGCAAGGACGGCACGCCCATCGGGTGCGAACTCTCCAGCCAGCCGGTGAGGTCAGCCGAGCCCGAGCTCGGTGTCGTCCTGGTCTTGAGAGACCTTACTGCGCGGCTCGAGCACGAACGGGCGGTCCGTGCCAGCGAGGAGCGGCTGGACCTCGTGGTGCGCGCCTCCCAGGGTGGAATCTGGGACTGGGATATTGCCGCCAACACGAGCTACCTGTCGCCGCGGTTCAAGGCGATTCTCGGCTATCCGCCGGATGCCGACTTCGGCACCACGTTTCACTTCAAGGAGCACCTGCATCCCGACGATGCCGAACGGGTCCTAGCGTTGTGGTACCGCGCGATCGCGAGCCCGCGCACCACGTTCGACTGCGAGTTTCGGCTGCGGTGCATGGATGGACACTTCGCGTGGGTGCACGCGCGCGGCGTCGTGGTCTGCGACGAGACCGGACGCGCGATTCGATCGGTGGGGTCGATCATCGACATATCGGATCGCAAGGAGGTCGAGGAGCGGCTGCGCGAGAGCGAGCGGCTCTTTCGCTATCTGGTCGAGACTTCCAACGATCTCGTCTGGATCGTCGATCGGGACGGGCGCTGGACCTATCTCTCGCCGCGGGCGACGCGGCAGATCTTCGGCTGCGAGCCCGAAGACCTGGTCGGCAAACTGCTGGTCGATACCCAACCCGACACCGAACGTCGCCGCACGGAGGCGATGCTGTCCCGCGTTCTCGCAGAGGGTACGGCGTCGCATTTCGAGACCATGCACGTCAATCGCGACGGGGATCGCGTGGTGCTGTCGCTCAACGCGACACCGATGCGGGACGGTACCGGGCAGATCACCGGCGTCACGGGAACCGCCACCGATATCTCTCGACTAAAGGACCGGGAGGTCGAGCTCTCGGCCGCGCTCGAGGACCAGAGCTTGATCTTCGAGTCGGTCTCCGAAGGGATCGTCATGCTGCGAGACGGCGTGGTCCACAAGTGCAATCGACGGTTTGCGGAGATGCTCGGGTACTCGCCGGACGAGCTCGTCGGGCGCCCGTCCGTCCTCTGGTACGCGAATCCGTCGGAATGGGATCCCGCTGCGTCGCTGCCGCACGCCGTGCGCGAAGAGGACGGATCGCTGCACACCGAACTGCGCGTGAAACGCCGTGACGGCGCCGTGTTCTGGTGCGATGCGCGCGGTCGCGTCCTCAACCCCGGCCGGCCCGAGGACGGATCGCTGTGGATCTATATCGACATCTCGGCCCGCAAGGAGCGCGAGAGCCGCATCCAGCACCTGGCAGACCACGATGCCCTGACTGGACTGCTCAACCGGCGCATGTTCGACGACCGGTTGCGCCAGGCGCTGGCAAACGCGCGCCGCTCGGAGAATATCGTCGCGCTGATGCTGATCGACCTGGACGAGTTCAAGGTCATCAACGATACCTACGGCCATCTCACCGGGGACTACGTCCTGCGCACGGTCGCCAAGCGCATCCATGAGAGTGTGCGTGAGACTGACACTGTGGCGCGGCTCGGTGGGGACGAGTTTGTCGTGGTGCTCGTGGGCCAGCGGTCGACCGAAGACCCGGGCCTTGTCGCCGAGAAGATGCTCGGGGCGATCACCCAACCGATCCCGGCCGGTGGACGCCATCTCGAGATCGGCGCATCGATCGGCATCAGCATCTTCCCGCGTGACGGCGATACGCCAGAAGCCCTGCTCCGGCATGCGGACGCCGCGATGTATCGGGTCAAGGATGCCGGCAAGAACCGGTACCAGTTCTATTCCGATTGACCGCTAACACGCGCAAGGCGCTTCGGCGCATACTTCTGACTGTCGCGATTCTTGTCGTAGGCGGCATCGTTGCCGGGCGTACCATGGGGCTCTTTTCCGGAAAGCGACCCGAATCGCTCGGTGTCTCGGCCGGGCGCCTCGCGCCCTGCAAGCCGTCCCCGAATTGCGTGTCGAGCCAGGCTGATCGTGGCGATGCGACGCACTACATCGCGCCCATTGCGGCCGGCGGCGACCCTGCACGGACTTTCGCGGAACTCAAGCGCATCGTGCGGACGACCGAGCGCGTGGATATCGTCAGTGACGATCGGGACTATCTCTACGCCGAATACCGGTCGCGCCTGTTCGGATTCGTCGACGACGTCGAGTTCTGGGTGGACCCGCGCGCGGCGGTCATACACGTGCGTTCCGCTTCGCGGCTCGGGCGGGGCGACCTCGGCGTCAACCGGGCGCGGATCGAGCGAATCCGCGCGCAGCTCGGAGCGACAGGCGCCTGACGCCGCGCAAGGCGAGCCAGGTTCGAGAAATCCGATCGAACCGGTCGAAATCTTCGACTTTAAATCGCGGCCCGGCACCCCCATTTACTCCTCGACCATCATTCCGGAGACACGGAGACACTCATGATCACGGTAAGAAAAGGCGGCGAGCGGGGCTATGCCGACCATGGTTGGCTGCGCTCGTTTCATACGTTTTCCTTTGCGGACTACCAGGACCCGAGACACATGGGATTCGGCGCATTGCGGGTCATCAACGAGGACCGGGTTCAGCCAGGCACCGGCTTTGGCACGCACGGCCATCGCGACATGGAAATCATCAGCTACGTGCTCGAGGGCGCGCTCGAACACAAGGACAGCATGGGCAACGGCTCCGTGATCCGGCCAGGCGACGTGCAGCGCATGAGCGCTGGCCGCGGGGTGATGCACAGCGAGTTCAACCCGTCGGACCGGGAGCTCGTGCATTTCCTGCAGATCTGGATCGAGCCGAACGTGCGCGGGATCAGCCCCGGCTACGAGGAGCGCCGGTTCGACGCGGCCACGAAGCGAGGCGCGCTCAAGCTGATCGCGTCTCCGGACGGACGCCTCGGCTCGGTGACCATCCATCAGGACGCCTCGATTTATGCGGCGCTGCTGGACGGCACCGAACGCGCCGCGCACCCCCTCGCGGCGGGACGGCGCGCGTACGTCCACGTCGCGCGCGGGAGCGTGACGGTCAACGGCCAACCACTCGAGGCGGGCGATGCGCTCAAGGCGACCGATACGAGCGAAGTCGTACTCGAGAACGGCAAGCAGGCGGAGGTATTGCTTTTCGACCTCGCATGACGGCGATTACAGGTGTTTCCCAGGTCCGGAATGCGTGACAATGGTGGTCCCGGACCGAGGAATGAGATGACCGAGATGCGTCCGATGCGACGCGCTCTGCTGGCAGCTGCGGCGGCCGCCACCGTGTTCGGTGCGGTCGGTCGTGGCTGGGCGGGCGCAGGTAGCCGCAAACGTTACGACAAAGGTCTGCTTTGGCGCGTGGAGAAAGACGGCGCGCCGCCGAGTTACATATTCGGGACGATCCACCTCGCGGATCCGCGTGTGGCCGAACCGAGCGCAGCGGTGCTCGGTGAGCTGTCGCGCTCGCGAACCTTCGTGATGGAGCTTGCGGTCGACGCGTTCGTGGATCCGAGCGTGTTCGACTCGGAGCAGCTCGCGGAGGGCAGTAAGATCGAATCGCTCATCGGCGCGGAAGCCTACGCGCAAATGCAGCGGCTCCTCGTCGAGCGCGGCATGTCGGAACGAGTCATCGCGCGGATGAAGCCGTGGGCGGCCATGCTGGCGGTCGCCTCTTCGGGATCGCGGGACGCTTCGCTCGCGCTTGACTCGCGATTGCTGGCGGCCGCGCGACGCGCACATCTGCGCATCGAAGCGCTCGAGCTGGTCGAGGAGCAGATCGCGTCGTTCGATGCCATACCGCTTGCCTCACAAGTCGCCCTGCTCAAGCATGCGCTCGCGCACCGTGCGGCCCTGGAGGCCGAGAACGAGACGATGATCAGGGCGTGGCTCGAGGGCGACCTCGCCGAGCTCATACACTTTCCCTCGCGGATGGACAGCGAGAACCCCGGCATCGCGCGGCACTACGACGAGCTGGTGCGCCACCTCGTCTACGATCGAACCATTCTCATGCATCACAGGCTGGCGCTGCCGTTGCGCACCGGACGGATATTCGTCGCCGTCGGTGCGCTGCATCTTCAAGGCGAAAAGGGATTGTTGGCGCTCATCGAAAGGGACGATTACCGCGTGACGCGAATCGGCTAGGGAAGCGCCCGCTGCGTGGACCGCGATGACGGCGCTTCGCGTTCCCGATATCATCGCGCCGTCAATCCACACTCCGGGTCCAAGTTCATGAGCGGCGTCGTCGTGCTCATTTCCGGCCGCGGCAGCAATCTGCGCGCCATCGTCGATGGGGGGGTGCCGGTCGCCGCGGTGATCAGCAATCGTGCGGACGCCCTGGGTCTCGCATTCGCGCGCGGCCGCGAGATCAAGACCGCGGTCGTCGAGCATCGCGATTACGCGAGCCGGGAGGCGTTCGATGCGGCGCTCGCCAAAGCAATCGACCGCCACGCGCCACGGCTCGTGGCGCTTGCGGGCTTCATGCGCATCCTCACCGCTTCGTTCGTAGAACGGTACCGGGGACGCATGATGAACATCCATCCGTCTCTGCTCCCGGCGTTTCCTGGACTTCATACGCACGCTGCCGCGCTCGCGGCGGGCGTAAAGATCCACGGCGCGACGGTGCATTTCGTCACCCAGGAGCTCGATCACGGGCCGATCATCATCCAGGCGGCCGTGCCGGTGCTGCCTGGCGACGACGCGGACCGCCTCGCCGCGCGCGTGCTCGAGCAGGAGCACGTGATCTATCCGATGGCGATTCGCTGGTTTCTGGACGGACGGCTCTCGCTATCCGGCGGCAGGGTAGACGTCGCAGGCGATGGCGCGCGGCAGTTCCAGCTGGTGGACCGGTGAGTCGCACCGCTGCGGCGATGATCCGCGCATGCGCCTGACCCCGGGTTTGCTCGGCGAGCTGGTGGCTGCCGTCGACATGGTCGGGAAGCTGGAACGACCGGCGGACAAGCAGCTTTCGGCATTTTTTCGACTGCGGCCGAAGCTCGGACAGGGCGACCGTGGGCTCATCGCGGAGACGGTGTACGCCGGGCTGCGGAGGCGTCGACTCCTCGAGCACCTCGGTGCGACGCGCAGCACGCGGGATCTCGCGCTTGCAACACTTGCACGCCTGCGGGGCTTCAGCCTGCGCGAGCTCGAGGGGGTCGCGAATGCGGCGGAGGTGCGCTGGCTTGCCGGACTCAAGGAGGCCGCGCGCCAGGAAGTTCCCTTCGCGGTGGCCTGCGATCTGCCGGACTGGCTGATCGATCGGCTGCGGTCGTTCCTCTCCGACGCCGAGCTGCTCGCGCTGGCGCAAGCGATGCAGCAACCGGCCGCGCTCGACCTGCGCGTGAACATCCTGAAGACCGATCGCGACGCCGTCTTGCCTGAACTCGCGGCAGCCGGGATCGACGCCACGCCGACCCCCTACTCCCCGATCGGAATCCGGGTGAGGGGCAGACCCGCGATCAATCGTCACCCGCTGTTCCTCGGCGGATCCATCGAGGTGCAGGATGAGGCAAGCCAGCTCGTCTGCCAGCTTCTCGCACCCCGACGCGGCGAAATGGTCGCGGATTTCTGCGCCGGCGCGGGCGGCAAGTCGCTCACCCTCGGTGCGGCGATGCGCTCTACCGGCCGCGTCTACGCGTTCGACGTAAGCGCCAGACGGCTGGCGGAGCTCAAGCCGCGTCTCGCGCGCTCCGGGTTGTCCAACGTCCACCCGCAGGCGATTGCGTCCGAGCGAGATCCCAAGCTCAAGCGACTGGCCGGAAAGTTCGCCCGCGTCCTGGTCGATGCGCCATGCAGCGGGCTCGGCACGCTCCGGAGAAACCCGGATCTCAAGTGGCGCCAGACCGTTCGCGACGTCGAAGAGTTGACGCGGAAGCAGGCGTCGATACTTGCCGCGGCGGCGAAGCTGGTTCGACCCGGCGGCAGGCTCGTGTACGCGACGTGCAGCATCCTGCCGGAGGAAAACGACGCGATCGTGCGCGAGTTCCTGACTGCCCGCCCGGAGTTCCGTTTGCAGCCGGCTCGAATCGAGCTGGCCGCAAGTCGGATCGAGCTGCCGCAGAGCGGCGACCTGGACGATCCGCTGCTTCGCCTCTATCCACACGTGCACGGTACCGACGGGTTCTTCGCGGCGCTGTTGGAACGCTCCGCATTGCCGGAACGCGCCGAATGACGCCCGGGATTCGCATCCTGATCGCGATGATCGGTTTTCTGATCGTCGGCAATCTATACGCCGCGTCCGAACCGCCCTCCGAATACCCCGCTGCGGGAACGGTGCAGGTCGCGTTTCCTCCCTGGGACGATGCCGAGGCGCTTGTTGTTGCAGCGGTTGCCGGCGCGCGCAGGCAGATCTTCGTCCAGGCGTTCTCATTGACCAGCGCGGCCGTTGCGCGCGCGCTGATTGCCGCAAAGCGGCGCGGCGTGGACGTCCGGATCACCGCCGACCGCGAGCAGACATTCGGCGGTGAGCACACCCGCATTCCAGAGCTTGCCGCCGCTGGAATACCGATCTGGCTGGAGGTGCGTTACGCCGCTGCGCACAGCAAGGTGATGATCGTGGACCCTGGCACGCAGGAGCCCGTGCTGATCACCGGCAGCTACAACTGGACTTGGTCGGCACAGCACCGCAACGCGGAGAATCTGCTGATCGTGCGCGGGAACCCGGAACTGACGCGCGCATATCTCCAGAATTGGGAGCGTCGGCGGCGCGACGCGCTGCGATATGGCGGCGGCCCCCGGTGAGCGGCGCCGCCGCGCCGCTCATCGTCTGGAGAATCATTATCGATTCAATGGGTTGTACGTATACGATCGACTGTGACCATTTGGGTTGCGGTGACCAATATTTCCCGTAGAATCGGCCCGACTCAACTGACAAGAAGTACAACCTCTTAATGGCCTTCTCCGGTCTGTTTGACCTCTCCTGGTGGGAGGTAGCAATCGTCGCGTTCGTGCTGACGCACATCACCATCGCATCGGTGACGATTTTCCTGCACCGGTGCCAGGCGCATCGTGCGCTAGACCTGCACCCCGTGGTCTCGCATTTCTTCCGCCTCTGGCTGTGGCTAACGACCGGCATGAACACCAAGGAGTGGGCGGCGATTCACCGCAAGCACCACGCCAAGTGCGAAACGGTCGACGATCCGCATAGTCCGCAGATCTACGGCATCAACCGAGTGCTCTGGGGCGGGGTGTTTCTCTACGTCAAGGAATCCCACAACGCCGAGACGCTGGAGCGGTACGGCCACGGGACGCCCGACGACTGGATCGAGCGAAATCTCTACGCAAGGTTCACGGTGATGGGGCTGGTCCTGATGGGGCTCGTCAACATTGCGCTCTTCGGCATCGTGCCGGGGCTGGCGATCCTCGCGGTGCAGATCGTGTGGATCCCGTTCTGGGCCGCCGGCGTCATCAACGGCATCGGCCACTACTTCGGCTACCGGAGCTGGGCCACGCCGGATGCCAGCACCAACATCATTCCGTTCGGGATCTTGATCGGCGGTGAGGAGCTCCACAACAATCACCACGCCTATGCATCGTCGGCCAAGCTATCGAACAAATGGTACGAGTTCGATATCGGCTGGATGTACATTTGGATTCTCGAGGCGCTGGGGCTTGCCAAGGTGAAGAAGCTGCCCCCGACGCCGCGCTTTGCACCGGCCAAGCCGGCGATCGACCTGGAGACGCTCCAGGCGGTCATCGCGAACCGCTACGATGTGCTCGCCAAGTACGCGAAGTCGTTGAAGGCGACGTATGCCGAAGAGCTGAAGCGGCTCGCTCCGCACGATGCTCAGGTGCTGCGCCGTCTCAAGCGCTGGTTGACGCACGATGAGAGCAAGCTCGAGGAAGTCCAGCGAACCCGGATCGAGGACGGCCTCGCCCGGAGCAACGCGCTCTCCACCGTGTACACCATGCGGCGCGACCTGCTGGCCCTCTGGGAGCGGTCGCACGCCTCGCGTGACCAGCTCGTCAGGCAGCTCCAGGACTGGTGTCAGCGCGCGGAGGCCACCGGCATCCGTCCGCTGGTCGAGTTTTCGCGCGGGTTGCGCTGCTACGCCTGATCTGGCGGCCTCGCTCCGCAGCAGGAGCAACGCAAAAGCCCGCCGAGAGGCGGGCTTTTCGTTTGTGGCCGTTCCTGCCTGGCCAATGCGCGTGAGCGCGACTACTTGAGCTTCGTTTCCTTGTAGATGACGTGCTTGCGCGCCTTGGGATCGAATTTCTTGATTTCGATCTTATCCGGCGTCGTGCGCTTGTTCTTGGTCGTCGTGTAGAAGTGGCCGGTCCCGGCCGTGGATTCGAGCTTGATCTTGTCGCGCATGGAATGGTCTCCTAGAAGCTGGCTTCCTGGAATTCGGATCTCGGGGTCAGATCTTGCCCTGCTCGCGCAGCTCGGCGAGCACGACGTCGATGCCCTTCTTGTCGATCAGCCGCAGGCCGGCGTTCGAGACGCGCAGGCTGACCCAGCGCTTCTGCGATTCCACCCAGAATCGGCGATATTGAAGATTGGGCAGGAAGCGCCGCTTCGTCCTGTTGTTGGCGTGGGAAACGTGGTTTCCCACCATCGGCTTCTTGCCCGTGATCTGGCACACTCGCGCCATGACAACTTCTCCGGTTCGGCAAATCGCGCATTATAGGCGACAACGCCGCGGCGCTTCAAGCCTTTGTCGGAATTAGATTAATCCCCGCTCGGCGAACGAAGTGACCGCGCCACGCCCGATCACGAAATGGTCCAGGACCCGCACGTCGACGAGCGCCAAGGCCCGCTTGAGCGTTTCCGTGAGCGTCTGGTCCGCCTGACTCGGCTCGGCGATTCCTGATGGATGATTGTGGGCGAAGATGACGGAGGCCGCATTGTGGCGCATGGCGCACTTCACGATTTCGCGCGGGTAGACGCTGGTTTGCGTGAGCGTTCCCTGAAAGAGCTCCTCCTGGGCGATCACGCGGTGCTGGGCATCGAGGAGCACCGCCACGAATGCCTCGCGCGCGCGGTTTTCGAGCGTCAGCCTGAGGTAGTCCCGCACTGCTCCCGGCGAGGCGAGGGCGTCGCCGGTCGCGCTCGTTTCGCGGAGGGCGCGCCTTGCAAGCTCGAATGCCGCTTGAAGCTGCGCGTACTTTGCGGTTCCGATCCCCGGGACGGCATTGAACGCCGCAACGTCCGCTCCAAAGAGCGCAGAGAGCGAACCGAAGCGATCGATCAGGGTCCGCCCGAGATCGACCGCGCTCCGACCCCGGACCCCGGTCCGTAGAAAGATCGCGAGCAGCTCGGCATCCGAGAGCGCCTGGGGGCCGCCGGCAAGCAGCTTCTCGCGCGGGCGCTCGCGCGCCGGCCAACTGGCGATTCCCATGGCTGCTCTCCGAGTTCGCGTAGAATCAGCATTTTACGGCGCACGGCCGAAAGCCTGGCGACATGTCGGACCTGGCCAACAAGAGAATTCTGCTCGGCGTCACCGGCGGGATCGCCGCCTACAAGGCGGCTGAGCTGACGCGGCTGCTGGTGAAGGCAGGCGCGGACGTGCGTGCGGTGATGACGGAGAGCGCGTGCCGCTTCATCACGCCGACCACGCTTCAGGCCCTGTCCGGCAATCCTGCCTACACGGACATGTGGGATCCCGGCGTGCCGAACAACATGGCGCACATCGAGCTGTCCCGCGACCGCGACCTGGTTCTGGTGGCACCGGCCACCGCGGACTTCCTGGCGAAAGTTGCTGCAGGCCTCGGCGACGATCTGCTCTCGACCCTGTGTCTGGCGCGCGAGTGTCCCCTTGCGGTGGCGCCCGCGATGAATCGGCAGATGTGGGAGCACCCCGCCACGCAACGTAACATCGCGACCTTGCGCGCCGATGGGGTCGCCATCCTTGGCCCCGAAGCGGGCGATCAGGCTTGCGGGGAAACGGGCATGGGGCGGATGGAAGAACCGACCGCGCTGGTAGCCGGCATCACGGCGCTCTTCGGGCCGCAACGCCTGGCGGGCAAACGCGTCCTCGTCACGGCAGGGCCGACATTCGAGCCGATCGACACGGTACGTGGCCTCACCAACCTGAGCTCCGGAAAGATGGGCTTCGCCGTCGCGCAGGCCGCGGCCGAGGCCGGGGCGGCGGTGACGCTGGTCGCAGGACCTGCATCCCTTCCCACTCCGCCCGGCGTGAAACGCGAGAACGTCACGACGGCCCGCGAGATGCATGATGCGGTGATGGCGCACGCCGCCGGGTCCGACATCTTCATCGCCGTAGCGGCCGTCGCGGACTATCGGGTAGCAGATCCGAAGGATTTCAAGCTGAAGAAAGACGCGGGCGCGCCGAAGCTCGCGCTCGTCGAGAATCCGGACATCCTCGCCTCGGTGGCTGGCCTCCCGAATCCGCCGTTCTGCGTGGGGTTCGCTGCGGAGACCGAGAACCTGCGCGAGCATGCTCAGACCAAGCGCAAGAAGCGGCGGGTTCCGCTGCTCGCCGCGAATCTCGCGCAGCACGCGTTCGGCGCCGACGACAACGCGCTCACCCTGTTCGACGACTCCGGCGAGCATGAGCTCCCTCGCGCGCCCAAGATCGCATTGGCCCGTCAGCTCGTGGCGCACATCGCGCGCATGATCGACAGACATTGATGCCGGTCATCGACGTCAGGATCCTCGACGCGCGGCTGCACGAGATGCCGCCGAAATACGCAACGCATGGCGCTGCCGGAATCGACCTGCGTGCATGCATCGACGCGCCGCTCGTCGTTGCGCCCGGTAAGGCGGAGCTGATTCCCAGCGGCATCGCGATTCATCTCGAGGATCCCGGCCTTGCGGCCATGGTGCTGCCGCGATCCGGTCTGGGACACAAGCACGGGATCGTGCTCGGCAACCTGGTGGGATTGATCGACTCGGACTACCAGGGACAGGTGATGGTCTCGGTCTGGAATCGCTCGGCGCAGCCGTACACGCTACAGCCGATGGATCGCATCGCGCAGCTGGTCGTCGTGCCCGTCCTGCAAGTCGGGCTGAACATCGTGGAAGAGTTTGCCGCCAGCCAGCGCGGTGAAGGCGGGTTTGGCAGCACCGGGACGGGCTAGCCGAGCGCGTCGTTCCAGATATTCAGCGCCCACCCGTCTGCGAACTGCTTCTCGAGCGCGCTGCTCGACGGCGAAACGCCTCCCGCGCCGAAGACAGGGAGGAGTGTCTTCTTTGCTGCATCCCAGTGGTGGACGGAGGTGACGTGCATGGCCTCCGTTGCGCTCACGTAGCTGTAGCAGGTGTTGTTGATCATCGGCGTCTGGTTGACCGGTTTCCCGGTCGTCAGCGCGACGATCGCCGCTGCGGCCAGCTTGCCCTGCTGGTTGGCCATCGAGCCGGACTTGGGCATTCCCGGCGCGGACTGCGTCGCGTCGCCGATGACGTGCACGTTCGGCACCACCGTCGACTCCGCGGTCAGCCAGTTCACCTCGCACCACCGATTGTTCGCGGTCACGACTCCGGCGGCGTGCGCAATCGCACCGGCCGTCTGGGGTGGCACGACGTTCAGCACGTCGCCCTTGATCGAGTCGAACTCGGTCTTGACCGTCATCGTCCGCAGATCGACGTCCTTTGCCTCCTGGTTCGGCTGGTAATCGATGTACCCCTTGTAGAGCGTGTCCCAGGCCGCCTGGAACAGCTTGCCCTTGGACGTGATCTGGGGATTCGCATCGAGCACCACGACCTTGGAGCGCGGCTTGGCGCGCTTGAAGTAGTCGGCGACCTGGCAGACGCGCTCGTACGGCCCGGGCGGGCACCGGTAGGGCGCTTTGGGGATCGAGAATACGAACACGCCCCCGTCCTGCATCGCCTCGAGCTGATTGCGTAGCGCGACGGTCTGCTCGCCGGCCTTCCACGCGTGTGGAACGCGGCGCTGCGCCTCCGGAGTGTTCAGGCCCGGGATCTGGTCGTACAGGAAATCGATGCCCGGAGCGAGCACGACGCGGTCGTAGGTGAGATTGCCGTACTTGTTGGACTTGAACTTGACCACGCGCTTCGCCGTGTCGATTTCGGCGATCTCGCCCTGCACGACCGCGACGCCGTGGTTCTTCTGCAAGCGCTCGTAACCGAAGGTGTTCTGCGCGATGTTGCGCGAGCCGCCGAGAATCAGGTTCGAAAGGGGGCACGAGACAAACTTCGCTTCCCGCTCGATCATGAAGACCTGGATGGCTCCCTCGCTCCACATGCGGAGATACTTCGATACCGTTGCCCCGCCGAATCCACCGCCGATGACGATGACGCGCCCGACGGGCTTCGGCGGTCCCATGACGCAACCCGCCAGCGTGGCGGCGGCGCCAGCGCCGACGAGCCTGATGAAGTCGCGACGGTCGAAGTCAGGTGACATGCTCCGCCTCGCCTACTTGCCGGCTGGCTTCTGGTCGGAAAAGTACTCGGCGATCGCCTCGACCTGCGCGTCGGTGTAACCCTTGACGATCTGGTTCATGATCGTCGCCGGCTTCTTGCCCTCGCGAAAGAGCCTGAGGGTCGCGACGATCTCTTTTGCCGGCCGGCCGGCGAGAGGTTCGGTGATTCCGGCGCTTCTGCCGTCGGTCCCGTGGCACATCGCGCAGCTCGCCGCCAGGTTTCGGCCCAGCAGGGGATCGGGTGCCTGAGCATGCGTGGTCAGCGGCAGCACCATGAGTGCCGCGGCAAGAGGCAAGCAGCATTTCATGAGGTAATCGATCGGGAGGTGCGCAGCATTCGCGCACCGGCAGCCGCGGCGCCCGTCAGTCGGCTTCTGTCGGTTCCGGTGCCTTCTTCTCCGGCGGAGGCGTCTCGTCCTGTGCGCGCAGCAGGACGTTGCCGTCCTCGCCCATGTCCACGATCACCTTCCCGCCGTTCGAAAGCCCGCCGAAAAGCAGTTCGTCGGCCAGCGCGCGCCGGATCGTGTCCTGGATGAGCCGCGCCATCGGGCGGGCCCCCATGACCGGGTCGAATCCCTTCTCGGCGAGGAACGCCTTCAGCTTGTCGGTGAAGACGGCCTCGACCTTCTTCTCGTGGAGCTGTTCCTCGAGCTGCATGAGGAACTTGTCGACCACCCGCAGGATGATCTCGTGATCGAGCGACGCGAACGAGATGATGGCGTCCAGCCGGTTGCGGAATTCCGGCGTGAACATGCGCCGGATCTCGGCCATCTCGTCGCCCGCTTCCTTCTTCGCCGTGAAGCCCATTACTGCCTTGTTGAGCGCTTCGGCGCCGGCATTGGTGGTCATGACGATGATCACGTTCCGGAAGTCCGCCTTCCTCCCGTTGTTGTCGGTGAGGGTGCCGTGATCCATCACCTGGAGGAGGATATTGAAGATGTCGGGATGCGCCTTCTCGATCTCGTCGAGCAGCAGCACCGAGTACGGCTTCTTGGAGATCGCCTCGGTGAGAAGACCGCCCTGGTCGAAGCCTACGTATCCGGGTGGCGCGCCGATCAGACGGCTCACGGCGTGGCGCTCCATGTATTCGGACATGTCGAATCGGATGAGCTCGATTCCCATGCAGTAGGCGAGCTGGCGCGCGACTTCCGTCTTGCCCACGCCCGTGGGTCCGGAGAACAGGAAGTTGCCGATCGGCTTCTGCGGATTGCCGAGGCCCGATCGCGCGGTGCGAATGGCCGCGACGAGCGCGTCGATCGCCTTGTCCTGACCGAACACGACCGCCTTGAGATCCCGGTCCAGGTTCTTGAGCGCTGCCCGATCGTCGAGCGAGACGGTGGCCGGGGGGATGCGCGCGATCTTGGAGATGATCTCCTCGATCTCGCCCTTACCGATGACCCGCTTCTGCCGCGACTTGGGCAGGATCTTCTGCGCCGCGCCGGCCTCGTCGATCACGTCGATCGCTTTGTCCGGGAGATGCCGGTCGGTGATGTACCGGGACGAAAGCTCGACCGCGCTCGACAGGGCCGCCGACGAGTACTTGACCCCGTGGTGCGCCTCGAAGCGGCTCTTCAGCCCGCGCAGGATTTCGACGGTCTCCTCGAGCGAGGGCTCGGTGACGTCGATCTTCTGGAAGCGCCGCGAGAGCGCGTGATCCTTCTCGAAGATGCCGCGGTATTCATTGTAGGTCGTTGCGCCGATGCACTTCAGCTGGCCGGTGGAGAGGGCGGGCTTCAGGAGGTTCGACGCATCGAGCGTGCCGCCCGATGCCGCGCCGGCGCCAATCAGCGTGTGGATCTCGTCGATGAACAGGATCGCGTTCGGATTGTCGACCAGCTGCTTCAGCACGGCTTTCAGCCGCTGCTCGAAGTCGCCGCGGTACTTCGTTCCGGCGAGCAGCGCGCCCATGTCCAGCGAATAGACCTGGCAGCGCGAGAGGATTTCCGGGACTTGACCCTCGACGATCCGTCGCGCGAGGCCCTCCGCGATCGCGGTCTTGCCCACGCCCGCCTCGCCGACCAGGAGCGGATTGTTCTTGCGCCGCCGACAGAGGGTCTGGATGACCCGTTCGAGCTCGCGTTCCCGACCGATCAGCGGGTCGATCTTGCCGGTAAGCGCCAGGGCGTTGAGGTTGAGGGTATAGGTCTCGAGCGCGCCGCCGGACTGCTGACCCGGCTCCTCCTCGGCTTCCGCATCGCCCGGTTTGGGCTGCTGGGGTTGCGGCGACTTGGCGATGCCGTGCGAGATGTAGTTGACCACGTCGAGCCGCGTTACGCCCTGCTGGTGCAGGAAGTAGACCGCGTGCGAGTCCTTCTCGCCGAAGATCGCGACCAGCACGTTCGCGCCGGTGACCTCCTTCTTGCCCGATGACTGGACGTGCAGGATCGCGCGCTGGATGACGCGCTGAAAACCCAGGGTTGGCTGCGTGTCGATCTCTTCGGTACCCGCCACGGTCGGGGTATGCGCGCCGATGAACTCGGCGAGCTGCTTGCGCAACTCGTCGATGCTTGCGGCGCAGGCCCGCAGCACTTCGGCGGCCGTCGGGTTGTCCAGCAGGGCGAGCAGCAGATGCTCGACCGTGATGAACTCGTGGCGCTTCTGGCGCGCCTCGACGAAGGCCATGTGGAGGCTGACCTCCAGCTCCTGGGCGATCATTTCTAAGTTTCCTCCATCACGCACTGCAGCGGATGCTGGTGCTTGCGGGCGTAGGAAATCACTTGCTCCACCTTCGTCGTTGCAATGTCCCGGGGAAAGACTCCGCAGACGCCCATGCCTTCGCGGTGCACCTTGAGCATGACCTGTGTGGCCTTCTCGCGGTTCATCGCGAAGAACGACTGCAGAACGACGACCACGAACTCCATGGGGGTGTAGTCATCATTCAACAGTATCACCTTGAACAGGGGCGGTGGCTTGAGCTTCGTCTTCTTGGGCTCAAGAACCGTCCCCTCACGCATCCGAGTTGCCATACCCCATTCACCGACCCACACTAATGCCAGACGCACGCACCCGTCAATTCCAATGACCGCGCGGCGGCGAGGTAATTCACCGGGTCTTCGCTTCAGCCCAATCGTAGCCAGAGATCGGTGCCCGTGCAATGACCTCCGACGGCGGAGAAGGCCTGTCGCGTCAGGGGGTTGTGTTCAGTCCGCCCCTTGACGCATAGTGCGGAAGCGCGTAAAAACCCCGCTTGTGTTTGCTCTTTTAGGCAGTATGCAGGTCGTGCGGTATACCGTGCGGTGAACGGGTCGTTTGGTATACAAGTTGCATGTCTTACGGCTGGCTCGGAGCGCAGGCATAGGAGGGGGGAAATAACCCCTAGGGTGCAATTACTCAGGGATGGTTCTATGCCAACTGGTACGGTTAAGTGGTTCAACGACGCAAAGGGTTTTGGTTTCATTACGCCTGACGACGGTGGCGAGGATCTGTTCGCGCATTTCTCGGCGATCCAGATGTCCGGCTTCAAGTCGCTAAAGGAAGGCCAGAAGGTCTCCTTCGAGATCGTGCAGGGCCCCAAGGGGAAGCAAGCCTCGAACATCCAGGCTGCGAGTTGAGCGCGGCGCATCCGGCGCCTGCTCAATCTTCGTTTTCCAGGGCCCCGCGGATGCGGGGCTTTTTTCATGTCCCGCCGCGTCACGCGGCCACACTCTGACCGCTTCCGCGGGCCCCGCGGACCGGGGCTTCCCGGGACCCGTTCAGTAAGCCTTGATCCGCTCGACCATCGCGGCGCCGAAACCGGAGCAGCTGACCTCCTTGGCGTCGGACATCAGGCGCGCGAAGTCGTACGTGACGACCTTGCTCGAGATCGTGTCCTCCATCGAGCGGATGATCAGATCGGCCGCCTCGCGCCACGCCATGTGGCGAAGCATCATCTCAGCGGAGAGGATGAGCGACCCCGGATTGACCTTGTCCTGTCCGGCATATTTCGGCGCGGTGCCGTGCGTTGCTTCGAAGTTCGCCACCGTGTCAGACAGGTTCGCGCCGGGGGCGATGCCGATGCCGCCGACCTCCGCAGCGAGTGCATCCGAGACGTAGTCGCCATTCAGGTTCAGCGTCGCGATCACGTCGTACTCCGCTGGGCGCAGCAGGATTTGCTGCAGGAACGCGTCCGTGATCACGTCCTTCACGACGATCTCGCGTCCGGTCTTGGGGTTCTTGAGCACGTGCCAGGGGCCCCCATCGAGCGGTTTCGCGCCGAACTCGCGGCTCGCCAGGCCGTAGCCCCAGTCGCGGAACCCACCCTCGGTGAACTTCTGGATGTTGCCTTTGTGCACGAGTGTCACCGACTTGCGGTCATTGTCGATGGCATATTGAAAAGCCCTGCGGATCAACCGCTCCGACCCCTCAATCGACACCGGCTTGATTCCGATCGCCGAGCTCTCGGGAAAGCGGATCTTCTTGACCCCCATCTCCTCACGCAGGAACTTGATGACCTTGTTCGCGCCCTCGCTCTTGGCCGGCCACTCGATGCCCGCGTAGATGTCCTCTGAGTTCTCACGAAAGATCACCATGTCGACCTTCTCCGGCTCCTTGAGCGGCGAGGGCACACCCCGGAAATAGCGCACGGGACGCAGGCACACGTAGAGATCGAGTTCCTGCCGCAGCGCGACGTTCAGCGAGCGGATGCCGCCACCCACCGGCGTGGTCAGCGGGCCCTTGATCGAGACCGAATACTCCTTAACCGCGGCGAGCGTCTCTTCGGGCATCCACATGTCGCCGCCGTAGACGCGAGTGGCCTTCTCGCCGGCATAGATCTCCATCCAGTGAATCTTGCGCTTGCCGCCGTAGGCTTTTTCGACCGCCGCATCGACGACCTTGATCATCACTGGGGAAATATCCACGCCGGTGCCGTCGCCTTCGATGTAGGGGATGATCGGATTGTCGGGAACCGGCTTGCCGGGAACGATCTTGCTTCCGCCCTGGGGAACCTTGATGTGCGAGGTGGCTGTGGCCATTGCTGCTCCGTAAGCTGCTGCGTATGTGGGGTTGTCGACCGACGGCTCCCGGCCGCGATAAGCGCGAATTATGCGCCAAACAGCCCCCTTCTTGCCATCCGCCGACCGGCAAAGAGGCCGTCGGTGCACCGCCCCGGACTGCGAATTTGCGGCTATTCTCGGAACTTACGAACAATTTGATCCGGGCTAGCTTGCCCGCAACGGCACCAGCCTTGATTTTCGAGTCGCCTTCCAGATGAACATACCCAAAGGTGAGAACCCGGTCGCGATCGCGATCTCCGCTGCCCTCGTGGACGGCTTCGACAAGCACTACCGACTCTTCCGGGAATGCAGCGTGGCAGCCAAGGCGCGATTCGAGGCCGCCGACTGGCTCGGCCAGCAGCGGGCGGTTCGCGAGCGCATTGCCTTCTACGACCAGCGAGTGCGCGAAACCGTCGAGCTCCTGAAGAACGATTTCCAGGCGGATCTTCTCGATGAGAATACCTGGCACCAGGCGAAACTGCTCTATATCGGCCTGCTGACCAATCACCGGCAACCCGAGTTGGCGGAGACGTTCTTCAACTCGGTTTTCTGCAAGATCATGCACCGGACGTACTTCCACAACGACTTCATCTTCTTTCGTCCGGCGGTCTCGACGGAGTACCTCGAGTCGGATCCGCCCGCGTATCGCACCTACTATCCGTTGCGGGACGGGTGGCGCGAAGCGCTTGCCCGGGTCGTCCTCGACTTCGGCTGGAAGTGCGACTTTGCGGATCTCGCCCGCGACGTCGGATACGTGGCCGAGGAGATCGCCAGGCATCTGGGTGATGCCGATCCGCACCCGAATTGCCACATTCGCGTCTTGCACGCGGCGTTCTACCGGAACAAGGCGGCTTACGTCTGTGCCATGCTCGTGAACGGGGATCAAGAGCACGCCTTCGTCGTCCCGGTCCTGCACGAAGATGGCGGCCGGCTGTATCTGGACGCGGTGCTGCTCGATCCGCGCGATATCCGGACGGTATTCAGCCTCAACCGGGCCTACGTCATGGTCGACATGGAGGTCCCCTCCGCCTACGTTCGGTTCTTGCGCGCGATGATGCCCAGAAAGCCCGAAGCCGAGCTCTACACGATGCTCGGCCTGGGCAAGCAGGGCAAGACGATGTTCTACCGCGAGCTCGCTCACCATCTGCGCCATTCCGAGGACGAGTTCGTCGTCGCGCCTGGAATTCCGGGCCTCGTCATGCTGGTCTTCACGCTGCCGTCGTTTCCGTACGTGTTCAAGGCCATCCGCGACGAGATCGCTCCGCCAAAGGACACGGACCGCGAGGCCGTGAAGGCCAAGTACTTGCTGGTGAAGCAACACGACCGGGTGGGCCGGATGGCCGATACCCTGGAGTTCTCTGACGTGGCGCTGCCGAAAGCGCGGCTCAGCGAGGCGTTGCTCGCCGAGCTGCGGCGCACCTGCCCGTCGATCCTCGAGGAAGACGCGA
Source organism: Betaproteobacteria bacterium (assembly GCA_022340285.1). Lineage (GTDB taxonomy): Bacteria > Pseudomonadota > Gammaproteobacteria > Burkholderiales > SG8-39 > JAABRB01. The sequence continues at coordinate 23,563 of JAJDOG010000010.1, forward strand.
CGGAGGTCGTCATCCGGCACCTCTACATCGAGCGCCGCATGACGCCGCTCAACATCTATCTCGATCGGGCGACCGACGAGCAGATCGAGCACGTCGTGCGGGACTACGGGCTCGCGATCCGCGAGCTGGCGTTCGCGAACATATTCCCCGGCGACATGCTGATGAAGAACTTCGGCGTGACGCGTATCGGTCGCGTGGTCTTCTACGACTACGACGAGATCGAGTACCTCGCGAACTGCAATTTTCGGCGGATCCCGGAGGCGCCGAATCCGGAGCTCGAGATGTCCGGCGAGGTCTGGTATCCCATCGCGCGGAACGACGTGTTTCCCGAGGAGTTCGCGACGTTCCTGCTGGGCAACCCGAAGGTCCGGGCCGCATTCATGCGCTATCACGCGGATCTGCTCGAGCCAGAATTTTGGCAGGCGACGCAGCGCAAGACCGCGACCGGACACGTCGAGGATTTTTTTCCCTATCCGGACGACGTGCGGTTCTGCAACCGACCTGGCCGCGAAGCCGCGCCGGCACGGGTGCGCCGTGCGGTCTCGGCAGCCTAGGATTCGAGTGTGCGAAGCATGCAGGACGTGAAGATATTCAAGCCCATTCTTGCACTACGAGTTGAACGCGTACTCGTCGGCCTTGCCGCAACCGTCGCGGTCCTGGCCGCGGCGTTCGCTGTGCGTGCCGGCGAATCCGCGATCGCGCTGAATGCGGGGCTCTATGTCATCCAAGCGGAAGTGGTGGACGCTCCGGAGACGCGCGCCCGCGGGCTGATGTATCGCAGGTCGATGCCTGCCAACCATGGAATGCTGTTCGTTTTTTCCTATCCAGAGCGGCAGTGCTTCTGGATGAAGAACACGCTCATTCCGCTGTCGATCGCGTTTCTCGACGACCGGGGCGTGATCGTGAACATCGCGGACATGCAGCCCCAGACCGAGGACGAACATTGCTCGGCGCAGCCGGTGCGTTATGCGCTCGAAATGAACCAGGGCTGGTTCGCTACCCGGAACATCCGGCCGGGCTTCAAGATTTCCGGGTTGAACAAGGCGCCGCGGTCGCAATAGCGTCGATTCAAGACGACAAAAAAGGGGCCCGATCGAGCCCCTTTTCGCTGAGCGGAGTTCCCGCGCTCAGAGACCGGCGTTCTGCTGCGCCACCATGCAGAAGAGCATCGGGATCGAGAGCAGGGTATTGATGCGCGAAGCCTGGCCCGCCAGCTTCGCGGCTTTCGGCTTCTCTTCCGCGCTCGCCTCGACGAAGCCGAGGACCTTCTTCTGGTTCGGCCAGATGATGAACCAGACGTTGGCGGCCATGATGAGCCCGAGCCACATGCCGATGCCGATCGCGTGGAACGGTGCCTGGAGCAGGAGTGCCTTGCCGATGTAGCCGTTCATCGTTCCCAGAATCAATCCGGTGATCACCGTCGACAGCGCAGCCCAGCGGAACCAGAAGAGCGCTGACGGCGCAATCACCTTGGTGATGGCCGGCTTATGCTCGTCGGGAATCTTCGGCATCCCCGGCGTCTGAACGAAGTTGAAGTACCAGAGCAGTCCGATCCACATCACGCCCGAAAGGACGTGGAGGTAACGGAAGAAGAATGCCCACCAAGCGTGTTCCCCAAGGCCGATCCAGGTCTTGGTGATCGCGCCAACCAGGATGATGATCACGATCAGCAGCACAACACCTGCGGTGATCGTGCGCCCGAGTGATTGCAGTATCGCTCCCATCTTGTCGCCTCCTTGCGTCGCCTAGTTTCTCGCGGTCTTCAGGCCGCGTCCTGATCTTCCCCGTATGGGGATTTGTAAGGCGGAAGAAGTCTAGCACACTGCTTCGTTGCGTTCGAAGCCGCGCGCCCGTTCAGGTCTTGTCTTCGACGCGGACCTGCGCCATGCCACGCGCGAACGTGAGATCGAGGCGGTCGCCGCGCGCAACCGCGGCGCTGTCGCGAACCGCATGTCCCTCGCGATCCCGGACGATGCTGTAGCCGCGCTCGAGCACGGCGATCGGATCCAGGGCTGCCAGGCTGCGCTCGAGGGCGCGCAGGCGCGCTTCGCGGTCCGCCATGCACTGCCCGGACGCCGCTTGCAGCCTTCGCGCGAGATCGACGGTGTGCTCGCTGAGGGGCTCTAGGCGCGGGATGCAGCGGTGGCTGCGCTCGACGAGACCCGCGAGACGCCAGCGCTCGCGCTCGAAGGCTCGGGCCGCGGCCTGGCGGACTCTGGCAACGAGCTGACCGAACACGGCCGCCTGAGCCTGGAGGCGCCGCGCAGGGTGCACGAGCCGGCGCGCGAGATGATCGAGGAGCTGCATCCGCGTTTCCAGATCACGCGTCATCCTGCGGTGCAGGAGTTCGCGCAGGTCGCTGATTCTCGAAAGCAAATCGGCGCGTGATGGGCTGGCGAATTCGGCCGCAGCAGTGGGCGTCGGCGCGCGGCGATCGGCGGCGAAATCCGCGATCGTGAAGTCGGTCTCGTGCCCGACGCCGACCACGACCGGGACCGGGCAGGCCCGGATGGAACGCGCGACGCGCTCGTCGTTGAACGACCACAGATCCTCGATGCTGCCGCCGCCCCGACACAGGATGAGCACGTCGCATTCGGCGCGCCGGCCCGCGCGCTCGAGCGCGGCCACGACCTCCAGGGCGGCTCCCTCGCCCTGGACTGCCGTGGGGTACACGATGACGGGGACGGACGAATTTCGGCGCGCAAGCGTGGTCAACACGTCTCGCAACGCAGCAGCGCGCAAGGACGTCACGATCCCGATGGCTCGCGGATAAGCCGGCAAGGGACGCTTGATCGCCTCATCGAAGAGCCCTTCGGCGGCGAGGCGGTCTTTCAGACGCAGAAATGCCTCGTGGAGCGCGCCCAGGCCGGCACGCCGCATGAACTCGACGTTCAGCTGGAAGTCGCCCCGCGGTTCGTACAGCGTCACGACCGCCCGGACCTCGATCTGCATCCCTTCGCGAGGCGTCCAGTCGAGGTACTGCCCGCGGTGGCGGAAGAGGACGCAGCGCACCTGCGCGCGCTCGTCCTTCAGCGAGAAGTACGTGTGTCCCGATTTTGCGAGGGTCAGATTCGAGACCTCGCCGCCGACCCAGACAAGCGGGAAGCGGGTCTCCAGGAGATCGCGAACACTGCGGTTGAGACTCGAGACGCTCAGAACCGCATCGCCGGACGACGCGAAATCCCGCGCCAGATCTGCGTTTGCGGGCATTTCGATCATTCTAAGCTATCCACATGGACGCACCGCGCGCCGCGATGCCAAAGGCATGCGAAGCCGAACGTGCGCTTCCCTCGGAGATGAGCGCCAACGTATTGAATAAGCAATGAAAAGTACCGCGCGTAATTCTTCGGCAACAAACCAAAAATCCTTGCGCATACTTCACTTAGCGATGCTGCTGACAGACTATGCACAGCATTATCCACAGGAATTGTGGATAAGGCGGGCGCGCCGAGGCATGCAGCTGTCATCAGCGCGCGCGTGGATGCGACCCTGCATGCGACGCGCGCCTTCGCGCGCTTTGCGAACGCTTCTTGCCGAAAGCGGGTCGCGTCGCTAAAGTCCGAAGCTTTGCCAAAACGGAACCGCGCCGAGTGTTTGCAATCATCGAAGCTGCAGGTTGGCCGATCTGGGCGCTGCTTGTCGCGTCGGTGATCGCCGTCGCGCTGATCATCGAGCGACTCATCGTGCTGCGCCGGGAGAAGATCGTCCCCAGGGCGCTGCTCGGACAGGTGATCGATGCCTATCGCAAGCAGGGAGTGACCGCCCAGCTCCTGGAGAATCTCTATCAAGACTCGCCCCTAGGGCGCGTGCTGGCGGCCGGGCTTCGCAACCACAAGGCGCCGCGGCCGGTGATGAAGGAGGCGATCGAGGACGAGGGACGTGGCGTGGCGCACGAGCTCGATCGGTTCCTCACCACGCTCGGGACGATCGCCACGATCAGTCCGCTGATGGGGCTGTTCGGCACCGTGGTCGGGATGATCGAGATTTTCGGGTCGCAGAACCCGACCGGAAGCAATCCCGCGCAGCTCGCGCACGGCATTTCGGTCGCGCTCTACAACACCGGGTTCGGATTGCTCATCGCGATTCCCGCGATGATCTTCTTCCGCTATTTCCGCGGCAAGGTCGAGGGGTTCGTCGTCGACATGGAGCAGCAGGCGTCGCGGCTCGTCGACATCGTTCACGGCGACCGGGCCTGACGGGACGCAATCCCGATGAATTTCCGCATCACGGTCAAGGAGGATCTGGAGATCAACCTGATCCCGATGATCGACGTGCTGCTCGTGATCCTGATCTTTCTCATGGTCACCACGACGTACAGCAAGTTCGCCGAGCTGCAGATCAACCTGCCGAGCGCGCAGGCCGAGAAGCAGCCCGAGCGGCCCAGCGAGATCAACGTGACGGTGAGCGCCTCGGGGGAGTACACGATCGACCGCAAGCCCGTGGTGTTCGGTGACGTCAACTCGTTCGCGCAAGCCATGCGCTCGGCCGGAGCAGGGCTGAAGGATCCGGTGATCGTCATCAATGCCGATGCCAACGCATCGCACCAGTCCGTGATCAAGGTGATGGAAGCGGCGCGCGCCGCGGGGTACGCGCAAGTGTCGTTCGCGGTCGACGCCGCGGCGCGGTAGTAAAACGGTGTAGGAGGGGACCCGAGGAAGGGCGAGCGCTTCTTCCGCTTCCCAGCCTGGCCCTTCTGCAAATCCCCTATTGGATTGCGCGTGGCCTTTCCCGAGCGGCACTGGTATCGGTTCTCGTGGGTCTCGGCGATCCTCACGCCGGCGGCCGTTGCGTTCGGGGCAATCGTGCAGTTGCGCCGCGCCGCATACCGGCTCGGCATCTTCCGGACTACTCGGGTCGGCGCTCCGGTCGTCGTCGTCGGAAATCTGGTCGCCGGCGGTACGGGCAAGACGCCGCTCGTGCTCTGGCTCGCTGCCGAGCTGGCGCGGCGCGGGTGGCGGCCGGGAATCGTGTCCAGAGGCCATGGCGCAGGCGCATCGCACCCGCGTCCGGTTCCGGTGGGCGGCGATCCGCTCCGCTACGGCGACGAGCCGCTCTTGCACGCCCAGCGCAGCGGTTGCCCGGTGTGGGTAGGACGCGATCGCGCGGCTGCGGCTGCAGCGCTCCTCCTCGCGCACCCGGAATGCGACGTGATCATCTGCGACGATGGTCTGCAGCACTATGCGCTCGCCCGGGATTTCGAGATTGCTGTTCGCGACGAGCGCGGCTCGGGCAACGGACTGCTTCTCCCCGCCGGGCCGTTGCGGGAGCCGCTCTCCCGGCCGGTCGACGCATGGATCGTGAACGGTGCGGAAGCGAATCAGAGCGAGTTTGCCATGCGGCTTGTTGCCGCGGGCTTCCGGCGCGTCGCGCCGGCGGACGGGGAAGTGCCGCAAGCGCAGCTCGCAGGCAAGCGGCTGGATGCCGTCGCCGGGATCGGTAATCCCCGGCGCTTCTTCGCGCTGCTCGAGGGCCTGGGGCTCAAGCCGCGGACGCACGCCTTTCCCGATCACCATCCGTTCCGGCCCGAGGAGCTGGCGTTCCCCGATTGCGACTTCGTGCTGATGACCGAGAAGGATGCAGTAAAATGCCGCGCATTCGATAACGACCGGCTGCTCGCGCTGCGCGTGAATGCGGAAGTGGACGCGCGGCTCGCCGATCTAGTGGAGCGCAGAATCCGTGGACACTCGCCTGCTTGACATTCTCGTGTGCCCGATCTGCAAGGGCCCGCTCCTGTACCGCAAGGCGGAGCAGGAGCTCATCTGCAAAGCAGATCGGCTCGGTTTTCCGATTCGCGACGGCATCCCGGTGATGCTCGAGGAGGACGCCCGCAAGCTCGATCCCCTGGAAGAGGTCGAGTAGCGGCAACGATTGCCCTTCCACCTCGCGCGGCGCTTCGCTCCGCAGATCATCGCACCGCTTTCCCGGACTTCACCTCGTTCATGGCGGGTCTACTCAGATTCCAGGTCGTCATCCCCGCGCGGTACGCCTCGAGCCGGCTCCCAGCGAAACCGCTCGCGGACCTCGCGGGCAAGCCGATGGTGGTCCGCGTGGTCGAGCAGGCCCGGGCAAGCGGGGCGGCGGGCGTCTGGATCGCCACGGACCACGACGCCATCCTGCAGGCTGCGTCGGCGCACGGTTGCGATGCTCTCATGACGCGTGCCGACCACGCCTCCGGAACCGACCGTTTGGCCGAGGTGGCCGAGCGCCTCGGTTTTCCCGAGGACGAGATCGTCGTGAACGTGCAGGGCGACGAGCCGTTGATGCCGCCGGCGCTGATTGGTGAGCTGGCGCACACGCTTGCGAGACGCACCGCCGCATCGATCGCAACCGCCTGTCACCCGATTGCCGATCCGGCGGAAGCTTTCAATCCAAACGTGGTGAAGGTGGTGACCGATCACGCGGGCTATGCGCTCTACTTCAGCCGGGCGCCGATCCCGTTCGCGCGCGATGCCTGGGCGCCGCATCTCGGCTCGTCCGCGCCGACGCTGCTTCCAGAGGGGCTGCCGTGCTATCGCCATATCGGGATCTACGCGTATCGGGCAGGATTTCTGCGCGAGTATTCCAAGCTCGCGTCGGCGGCCGTCGAGCGTTTCGAGGCACTCGAGCAGCTGCGCGCGCTTTGGCACGGCCATCGCATCGCGGTCATCGTGACCGACACCGCGCCGCCCGCGGGCGTGGACACGCCTGGCGATCTTGAGCGAGTTCGGCAAATCTTTGATGCGTCGATTTGACCGGCTTATCCGAAGCGGGTAAGTTCAGCGGCGCGACGGGATCTGCCTGGGCAACGGTATGGCGCCACGTTGCCGATTCTTTCTGCAGCCCACCTGACAGCGTGCTCAATAGACCTTTGACTCGGGACACTGGCGCGTGAGACTCATCCTCCTGGGGCCGCCCGGCGCGGGCAAAGGGACGCAGGCGGCCTTCATCACGGAACGCTACGGCGTTCCGCAGATCTCCACCGGTGACATGCTGCGCACGGCCATCAACGCGGGGACTGCGGTCGGGCTATCGGCCAAGAAGGCGATGGATGCGGGGCAGCTGGTGTCCGACGATCTCATCATCGCGCTGGTGAAGGAGCGGCTGGCCGAGCCCGACTGCAAGGGCGGCTACCTTTTCGACGGATTCCCGCGCACCATCCCGCAGGCCGAGGCGATGAAGGAGGCAGACGTCGTCGTCGATTTCGTCCTCGAGATCAACGTACCCGACGAGGCGATCATTCGCCGCATGGCGGGACGTCGGGTGCATCTGGCGTCCGGACGCACCTATCACGTCGTCTTCAACCCGCCGAAGGTTCCGGATCGTGACGACCTCACCGGGGAGCCGCTCGTCCAGCGCGACGACGACCGCGAGGAGACCGTGCGCAAGCGACTGGAGGTTTACCACCGGCAGACCAGCCCGCTGATCGAGTATTTCCGCAAATGGGCCGCCTCCGGAGACCGACGCGCGCCTGTGCACCGCCGCGTGTCGGGCGAGGGCACGGTCGAGGAGATCCGGGACCGCTGCTTCGCGGCGCTCGCTTGAGGTAGACGACGCGGGCGCACGCAAATGGTGCGGCCCGGTTGCGCCACGGTATAATCGCCCGTTTCGCACTATCCGGTGTCCGGCCGGGCATGGCGGACGCGGGACCAAGAAAAACCCCGTAGAGGAGGAAATCCATGACAGCAGGTCTGTGGTTTGCGCTCGCCTGCGCGCTGGTCGCCATCGCGTACGGCTGGATCTCGAGGAACTGGATTCTCGGCCAGCCCGCCGGCAACGAGCGCATGCAAGAGATCGCCGCTGCCGTCCAGCAGGGTGCGAAGGCCTATCTCAATCGTCAATACACGACGATCGGCACGGTCGGCGTGATCCTGTTCATCGTGATCGGGGTGGTCCCGGGTCTGGGGTGGCCGACTGCGTTCGGCTTCGCCATCGGCGCGATCCTCTCGGGCGCCGCCGGCTTCATCGGCATGAACATCTCGGTGCGGGCGAACGTCCGCACGGCCGAAGCCGCGCGCAAGGGGCTGAACGAGGCCCTGCAGATCGCATTCCGCGGCGGTGCGATCACCGGCCTGCTCGTCGTCGGGCTGGGGCTCCTCGGCGTGGCCGGCTATTACGCGATCCTGGTGACGAGCAGTGCGCCGGGCGTCGCGCTGACCGAGGTGCTCAAGCCGCTGGTCGGCCTGGGCTTCGGGGGCTCCCTGATCTCGATCTTTGCGCGACTCGGCGGCGGAATCTTCACCAAGGGCGCGGACGTCGGCGCCGACCTCGTCGGCAAGGTCGAGGCGGGCATCCCGGAGGACGACCCGCGCAACCCTGCGGTGATCGCGGACAACGTTGGCGACAACGTCGGCGATTGCGCAGGCATGGCCGCCGACCTGTTCGAGACTTATGCGGTGACCATCATTGCCACCATGATTCTGGGTTCGTTGATCGTCAAGACCGCGACGGACGCGGCGGTGATCTACCCGCTCGCGCTCGGCGGCTTCTCCATCATCGCGTCCATCATCGGTGCGATGGTCGTCAAGGCGACGCCCGGCAAGAAGATCATGAGCGGGCTCTACCGCGGCCTGATCGTCGCCGGCGGCCTCGCCGCAATCGCGTTCATCCCGATCACCTACTGGATCATGGGCGACGTACTGAAGACCGTGCCGTTCGATTTCGCGGGCGGGCGCCATTTCATAACCGTCTGGCATCTCTGGGGCAGCGCACTGGTCGGCCTGGTGCTGACGGCGCTGATGGTGGTGATCACGGAGTACTATACCGCCACCGAATTCAAGCCGGTGCAGCACGTGGCTGCGGCGTCGCAAACGGGTCACGCGACCAACATCATCGCGGGCCTCGGCGTTTCGATGAAGTCCACGGCATGGCCGGTGCTCGCGGTCTGCGGCGCGATCCTGCTTTCATACACGCTCGCCGGCCTGTACGGCATCGCGATCGGTGCCACGTCGATGCTGTCGATGGCGGGAATCATCGTGGCGCTCGACGCCTACGGTCCGATCACGGATAACGCGGGCGGGATCGCCGAAATGGCCGAGATGCCCCCCGAGGTGCGAGCGATCACTGATCCGCTCGACGCGGTGGGCAACACCACCAAGGCGGTCACCAAGGGATACGCGATCGGTTCGGCGGGCCTGGCGGCACTGGTGCTGTTCGCCGACTACACGCATGCGCTCGAGCACGCCGGCCAGGTTCTCGCCTTCGACCTGTCCGACTACCGCGTCATCATCGGCCTGTTCATCGGTGGACTGGTGCCCTACCTGTTCGGCGCGATGGCGATGGAGGCGGTGGGCCGCGCGGCAGGTGCCGTCGTCGTCGAAGTGCGCAGGCAGTTTAAAGAGATCCCCGGCATCATGGAAGGAACGGCAAAGCCGGAGTACGGCGTCGCGGTGGACATGCTGACGCGCGCGGCGATCAAGGAGATGCTCGTGCCGTCGCTCCTCCCCGTGCTCGTGCCGATCCTGGTCGGGTTCATCCTCGGACCGCAGGCGCTCGGCGGCGTGCTGATGGGCACCATCGTGACGGGACTCTTTGTCGCGATCTCGATGTGTACCGGTGGCGGGGCGTGGGACAATGCCAAGAAGTACATCGAGGACGGCAAGTTCGGCGGCAAGGGTTCCGATGCCCACAAGGCTGCGGTCACGGGCGACACGGTTGGCGATCCTTACAAGGACACCGCCGGTCCGGCAGTCAATCCGCTGATCAAGATTATCAACATCGTTGCCTTGCTAATTGTTCCGTTGATCGTCTGAGGCTCGCGCCCTTGCAGAGCGCGGCTGGAACGAAACGAACGGGAGGGAACCGGCTGGTTCCCTCGAAGGAAAAGGCGGTAGGTCACGAACAGGAGGGAACCGGCTGGTTCCCTACCGTTACCCTCCTTCCCGCTGGCGGCGACCTCTGGTAAGGACGCAGTAGTAGGATGTCGGCATCTTTCTTTCCCCTCCTTTTCAAGGAGGGGTGCCGCCGGAGGCGGCGGGGTGGTTAAGGAGCTGTGCAGCGAAATGATCCCCGCCTTGGCGGGGATCTTCTTTTCCGGCGGCCTGGTTGCGATGTCGTGTGGCACGTGCTTTTCTTGACCCAATGCGCAATCTGAGAATCATCTTCGCCACGCTGCTTTCTGCCGCCTGCGGTGTTGCGCTCGCGCAGCCATTGCCCTCCGGCCCTTCCGGCTACAAGCCGAAGGAGGCGGCATTCGGCAAGCACTTCATGGTTGCCGCGGCGAACCCGTTGGCAGTGGAGGCGGGACGCGCCGTCATCGCGCGCGGCGGATCGGCGGTAGATGCGGCGGTTGCGGTGCAGATGGTCTTGAACGTCGTAGAGCCGGAAGCATCGGGAATCGGCGGGGGCGCATTCATCCTGCACTGGTCTGCGCGGGAGAAGCGGCTCCGCGTGTACGACGGTCGCGAGACGGCGCCCGCGGAGGCGACTCCCGACCTCTTTCTCGACGCCGCGGGCCGTCCGATGCCGTTCTTCGACGCAGTCGTCGGTGGGCGCTCGGTCGGGACGCCCGGCCTACTTGCGGTACTCGCGCTCGCGCACCAGCATCACGGCAAGCGCGAATGGGGAGAGCTGTTCGAGCCGGCGATCGAGCTTGCGGATCGAGGTTTCCCCGTGTCGCCGCGCCTGGCAATCTTGCTGGAGCGCGAGCGGTTTCTCGCAAATGATCCGAATGCGCGGCGTCTCTACTATCGTGAGGACGGCAAGCCTCGCAGTGAGGGAGAGGTGATTCGCAATCCCGAGCTGGCCACAACGTTCCGTACGATCGCGATGCAGGGCCCCAGCGCGTTCTACACCGGCGAGATCGCGCGCGACATCGTCAGAGCGGTACGGACACATCCGACCAACCCCGGGTACCTGTCCCTCGCGGATCTGGCTGGCTATCGGCCGGTGGAGCGCAAGCCGGTCTGCGGGCGCTATCGTGGCAACAGGATTTGCGGCATGCCGCCGCCGAGCTCGGGAGGCATTGCCGTGCTGCAGATCCTGGGCATCCTGGAGAATTTTCCGATGGCAAGCGTTGCCCCGCAGTCGCTGATGGCGGCGCACCTCTTCTCCGAAGCGGGCCGGCTCGCCTATGCGGATCGCGACCTTTATGTCGCGGACTCGGATTTCGTCGCCGTGCCGATGCGTGGAATGATCGATCCTGCCTATCTTGCAAAGCGCGCCGAGCTCATTCACCTCACCGAGTCGCTGGGCCGTGCGGCGCCCGGCGTTCCACCCGGCGCGGCGCGACCCAGTCCGGCCGGGTCACCGGAGCGCATATCGACCAGCCACTTCTCGATCGTCGACGCCGAGGGCGACGCAGTCGCCATGACGACAACGATCGAATACGCCTTCGGAAGTCGGATCATGGTGCGCGGGTTCCTGCTCAACAACCAGCTCACCGATTTCTCGTTCGCCCCCGAGGAAGCCGGGCGTGTGGTGGCCAATCGCGTCGAGCCCGGCAAGCGGCCGCGCAGCTCGATGGCACCCACGCTCGTCTTCGACCGGAGCGGCGCGCTCAAATACGTGCTCGGCTCACCGGGCGGCAGCCTGATCATCAATTACGTCGCGCAGACGCTGGTTGCCTTGCTCGATTGGGAGTACAGCGCGCAGAAAGCGGTGAGCGTCGGCCACTTCGGAAGTCGCAACGGGCCGACCGAGCTCGAGCGCGGCACCGAAGCAGCCGGCCTCGCGCGAGGTCTCGGCCTGCTCGGCCACGACGTGTACGTCATGGACATGACGAGCGGGCTGCACGCCGTCGAACGCGTTCCCGGAGGCTGGCGCGGCGCGGCGGATCCGCGGCGGGAAGGATCTGCCGCGGGCGGCTAATCTGTGTTCGCGCGTTCGCCGCGCGGCATGCGGCCACGCACGCATTCCAGCGCCTGTTCCATTGCATCCTGCGCAAGACAGTCGATCCGTGCCGTATCCGGCCAGCGGCGCAGCCAGGTCAATTGCCGCTTCGCGAGCTGACGGGTGGCGAAGATGCCGCGGTTGCGCATCTCCTCGCGGTCGTAGCGTCCTTCGAGATGCTCCCACGCCTGGCGATAGCCGACGCAACGCATGGACGGAAGGCCGGGCGAGAGCGCATGCCGCGCACGCAAGGCGACAAGTTCATCCACGAGCCCGGCCTCCAGCATTGCGTCGAAGCGCTGCGCGATACGGGCGTGCAGCACGCTGCGATCGCCGGGCTCGAGCGAGATCCACAGCATGTCGGTGGCGGAACCCTCGTCGGCGGGATCGGCGAGCAGCGTCGACAGGGGTTTCCCAGTGAGCCGAATGACCTCGAGCCCGCGCTGAATGCGCTGCGAATCGTTCGGCTCGAGCCGAGTGGCAGTGCGCGGGTCGAGCCGCGCGAGCTCGCCGTGCAGGGCCGGCCAGCCACGCACGGCCGCCTGCGCGTCGATCTCGGCGCGCACTTCCGGATCGGCCGGCGGAAGCATCGCCAGGCCGTCCCGAAGCGCCTTGAAGTAGAGCATCGTGCCGCCGACGAGCAATGGCGTTCGGCCGCGCGCGCGAATCGCCTCGATTGCATGGACGGCGTCCGCGCGAAACCGCGCCGCAGAGTACGAGTCGGTCGGGTCGATGAGGTCGATCAGGTGGTGCGGCACTCGTCGCCGGTCGTCCGCCGAGGGCTTCGCCGTACCGATATCCATCCCACGATAAACCTGGGCGGAGTCGACGCTCACGATCTCGACGGGCAGCCGATCGGCGAGGGCCATCGCGAGGCGCGATTTGCCGCTCGCGGTCGGACCCATGATCGCAATCGCGAGCGACCGGGTCATTGGGCGGGCGCGCTCACCGACCGCGCAGGAAAAGTCGATCCAGGTCGGCGAGGCTCATCTGGTACCAGGTCGGACGACCGTGGTTGCACTGTCCGGCGCGCTCGGTTTCCTCCATCTCGCGGAGCAGCGCGTTCATCTCCGGAACGCTGAGCTGCCGCCGCGCGCGCACGGCACCGTGACACGCCATGGTTCCGAGCAGTTCGTCCTGACGGCTGGTCATCACCTGGCTCGCACCGTACTCGCGCATGTCACGCAGCACCGCCCGCACGAGCTCGGGAATGTCTCCCTGCGCGACGAGTGCGGGCACCGCCCGCACCACGATGGCAGTGGGTGAGAGAGCGGCCAGCTCGAATCCGAGGCGCGCAAGAGGCTCCTGGTTGTCCTCCAGCGTGGCCACATCCAGGGCATCGGCGTTAAACGTGACCGGAATCAGCAGCGGCTGCGCGGTCACCTTGTGATGCGCGAGCGCGAACTTGAGATTCTCGTACAGGATCCGCTCGTGCGCCGCGTGCATATCGACCAGGACCAGTCCGTCGCGGTTTTGCGCCAGGATGTAGATCCCGTGCAGCTGGCCTAGCGCGAAGCCGAGCGGGTGCTCGACCGCATCCGCTTCGACCCGAGATCGCGCAGCCGGCGCAGCGAGTCCGCTCAGCATCGCCGTGTAAGCGCCCACGGGCTGCGCGACGCCGAGCGGCCGCTGCCAACCCGCCGTGGTCGGGAGAGGCACCGACTGCGGTTCGGTCGAAATGGCTACGGCCGCAGCGGGGGTCTGGGCCGCCGTTCCGGCAAGGGCCTTCTGGACCGCGTGAAAGACGAACTGGTGCACCGCGCGCGGATCGCGGAACCGCACCTCGATCTTCGCGGGATGCACGTTCACGTCGACCATTGCCGGGTCGATCTCCAGGTAGAGCACGTATGCCGGATGCCGATCGCCGTGCAGGACGTCCGCGTAGGCTTCGCGCACCGCGTGCGTGAGCAGCTTGTCGCGAACGAACCGGCCGTTGACGAACAGGTACTGCGCATCGCGCGACGCCTTGGCCTCCGACGGAGGGCTCGCAAGACCGTGGAGGTGCAAGGCCGCGCCGCCGGCCTCGACGCGGCGCGCACCGTTCGCGAATGCATCGCCCATCACCGCAGCGATCCGTGCGGCCAGGTCGGCAGCCGGATAGTGCGCGCTGACGCGTGCGTTGTGTCGTAAGGTGAGCGCAACGCCCGGGCGTGCGAGCGCGATGCGGCGGAACATCTCGGCACAATGCGCGAGCTCGGTCGCCTCGGACTTGAGGAACTTGCGGCGTGCCGGCGTATTGAAGTAGAGATCATTCACCTCGAGCGTGGTGCCGGCCGAATGGGCGGCTGGCTCGGGTGCGCCCGCCGGGCCGCCTTCGACGGCGATTCGCCAGGCGTGTTGCGCCTCCGCAGGACGCGAGATGAGCGCCACCCGGGCGACCGAGGCGATGCTCGCAAGCGCCTCGCCGCGGAAACCGAGCGACGCGACGCGCTCCAGGTCGGCCAGGGTCTGGATCTTGCTCGTGGCGTGACGGGCAAGCGCGAGCGGGAGATCGTCGCGTGCAATCCCCGCCCCGTCGTCTGTCACCCGGATCTGCCGGGTGCCTCCCTGGGCGAGCGTCACGCCGATCGCCTGAGCGCCCGCGTCCAGACTGTTCTCCAGAAGCTCTTTCAGCACGGAAGCCGGCCGCTCGACTACCTCGCCCGCGGCGATCTGGCTGATCAGGGTGTCAGGAAGAATACGGATGACCGGCATGCGTCGGGCGGCGCTGTGAGACGCGAGAAGGATTATACCGGCGTGCCCCGCTACAATACGCGGTCTTCACAAATGGCATGCCGATGGATCTCCTGCTGTGGTTCTGGGACCTGCTGGTTCATCTCGACAAGCACCTCGCTGTGCTGCTGCAGCAATACGGGACGTGGGTCTATCTGATTCTTTTCACGATCGTCTTCTGCGAGACGGGCCTGGTGGTCACGCCGTTTCTTCCCGGCGATTCGCTGTTGTTCGTTTCCGGGACGCTGTGGGCCGCAGCGGGAATGGAGGTGGAGCTTCTCGCCATCACGCTCGTCGCCGCCGCGCTCTGCGGCGACAACGTGAATTACTGGGTTGGACGCTACATCGGACCCAAGGTGTTCCGCTGGGAGCAGTCGCGCTGGTTCAACCGCCGCGCGCTGGACATGACGCACGACTTCTACGAGCGTCACGGCGGCAAGACCATCATCATTGCGCGATTCGTGCCGCTCGTGCGCACGTTCGCGCCCTTCGTCGCGGGAGTCGGCAGCATGTTCTACCCCCGATTCCTTGCCTATTCCGTGGGAGCCGCGCTGCTCTGGGTGATCTCGCTCGTCTATGCCGGTTATTTCTTCGGCAATGTCGCTTGGGTCAAGAGCAACCTCACGCTGGTGATATTCGGCATCATCGCGCTGTCGCTCGTTCCGATCGCCGTCGGGTACATTCGTCACCGCGCGCAGGGCGCGCGATCCGGCTAGGGCCGTCGATCAGTTCCGGGCGGCCTGCTTGAGGACTACCGGCAGGCGATCGTCGGCGTCGTCCGCAGCGAGTGTCCCGCGGCTCGGCGGATGCTCGGCGAAATAGCGCTTGATGCCGGCCAGCAGTGCGCGTGCGATCTTGTCCTGGTAGGCGCCGCTGTTCAGCTTCTTCTCCTCGGCGGGATTCGAGATGAACGCCGTTTCGACCAGGATCGAGGGCACGTCGGGCGATTTGAGCACGGCAAAGCCGGCCTGCTCCACGTGCTCCTTGTGGAGCGAGTTGATGTCGCCAAGCTCGTCGAGCACGACGCGGCCCAGCTTCAGGCTGTCGCTGATCGTCGCGGTTTGCGAGAGGTCGAGCAGCGTCTGGGCCAGGTAGCGGTCCTTGACGTCCAGATTCACGCCGCCGATGAGGTCGGCGTCGTTCTCGCGCTTGGCCAGCCAGCTTGCGGCCGCGCTCGTGGCTCCGCGCTCGGAGAGAGCGAATACCGACGCACCGCGCGCGTGGGGCAGGATGTAAGCGTCGGCGTGGATCGAGATGAACAAGTCCGCCTTCGCGCGCCGGGCCTTGTCGACCCGCACGTGCAAAGGCACGAAGTAGTCGCCGTCGCGCGTCATGACGGCGCGCATGTTGGGCTCCGCGTCCACCAGCTTGCGCAGCCGTCTCGCGATGGAGAGCGTGACGTCCTTCTCGTGACTGCCGCGGCGTCCCTTCGCCCCGGGATCCTCGCCGCCGTGCCCGGCATCGATCACGACGGTGACGAGACGATGCGTCACCGATTTGCCCGAGCCGCGGCGTCGCTGCTTGTTCCGGTCTTCGAGCGGCCACGGCTCGATCTGCGGCCCGTCGTCGGAGGAATTCGATGCGCCCGACCGGTCCGGAGCGGTTTGCGCTGAGCCACGCCGCTCCAGCAGGGCGAGCAACGGGTCGGTCGGCACGGCGGGATAGACATCGAGCACCAGCCGGTAGCCGTACTCGCCGATCGGCTTGAGCAGGAAGACCTGGGGTTTCGCCTCGGTCTTGAGGTCCAGCACGAGCCGAATCGTGCCGGGCTTGAACCGGCCGACGCGAATATTGGCGACGTACGGATCGTCGGGCCGAACCTTGCCCGCGATCTGCGCGGCCAGCGAGTCGTAGTCCAGATCCTCGAGATCGACGACCAGCCGGTGCGGATTCTTGATGAGCAGGACCGAGTGGCGCGGCTCGGCATTCATCTCGAGCGTCACGCGGGTGTATTCGCCGGACGGCCAGACACGCACCGCGCGCATGGGCTCGTCGGCAGCGGCGATGGGCGATAGACCGAGGCAGAGGAGCGCCGCCGCTAGGCAGGCGCGCAGCCGGGATCGGAAGACGGCTCGTTGACCGATGTCAGGCACTGGCTGCCGGCTTTCGTGAATGCCTCGAGCGTCACGTCCCGCCCGCTCGGCGCGGGCGTGAGCGTGATGCGCAGATCCGGCGGCGGTAATGCCGCCGCCCCGCCTTTTTCCGGCCATTCGACCAGGCATACGGAGGCCTCGTTGAAGTACTCCCTGAACCCCGAATCTTGCCAGGCTTTTGGATGATCGAACCGATAAAAATCAAAGTGGTACAAGTGTAATCTCGAAACTGTATAAAGTTCAACCAGGCTGTAGGTGGGACTTTTGACTTTTCCCTCATGGCCGAGCGCTTTGATGAGGCCCCGGGCCAGGGTGGTTTTCCCGGCGCCCAGCTCCCCGCACAGATGGATCGACATGCCGGGCCGGACGGCCGGCGCAAGACGGGTCCCTAGGGCGAGGGTCGAAGCCTCGTCAGGGAGGTGCAGGGCAAGTGCCGGTGCGACCGGCGTTAAGATCGAGCGCATGAATCGAAAGGCGGCAAACGCGTCTGAAGCTCCGCGGGACTTCGTGATGCTCGCCGCAACAATCAGGGCCTGGGGCGGGGAGCTGGGCTTCCAGGCCGTCGGCATCGCGGACGTCGAGCTCGGGGCCGCGGAGCGGCGCCTCCTCGAGTGGCTTGCCGCGGGACGGCATGGCGAGCTCGATTATATGGCCCGCCATGGCCCGAAGCGCGCGCGGCCGGCGGAGCTCGTGCCCGGCACCGTGCGCGTGATCAGCGCCCGGATGGACTACCTGCCGGAGGCCGCAGACAGCGAACAGACCATGAACGACGGCGCGCGGGCGTTTGTCTCCCGCTATGCGCTCGGGCGCGACTACCACAAGGTTCTGCGGGGGCGCCTGCAGCAGCTCGCGGACCGCATCGCTGCCGAAATCGGCGCGTTCGGCTACCGCGTATTCACCGACTCCGCTCCGGTGATGGAGGTCGAGCTCGCGCGCAAGGCCGGACTAGGGTGGCGGGGCAAGCATACGCTGCTGCTTTCGCGCGATGCGGGCTCGTATTTCTTTCTGGGCGAGATCTACACTGACCTGCCCCTGCCTCCGGACGAGCCGGTAAGCGAACACTGCGGCGCATGCGCGAAGTGCATCGACATCTGCCCGACCCGCGCAATCGTGGCGCCCTACCAACTCGACGCAAGGCGCTGCATCTCCTATCTCACCATCGAGCTGAAGGGCAGTATTCCGCTCGAGTTGCGTCCGCTGATCGGCAATCGGGTCTATGGGTGCGACGACTGCCAGCTCGTCTGCCCCTGGAACCGGTATGCACGCGTGTCGGGCGAGCCGGACTTCCAGGTGCGTAACGGCCTCGACGCTGCCCAGCTGGCGGACCTGTTTTCCTGGAGCGAGAGTGAGTTTCACGAGCGGCTGGCCGGGAGTGCGATACACCGGATCGGCCACGAGCGATGGCTGCGCAATCTCGCCGTCGGGCTCGGCAACGCGCCGGGCGACGAGTGGGTGATCGCCGCGCTGCGCGCACGCGTCGATCACCCGTCAGCGCTGGTGCGTGAGCACGTGAGCTGGGCGCTCCAGCGTCACGGCATCCGCACCTAGCCCTGCGGATCGGGCACGAATCCGCCGTCCGGGAAGGGGTTCGGGACGCCGACCGGCGGCATGTGCGGAATGATGCCGCGCGCGACCAGATTCCGGTAGCTGTCGTATTGAATCGTGATCGTCTGGTTCGGGTATGCCGTCGCGCGGCGGAAGCTGGTGTAGCGGGCCGCCGACCACTCGCGCTCGCCATGCCCGGTGCCGAGCTTCTCTTGGCGCTGCGCCAGCGGTGCGGAACGCTTGGCCGCGCCCGCGGGCGCCTCGGTGCTTGGCGCCGGCGAGGATACGCCGGACGCTTCGCGCTCCGGTTCGTTCTGCGCGTCGCCTCGCGAGCGCGACTCTGCGCTTTCTTCAGGCTGTAACGGCGTCTGTGGTCGATAGACCCGGGGCGGGCGCGGCGGGCGATATTCGCGGAACACCGCAACCCCAATCACCCCGACGTTCTGTGGACGGCCCGTGCGCGCGGCGTAGCTGTCTGGCAGCGCGGTGAAGTAGAACGCCGCGACCTCTTCCAGCGACTTCCGCCAACCATTGATCTCGAAGGACTGGCGCCCTCCGAGGACGTAGCCCGCCTGGCTCGTTGCCGCCGTCTCCCCGCTCACGACATTCACGCCATCGACGGAGATGACCGCCATGACCCTGCGCGGCGTCCGGTTCGCAATGCGGATCGCGTACTTTTCCCCCGGCGTTCCCGCGATGTACAGGTGACCGGCGTGATAGTGCGTCGGTACCGGCTGGCCGGTTGTCCGGTTGACGACGGTGACGTCGACCAGCGACCCGGCGGATACGTTCGCCGAGGCGCAACCCGATAGTGCCGCGGCGAGCAGCGCCGCAAGGATGCCCTTCATGTGCTTCTCCCCAATCAGTTAAGGACACCGCTGTAAACGGTGGCCGTGGCGCGATGGGGTTAAAGGCGGGAAGGGAGTGGGCCAAGCCCGCTAAGGCAGATCGTCCGGGAGGGGATGGTCGGGGAACCGATCGCGAAATTCGGCCAGCAGACGATTCGCTTCTTCCGTCTGGCCAGCCTTCTTCAGACGCCTAATTTCGGCAATCCAATCCTCGGGTGACCGCAGCGCGGGTTGCCCGACGCCTGTTGCCGCGTCCCGTTCGGTGCGGCCAGTAGGTCGGTCGCCGAGAGCTCGCTCGCGAGCCATCGACGAGGCCGATTCGGTTTCCGAGGCGGGCGGCGACGCGGCGCCGGCCGACTCGCTCTTCTTCCTGAGCGGAGACAGGCCATCCTTTGCGCGAGGTGGTTCTGCAACGGGTGGCGTGGCAGGACGCGCCGGCTCGGCCGGGAAGGGTGCGGGCGCGCGCTTCGCCTCGTTGGACTGGGCCCGCTCCGGTTTCTGGGCTGGCATTTGCCGAAGACCACGCTCGTCGGCAGGCGTAGCCGGCGGAGGCGCCGCGCTCGGCGGCACGACGCTTCGTCTTTCCTGGAGCTCGGAGGGTTTGGCTTCGCGGCCTCCAGATTCCTTGTCCAGATCGCCTCGCCTGGCTGCGCCAGGTACGACGTGATCTTCGCGCACTTTGCCGGGGCTCAGTTCTTCCAGCATCGTCGGCGCCTGTTCGCTCTCGTACACCATGAGCGTCACGGTGGCCGAGAGCACGACCGTGGCGGCCACCGCGACGGGAACACGCCAGCGCTGCGCAAACGACCGTCCGGCCGGCACCGGGTGCGCGTCCACGGCGCGATGCGCGGCGGCTAGGATGCGCTCGTCAAGCGCACGCGGCGGCTCCTCACGCGCGGTCGCGCGGTATGCCGCGTCGAGGTTCGGGTCGCGTGGCTCGTCGCCGTTCACGTCAGATCCTTCAGGGCCTCGCGAAGCTTGGCGACGGCATATCGCAGGCGGCTCTTGGCGGTCTCGCGCTCGACGCCAGTCGCCTGCGCGATTTCCTCGATGGTCAGACCGGCCTCCTGTTGCAGGAGAAAGGCCTCGCGCTGGGGCCCCGGCAGCGAATCGATCGCGGAAAGCAACCGCCCTGCCAGTTCCTTGCGCTCGAGCGTGCGCTCGGGCGGTGGATCCGCCGCAGGAAAGGCAACCAAAGTCTCGGGCGCGTCGTCAATGCTGGTCAGATGGGCGCGTCCGCGCGTTCGCAGGTGATCGAGCACTCGGTTGTGCGCAATCGTGTACAGCCAGGTCGTGAAGCGTGCCTTGACCGCATAGTCGCGGCGCGCGTTGATGAGTCGAATCCAGACATCCTGAAAAAGTTCCTCGGCCACCGCGGCATCACCGGTCTGACGCCGCAGGTAGCGAAATACCGGCCCCTTGTGCCGCCGGTAGAGAGCGTCGAATGCGCCGGCGTCGCCGTCGCGGTAGCGCAGCATCAGTTCCTCGTCGGAAATGCCCTCCTGCATGCCGCGGCAAGTGTAACGCGACGTGCCCGGGAGGGGGCGGACGTGACACCTGTCGCACCGGCCTTGTTTGTGTGAACGTTTAACGGGTGTTT
Source organism: Betaproteobacteria bacterium (assembly GCA_022340285.1). Classification (GTDB taxonomy): domain Bacteria; phylum Pseudomonadota; class Gammaproteobacteria; order Burkholderiales; family SG8-39; genus JAABRB01. Next base: position 44,166 of record JAJDOG010000010.1, read on the forward strand.
TTGGGGTTAAACTGGTTTGGCGCCATGCGACTCCACCAGCTCAAGATCGAATACCGGCCGGAAGAGGACCGGATCCTGATGCGCCTCGCGACCGATACCGGGGCGGAGGTGCTGCTGTGGTTGACGCGGCGATGCATCGCGCGGCTGTGGCCCGTGCTCCTCAACATGGCCCAGGCGGTTCCCGAGGTGCAGCTCCAGCACAATCCCGAGGCGCGCAAGGCGCTGCTCGGATTCCAGCACGAAAAGGCGATCCGTCAGGCGAACTTCTCGAAGCCCTATGAGGAGTCGGAGCGGGAGCGCCCGCTCGGTGCGGAGCCGTTGCTCATTACGCGCATTCAGCCCCGGCGCGATCAGCAGGGCCGCAACGTACTGGGCCTGCTGCCGGCAGCCGGCCAGGGCGTACACATCACCCTGGACGAGAACCTGTTGCACGGGCTGATGAAGCTCCTGCAGAACGCGGTGAAGAAGAGCGAGTGGAGCCTCGATCTCGCGCTTCCCTCGGGCATGGCGCCCGTCGCCGACACAGCAGGCGGCCACCCCACGATAAATTAAACGTCCTTCGAGACGCTGTCTCGAAGCTGGCGCTATACAGCCTCATTACTGAGGTTTTCGAGCTCGGTCTGCAGCGTCAGCCATTCCGCTTCAACGGACTCGAGCCGCGCGCTGACACGAGCCTGCTCGCGCAAGGCGGCCGCGACCTGCGCCTGATCCGCGCCGTTGTAGAACGCCTCGGACGCGAGCTCGCTCTCGATGCGGCCCTTTTCAGCCGTGAGGTCGGCCATCTCGCGCTCGAGCCGCCCGATCCGGGTCACGATGGGCTTCTTCTTTTGTGCAAGCTCGCGACGCGCCTCGGCCTCGGCGCGCTTTTCGCTGCGACGCTCGTCGGCACGCGCCGAGCGCGCCTTGCCCGCCGTCGCGCGCGCGTTCAGCCAGTCGCGATAGTCGTCGAGATCGCCGTCAAAGTCCTGCACGCGTCCGCCGGCAACGAGCATCAGCGAATCGGTCGCGGTGCGCAGGAGGTGGCGGTCGTGGGAGACCAGCACCATCGCGCCTTCGTATTCCTGCAGGGCGAGCGTGAGCGCTTCGCGCATGTCCAGATCCAGGTGGTTCGTGGGCTCGTCCAGCAGCAGCAGATTCGGACGCTGCCAGATCACCAGGGCGAGCGCGAGGCGCGCACGCTCGCCGCCCGAGAAGCGGCCGACCGGCGCCAAGGCCATGTCACCGGAAAAGTCGAAGCTGCCGAGGTAACTGCGCAGCTCCTGCTCTCTTCTCTCCGGATCGATGCGCGTCATGTGCTGGAGGGGACTTTCGTCGGCGCGCAGCTCCTCGAGCTGGTGCTGCGCGAAGTACCCGACGCGCAGATTCCTGCCTTCCCGACGATGACCGGCCCCCGGCGCGAGCCGGCCCGCAAGCAGTTTGATCAGCGTCGATTTGCCGGCGCCGTTGCGTCCGAGCAGCCCGATCCGGGCGCCGGCCGGAATCGTGAGCTTGATCGACTCGAGCACGGGAGGCCCGCCGTAGCCGACCGCCGCATCGTCGAGAACGAGAACCGGGTCCGGCCCCCCCGGGAAGTCACGAAAGTGAAACGTGAAAGGCGAATCGACGTGTGCCGGCGCGATGCGTTCCATGCGCTCGAGCGCCTTGATCCGGCTTTGCGCCTGCCGCGCCTTGGTGGCCTTGGCGCGGAAGCGCGTGATGAACCGTTCGAGGCGCTCGATCTCGCGTTGCTGCCGGGTGTAGAGCGCCTGCTCGTGAGCGAGTCGCTCGGCGCGCTGGCCCTCGTAGGCGGAGTAGTTACCGGGGGTCAGGCGCAGCCTTTGCTGCTCGAAGGAGAGAATGGCGCTGACCGTGGCATCGAGAAACTCGCGGTCGTGGGAGACAAGCAGCAGCGTCCCGCGGTACCCGGTGAGCCATCCTTCGAGCCAGACGATGGCGTCCAGGTCCAGGTGATTGGTGGGCTCGTCGAGCAGGAGCAGATCGGATCGGCACATCAGTGCGCGCGCGAGGTTCAGCCGCATGCGCCAGCCCCCCGAGAATCTGCGCATCGGCTGCGCGATCTCGTCCGGACCGAAACCGAGCCCGGCGAGGAGCGCAGCCGCACGCGCCCGTGCGGTATAGCCGTCGATCAATCCATACCGGTCGTGCAGATGGGCGAGGTGCTCCCCGTCGTTCTGCGCCTCGGCGGCCGCAAGGTCCGCCTCGACCGCGCGCAGTTCCGCGTCGCCATCGATGACGTAATCGATCGCCGGCTGATCGCTCGCGGGCGACTCCTGCGCGACATGCGCGACAACCCAGGACGACGGCACCTCGAGATCGCCGCCGTCCGGGTGAAGATCACCCGTGAAAAGGGCGAACAGGCTCGATTTGCCGCAGCCATTCGGTCCGACGACGCCCACGCGCTCGCCGGGAGCAATGCCGAGATCGGCGCCCTCGAGCAGCGGTTTCGCGCCGCGGCGGAGGCGCAGCTTGCGCAGGGTGATCATTCGGGCGCGATTGTAGAAGCTATCGCGCAATCGCTCATGCGATGCGCTCGGGCGACGATGGGGTGTGATTCGCAGCTTGCCTCTGATATACTCCGCGCACTTTCGCTCGACTCCCTCCGGACTCCTATCCGCTTGCAGCTCATCTCTCTCGCGCTTTCGGACCACCCGGCGGGCGAAGAGCGTGTTGTCAGTGGTCAACTTTTCCAGTCCTTCTAGCCGTATTGCTTGTCTACATTTGCTGAACTAGGGCTCCTGCCGGAACTGCTCCGCGCCGTGAACGAGCAGGGCTACACGGAGCCGACCCCGATCCAGGCGCAGGCGATCCCAGTGATCCTCGCCGGCCGCGACGTCATGGGCGGCGCGCAGACCGGAACGGGCAAGACCGCCGGGTTTGCCCTTCCGACCCTCCAGCGTTTCGCTCCGCTGGCAAGCACCAGCACGTCGCCGGCACGCCATCCGGTGCGCGCGCTCATCCTCGCTCCCACGCGCGAGCTCGCAGTGCAGGTCGAGGAGAGCTTTCGCGAGTACGGCAAGTACGTTCCGCTGCGCACGACGGTGATCTATGGCGGTGTGCCGATCGAGCCGCAGATGGCTCAGCTTCGCCGCGGCGTAGAGATCCTGGTTGCGACGCCGGGCCGTCTGCTCGATCACGTGCACCAGCGCACACTCAATCTGTCGCAGGTCGAGGTCTTCGTGCTCGACGAAGCGGATCGCATGCTCGACATGGGATTCATCCCCGACGTGCGGCGCATCCTGACCCTGCTTACCTCGCGCAAGCAGAGCCTGCTCTTCTCGGCGACCTTCTCCGACGAAATCAAGAAGCTCGCCGACTCATTTCTGCGTGACCCGGTGCTCATCCAGGTCGCGCGGCGCAATGCTGCCGCCGAGCTCGTCTCCCATCGCGTGCATCCGGTGGCGCGCGAGAAGAAACGCGATCTCTTGGTGCACTTGATCAAGTCGCGCAATATGAACCAGGTCCTGGTCTTCAACGCGACGCGGCTCGGAGCGAACCGGCTCGCCTACCAGCTCAACCGGGCCGGCGTGCACGCGGCGGCGATCCACGGCGACAAGACCCAGGCGGAGCGGATGCTGGCGCTCGACGAATTCAAGACCGGAAAGGTCGGCGTCCTCGTGGCCACCGACGTCGCGGCCCGCGGGCTGGACATCGAACAGCTTCCCTATGTCGTGAACTTCGAGCTGCCCAACTCGGCCGAGGATTACGTGCATCGCATCGGCCGCACCGGCCGTGCCGGCGCCGCGGGCCAAGCTATTTCGCTGGTATGTGCGGAGGAGACCGAGCGCCTCGCCGAGATCGAGCGAATGATCAAGGTGAAGATGGAGCGGGAGATCGTGCCCAGCTTCGAGCCGGCTGGTCGGGACGCGCCGGGTCTCATGGAGCGGCCCGCTCGCGAGCGCCGCCGCGGCAATGAGGAACCCAAGCTCACGCGCGGCAGACGCCCCGAGCGATCCGAACGTCCCGCGGCAAAGCCGGCCAGCAAGCCGGTCGATCCGATTTTCAGCAGGCCTTACGAGCCGGGCACGGCGCCGCCGCCGGCCGAGACCTCGAAGCGCGAGCCGCAGCGGCGCGAGCGACAGGTCGCCGCGCTGCTCGGCGGTTTCATCCGCAAGCCGGGCTGAGCGCTACACGCACCGCGCGCCGTCGACCTCCACGCATACGCCGCTGACCATTGCGGCCTCGTCCGAGGCGAGATAGAGACAGGCATTCGCCACGTCGAGCGGGGTCGAGAAACGCCCGAGCGGGATCGTCGCGAGAAAGCGTGCCTTGGCCTCCGGCGTCAGCGCACCGCCGGCAAAATCAGCTGAAAGCGCGGTTTCCGGGCTGAACACCGGATTCACGCAGTTCACGCGGATCTTGTCGGGCCCGAACTCCGCGGCCATCGACTTGGACATGTTGATCACCGCGCCCTTGGAGCTGTTGTAGACCGTGAGCCCCGGTCGCGGTCGCACCCCCGCGGTGGAGGCGATCTGGACGAAGCAGCCGCCGCCCTGCTTACGAAACACCGGGATGCAGTGCTTCGCCGAGAGGTAGATGCTCTTGACGTTCACCGCGTAGACCTTGTCGAATTCCGCCTCCGTGCACTCCAGCATCGGCTTGTTGCGGTGTGTCCAGCCGGCGTTGTTGACGCACGCGTCGATCCGGCCGAACTTCCCGACGCCCTCGCCGACGATCTTCTTCCATCCCGAGTCGGTCGCGACATCGGCCTGCACGAACAGCACCGCGCCGCGACTCTGGCGGATGGCGCTCGCAACGCGCTCACCCGCCTCGGCGCTGAGATCGTTGACGACGACTTTGGCGCCTTCTTCGGCGAACCGCTTGGCGATCCCCTCGCCGAATCCTGAACCTGCACCCGTGACGATCGCAACCTTGCCCTCGAGTCTCATAGCGCCTCCTAGAACTTATCTCGACGCGATTTCGAGAGAGATTCTAGTCCTGGTTCTTGAATGGCGAGCGGTCGTTCAGCTCGTCGATGTAGTGCTCGATGCCGCGCGCCTCGCGCGCCAGGAATTCGCTGATGGCGTTAGCGAAGCGCGGGTGGCGCAGCCAGTGCGCGGACCACGTTTCGACCGGGAGGAAACCACGGGAAAGCTTGTGCTCGCCCTGGGCACCGCCCTCGAAGAGCCCGATTCCGCGCTCGATGCAGAATTCCATGGTCTGGTAATAGCAGACTTCGAAATGCAGGGCGGGGAGGAACCCGAGTGCCCCCCAGTATCGGCCGTAGAGAACGTCGTCGGTGAACACGTTCAGCGCGGACGCGAACGGCATGCCGTCCCGCTCTGCGACCACTAGCAGCACGTTTTCGGGGAGCGTGGCGCCAAGGCGCTCGAAAAATGCCAGATTCAGGTACGGCGTGGAGTAGTGTGCGCGGTAGGTGCGGTTGTAGCAGCGCGCGAAGAACACCCAGTCGTCGTGGCTGATCTCGCTGCCCACCAGCTTCCGGAAATTCATGCCGGCTTCGCGTGCCTTGCGCCGCTCCTGACGGATCTTCTTCCGCTTCGCGTGGTTGAGCGTGGCGAGAAACTCCTCGAAGTCGCGGTAGCCCGGATTCTGCCAATGGAATTGCACGCCGCGTCGGAGCATCATCCCCGCAGCTTCCATCGTGCGCACTTCCGGCTCCGGCGGGAAGAGCACATGGAGAGAGGAAGTCTGGCGCGCCAGCTCCAGTGCGGTGGCCAGGAGCAGGGCGCGCGTCGCTTCGTCGCGTGCGAGCAGACGCGGGCCGGTCACCGGTGAGAACGGCACTGCCGACAGCAGCTTCGGGTAATAGGCGAGACCGTGCCGGTCGTAGGCGTCGGCCCATGCCCAGTCGAACACGTACTCGCCGTAGGAATGCGACTTGAGATAGAGGGGCATCACGCCGTCGACCTGCCCGTTGCGCGAGAGTGCCAGGAACTGAGGCAGCCAACCGGTCTCCTCGCACGCACAGCGCGTCTCGTGCAGGGCAGCAAACATCTCGTGGCGCAGAAACGGGTGGCCGGCGGCGAGCGCGTTCCACTGTGCGCTGGGGATCTCCGCGAGGTTCTCGACGACGCGGAGCATGGGCTCGGTCGCTCGCCTCACGCCGGACCGATGCCGTGCGCCTTGCACTGGGTAGCGGGAAAGCGGTTCGCCCGCACAACGCGGGTGCGGACCGCAGAGCGGAATGCCATGGTTGCGCCATTATTGGGGAACCGGGTCACCGAGACAAGCCGCCGGTCACGCGAATCCGAGGCGGGCTTTGTTATACTCGTCGCGCGAGACTTTCCGGGGTGCCCGTCATGAAGAAAATCGAAGCAGTGATCAAGCCATTCAAGCTCGACGAGGTGCGCGAGGCACTCGCCGAGGTGGGCGTGGCCGGGCTGACGGTGACCGAAGTCAAGGGATTCGGCCGGCAGAAGGGTCACACCGAGCTCTACCGCGGCGCGGAATACGTCGTCGACTTTCTGCCCAAGGTAAAGATCGAGGTCGTCGTGACCGACGACATGGTTGACCAAGTGATCGAAGCGATGATCAAGTCGGCGCGCACCGGGAAGATCGGCGACGGTAAGATCTTCGTCAGCGGTGTCGATCAGGTCGTTCGAATCCGCACCGGCGAGACGAACGAGGCGGCGGTCTAGGCGCGCAGCAGCACCAGCAGCGCCCCGCCCCCACCCTGGGTTGCGGGCGCCTGGCAGAACGCCAGGACCTCTGAGCGTCGCGCAAGCCATCCACGTACTCTGCCCTTGAGCACCGGCTCGCGATTCACGGAGCCGAGTCCCTTGCCGTGCACTACGCGCACGCAGCGGTGATTGCGTCGCAGGCAGCTCGCCAGGAAATCGACCAAAGCCAGGTGGGCCTCCGGTTGCCGCATGCCGTGAAGGTCCAGCTCCGCCTGGACGACCCAATGTCCGCGGCGCAGCTTGCGCAGGGCCTGTCGCGACACGCCGGCCTGCACGTAGCTCGCTTCTTCGCCTGTTTCGAGCGCTCCCTCCGGACCGAGTGACCCGACAGTGCTTTCGGCCAGCGCGTCATGCTCGTCGAGCAGCGACTGCACGGGCACCGGCGGCAATATCGACCGATTCGCGCGATCCTGACGATCGCTCGGACCGAGCGGTACCGCGCCCTCGACGGCCTCGTGGAAGAGTTTCCGGTCCTCGTCCGTGATCCGGGTTTCGAGCGGGCGTTTCATGCTGTCCTCCGGGGCGTGTCTACCGGCTCCTTCAGATCAGTGCTGGCTCTCCAGGAATTTCTCCGCGTCGAGCGCCGCCATGCAACCCGTGCCGGCGCTCGTGACGGCCTGGCGGTACACGTGGTCCTGCACGTCACCGGCGGCGAACACCCCCGGGATGCTCGTGGCGGTCGCGTTCCCTTCCAACCCGCCGGCGGTGATGATGTAGCCGTTCTTCATCTCGAGCTGGCCCGCGAAGATCTCGGTGTTCGGCGTATGGCCGATCGCGATGAAGAGGCCCTGCGCCTCGATCGTCTCCGACGGTCCCGGCTCGACGGGCTTGATGCGTACGGCGTTCACGCCCTTGGCATCCCCCAGGACCTCATCGAGCACATGCTTCCACTTGATGGTGATGTTCGGCTTTTCGAAGAGCTTCTTCTGCATGATCTTTTCGGCGCGAAGGGTATCGCGACGGTGCACGAGCGTCACCTTGCGGGCGATGTTCGAGAGGTAGAGTGCTTCCTCCACCGCCGTATTGCCGCCGCCGATTACCACCACGTCTTGTCCGCGATAGAAGAAGCCGTCGCAGGTCGCGCAGGCCGAGACGCCCTTGCCCATGTAGCGCTTCTCGGACTCGACGCCCAGGTATCTTGCGGAGGCGCCGGTCGCGATGACCAGCGCATCGCAGGTATACATGCCGCTATCGCCCTCGAGGCGGAACGGCTTCTCGCGCAGGTGTGCGGTATGGATCTGGTCGAACACGATTTCGGTCTCGAAGCGCTCGGCGTGTTTCTGGAAGCGTTCCATGAGCTCGGGGCCCTGCACGCCCTCCCAGTCCGCGGGCCAGTTGTCGACGTCGGTCGTGGTGGTGAGCTGGCCGCCGGGCGCGATGCCCGTGATGAGGACGGGGCTCAGGTTCGCACGCGCCGCATAGACGGCCGCGGTGTAACCGGCCGGTCCGGACCCGAGTATGAGGAGCTTGCAGTGCTTGGAATTCTTTGTGGAATCGGCCGACATGGTTCGAAAGTTGCTAATTGAGGGGGTACTAAGCGGTGAGCGCCGATTATATCCCCGGCGCATTGGCACTTCGGTTAGAGGTTTACGTGAGGAAATACCTGTAAGCAGTTGTTTTACTGAAAATACCGGTCTATACTCCAGACTGGACGGTAATTGGGTCTTCGCAGCGGGCGTCGAGATACGGCCAACATGCCGAGCGCGGAGACTGTGAGCAGCACTGGATTGTCCGGCTGAGCGATGCGCGTGCGCGCTGGTTTGCTGAGTTCATTGCAGCGGCGCGCCGGGCAAGTTTTGCGACAGCGCCAGCGGATCGCCGCACTGCACGCGTTCGCGATCGACGTTCGCGATCGATCACGCGAGTGCACGCGGCGCCGATTGCGGCTCACACGCGCAGAGCGCGATTCTTGCCGCCGCTTGCGGAGCGTCGCTAGCACCGCAGGTGAATGGCCGGGCTGTTCTGTTACCATAGTCCATCGGGGACGATGGGCGCCGAGAGGGGAGAGCAAGATGGCGGGTCCTGCCAGCGTTTCAACTCTGTTGCTCCGCAATGTTCCACTCTTCGCAGTGCTGCCGGAAGCCCAGTTGAGCCTGCTCACACGGGTCGTCGGGCGCAAGTCCTACCCGCGCGGCTCGACGATCATCGCGGCGGGCGATCCCACCGACGCCCTCTACATCGTGATCTCGGGCCGACTGAAGGTCATGATGAGCGACGACGAGGGCCGCGAAGTGATCCTGGCGATTCTCGGCCAGGGCGAATTCTTCGGCGAAATGGGGCTGGTAGACGACGAGCCGCGCTCGGCCACCGTGATCGCCATCGAGCCCTGTGAGCTCCTGACCATCGCACGCATCGACTTCAAGAAATGCCTCGCCGAGAACTTCGACATCGCAATGGGCGTCATGCGCGGCCTGGTGAAACGGCTGCGCGAGGCTGACCGGAAGATCGGCAGCCTGGCGCTGATGGACGTCTACGGTCGCGTCGCCCGGCTGCTCATGGAGATGGCCGAAAGCGTGGACGGCCAGATGGTCGTCACGAAGAAGCTGCCCAAGCAGGACATCGCCAAGATGATCGGCGCTTCCCGCGAGATGGTGAGCCGCGTGATGAAGGATCTCCAGACGAGCGGCTACATCGAGGTCCGCGCCGGGGCCATATTCCTGCACGACAATCTCCTCGTGCAGGACGCGCGCGCCTGACGATGCGCGGCCCGGCGCCGAGCTTCTTCTGGCCCCGGACCGCCACGCCGAGTAGAATCCCTCCCCGGAAGTACCTGCCGGAACCGTTCCGGCAGGTATTGTGCCGTCTGCCTTTGACGTGAAAGCGAGCCAGGCTCCACTGCCCGGAAAAGTCGCCGCGCTCCTGCGCGAATCCCGCTGGTTCGTGCTGATCGCCGCGGCGCTCTATCTCGCGCTGATTCTCGTCACGTTCAACCGCGCCGACCCCGGCTGGTCGCACAGCGTCGCGGTCGACCGCGTCCACAACGCCGGCGGCCGGCTCGGCGCCTGGATCGCTGACGTGATGCTGTACCTGTTCGGAATCTCGGCGTTCTGGTGGGTGCTGCTCCTGGTGTACGCCGTGATCTGGGGCTACCGGCGGCTCGACGGAACCTCGTTGAGCGATCAGCGGCCGTTCCTCGTGGCGCTCGGCGGCTTCCTCGTGATGCTGATCGGCAGCGTGGGCATCGAGGCACTGCGGTTCTGGTCGATGAAGGTCAGCCTGCCGCTTGCACCGGGCGGCCTGTTCGGCGCGGCCATCAGCGAGGTCGCGCTCGCCACGTTCGGGTTCACCGGGGCGACGCTCGTCCTGCTGACGCTGTTCGCGGTGGGGCTCTCGCTCTTTACCGGGCTTTCCTGGTTCACGGTCATGGAGCGCATCGGCGCCGGCGTCGAGTGGCTCTACGCGAAGGTGATCGAGCTTCGCGAGCGGCTCGCCGACGAGCGGCTCGGCGAAGCCGCCGCCGAGGAGCGCGAGGCGCTGGTCGAGGCCGAGCGGCGCAAGGTCGACGACCACGAGCCGATTCGCATCGAGGCCCCGGTCGTGCAGATACCGAAATCCGAGCGGGTGATCCGCGAGCGGCAGGCCCCGCTCTTCCAGGATCTGCCCGACACGCCGCTGCCGCCGCTTGCGCTGCTGGACGAGGCGGCCGAAGACCAGGAGGCGATGAGCGCGGAGACGCTCGAGTTCACCTCACGCCTCATCGAGAAAAAGCTGAAGGATTTCGGTGTCGAAGTGAGAGTGCTCGCGGCCTATCCCGGCCCGGTCATCACCCGCTACGAGGTGGAGCCCGCGGTGGGCGTGAAGGGCAGCCAGGTCGTCAACCTCGTGAAGGATCTCGCCCGCGCGCTCTCGGTGATCGCCATACGCGTGGTCGAGACCATTCCCGGCAAGTCGTGCATGGGGCTCGAGATTCCGAATCCGCGGCGCCAGGCGGTGCGACTCACCGAGATCGTCGGCTCGAAGCAATATCACGAGATGCACTCGCCGCTCACGCTCGCGCTCGGCAAGGACATCGCCGGCAACCCGGTCGTGGTGGATCTGGCGAGGATGCCGCACCTGCTGGTGGCCGGGACGACCGGATCCGGCAAGTCGGTTGCGCTGAACGCCATGATCCTCTCGCTCATCTACAAGAGCGAGCCGCGCGACGTGCGCCTGATCCTGGTCGATCCGAAGATGCTGGAACTGTCGATCTACCAGGATATTCCGCAGCTGCTCGCCCCGGTGGTCATCGACATGAAGCAGGCGGCCAACGCGCTGCATTGGTGCGTCGGCGAGATGGAGCGCCGCTACAAGCTGATGTCCTGGCTCGGGGTGCGCAATCTCTCTGGTTACAACCACAAGATCGCGGATGCCGAGAAGCGCGGCGAGAAGCTCGAGGATCCGGCCACGATCGGCACCGAGGACCCGCTGCCGCTCGCCAAGCTGCCCTACGTGGTGGTGGTGATCGACGAGCTCGCCGACCTCATGCTGGTCGCGGGCAAGAAGGTCGAGGAGCTGATCGCCCGCCTGGCGCAGAAAGCGCGCGCGTCGGGCATCCACCTGATCCTTGCCACCCAGCGCCCGTCGGTGGACGTGATCACCGGGCTCATCAAGGCGAATATCCCCACGCGCATCGCGTTCCAGGTCTCGTCGAAGGTCGACTCGCGCACGATCCTCGACCAGCACGGCGCGGAGGCGCTGCTCGGCCAGGGCGACATGCTGTACCTGCCGCCCGGCGCAGGACAGCCGATCCGGGTGCACGGCGCCTTCGTGGCCGATCATGAAGTCCACGAGGTCGTCGATTACCTGAAGGAGCAGGGCGAGCCCGATTACCTCGAAGGCCTGCTCGAAAATCCCGACGAGATGACCGTGCTCGCGGGCGGATCGAGCGAGGGGAGCGAATCCGATCCGCTGTACGACCAGGCGGTGGAAATCGTGGTGCGCACGCGCCGCCCATCCATCTCGCTCGTGCAGCGGCACTTGCGCATCGGGTACAACCGGGCGGCGCGGCTCATCGAGCAGATGGAGCACGCCGGCCTCGTCTCGCCGATGCAGGCGAACGGCAATCGCGAGGTGATCGTTCCGAACCGGGCCGAGGCCTGACCGGCGTCCTCGATGGGCGTAGGGAACGCTGGGGAAGATCCATGAGGGCTTTCGCACTGCTCTGTCTCGCCGCGCTGATGCCCGGTGTCGCTTGCGCCACCGCGCTCGAGCGCCTCGAGCAGTTCATGAGCCAGACGCAGTCCGCGCGCGGTGAATTCGAGCAGCGTATCTACGACCGGAACCGCCGGCTCATCCAGCAGTCGAGCGGAACGCTTGCCTTCCTGCGTCCGGGCAAGTTCCGCTGGAGCTACGCGAAGCCCTATCCGCAGCTCATCGTCGGCGACGGCGAGCGCGTCTGGATCTACGACGAGGACCTGCAGCAGGTCACCGTCCGAAAGCTCGACGCCGCGCTCGGTGCGACGCCGGCGGCGCTGCTTGCCGGCAACAACGATGCCATGAAGGCGTTCGACCTTCGCGACGACGGTCGCGAGGGCGATGTCGAATGGCTGATCGCGACACCCCGCAACAAGGAGTCGAACTTCGAGCGGATCCGCATCGGATTCAGCTCGGCCGGGCTGGCGCGGATGGAGCTCATCGACGCCTTTGGACAGACGACCGACCTGCGCTTCATCGCATTGGACCGGACGCCCGGTCTCGACCCCGGCCTGTTCCGGTTCGTTCCCCCTCCCGGCGCTGACGTCATCGGCGATCGCTGATCAACGGTCAATCCGCTCGCCGTGAGCGATCTATTCGAAGACCAGCCGGACGACTCTCCACGCGACGCCGCCCCGCCGCACGTACCGCTCGCCGAAGCGCTGCGGCCGCGCTCGCTCGCGCAGGTGGTGGGTCAGCAGCACCTGCTCGGACCCGGAAAACCGCTGCGCCTCGCCTTCGAGTCCGGCAAGCCGCACTCGATGGTCCTCTGGGGACCGCCGGGCACCGGCAAGACCACGCTCGCGCGGCTGATGGCCGATGCATTCAACGCCGAGTTCATCGCGATCTCGGCGGTGCTCGCAGGCGTCAAGGATATCCGGGCGGCAGTCGACCAGGCGCGCCGCGCCGCCGTGCAGGGCCGCGCAACGATCGTCTTCGTCGACGAGGTGCATCGCTTCAACAAGGCGCAGCAAGACGCTTTCCTGCCCTTCGTCGAGCAGGGGCTGTTCACGTTCGTCGGCGCCACGACCGAGAACCCGTCGTTCGAGGTGATCGGCGCGTTGCTTTCGCGCGCCGCCGTGTACGTCCTGTCGAGCCTGTCCGCCGCCGAGCTCGGCGAGCTCTTCGATCGGGCGGTCCAGCGTGCTATGCCGGAGCTCTCGTTCGACGCCCAGGCCCGCGAACGGATCGTGGGACTGGCTGACGGAGATGCGCGCCGCCTGCTGAATCTCCTCGAGATCCTGCAGACTGCCGCAGGCGGCGAGGGCGTGCACGCGATCGACGGCGAGTTCGTTCAAACCGCGCTCGCGCGGAACTTGCGCCGCTTCGACAAGGGCGGCGAGGCGTTCTACGACCAGATCTCGGCGCTGCACAAGGCGGTGCGCGGCTCGAGTCCGGATGCGGCGCTTTATTGGCTCGTGCGCATGCTGGATGGGGGCGCCGATCCCCTGTATCTCGGCCGTCGCATCGTTCGCATGGCGACCGAGGATATCGGACTCGCCGACCCGCGCGCTCTCGACCTGGCGCTCGCGGCATGCGCGACGTACGAGCGGCTCGGCACGCCGGAGGGCGAGCTTGCGCTGGCGGAGGCGGTGCTCTACGCCGCCTGCGCCGCGAAGTCGAACGCCGTGTACGTCGCCTATAATGCGGCCCGGGCATTCGTCGCGGAGGACGAATCCCGGCCCGTTCCGGTGCATCTGCGCAACGCGCCGACGCGCCTCATGCAGGAGCTCGGATACGGTCGCGAGTACCGGTATGCCCACGACGAGCCGGAAGGTTACGCCGCCGGCGAGGACTACTTCCCCGAAGGCATGCCGAAGGTGAAGTGGTACCAGCCGACGGACCGCGGGCTCGAGGCACGGATCGCCGAAAAGCTCGCTCACCTGCGCAGCCTGGATGCCGAAGCGCGAAATGCCCGACGCCGGGGAAGCGCGGACGCAGAGGGCACTGAGAACGATTGAATCGATGCTAGACCTCCAGCTGCTCAGAACGAATCTCGACGCCGTCGCGAAGCGGCTCGCCGACCGGCCGTTTGCCTTGGACACCGCGACCTTCCAGGCTCTGGAACAGGGACGCAAGGACCTGCAGACGCGCGCGCAAGAGCTACAGGCGCGGCGGAATGCGCTCGCGAAGCAGATCGGACAGACCAAATCGAAGGGCGGTGATACCGCCGCGCTGATGACCGACTCCGCCGAGGTCAATGCCGAGCTCGGCGCGCTCGAAAAGGGGGCCGAGGAGGCACAGAAGCGCCTTCAGGATTTTCTGGCGGTCGTGCCGAACGTACCGCACGAAAGCGTGCCGGTCGGCACTTCTCCCGACGACAACGCGGAAGTTCGCCGGATCGGCGCGCCGCGCAAGTTCGATTTCACGCCGAAGGACCATGTGGATCTCGGCGCACGGCTCGGGCTGCTCGATTTCGAGGCGGCCACGAAGATCGCGGGGACTCGCTTCGTCGTGATGAAGGGCGCCATCGCGCGATTGCACCGGGCCATTGCCCAGTTCATGCTGGACGTGCACACCGGCGAGCACGGCTACACCGAGGTCTATGTGCCGTATCTCGTCAATGCGGCGAGCCTCTACGGCACGGGCCAGCTGCCCAAGTTCAAGGAGGATCTCTTCACGGTACCGCGCGGTGCGGCGAGCGGGGAGGCCGACGCCGGAGACTTCTATCTGATTCCGACCGCGGAAGTTCCAGTCACCAACCTCGTGCGCGACGAGATCGTCCCGCTCGAGAAGCTGCCACTCAAGTTCGTCTGCCACTCGCCGTGCTTTCGAAGCGAGGCGGGCTCCTACGGAAAGGACACGCGGGGGATGATCCGCCAGCACCAGTTCGACAAGGTCGAGCTCGTGCAGATCGCACACCCCGCGCAGTCCTACGCCGCACTGGATGCGCTCACCGGGCACGCCGAATCGATCCTCCAGCGCCTGGAGCTGCCGTATCGCGTCGTGACGCTCTGCACGGGCGACATGGGCTTTTCGGCGGCCAAGACTTACGACATCGAGGTGTGGCTCCCCGGGCAGAACGCCTATCGCGAGATCTCGTCGTGCTCGAACTTCGAGGCATTCCAGGCGCGCCGCATGCAGGCGCGCTTCCGCAACGAGAAGGGCAAGCCCGAGCCGGTCCACACGCTGAACGGATCGGGACTGGCCGTGGGGCGCACGCTCGTCGCGGTGATGGAGAACGGCCAGCAGGCGGACGGCAGCATCGCGTTGCCCGCGGCGCTCGTGCCCTACATGGGCGGAGTCCAGAAGATCGATCCGGCCTGAGGCGCGGGAGGGCTTGCGATGGCGAAAGCCACCTGGCGGATCGCACCCCAGGGCGACAGCTGCCTGATGGTGGAGTTCGGGCAGAAGATCGATCGCGAGACGAACCTTCGCGCCCGTGCGCTCGCGCAATACCTGGTCGACCATCCTCTGTCCGGTGTGGTCGACGTCGTGCCGGCATTCACTTCGGTGGCGGTTCACTATCGGCCCGAAGCGTTCGCCGAACCGGCTGGAACGGCGTTGCCGTACGAGCGGCTGGCAGCACACGTCGAGCAAGTGCTGCAGGCAGGGGTCGAACGCCAAGCGCCGGAACCCCGCCATGTGGAGATTCCCGTCTGCTACGGCGGCGAGTTCGGCCCCGATCTCGAGGAGGTCGCGCGGGCACGCAAGCTGGCACCGGACGAGGTCGTGGCAATTCACTCGCAATCGCCGCACATCGTGTACATGCTCGGCTTCGCGCCGGGATTTCCCTACATCGCGGGGCTGGACGAACGCCTTGCCATGCCGCGGCGGGCCACACCCCGGCTGAAGATACCGCTGGGAACGATCGCGATCGCAGGTGGGCAGTCGGTGGTGTACACGCTCGAGACGCCGGGAGGCTGGAACCTCATCGGGCGCACGCCATTGCGCGTCTTCACGCCGGAGACAGATCCGCCGTGCCTGCTTCGTCCCGGAGACGCGGTGCATTTCGTGCCGATCACGCTCGCGCAATACAAGGCGCAGTGTGATGCCGGCCAGGATGCCGCTGCGGAGCGCGCTTGAGCGTCGAGGTGATCCGGCCTGGCCTGCTGACAACCGTCCAGGATCTCGGCCGGTTCGGCTATCAGCGATTCGGCGTGGTCGCAGGCGGCGTCATGGACAACTGGGCCCAGCGTCTCGCCAACGCGGCAGTGGGAAACGATGAGCGCGAGGCGACGCTCGAGATCACCATGCAGGGGCCCGTGCTGCGCTTCGGCGAACCGGCGCTGGTGGCGGTCTGTGGCGCGGATCTCGCGCCGCGCATCGGCAGCGTTCCGTTTCCGCAAGGCCGACCGGTGCTTGTGCGCGCAGGGGCCGTCCTCGAATTTCGCGCGGGTGAACAGGGGTGCCGCGCGTACCTCGCAATCCGCGGAGGGTTCCGGGTGCCGGTCGTGATGGGCAGTCGCAGCACCTACATACGCGCCGCCCTGGGCGGTCTCGAAGGCCGCGCGTTAAAAAAGGGAGACCGGTTGCCGGTCGACGCGTACGCGCCAGGCTGGTATCCCGAGCTCGACCGCGCGCTCGACGAAGCCAAGACCCCTTTCGCGGCGCCGCGCTGGTCGGTCGGATTCACGGCCGTACCGGCGAGCGCACGCCGCGTGCGCGTCGTCGCGGGCCCGCAGTGGGATCTCTTCTCGCAGGAGACGCGCGAGCTCTTTCTCGGCACGGAGTTCGGCATCAGCGTCAACTCCGATCGGATGGGCTACCGGTTGACAGGTGCCATGCTCAAGCTCCGACGCCCGGCCGAGATGATCTCGGAGGCCGTCACGTTCGGCACCGTCCAGGTGCCCCCGGACGGCAATCCGATTATCCTGATGGCCGACCGTCAGACGACCGGTGGCTATCCGAAGATCGCGCAGGTGGCTGCCGTCGATCTGCCACGGCTCGCGCAGGCGCGCCCGCTCGAGCGCTTTGCCTTCGAGCTGGTGACGCTCGCCGAGGCGCAACAGGCTTACCTCGCGCGCGAGCGCGAGCTCGCGAAGATCCGCGAGTCGATCGATTTCCAGCGGAGGCAGTGATGCGAAGGATCGATTTCAACTGCGACATGGGCGAGGGCTTCGGCGCCTGGCGCATGGGCGACGACATCGCGCTGCTTGACCACGTCACATCGGCGAACGTCGCATGCGGATTTCATGCCGGCGACCCGGCCACGATTCGCCGCACGGTGAAGGCTGCGGTGGAGAAGGGGGTGGCGATCGGTGCGCATCCTTCGCTCCCCGATCTGCAGGGTTTCGGGCGGCGCCCCATGCACGTCAGCCCCGAAGAGATTTACGACATCATCGTCTACCAGGTGGGTGCAGTCGACGCGTTTGCACGCGCCTGCGGTGGCCGCCTGCGCCACGTCAAGGCGCACGGCGCCCTGTACAACATGGCCGCGAAAGATCGCGCGCTCGCCGACGCCGTTGCCACAGCGGTGCGCGATGTGGATCGCTCGCTGGTGCTGTTCGGCCTCTCGGGAAGCGAGCTCATCGCCGCGGCGCAAGGCGTCGGCGTGACGCCGGCCGCCGAGGTTTTTGCCGACCGCTCCTACCAGGACGACGGGTCGCTCACGCCGCGTGGGCGACCCGGGGCCATGATCGAGGACGTCGAAACGTCGATCGATCAGGTCAAGCGAATGGTGCTCGATGGAATCGTGCGTGCACAGAGCGGCAGAGAGGTGCCGGTTCAAGCCGACACGCTTTGCATCCACGGTGATCAGCCGGGCGCGCTCGAATTCGCGCAACGCATTCGCGCGGCGCTCGAGCAGGAGGGCGCCGAGGTCCGCGCCATTGGCGCGTGAGGTGTCACCAGGGGCGCTCCAACAGATCTCGGCGGTCTACTCTATGCAAGGGAGCGGCATTGTGACATCTCGGTAGCGGAGGAAAAACATGGTGATGCCGATTACAGACGTTCGAGAGATCTCGCGTATCGCGTACGGTTTCATGGGCTCGAAGGCGCTTTTCTCCGCTCTGAACCTGGATCTCTTCAGCCGCCTCGCTGCTGGCAAAAAGTCCTTGGAAAAGCTGGTCGAGGAAACGGGTGTTGCCTCAAATCGATTGAGAACGCTACTCGCGGCGCTGACGTCCATTGGCCTGGTCGTCCGCGACGACAATGGCTACCAGAATGCCCCTGCCAGCGAGCGGTACCTTGTGCGGGAAGCGCCGGCCTACTTCGGCGACTATTATCGCTATCAAATCGATCGACAAATATATCCAGCCTTGCTGCACCTCGATTCGGGAATCGCGGGCGACGCAACCGGCCTCGCATTTGAAACACTTGCTGGCCTGACCAGCGATCCGGATGAAGCCGACGCCTTCACCCGAGCGCAACACTCCGGGTCGATGGGCCCAGCGTTGATGCTGGCCAAGACCCTCAACCTTGAAGGCGTGAGGGCGCTTCTCGACGTCGGTTGTGGAAGCGGAGCTTTTTCGATCGCTTTGTGCCAGCGAAATCCAGAGCTCAGAGCAACCGTCCTGGACTTCCCGAACGTGATCGCTGTAGCAGAGCGCTTTGTGACGGAAGCGAACCTCCAAAACCGCGTTGTGTACCTTCGCGGCGACGCTGTCGATACACCTTGGCCCATCAGCCAGGACGCCGTATTGATGTCCTATCTCCTCAGCGCCGTGGCCGAACCGGCCATTCCACTGCTGTTTCGCAAAGCGTGGCATGCGCTGCGTCCGGGCGGGCGCTTGTTGATCCACGATTTCATGCTCGACGCCGACGAGACGGGTCCGGCTTCGGCCGCTCTATTTTTCCTGCAGTATCTTTCTTACAGGGTGGATGGCGTCTGCTTCAGCGCGGAGACTTTAGCTGCGCAACTCGAGGGTCTTGGCTTCAAAGGCATCTCAGATCAAATCGTCATTCCCAGCATTACGAAACTCGTCGTTTGCGCGAAGCCGAAACAGATATAGATGCTCCTCGGACCACGCGCGAGTGTCGCACTGAGGAGAACATGGCGTGACCATCTGCTAGAATCTCGCCTCCGCGGAGAGGTGGCAGAGTGGTCGAATGCGGCAGACTCGAAATCTGTTGTACGGTTTACCGTACCGGGGGTTCGAATCCCTCCCTCTCCGCCAAGGAAATTCTATTGAATTGTCCGGATCTTCCATAAGTTACCCAGCGCACCTGCCAGGAAGACCGCCGCGTGCGGCCAAATTCGAAGCTTCTCGGTGCGAGCGCAGAAATGGCGTGCGAGGCGATGTCGGAAACCGGGTGAAACTCTTGTTGTAACGCCTTGGCGCTCTAAGCGGCTGACGTAATACCGCTCGCCGACTTTCTCGCCATGACCACACCAGCAATCGCTCCCAGGATAGCCCCGACTGGCGCGGCGAACACCATTGCGTAGAGTGATCCAAACCCGACGGCGTACGCCGCTGCGAAACTTAGTATGAATCCGACTATCGTCGTGGCCACCGGTCTAAAACGCATCCCACCTATCGCTCCCGCGACCCCCCCGGCGGTCCCCATAATCAGAATGATCTCTGGCGGCACCCTTCCCATCGAGGCGCCGAGCACCATCCCGACCACGGCCCCAAGAACTCCTCCCATCAACCTGCGCCAAAAAGCGACCTTGCGCGTGGTTGCGTTCATAGGCTTCCGACCGCGGATTGCCGGAAGTGCTTCGGTTTGTGGCGAGTTGTTGTTGGAGCGGGCCTGACCGTGTCCCGCAGAAGAGCTAGCGGGGAGCGGCGGAACTTTGTCGATACTGAGAAGTTCGTTGATTTCTTCACCGATAGCGGCGAATAGATCGCGGCGCGCTTGCAAGCCTTTCAGCAGCGCGCGTCCGTCCTTGGCCGTATCCGGATCGCGCAGACTCCTCTTGAGCTCCAGCAGCAACGCGCTTTGGTCGGCGAAGTTTAGGTTGCAGGTCGCATCAATCTTTTCCCGGAGCCCTCCAAGGTAAGAGAGCGGTACTTCAGGCGCCTGCGGCAAGGGCTGAGGAAGTGGCTTCGGGGGAGGTATGACACTAATTGCTCTGGCGAGGCGGAGCGCCGAGCTCCGATCCTGCACTTGGTAGTCGACGAATTGAACCGTTGAAAGCGCAGGTGGCAGCAGTCCAGCCGATATCCCCTCGGCCACAACGACGGGCAAGATCGGTTTGCCCAGATCCGTAGCGTATCCGTATTCGCGCTTGACGGCGATGGACCTTACCGCTTCGGGGGCCAGAGCGACGAGAACAACGTCCGAGTTACGAATATTCGCCAGAATCTGATCCCACCAAGCCTGTCCGCCACTTAGCTCCTGATCGAACCACACGTCGTGGCCTAACGTATCGATGTCGTTCGCTAGGGCTTTGACGGCAGCTTCACTCTGCCGGCTGTAGCAAATGAAGACTCTCGCCATGTGTATCCATCCTGTCCATGTGTTCCAAGGCGTAAAGAATCGTTTTCGTTCGCGTCGGGCGGTTGAAAGTCGACTGCCCGACGTTGGTCATATTGGCTACGCCAGCGGTAGTTTGCAGCGTCATGTGACAGCGGAGTTTTGTGATGAATTCACACTTGTCTCCCTGGTGCCGCAGGCCTGCGGTTTCCGTTCAAAGGAACACTTGTCGCAGTCACTGTCGCAGAAGAGCAAGCGCGGATGAACGCCCAGCGAAACACGTCACCGTAGCGCTGTGAAGCGCGGTGTTGTTGGTCCCGTCAGGAAGCCCGCCGCGTGCGGGCATACTTGTCTCGGGATATGGCGCGACCCCAGCCCGGTCGCCGTGGGAGTGGCGTCCACGTTGATTCTAGTCAATACGCGCGCCCAGTCTCGGAAGGACCATCGATTTGTGGAGGCCAGGGGGCACACGCCACGGGCCGACTCACTGGCGAAGAGGAAGATGCTCTGGAGGACTCGCCTCGATCCACTGACGGAATGCCGTCATCATCTCGGCGGTGCGGCGCTTGGCGATCCACATGTAGAGAGGCGTGGGCACGAACCAGCCGATCTCTACGTAGGATTCGTAGGCAAGGAGAACCGTACCTGCGCGCGGCGTGTCGCGAATCTCCCAGCCGCCTTCGATCCGCTCGAGATCGCCCGAGAGTCTGCGCCAGCTCAGGTGGTGACCGGGGCGATCGTAACGACGCTCGAGGACATAGTGAAGCTTGTCGATCTCGCCTTCGACCCAGAGCTCGACCACTGCGTGGTGGGCATCTTGCTCCAGCACGTCCATGCGGTCGATGCCCTTGAAGATCTTCGGAAAGTTTTCATAGTCGACCAGCGTGCTCCATACGCGCTCGCGCGAGGCAACCACCGCGAAGATCGCACGCACTCCGGGCACGCCATCGAGACTCGACACTTCGGTGACCTCGATGGCTCGCTTGTCCAGAAGCGCCGCCCAGCCGGCTGCCGAGAGCGACACGCTCTCCGCCGCTCCGCAATGCGGCACGGTGAGCGCTGCCACCAGTGCGAGCACAGTGGCGAGCCTCAGTATTCCCATACCTGTTACGGTACTCGCGGTGGCTCGACCCGTGCAACCGGCTTCCGCCAAGGGGACTCGAGGAACGAACTCGTGTGTATGTCTTCCCCCGCGAAAGCACGGCCATGAGCGTGCAATCGAATCCGCGCCTGATGGCGCCGCTGGGACCGTTTCGTCATCGCGTGGACATCGCGCCCTTCACGGTGATCATGGCGCTCTCCACCGTGCAGCTCGGCCTGTTTTTCGGCACCGAGTCGACACTTATTCGCGTTGCTGGAATGGTGGCGGTATGGCCGGCCACGACAATCGCCATCGCGATCGCGCACAGCCACTTCCATGTGCCCACTTTTCGGTGGCCCCTGCTGAACCGATTGTATGAATTCGTCTTCTTCTATCAGTCCGGGATGCCGAGCTACGGCTGGCAGCTCAATCACAATTTTGGTCATCATCAGCACTATCTGAAACAGAACTCCGATGCAGCTTACCGCGACGAATATTATTGGCTCGAGCCTGACGGCACGGTCACCCGGAAATTGCGTTACGTCCTTCGTACAGTGACCCTGGCGTACCTGTACCCGATCCGAAACAGGCGGCTACGGCCCGACTACCTGAGAAAGATGGGCGCAGTCATGCTGCTCCACGCGATCGTGCTCGCGATACTGTTCATGTACGACGTGCTCGGCACGCTGATATGTTTCGTATCCATCATCGTGGCGAACATGTTCGTCAATACGTATTTCAGCTATTCGCACCATGCCGGTCTGTCGCTCAGCGATCGGTTCGGGGCGTCCTACACGAACCTTAGCCGCCTTGAGAATCTGATCACGTTCAATACCGGGTACCACACGGCACATCACGTCAGGGCGAGCGTCCATTGGTATGCGCTGCCCGCGTTTCACGCCTCGATCGCAGCACGCATTCCCGCTCACTGCTACCTTTCCGGAGGGCTGACGTGGAAAGAAGCTACAGCACAACTCGCGCGCACGCGCGCTGGACAGCCCTCCTTCGCCGTGCCGAGCGTGCCTGTAGAACGTCCAGGCTAGTGGCCATGCCGCTTGGGCCGGAATTCGTCCCCCACGCAGGCGCTCCCGAAGAGCGGGTGCGCTCGAGAGGCGGGCAATCAACCTCGTTGCCGGGCGGGCGGCTTCTGAGGCATCGTATAGATGCTGGACCGGTCTTGTACGTTCTGACAATCGCGGCCGTCCAGGCCGTGTTGTTCCTCCAACCCTCTGCGCTGATGACTGTCCTCGGTGTGGCCATACTCTGGCCGCTGCAGACGCGCTCCATCTACATTGCCCACAATCACTACCATCGCCGCATCTTCCGGTGGCGGGCACTGAACCTGGCGTTCGAGACGTCGCTCTTTCTCCAGACCGGCATGCCGAGCTTCGGCTTTCCCCTGCATCATAACTTCGGCCATCACCGGCACTATCGAAATCAGGATCCCGCGGATCCCGATTCCGATCCGCATCGCTGGCTCGGATCCGACGGTCAACGACTGAGCCGGTGGGTCTACGCCTGGCGACTCTTGAGCGAAGCGGTGCCAGTGGGGCGGCGTCTCGGGCTGCGCTTCCCACGTCTCTGGCGAAATTTCTTGATCGTATCGGCGTGCTATGCCGTAGTGCTCGGCGTCCTGCTCACGGCGCGACCCTTTCACGCGTTTGCGGTGTTTATCGTGCCGATGGCGCTCTGCCTCTTCGCGCTTGCTTGGTCGACCTACGTACATCACCTGGGTCTACCGACGGCTGATCCGTTGAGCGCGTCGTACACGAACGTCGGCTACTGGTCCAACCGCTGGGGCTACAACATCGGCTACCACACGGCCCACCACCTCAAGCCCGGGCTGCACTGGTCGAAGCTTCCAGTGCTCCATGCCCGTATCGCAGACCGGGTGCCACCGCACTGCTACTACGAAGGCGAGGTGGCGCCGTACGCGAGAATGCATTGGCCGTTGCCCTAGACGTCAGCCGCGGGTACGCCGTTGACCTAGATCAATCGTCGGCCGCACCGTCCGAGTAGGTTGTATCAAGAGAGTCGGCCAAGGCCGCCTTCTTCGATGCGGCAGAAGGGAATGCGGTAATGCGCGTCGGAACGAGATCTCCGGTCGACCACGGCCCGAAACCCCTTCGGCGGCCGCCCCATACGCCGGTCGCTACGTTGTCCACGGCCGTTGCATGCCCATACGCGGCCAGTGTAGACGAAGCGCTCATCCCGGCGGACCGTGAGGAATCGCGTAACGGCCTTTCGACGGAACCTGCGATCGTTTACCGCAGAGCGACACCGAGCGATCTCGACGGGATCTGTGCGGTAGCAGAAGCCGTCAGGCTCGATGCTGGGCACGCGCAGGAGGGCGGGTTCCTGGTCTACGTGCACGACAGGCAGGAATATGCCGACCGGCTCGCCGCGTCCGACCTCTTCTACGTGGCAATCGACCGCGGAGAGGTGATCGGATTCCTGGTCTGCTTTGACGATCGCACGACCGCGGATCTCGTCGCGCGAGGCGTCGAGAGCGACTATCTTCTGCGCGCACGCGCGGTGGCGGGATGCGAGGGAAGATGGGTATGCGCAGACCAACTCGCCACACATCCGGCACACACCAAGCGGGGGATCGGCGTGTACTTGGTATGGGCAATCTTCCATGAGATAAGGCGCCGGGGCATCGGCTCCGTGTTCGCCAGGATCCTGCACGACCCTCCGAACTCCCGGGCGAAAGCGTTCTGCGAAACGCTTGGCTTCGTTTTCCGGGGAGTCCTGCCTTCCGAGGACGGCAGGCCATGGGGAATCTACAGCCGCAACGTGCCGGGGGTGCAGACCGGTTGATTACAGCTACAGCAAGTCGAGGTTCCGCACCGCGCAGGTCCAGCTAGGCGACGAGAGCTCATCCAAGAAGACGGATTAGAAAGAGTCGCATGTATCCCACCTTCGAGACATTCAGTTCCCTCTGGTGGCAAACCTCCGGTGCGACCATCGCGTTCACCGTCCTGATGCTCCTTGTCCTCCGCTTCCTGACACCGGAGCAGCGAGCGATTTACGCAAGAGGGCTGGGCTGGATGATGCTGCTGTGGATTGCTCTGCCACCGATGCTGCACGTGCTCCTGGGGTACTGGCGTCTCGGCTACGGCTTGCCCTTGCAATGGTGCGATTACACGGGCGGCGTCGCGGGGCTTGCGCTCCTGACCCGCAGGCAACTGTTCTACGAGCTGTCGCTGTTCTGGGGCATCACGGGTGCCGCGACCGCGATGGCTACGCCGCAGTTTACGCAAGGCACCGACTGGCTCTTCCTCACCGAATTCTTCGTATCCCACAGCATCCTGATGACGGCCCCGTTCTTCCTGTCGATCTACGAGGGTATGCGCCCGCGGCCCTGGTCGTGGCTCCGTTCCCTCGGTTGGCTGAACGTCGCTGCGCTGGTGGTCGGCGCTTTCGACTACCTAGTCGACGCGAACTACATGTTTCTCTTCACGGCGCCCAATGCCGCAAACGTTCCGCTATTCCAGATCGAATGGCCGTATTACTTGATCGGGTTCGATATCGGGTGCCTGGTCATGTTTACCCTGATTTATCTCCCTTTCTGGTTCACGAGGCGGGAGGAAATCGGCGCAGACGCCTGGATGGAATCTTCCGCCAGCGACCGGTGCGGCTGATGGCGAGCGCCTCGCGCGACAGGATAGGCATCAAGGATGGACGTGAACGCAGACCCTATCAGGTGACGCAACACGGCTCAAGACGCAGTCGCCTTCTGGTGCGAGAAGCACCGGCTGGTCGTCGTGTTTTCCTGCGGGTGGCGGGACCGGGAGGCAGGGGCAAACACGAAGGCCGTGCCGGGTCTGTATCGCTTGACGCAGCTTGTTCCAGGGTCGAGAGCAACTTACGGGTTGCGTGCCTTCCGGGCATGAGGCTCAGGATCCGTGGGGTGAGCGCTTCCCTCCGCGCTTGGTCGGAACGACCGGCACGAGCAGGTGCGAGTCGTACTTGCCACCAGTGTGGATGACGTGGGTGCCTGCGTTGATCGTCTTGGGATGGCCGGCGCGCACGATCCACCGCGCGTACTTGTAGATGTCGCTGCCCTGCACGACCACGCGCAGCTTCTCGCCTTTCGCGAAGCGCGTGCCCGAAGGCCAGATCTCGATCTCAACTGGAACGGGCACGCCTTTCTTGAGCTTGCGCTGCCGCTGATGCCGGAGCCAGGGCTGCTGCGGCGTCGACCGCCGCTTGTCCAGCTCGCGGTGCGAGGCGCGCAGCCAGCCCAGCGCCACGGGGCCGTCCTCGAGGCAATTGAAGGCGCAGAAGGGAACGTAGGCGCCCTTGCGGTCGAACTTCTGGATCGCCACGAAGAGGTCCATGTCGTCGGCGCCGATCGCTTCGACCCAGAGCCGCAGCTTCATGTGGCCGGTCAGCTCGGTCGGTTCGGCGAACACGTGGTCGAACTCGGCGCGTTCGGCATGGTAGGCCGCAGGGCACCGTGATTCGTCGCCGGGGGCGTCATAGATCGCCCGTGAGGCGGTCTTCACGGGCTCGTTTCTGAGCGTGCTGCTGCGGGCATCGAGGTAGAGCTTGCGGTAACGGGTCCGCGCGAGCGGCCATTCGCTCTCGTCCCGGAACGTGCCCGCGTAATAGCCGTCGCGCACCTCGAGCTGAACTTTCGGCCAGGCGAGCACCGCGGTCTTCTCGCCGCGCAGGAAGCGGTCGAAGAAGGCTCTTTGCTTTTCAACGCTCTCCGGGTGGTGAAAAGTCTCCCACTTCTTGCGGCCGTGGATGAAGAGCCACTTCTGCTTCGAAGCGATTCGCTTGTAGGCTTCGAGCGTCCCGCGCAGGTGCAGCCCCTGATCCGACCAGCTCGCCACGACGAACGCCGGCACCTCGATCTTCGCGAGATCGGCCACCTTGGTGGCCCAGTAGGCGTCGAAGAGCGGATGCGCCTTCATCATGGCCTCGACGTCCTCAACGCGGTTCATCGAGTAGGAGATCGATTTCTGCCAGATCGGCGAGAACCCGGTCTCGGGGATGCCGCCGTGAAACGCGAACTCGCGATACATATCGCTCAGGCCCTCCCACGGATTGATGGCGGCGAGATGCGGTGGGCGCGTGGCGGCAACCTGCCATTGCGCGATGGCGAGATACGAAACGCCGGCCATGCCGACCTTTCCGGCGCACCAGTCCTGCGCGGCCACCCATTCGATGAGGTCATAGCCGTCACGCCCCTCGTCGTGGCACCAGTACGTCGCGTCGCCCTCCGAGCCCCAGGTCCCGCGCACGTCGACGTGGATGATCGCGTAGCCGCGCGGCACCCAGTAGAGGGGATCGGGCCCCTCGAACAGGGTGTAGGGCGAGATCCACTCCTTGTGGACGCTCGCGTTCTCGTGGAAGTACTCGTACTGGAACGGCCGGTGCTTGCCGTACGGGCTCCACGCAATGATGGCGGGGACACTCTTGCCGCTTTCCGGACGATGGACATCGGCGTACAGCTTGACTCCGTCGCGCATCGGCACGGCGACGTCGTGCTCGACGAGCATGCCGCTCTCGCGGCTCAGGCGATAGCCGAGTCCCGGATACTTGTGCCGCACGGGCGGCACGCCGTTGCGAAAGACGATCTCGAATGGCGGGTCCGCCACGGGAGTCCTGTTCCGCGTCAGCGCAGCGCGGCGCGGTCGATCTTGCCGAGGACATTCCTCGGCAGCGCCTCGACGAACTCGACGATGCGTGGCCGCTTGTGGCGCGCCAGCTCGCCGCTCTCGAGGCAATACCGCTCGATCTCCTCGGCGGTGAGCTCGGGCGAGCGCCGCACGATCAGCGCCTTGATCGTCTGGCCCCACTTGTCGTCCACCACGCCGCACACCGCGGCGTCCGCGATCATCGGGTGTTTCGAAAGGAAGAACTCCACTTCCTGCGGGTAGACGTTCTCGCCGCCAGTGATGATCGCGTTGTCCACGCGATCGACCGGGTGGATGTACCCGTCGCTGTCGACCCGCACGACGTCGCGTGTGTATTGCCAGCCGCCACGCGCGCGCAGCTTCTCCGTGGGCGTGCAGTAGTACTCGGCGACGCATTGTGAACCGCGATTGACGAGTTGCCCCTCGCCGGGTGCCGCGATCGGGATCTCGGGGTCGATCTCGGTGCCCTCGCCGAGCGGGATCACGCGCGCGGTCTGGAAATAGGACGGCTTGCCAATGCTTTCCCACTTGTCCTCGGGCTCGAGCCCGGTATGGCACGCGGTGATCGCGGTACAGCTTTCCGTCGTGCCGTAGGTGTTCAGCACCTCGCAGCCGAGGATGGTGCGCACGCGATGCAGCAGCGACATCGGGAGCGGCGAGCCGCCGCTGCGCAGCAGGCGCAGCGACGAGACGTCGACCCCTTCCAGCTGCTGCATCGCCTCGGTGAGCTGGTACATCTGGGTCGGCACCGCGAACGCCTCCGTCACGCGGTGCTGCGAGATCAGGCGCAGCGCCTTCCGTGCCTCGTACTCCCCGGACATCACTTGCGCGGCACCGACGAAGAGGTAGGCCGCGAAGAAGTTGGTCGCCGCACCGATCACCACCGGAGCGAGGCTCATGCCGACGTGACCCCGATCGAGCCCCATCTCGAGGCAGTACTGGATCGCACTCATGATCTGGGTTTCGTTCGTGAAGGCCGCACCCTTCGGTCTTCCTGTGGTGCCCGAAGTGTGGATGACGTTGCAGAGGTCGGTGCCGCGGATGTCGACTGCCGGTGGCTCCGTGTCCGGCATGCGCGCGCACTCGCCAAAGTCGATCGCACCTTCGGGAAGGGGGGCGCCGACGCAGAGGCAGCGGGTGAACGGCGCGTCTTTCATGACCGACTGCGCCGCGGCGGAAAGGGCGGCATTGAAAATGAGCGCCTTCAGCTTTTCCTGCTGCGCTGCGTAGCCGACGGAGGCGGGCGCGAGGCGCCAATTGAGGCAGGAAGCGATCGCCCCGATCTTCTGACAGGCGACGAAGCCGATGCCGAACTCGACGCAATTAAGCAGAAGCAACCCGACGCCATCCCCCTTTCGGATATCGAGGTCCGCAAGCAGGTGAGCGAGCCGGTTGGCGGCGGCGTTCAGCTCGGCAAACGTGTAAGCCCGCGCATCGTGGATGAGCGCGGTTCGTCCGGGCCATCGCTCGACACTGCCGATGAAGTTGTCCCGCAGGGTTCCGAGCACGTTCCCCTCCCGCGCCGCTTCCGACGTAAATAACCCCTAATTAGCTTGAGCGAGATGTAGCGCCCCGGACTTTGACCTGGCTCAAGGCGGAAGCGATGATCTGCGGAGAAACTCCTTGCGGAGTGGCCTGGAATCGTGGGTCTGTCCGTCGGACACGTCTCGCCAATGGCTGGGGGAGAGGATGCCCGTCTGCCGACTGCGCGACCGAGGCGCGGATTCCAACAATTTGTCCTGTCGAGGAGGAGGAGATATGGCCATGCATGGAAGAATCCTGGCGGTCGCGACACTGGTTCTCTGCGCAGCGTTTCTGCTTTCGGTCTCGGCGGTCGACACCGCCCACGCGCAGGATAAAGTCACCAACCTGAAGATAGCGAACTTCTTCCCGCCACCCTCCAAGCAATCGAAGCTTCTGCAGGAGTTCAGCGAGGAGCTGGAACGACGCTCGGGCGGAAGGATCAAGGTCCAGTATTTCGCCGGAGGCTCGTTGCTCACGGGTCCCAACATGTTCAAGGGGATCGAATCGGGGATCGCCGATATCGGCTATTCCCACGTGTATTACACCCCTGGCCGGATGCCCGTCAGCGATGCGATCGGGCTGCCGCTGGGCATCCCCGACGGCTGGGTCGGCGCCCATGTGGCGTACGATTTCTACAACAAGGTCCGGCCGAAGGAATTCGGCGGCGTGAAAGTCCTCGCCATCCACGCGAACGGGCCGAGCATGGTGATCTCGACGCGGCCAGTCGCAAAGCTGGAAGACATGAAGGGGCTCACCATCAGGGCGCCGGGCGTGCCCGGAGACATCATCAAGGCGCTCGGCGGGACGCCGACCCCCACCCCGATGATGGAGGTCTACGATTCCATCGCGAAGGGGGTCAACGAAGCCGTGTGGGGACCCTACGAGACCCTGAGAACCTTCCGCTTCGCCGAGGTCGCGAAGAACGTGACCGTGTGCTGGCAGATCGGCGCTTCCTTTCCCTTCTACCTCGCGATGAACAAGAACAGCTACAACAAGTTGCCCGCGGACCTCAAGTCGCTCGTCGACGTGATGAGCGGCGAATATCAGGAACGCTATGGTTTGATGTGGAACGAGATAGATCTGGAAGGCAAGAAATTCGCCGCCGAGAAGGGCGTGAAGCTCATCGAGCTCTCCGATGAAGAGGGCGCGAGATGGCAAAAGGCGGTGGAAGCCACCCTCGACGGCTACGTCAAATCGATGGCGAGCAAGGGATACTCCGAGGCGGAGGTCAGAGGCTGGATCGCCTACATGAAGGAGCGAATCAAGTACTGGACCGCGAAACAGGCGGAGTACAAGATTCCTTCTCCGACCGGTCCTGCCTCGGTCCGGCCCGAGGCCTACGTCAATTAGCCTCGCCGAGCGATAGCTGCTGCCCGACCTTCGCCGGCCGGGCAGGATTCGGCTTGCCTCGAATAGGTCACGGATCCGTCTCAACGGATCGCATCCCGGCCGTGCGGCGGAATCGTGCCCGCGGGTCATCCTGAGGCGGACGAAAGATCGCCCATGCTGGAGAAATTCGAGCGGTTCAACAAGATGGTGAGCGGCTGGGCCGAATGGATTGGATTCGGCGCGGTTTTCCTCATCGTCGTCGTGACCGGCATTGATGTCCTGGGCAGCAAGCTCTTTCGCCTGCCGGTGCCGGGGTCGCTGGACATCGTGATGCTCGCGCAGCTCATCGCCGTGTCCTTCGCCGCGGCCATGGCGCTCATCCAGAAAAGGCACATCGCAATCACCTTCCTGGTGGAGCGGTTCCCGACGCGCGTCCGGTCGCTCGTCGAGGCCGTCGCCCACCTGCTCGGTCTCGTTCTCCTGGTGATCGTCGTGTGGCGCCTGTTCAGCCACGGGTATTTCTACCAGACGGGCGGGGAAGAGACCCCGACGGCCCAGATCCCCCTCGCCCCGTTCGCCTATGCCGCCGCCG
Source organism: Betaproteobacteria bacterium (assembly GCA_022340285.1). Lineage (GTDB taxonomy): Bacteria > Pseudomonadota > Gammaproteobacteria > Burkholderiales > SG8-39 > JAABRB01. Next base: position 74,457 of record JAJDOG010000010.1, read on the forward strand.
TGGCCACGGTGCCCGTATGCCTGGTGCTGCTGCAACAACTCCTGAGTTCGATACGGGAAGTGTTGAGACATGAGCCCTGAAGCTACGGGCGTCGTGGGCATCGTCGCGCTCGTCCTGCTGTTCCTGATGAAGATGCCGATCGCGTTTGCAATGGCATTCGTCGGATTCGTGGGGTTTGCCTATCTGGGCGGCATCGACTCGGCGCTCGCCCTGCTCTCGCAGGACATCCTCGATACGTTCACGTCCTATCCCCTGTCGGTCATTCCCATGTTCATCCTCATGGGATCCTTCGCGTACGCATCCGGCATCAGCAATCGGCTCTTCGCGACGACCTACACGTGGGTGGGCAGTCTGCGCGGCGGCCTCACGATCGCCACGGTGCTTGCGTGCGCCGGATTCGCGGCGATCTGCGGCTCCACCGCGGCGACCGCCGCCACCATGGGAAAGATCGCTCTCCCGGAGATGAAGAAGTACAACTACGACGACACCCTTGCCACGGGAACCGTCGCCGCCGCCGGCACCCTCGGCATCCTCATCCCGCCCAGCACCGTGCTCATCGTCTACGGGATCCTGGTCGAGGAATCCATCGGCAAGCTCTTCGTCGCCGGGATCGTTCCGGGATTCATCCTGAGCCTCATGTTCGTGGCAACCGTAGCGATCCTGTGCTCGCGAAATCCCGCGCTCGGCCCGCCCGGCGAAGCCACCACGTGGGCCGCAAAGGTGAAGGCGACCGCAGGAATCTTCGAGGCGGTCATCCTCTTCTTTCTGGCGATCGGCGGGCTGATCCTGGGGTGGTTCAGCCCGACCCAGGCCGGCGCGATCGGAGCCGGGGGCGCGTTGCTGATCGGCTTGATCCGGCGAAAGCTGGACTGGAAGACGTTCGTGGAGTCGGGAAAGGATGGCCTCCTCACCGGCTGCATGGTCCTGTTCATCATTGCGGGTGCCGTCGTCTTCGGCCATTTCCTGGCGATTTCGACGATCCCGTTCAAGCTCGCCGACTGGGTGGGTAACCTTCCGATCCATCGAATGGGCGTCATGGGGGTCATCATCCTCATCTATTTCGTGGGCGGCTTCTTCATGGATTCCATGGCGCTCATCGTGGTCACGATCCCGATCTTCTATCCCATCGTCCAGAAGCTGGGCTTCGATCCGATCTGGTTCGGGGTCATCGTGGTCCTGATCGGCGAGATGGGGGTGATCACGCCGCCGGTCGGCGTCAACGTCTTCGTGATCAAGGCCATCGCGCCGGAGATCCCCATTCAGCTCATCTACAAGGGGATCTTTCCGTTTCTCGCCGCGATCATCCTGCTCTGCATCATCGTGCTGTTCGTGCCGGGGATCGCTACGTTCCTGCCCAGCCTCGTCAAGTATTGAGGCGGGCGGGCCTGGTCCGGTCATGGGTAACGGCGGACTGCTCGAAGGCTGCGTGCCCTTTCCACCCGAGTTTGCGGAGCGCTACCGCAGCAAGGGCTACTGGAAGGGCAAGACGCTCGGCGAATGGCTGGACGAGTGGACTGCGCGTTACGGCGAGCGCACTGCCATTGTCTCCGGCGCGAAGCGGCTGAGCTACGCCGAGCTCGGCCGGCGGGTGGAACGCGTCGCGCGCTCGCTTGCGGCGCTGGGGCTGCGCCGGCACGACCGGGTGCTGATGCAGCTCAACAACGTGCCGGAGTTCCTCTACGTCACGCTGGCGCTATTCAAGATCGGTGCGCTGCCCGTGATGGCGCTGCCCGCGCACCGCGAAACCGAGATCCGGCACTTCCTCGCCTTCTCGGAGGCGGTCGCGTCGTGCATCCCGAGGCGTTTCCGCAATTTCGATTATCTCCACATGATGCGCTCGATCGCTCCGGACGCGCCGAGCCTGCGGCACATCCTCGTCACCGGCGAGGACGCGCCGTCGGGCACGGTCTCGATCGAAGCGATGGCGAACGGCGCAGCGGACGAGGTGCTCGGCGTCCTGGACAACTTGCGCCCGGCGTCCTCGGACGTGGCGCTCTTCATGGTGTCCGGCGGCACTACCGGGCTGCCGAAGCTGATTCCGCGCACCCACGACGATTACGCCTACAACGTCGAGATCTCGGCGGACGTCTCCGGGCTAGGGCCCGAATCGGTGTTCCTCGTCGCGCTACCGATTTCGCACAACTTCCCGTTCGCCACGCCGGGCGCACTCGGCACGCTTTCGCGCGGCGGGACGGTGGTGCTCGCGCTGAGCCCCAGCGCCGAGGTCTGTATCCCCTTGATCGAGCGCGAGCGCGTGACCCATACGTCGACGGTCCCGGCAGTGACCATCCAGTGGCTGAGCTCACCACTTCGCGAGCGCCACGACTTGAGCTCGCTCGAGGTGGTGCAGGTGGGCGGCTCGCGGTTGAACGCCGAAGTCGCGCGGCGGGTGAAGCCGCTGCTCGGCGCAACGGTGCAACAGGTGTTCGGCATGGCCGAGGGGCTGAACAATTTCACGCGGCTCGATGACCCCGAGGACGTCCTGTTCAATACGCAAGGGCGGCCACTGTCGCCGGACGACGAAGTGCGCGTGGTCGGCGACGACGGCAAGCCGGTCGCACCCGGCGAGCGGGGCGAGCTGCTCACGCGCGGGCCGTACACGGTGCGCGGCTATTACAAGGCGCCCGAGCAAAACCGGGCCGCGTTCACTCCAGACGGCTTCTATCGGACCGGCGACGTGGTGCGGCTGACGCCCTCCGGAAATTTCTCGGTCGATGGCCGGGTGAAGGACCTGATTAACCGCGGCGGCGAGAAGATCTCGGCGGAGGAGGTCGAGAACGCCGTGCTGCGCCACCCGGCGGTGCAGAACGTCGCCGTGGTGGCGATGCCGGATGCGGTGCTCGGAGAGGCCGTCTGCGCCTACGTCATCGTGGAGCCGGAGCGCGCGCTGACGCTCGAATCGCTGCGCGCGTTCCTCGAGCGCGCCGGCATCGCGCGGTTCAAGCTTCCCGAGCGGATGGAGACGGTGGACCGGTTGCCGCTCACGAGCGTCGGCAAGGTCAGCAAGAAAGATCTGCGCGCGGACATCGCCGCTCGGCTGCGCGCAGAAGGGAAGGTCGCGTAGCCGGGCGCAGAAGCATCGAGGCGAGGAGCGCTCCAATGATCAAGGTCGTCTACTTCTTCAAGCGCAGGCCGGAGATGTCGGTCGAGGCGATCCCGGGGGACGACTCGCGCGCAGCTCATCACCGCGCTGCCGCGCATTCGGCGGCACGTGACCGAATCCCTCCCTCTCCGCCAGATCAATTGCTTGCCGGTGATTCCGCGATAGTGTCCTAGGGAGTCACCTTCTCCAATTCTTCTTCAATTAGGGTGACGTGCCTCGCACGCTGTTATTCACGCTCAACAACTTCGTGCTGGACGTCAAAAGACTAGCGCGCGACCCGACCGCCCTGGGCGCTCCGTGCGCGAACTCGCGCAGGCCTGTGTGCGACAGCGCACAGAACATCTCGCAGAACGGGGTATACGTGGTGCGACGGGGAAGATCCTCTTCCCATGATTTTGTTCTCCACGAATTAAGGAGGTTCCATGGACATTTCCAAGCTTCGTGCCCAAGCAACGCCGTTTCTCTGGGGCGCGGCCGTGGGCGCGATCGCGCTCGCAATCGTCGGGTTCAACTGGGGCGGCTGGGTGACCGGCGGCACGGCGGAGCGACTTGCCTCAGGGCGTGCCGACGCGGCGATCGTATCGGCGCTTACTCCGATATGCGTGGCCCAGTTCCAAAAGGGTGACGACGCGCAGGCCAAGCTCGCGGCGCTGAAGGAAATCAAGGGTTGGGAGCAGGGCGACTACGTCGGAAAGGGCGGCTGGGCAACTATGCCCGGTAGCACCGCCGAACCAAACCGCGATGTCGCGACGGCCTGTGCCGAGCAGCTCAACAAGCTTGTCCTGTAAGCGAAGAGCCCGGCAGTTCCTTGTTCCGTCGAGCCCTATCGGGCTCGACTACCGAGCGTCGTGATTGAGATCAAGCGCTCTTCGCGCCTTCGGGCGAACGACTTGACACGCGAACAGGACGGGCGAAAAGCGCCGAAGGCGAAGCATGGCGGGAAGCGGGGCGGCTAGACCCGATCCCGCACACGGTGCGTGACGTCCCTAGGATGCAAGCCAGCGTCTGACGGCTGCGTAGACTTCCGGGTGGCTGAGCAGGTCCAGGTGGTTCATGCCGTAGCCGATCCACTGCCGGGATTCGGGAAACGACAGGGTCAGCCGCGGATCGGCGTGGCGGCCCAGCGCGCTGCTCACTGGCACGAGGCCATCGCCCAGGAGGCGGTCGCTGAGGTCGCCTGCCCGCTTGCCGGTCGTGGCGGCGATCGCATAGCACTCCGCGCGATCCGGCAAGGGCACGGGCCGGCGCAAGTCCTGCGAGCCCGCAAACCGATCCCGCCCTTCCCAGTCCTCGTCGAGGAGGCTGCCGTAGCGGAGATCGGTGACGCCCGCGCTGCGGATCTTTCCCAGGCGCGCGAAAGGAGCGGTATAGGGGCTAGTTCCAAGAATCACGTCGACCCAGTGGCCGCCGCGCTCGAGCGGCGCGCCATGGTGCGGCGTGCCGAGGAAGACAAGCTTGCGCAGCTGCGTCGGCCATTTGTGCCCGGATTCCGCGCCGTAGTGGCAGGCGCTGCGAGACACCAGCCCGCCCATGCTGTGCCCGATCATCACCAGTTCCTCCACTGCGACCGGCCACTGCTCGAGCAGTACCTCGATCAAGCTCGCGAAGGCACGGCCATTCGAGGACACGTGAAGTCCGCTGTTGTAATGCAGATAAACCGGCGTGTAGCCGAGGTCGCGCGCGAGGGCGGCACCATGGTCGTGCCCCTGCCGCTGCCATTGCAGATCATTCAGGCACAGGCCGTGCACGAGCACGGCGAGCTTGGCGGTCGGCTGCCCGATCGTGGCAGCCAGAGACTGCCGCGCCAGGTCGAGCGGTCGACCGTTGCGGCGCAGGCGCATAGAAACCGCGAGCGGGTTTTGAGTCGCCGCCAGGTAATCACCCAGGACGCCGTTCAGCGCGGCAAGGACGGCTTCGCGTCCGGGCGACGGGCTTGCCTCGTCGAGCATCGGCAGGAGCCGCGCGAGCACTGCATCGATCCCGCCGCCCACCAGGCCGGTCACTCCGCGCACGGTCCGATAGACCAGACCGGTGATTCCGCGGGCGCGGCGCGGGTGCGACAAGCCAGGGGCGCTGGGGAGCCGGACAATGTTCTGGTGCAGCGCCTCCACGAGCTCGGTCAAGCCAATCGTGGCATCGATCGCGAGCCGGCTAGCGCCCTGCAGGTCGGAGAGCGGGTGCTTCATTGCTGCCCATTATCGCAGCCCGCAACGTGGAGTCGATCCAATCGCACTATGTAGGAGCGCCACCGAACAGATCTATTCCCGCACATAGGAAACCATATAGGCGTGGCGGTTGAAATCCGAACGGGACCGACCGCGTAATCGATTGCCGGGAGCTCTCATGAGAACGCAAGCCGATCAAGCTCCATCCCTGCCGCTACTGATCGGGGGCGTCGTGGCGATCCTGCTCGGTACCTCTGGCTTTGCGGCCGTTATGGCCTGGACGCCAGCTGCGACGGACGAAGCAGGCATTGTCTTCGCATCAGACAAGCTCCCGACACCACCGGATGCTTTGCTCGGCGCGCAGGCGCCGCGTGCTACTCCACAGGGCGAGGGCGACACTCGGCCCACCGTGAAGTGCGCGGGATGCGGTGTCATCGCGTCCATGCGGGAGATCCGGCAACCTGCCACAGGAATTGATCCCGGCACGGCAGGCGGGACGGCGCGGCGCGGCCAATCCGATCTGCCAGGCGAGTCGACCAGGAGCTACGAAGTCACGGTCCGCATGAATGATGGATCGAACCACGTGTTCATGGATTCGAAGCCCGCCAACTGGCGACCGGGACAACGCGTGATACTCGTCGAAGGCAGGAGCCACATGCACGATTGAAATCCGTGCGGGGGCACTACCAACGCAGGACAGGAACAGGAGACTTAGATGATGAGACTCGGAAAGAGGGTCGGCGCAACCTTGGCTATGAGTGCACTGCTTGCCACGTCATTCGGCTGCCAGAAGCAGGAAGGCCCGGCAGAGCAGGCCGGCAAGGAAGTCGACAAGGCGGTGGAGAAGGTCGGACAACAGATCGAGAAAGCCGGTGACAGCATCCAGGACGCGGCAAAGCGCGACAAGAAGTAATCGCAAGCCGTGACGCCTGGTGTGGCCGTCAACCTGTGTACTCCACCGCACAGACCGTGCCTGATCATGCGACTAGCCTTGCATGTATCGATTGCCGATTCCGCCAGTCGGGTTCCGCGCGCAAGGAGTTTGATATGAACTGGGACATCGTCGAAGGCAACTGGAAGCAGTTCAAGGGCAAAGTGAGAGCGCGGTGGGGGAATCTCAGCGATGATCACCTCGAGGTTATCGCCGGCAAACGCGTAGCGTTGGTGGGCAAGCTCCAGGAAGCCTACGGCATCACAAAGGGGGAAGCCGAGCAGCAGATCAAGCGCTTCGAGCAGCTCAACAAGGATTACCGTCCGAAGAGCTAACCCCAGATGCTGGTCATCCTCGGCTAGGTACCAGCGAACGGTTGGAGATTGCGCTGCACCGCTGAGTCGGTTTGGTCATCAGGCCGCTCTCTTGCGCTCTCTTGCATTCGCCGACGCCGGAGTGCCGCTATCGTTGCGCGATTTTGACGGCTCCGTTACGCTGGCTGCAGTGGGCGGATTCCGCGCTCGCAAGTATCCAGAGTGATGACCAGGACCATCTGTCCGGCGCTGTTCCTGCTCGCCGCGATGGCGGCGCACGGCGGCGTGACGGCTGAACCCGATCCAGAGAAATGGCTCGCGGGGGCTGAGGCCGCTTACGCAAGAGTCGACCGCTACACCGCCATCTTTCACAAGCAGCAACGGGTCGCCGGCGAGCTCCTTGCCGAAGAGACCATCCTCCTCAAGTGCAGAAAGAAGCCATTCAGCCTGTACATGAAATGGCTTACCGAGCCTTTCAAGGGGAGCGAGTTGCTGTACGTGGCCGGATGGAATGAAGACCGCATCAGGGCTCACCGGGGCGGGATACTGCGTTTCATCACGCGCAATATCGATCCGAGCGACCCTGGGCTCCTGGCGGGGAACCTTCGCCCGGTCACCAGTACCGGAATCGGCTACCTCCTGCAGACCGTTGCGCTGAACATCCGCAAGGCGATCGAGGCCGGCGAGCTCACGTTCTCCGAGCGCGGCGAAGAGAATGTATACGGCAGGAGGACGCAGATCCTGGGAGTGGTCCTGCCACGAGACAAAGCGAACGACTACGACGGCGCCCGGTTCGTCATCAACCAGGATCTCGCGACCAAGATCCTGCTAAGGATCAGAGTCTATGACCGGGACGACCAGCTCGTCGAAAACTACGGGTACGAGAACCTGGACCTCGAGGCGCCGCTCTCGGATGCCGACTTCGATCCGAAAAATCCTGCGTATCACTTCTAAGCGCACCGGGGTCAGGCAGAGACGCGCTGGCCTCGGCGGGCTCTGGGCGCAGGCGAACGTGGGCGTTTGAGCCCTACGACGTCGCCGGCGATGTCCATTCCGTGGCGCGGCGCTCCTGTGGCCGGCATGCCAGCCGCCAAGATCCAGACTGGGGCTTTCGGTGACCCGCAGCTGAGACCGGCCGCATGAGAGGAGGAACGATCAAACGGATATGAGTACCAGTGATTGCCTGCAGGATCAGTGCGCGTCGCGGGGTCGAGGCTGATTCGGCGGCCGCGTTACTCCGCTGATCGATCGCGCTTCGATGTAGATACGGGTGATTTTCGGGTATCGCAATCGGATTTCATGTTCGATATTCGCAACAGCGGCGACAATCTGATCGGCGGTCGAATCGCGCTCGAATTCCACGTCGAGCGTCAGCAATATTTCGTCGGGTCCGAGATACATTGAAAGCGGGCGAGCGGTGGCGCGTACCCGAGGGTTGCGCAGGGCGAGGTCGCGGATTGCCGCAGCCGTTTCCGGCTCGACGCCCTCGCCGATCAGCAGCCCCCTCGATTCGCGAATCAGCAGCACCGCAACGCCGGCGAGCAAGAGGCCAATCACGACCGACGCGGCGCCATCGATGATGGGAAGATCGAGACGATGACTCAGGTACACGCCGACGGCTGCCACTGCCAGCCCGCCGAGAGCGGCGGCGTCTTCGGCGAGCACCGTGTACGTCATGGGGTCCTTGCTCGTCTTGAGCGAGCGCCAAAACGGGATGTCGCGTTTTGTTCCAAGGAACTGGCGCAAGGCAACCGCGAAACTGCCACCTTCGAACAACGCTGCCGCGGCGAGCACGATGTAATTCCAGGCCGCGTCGCGCAGCGGCTCCGGGTGCAGCATGTGCAGCACACCTTCGTAAGCGGATATTCCGCCGCCGAGCCCGAAAATGAGCACTGCGACCATGAGGCTCCAGAAATAGAGCTCCTTGCCGTGTCCGAAGGGGTGCTCAGGCGTGGCTTTCCGCTTGCTCAGTTTCATGCCGACAAGCAAGAGCGCGCCGTTGCCGGTATCCACAATTGAATGGATACCTTCGGACAGCATCGCGGAGCTCCCAGTGATGCCGGCGGCGATGAATTTGGTAAGCGCGATGGCGCTGTTCGCGGCGATCGCGCCGTAGGCCACGATTTTTGAATCGGACAAGATGACATCCACGACGGTTAGACAGGGCCTTATGCAGCTTGAGCGCCAGCGGTCAGTCGCTCGAGCCGGTCCGCTCCGGCGCGTGCGCTGCGCGTCATCAGCTCGCGCCCGGTGATCGTCGCGCTCGCCGCGGGCGCGCTGCTGGCCCTCGGGCCGCGGCGCCGAGGATGCGGTCGTACTGACCTCGGCGAGGGCCCCACGCTCACACGGTCATTTGCGACGCATCAGGCCCACGATAAGCGAAACGACGAACAGGAGGAGAAAAACGAAGAACAGGATCTTGGCGATTCCGACGGCGCTGGCCGCGATACCGGTAAAGCCGAAAAGCGCAGCGACGACCGCGATGATCAGAAACACGACGGCGTAATACAGCATTTTCTTTCCTTTCATTGACGGTTAGTCAACAGGGCCCAATCATGTCTGAAGCTCGGTCTACCGTCACTCAACCTGCATGTCCTTCTTGAAGGATGGTACGCGCCATGTGCAGTCTTGGCTGACTCATCGATATTGGCACGGGAACTGGCGAAACCGCTCAACTGCGCCACGGCGTGCGCGCGGACGTCGCGCCGGTTCCGCGCAAGGAAGCCAGCATGACCTCAAGCGCACGAAACTATCGGACGTTATGCGCGCCGGCGCACGGAATGTCCAAGCCGAGACGCGTACAGTGGTACCTGGTGTCCAGTGAATCGCTTTCAACACATGAACCGATTCTGGTAACCCACACCAAAGGAAATCTAATGAACAGCATCATCTGGCTCGTCGGCGCAATCGTCATCATCCTCTTTGTCTTATCGTATTTCGGGCTGCGCTAAGGCGTCAAGAACATAACGACCCGCCCCGCGCGGTGGTTGCTAACCATTTCGCTTTTGGCCATCTCTCGCGTCTTCGCGGAAGGTGCGCGGCAGACGGCTGATGTCATCGTGACATTCACCGTTGACGGGTCCCATCCGGTCGGTAGCGGATAGACCAGCAGAGGCGGGAGCGAGAACATGCGACTGGGCGACCAGCGGGCCAGCGGCAACGTCGAGGATCGGCGCGGGATGCGTATGATTGGGGGCGGGTTGGGCGTCGGCGGAATCGTGGTCGTTCTCATCGCGTACTTCCTCGGCTTCGACCCCGGCGCCGTGCTGAACGTGGCCGAGCAGGTTGCCCCCCAGCGCGAAGCGCGCGAGGCACCCAAGGGCGCGCCCACGGACGAGATGGGGCAGTTCGTCGCCAAGATCCTCGGCAGCTCCGAGGAGGTCTGGGGCAAGATCTTCCAGCAGTCGAACAGGCAATACCGTCCCCCGACGCTCGTCCTCTACGACGGGCGAGTTCGCTCGGCCTGCGGCACGGGGCAATCGGCCATGGGCCCCTTTTACTGTCCTGGCGACGAGAAGCTCTACATCGACCTCGCGTTCTTCCGCGACTTGCAAACGCGCTTTCGTGCTCCCGGCGATTTCGCCCAGGCCTACGTGATCGCCCACGAGGTGGGCCACCACGTGCAAAAGCTCACCGGCACGTTCCAGAAGATGGAAGCGGCGCGCGGTCGCGTCTCCCAGGGTGAATACAACCGAACTTCGGTGCGCATGGAGCTGCAGGCCGACTGTTACGCGGGTGTGTGGGGACACCACGCGGGCACCATGAATCAGCTGGACTCCGGCGACATCGCCGAAGCGCTCAACGCTGCGACGGCGATCGGAGACGATCGCCTGCAAAAGCAGACCCAGGGCCGCGTCGTGCCCGAGTCGTTCACTCACGGCTCATCGGAGCAACGCGTGCGCTGGTTCAAGCGTGGCATGGACTCGGGCCGCCCGAAGGACTGCGACACGTTCTCGACCAACTCGCTATAACGGCCCCGAATCGCTCTCGGCCTCCCGTGCGATAGCGCACAGACAGATCTCGGTGCGAGGAAGGAAACTGGAAGTCGCGCGCAATTTGACGCGTTACTGCATTGACCTCGAGGAAGATGATCATGATGAAAAAGCTGCTTACGATGATGGCGCTCGCGGCATGGATTGCGCTGCTTGCTGGCTGCAACACGATGCACGGACTGGGAGAGGACATCTCGAAAGGTGGCGACAAGATTCAGGACAAGGCCCAGAGGTAGCCGCGGGCCAGCAGCGCCGGTGTTGAAGCGAAATTAGCCGTATCGCTGCCGATACCCATTCGGACTCCCCGCACGACGGTCGCGGTGGAGACCTTCGACGCCGTCAATCCCAGAGTTGCTTTTTCCCGCATGCCCGTAGTCGTCTGTGGGAGTTCGTTGAACGTGCAGAGAAACCCGCTATGCACGCTGGCGCACAGAGCCGGCGCGTTGTGTGGCGTAGCTTGTCGATGTGAATCGTCCCGCGTCCACACGATTTCGCTGCTAGAGATTTCCACAGGCGCGCAGTCTTCTTTACTGATGTCAGTCAAAGGAATCACGATGAGAAATTCGATGTTATTGCAGAAGATGGTGAAACGTCCGCTGTTGCTTGCGGTTCTTGGGACGTTTGCCGTCGCGGGGTGCAGCACTACCACTCCGCAACCCATCGCCCAGACGCCGGCCCCAAGCTATGTCGGTCCTGCCGGCGCTGCAGGGCCTGCCGGTCCGGTCGGCGCGCGAGGCCAGACAGGCGCAACCGGCGCGACCGGGGTGGCGATGGTAGGTCCCGCAGGCGCGACCGGTCCGGTCGGCCCCGCAGGCGTGCAAGGTCCGAGCGGCGCGACGGGCGACACAGGCGCGATGGTGGTGGGTCGTGCCGGCGATGTCGGTCCTGCCGGTCCCGCTGGCGCGCAAGGTGCGACCGGGGAGACGGGCGCGCAAGGCTCGAGCCT
>JAJDOG010000038.1 GCA_022340285.1 Betaproteobacteria bacterium
GCGGCGGACGAGCTCTTTCAATCGACCGTCCCGCAACGCCAGGCGGACTGGCTGGACTTCGCGGCGGACATCGTCGGCGCGCTGGCAGGCGCCGCGACATTCGTCTGGATCGCGCGTGGCCGCGTGCGCTACTCGAGCGCCGATTCGTAGGCCCAGCGCAGCGCCGCATCGTGCGGGCGTTTGGGGCGCTCACGAGTCGGATAGGTTTGACATGTGCCGCACATGCTCTTATGTTCAGCGCATGTCAGTGATGATTCAGATCCGTAACGTGCCAAACGAGTTGCATCGCCGGCTAAAGGCACGTGCCGCTTTAGCAGGCATGACACTTTCCGACTTCCTCCTCAAGGAGATCCGCTCCGCCGCCGAGCGACCGACGCTCGATGAGCTGCGCGCGCGCTTGGAGCGTCGTGCAATGGTCGCGCCATCAGTGCCGCCGGCGCAGGCGGTGCGCGCGGAACGCGATAGCCGTTGATTGTTGTCGACGCCTCGGCACTTCTAGAGGTGCTTCTGCGTTCGCCTGCCGCCGCACCGATGGAGGAACGTCTCTTCGATCCGGTGGAGACGCTTCACGCGCCCCACCTGATCGACGTAGAGGTGACGCAGGTCTTGCGCCGCTACGCGCTGGCTGGTGAGGCAGTCCCGGAGCGCTGCCGCACCGCGTTGGCCGATCTAATGGATTTTCCGCTAACCCGGTATCCGCACGACTTCTTGCTCCCGCGAGTCTGGGAGCTGCGAAGCAACTTGACGGCATACGATGCAGTCTATGTCGCGCTGGCAGAGGCGCTCGATGCACCGCTGCTCACGCGCGATCAGTGGCTCGCGAACGCTCCAGGACACCGCGCGCGAATCGAGCTTGTCTGACGCGAAGGTCCGGGGAAAACGACGCAGTTGACGTGCTGTCTGCCTGACTCGAGGGCGGTTGGCTACTCGAGCGCCGATTCGTAGGCCCAGCGCAGCACCGCATCGTGCGCGGGCTGGCTCGCGCGCGCGTTCGGATCGTTCACGAGAAACACGACGACGAGGCGGCGGCCGTTGCGGTCGAGCACGTAACCGGCGAGCGTGCGCGAATCGGAGAGCGAGCCGCTCTTGATGTGCGCGTTGCCTGCGACGCCCTGGAACTTGAGACGCCGCTTCATGGTGCCGTCTTGCGCCACGATCGGCAGCGAGGCCATGAGCTCGGACATCACCGGGCTCGCCCAGGCAGTCAGCAACAGCTTGCCGAGGCTCGCCGCGCTGATGCGATCCGCGCGCGAGAGGCCGGAGCCGTTCTCGATGACGAGATCGGGCAGCGCCAGCCCGCGACTGTCGAGCCAGGTGCGGATCACGCGCTGCGAACGCTCGTAGCTCCCCGGGAGATCGAGGATCTGCGCCGAGAGGGTGAGAAACACCTGGCGCGCCATGACGTTGTTCGAATACTTGTTGATGTCCCGCACGATCTCGGCAGCGGTGGGCGACTCGATCGTGGCGAAGGGCGACGCGCCGAGCGCCGCCGTGCCCTCACGGACGCGGCCATGCAGCTTTCCCCCCGAGGCTTCCCAGAGCGTGCGAAAGACGCCGTGCACGAACTCCGGGTGATCGAGCAGGCTCACGTTCCAGTAGTGCTCGTTGCAGCTTGCCGGCATCGTTCCGGAAAAGGTCACGCGCGTGCGGTCGTCGATGCTGCGCAATGCAACGTGCAAGCCTCTGCGCCAGTCGCCGCAGAAGCCGGGCCCGAGCTTCACGTGATTCTCGACATCGATCTGCGCGGGCCTGGGCTCGGGAATGATCTGCACGGTGCCGAGCTCGCTGTCGGGCACGAAGAGAAACCGCACGGTCTTGAAATTCACCAGCAGCGCGTCGGCGCCGACGTTGTAGGGCCGCAGCGATTCACCGTCGAACTCGGCGGGGTCGTGACTGTCGAGCTCGAAGTAGGTGCGATCGAGCACCAAATCTCCCCGGATCTCGGTGACGCCGCGCGCGCGCAGCGTTTGCACGAGCAGCCAGAAGCGCTCGAACGTGAGCTTCGGATCGCCGTACCCCTTGAGCAGCAGGTCGCCCTGCAGCACGCCGTCCTTGAGCGGGCCGGTGAGATAGGCCTCGGTCTTCCAGGTGTAGGTGGGACCGAGCAGATCGAGCGCGGCGAAGGTCGTGACGAGCTTCATTGCCGAGGCGGGATTCATCGGCTTCGCGGCGTTGAACGCGACGAGCGGCGTCGTCGCCTCGACGCCCTGTGCAAACAGCGCGACGCTCGACTGCGGGATGCCGGCGCGGGCAAGCGCCTGCGCGACCGGCTTGGGGAGCTGCGACTGCTGCGCGTTCGCCGGCGCGGTGACCAGGGTCAGCGCGAGCGCTGCGGCGGCCAGGCGAGACAGAGTCGCGAGGAAGTTCATTTCCGCGTGTGAGTATGCCACGCGGCGCCGGCTGAACGCGAAACCACCCCGCCGCCTTCGGCGGCACCCCACCTTGCAAAGGAGGGGAAAAAGAAAAGAGATCCCCTCCTTTTCAAGGAGGGGTGGCTGCGCAGCAGCCGGGGTGGTTGACCGCTTCAATCCTTAACCGAAATGACCGCGCGGGTTGAAGCTCGAAAGCTTCGCGAGCTCCTCATAGAGCGTCTTCTCGCGGTCGCTCAGCGCCGACGGCGTGACGATCTGCAAGACGCAATAGAGGTCGCCGTGGCCGCCGCCCGGTAACGGCAGACCCTTGCCGGTGAGGCGGAGCTTCTGCCCGGCGCGCGAGCCGGGTCGCACATTGACCCGCACGCGCCCCTCGAGCGTCGGCACTTCCACTTCGGCGCCAAGCACTGCCTCCGACGGCGTTACCGGAAGTTCGAGGTAGAGATCGTGCTCCGACACCTTGAAGAGCGGGTGCGGCATCAGCACCACGTTGATATAGAGATCGCCGGCCGGTCCGCCGCCCATGCCCGCGCCGCCCTTGCTGGGGACGCGCAGTCGTTGACCGTCAGTGGCGCCCTTCGGCACGCGCACGCGAATCTTCTTCGGCACGCGCCGCAGCGTGCCGTCGGGCCCGGGCTCGGGCGCCGAGAGATCCACCACGAGCTCGGTGCCGCGCGCGGCGTCCTCGAGCGAGACGTGCGCGGTGACTTCGTAGTCCTGGCCGGGCATCGAGAAGCCGCGCCCGCCGCGCGCCGTGCGACCGCGGCGCGCGGCGCCACCGCCGCCGAATTGCGCGAACAGGTCGGACAGGTCGACGACGTCCTCGAAGGCGAAGCCGCCGAACTGGTTCTCCCACCCGGGCGGCGGGCGAAACTCCTGCCCGGGCTGATAGCGACCGAGCTGGTCGTACGCTGCGCGCTTCTTCTTGTCCTTGAGCGTCTCGTAGGCCTCGCCGATCTCCTTGAACTTCTCCTCGGCGTTCTTCTCCTTGGAGACGTCCGGATGGTATTTGCGGGCGAGCTTACGGTACGCCTTGCGGATTTCGTCATCCGAGGCGGTGCGCGGGACGCCAAGCGTTTCGTAATAGTCCTTGTATTTCACGTGCGACGGATCTTATGCGCTTTGAGATAGGGCAACGTGTGTCGATCTAGAGGGGATATGGTTTCAGAGAGGCTGATTCTCAATAGCCTGATAGGAATGAAGGGAAAGGGAAAACCCGGCAAAAAGTATGGCTTTGCCGGCCTGCGTGACCCCGGTCACACAGCGGTTGAAGCGGGCGAGGCGGGCCGTTACATTCGGAGTATCAGGATTTTCTAATATACCAGGAGAGTGGTCCATGTCGATCCGCACAACGCTTGCCGCCAGCGCACTTGCCGCTCTGGCAACGGCTGCCGGCATCGCGGTCGCGGCGCTGCCGCTCGAGACCGCGCCGGTGGAGTTCCGCGACGTGGCGCGCACGTACCCCGCCGAAGGGGTGGTCGAAGCGGTTCGCCAATCGACCGTCGCGGCCCAGACACAAGGGCGCATCGTCGAACTGAGGGTGGACGTCGGCGACCGGGTTCGCCGCGGTGACGTGATCGCTCGCATCGATCCCCAGGAAGCCAGCCAGGTCGTCGCCACGGCCGAGGCGCAGGTCGCCCAGGCCGAAGCGGCGCTGACCAACGCGCGCGTGAACCTGGAGCGTACGAAGAAGCTCGTCGCGCAGAAATTCGTCAGCGAGGCGGCGCTCGACAAGGCCGAGACCGATTTCGCCGCGGCGAAGGCCCAGGTCGCGGCCGCTCGCGCCGGCGCGGGCCAGGCGCGCACGGGCCGGAGCTACACCGTTATCGTGGCGCCGTTCTCCGGCGTCGTCGCGACGCGTCACGTCGATCTCGGCGAGATGGCGCAGCCGGGCAGGCCGCTCGTGACGCTGTTCGATCCGCAGAATCTGCGCGCCCTGGTCACCGTGCCGCAGGCGCGGCTCGCCGAGATGCGCAGCCCGATCGAGGCCTCCGTCGAGCTGCCCGCGCTCGGTAAGCGCGTCCGCGCGCGCGACGTCACGGTGCTGCCGTCCGCCGACGCGCGCACGCACACGACGCAGGTCCGCCTGGATCTGCCCGACCCGCTCGAGGGGGCGTACCCGGGCATGTTCGCGCGCGGTTACATCACACTCGGCACGGCGAAGAAGCTCATCGTGCCGGTCTCCGCCGTCGTTCATCGCAGCGAGGTGACGGGTGCCTACGTCGTCCTGGGAGGCGGGGCGATCCGGTTCCGCCAGCTGCGCGTGGGCGAGACGATTCCCGACGTCGGCATCGAGGTGCTCGCTGGCCTTGCCGCCGGCGAGCAGGTTGCGCTCGACCCCGTGATGGCGCTCGCGCGGCTGAAGAGCGGCGAGAACCCCGAGAGTACGGTCGCGGTGAAATGATGAAGACGCTGTTCACCACTCCGCCGCCTTTGGCGGCACCCCTCCTCGAAGAGGAGGGGAAGAAGACGATTTCCCCTCCTTTCCAAGGAGGGGTCCGCCCGGAGGGCGGGGGGTGGTTCGGCCGCTTCGGCAAACTCAGTCAACCACCCCGGCCGCTCCGCGGCCACCCCTCCTTGAAAAGGAGGGGAAAGTAGGTCATGGGCATCTCCGGACGCATCAGCAGATTCTTCGTCGGTTCGCAGCTGACGCCGCTTGTCGCGCTCGTCGCCGCGCTGCTCGGCATCTTCGCGGTGATGGTGACGCCGCGCGAGGAGGAGCCGCAGATCAACGTGACCATGGCGAACGTGCTGATCCCGTTCCCGGGCGCGTCGGCCAAGGATGTCGAAGCGCTGGTGGCCACGCCTGCCGAGCAGGTGCTCTCGCAGATCACCGGCATCGAGCACATCTACTCCGTTTCGAAGCCGGGCATGGCGGTGCTCACCGTGCAGTTCGAGGTGGGCGAGAACCGCACCGACGCGCTGGTGCGCCTGTACGACACGATCATGTCGAACCGCGACTGGCTGTCGCCGAACATCGGCGTGGGCGAGCCGCTCATCAAGCCGATGGGCATCGACGACGTACCGATCGTCACGCTGACCCTGTGGACCGACGACCCCCAGCGCGGCGCCTACGAATTGCAGCAGGTCGCGCGCGCCGCCGAAGCGGAGCTCAAGCGCGTGCCTGGCACGCGGACCGTCGAAACCGTCGGTGGACCAGGGCGCGCGGTGCGCGTGCTGCTCGACGCCGAGCGCATGCAGGCCTATCGCGTCACCGCCCAGGATGTGCGCGGGGCGCTGCTGGCCGCGAACGTCTCGCTGCCCTCGGGCAGCCTGGTGGCCGGCAACCGCGAGACGCTGGTCGAGACCGGATCATTTCTCGCGGGCGCGGCGGATGTGCGCCGGCTCGTGGTGGGCGCCTACGACGGGCGGCCCGTCTTCGTCGAGGACATCGCCCAAGTGGTGGACGGCCCGGAGCTGCCGACTCATTACGTTCGCTACGGCGCGTCCGCGTCGGGACCCGACAAGGTCTCAGTGGGGCTCGAATATCCGGCAGTGACCCTCGCGATCTCGAAGAAGCCCGGCGAGAACGCCGTGGACGTGGCCGACAAGGTGATCCAGCGCATCGAGAACCTCAAGGGCAGCGTCATCCCCGAAGGCGTCTCGGTGGCGCTCACGCGCAACTACGGCGAAACCGCGAACGACAAGGCGCAGAAGCTCATCCAGAAGCTCATCTTCGCCACGCTCTCCGTGGTGGCGCTGGTGTGGGCCGCGCTCGGCCGCCGCGAGGCGATCATCGTCGGCGTGGCGGTGTTGCTCACGCTTTCGGCGACGCTCTTCGCTTCCTGGGCGTGGGGATTCACGCTGAACCGGGTGTCGCTCTTCGCGCTGATCTTCTCGATCGGAATTCTCGTCGACGACGCGATCGTGGTGGTGGAGAACATCCATCGACACAAGGCGCTCTATCCGGATCAACCGCTCATCGGGCTCATCCCGCATGCGGTCGACGAGGTCGGTGGTCCGACCATCCTCGCCACGTTCACCGTCATCGCGGCGCTATTGCCGATGGCGTTCGTGACCGGCCTCATGGGCCCCTACATGAGCCCGATCCCCATCAACGCGAGCATCGGCATGCTGATCTCGCTCGCGATCGCTTTCATCGTCACGCCCTGGCTGGCCGCGAAGCTGCTCCACCGGCATGAACACGTCGGGCACGGCGCGGAGCGGCTGAACACACGGCTGCGCGATTTCTTCGGCCGGGTGATGACGCCGTTCCTGCAGCGCGAGCACGGACGCAAGGCGCGCTGGTGGCTGTTCGGCGGGATCATGGTCGCGATCCTGGCGGCGATCTCGCTGGCCGGCTTCAAGCTGGTCGTGCTGAAGATGCTGCCCTTCGACAACAAGTCGGAGTTTCAGGTGGTGGTCGACATGCCGGTCGGCACGCCTGTCGAGGAGACTTCGCGTGTGCTCGGGGAAATGGGTGCCTATCTCTCCACGATCCCGGAGGTGACCGACTACCAGGCCTATGCGGGCACCGCGGCACCGATCAATTTCAACGGCCTGGTGCGTCAGTACTACCTGCGCGCATCGCCCGAGCTCGGCGATCTCCAGGTGAACCTGATGGACAAGCACGAGCGCGATCGCAAGAGCCACGAGATCGCGGTCGCCGCGCGGCCCAAGCTCGTGGAGATCGGCCAGAAGTACGGCGCGACGGTCAAGGTCGTCGAGGTGCCGCCGGGACCGCCGGTGCTCTCGCCGATCGTCGCGGAGGTGTACGGGCCCGACTACGACGGCCAGCTCGAGACCGCGCAGCGCTTGCGCAAGCTGTTCGCCCAGACTCCGGACATCGTGGATGTCGATTCGAGCGTCGAGGAGGATGCCCCGAAGCTCCTCTTCCGCGTGGACCAGCGCAAGGCGGCTCTCATGGGCGTGGCGCAGCGCGACATCGTCTACACCCTGCGCGCGGCGCTCGCCGGCGACGAGGTGACGCCGCTGCACACCGGCTCGGCCAAGTACGAGATCCCGGTGAAGCTCGCGCTCCCGCCCGAGAGCCTGTCGCGCGCCGACACGCTGCTCAAGCTCAAGGTGAAGGCCGCCGACGGCACCCTCGTGCCGCTCTCGGAGCTCGTGACCGCCGTGCCCGCGCAGCGCGAGAAGACGATCTATCACAAAGATCTGCTCCCGGTCGCCTACGTGGTGGGCGACATGGCAGGCAGCCTCGACAGCCCGCTCTACGGGATGTTCGCGATGCGCGATGGTGTCCGGCAGCTCGCCGTGCCGCAGGGCGAGGGATTGAGCGAGCGCTTCATCACGCAGCCGGAGGATCCGTACGCGGGGTACGCCATCAAGTGGGACGGCGAGTGGCAGGTCACCTACGAGACCTTCCGCGACATGGGCATCGCCTACGCGGTGGGCCTGATCCTGATCTACCTGCTGGTGGTGGCGCAGTTCTCGTCGTACAAGGTGCCGCTCATCATCATGGCGCCCATCCCGCTCACCATCATCGGCGTGATGCCGGGCCACGCGCTGCTCGGCGCACAGTTCACGGCGACGTCGATGATCGGGATGATCGCGCTCGCCGGGATCATCGTGCGGAACTCGATCCTGCTCGTGGACTTCATCAACCTGCAGGTCGAGGAGGGCATCGCCTTCCAGAAGGCGGTCGTCAATGCGGCCGCGACGCGCGCGAAGCCCATCGTGCTCACGGGGCTGGCCGCGATGCTGGGCGCCTTCTTCATCCTCGACGACCCGATCTTCAACGGCCTCGCGGTGTCGCTCATCTTCGGGATCCTCGTCTCCACCCTGCTGACCCTGGTGGTGATCCCGGTGCTCTTCTACGCGAGCGGTTGGCGCAAGCTGGAAGGCGCCGAGACCGCGCCCATCGATTCAGGCGCGCTGGCGCAGACGTAGTAGGGGAGTCTATCCCCTCCTTTTCAAGGGTGCCCGCGGAGCGGGCGGGGTGGTTGAGGTCCCAAAGCAGCGCTCTGCACCACCCCGGTTGCTGCGCAACCACCCCTCCTCGAAGAGGAGGGGAAAAAGCAATCCGCGTAGCGGACGGGGTGGTTCCTACGCGACTTCCGCGTCGGCAGGCTCGGCGTCCTTCGCGAACACCTCGCTGCCCTGACCGTCGACCACCCGCACGCCCACGGGGATGCCCTGTCGCACGCTCTCGGTGACCAGGCAGAAGTCCTCGAACTGCTGCAGGCACCGGTCGAAGTGCTTGACGTCACCGGCAGGGTCCGCGAGCCGGAGGGTCACGTCGAGACGACCGATCCGGAGACGCCCCCGCTCGTTGCGAGCCAGCATCCCGGTGACCTCGGCGCGGAGTTTCCCCGGGTTCTGGCGGAATTTCCGCATGCAAAACAGCAAGCTCGACGACAGACAGTTCCCGACCGCGGCGGCGACGAGCCGGGCGGCATTGGGGCCCGCGGCCCCGCCAAGGGGCGGTGGTTCGTCCAGCAGCAGTTCGGGCACATCAGGCCAGTCGAACTTGACGCGAAACTCGTAATCCGCAAGTTGCTCGAGCTCGAGCGTGAAGGAAGGGGACTCGTTCATGACGTTCGCTCCATGGTTCCGCTTCCAGTCTGCGACTGGAGAGGGCCCAGGTCTGTGACCCGGATCCCACATGGCGTCGGCTGAAGGCATCCTCCTGGGGGATGCTCCTCGGAGCTGAGCGAATTAGGCGACGCGGAGAGGGGAATTTGTAGCGTTACCAAAGTCACACGGGTGCCACTGAGCGCTTGTTCAGCATATTCTCGAGTGCTAATATTTTTTGTGACGGGGGTATGAACTGAATTGCGAGCTGCAACGGTGATGTGACCCGAGCAGGTTGCGAGTTCCTCCGGCAGGGCCTTTCTCCTCCTCCTCCTGGGCTCTGCCTTTCCCCCCGCGCACGTTCATGCGTGCGCGGGGTTTTTACTTCCGAACCTTTCCGTTATTCCTCGTCTAAACTGCGAGGCGCACGCCCGCTTCCGGCTTACCGGTCGCCATCGAGGAGAGCGGAACGATGAAACCCTGGCACGTTGTGAGCATCGTGGCGCTGGCGCTGCTCGCCCCGCCGCTCGCGCTGGCACAGACCCCATCCCCGAAGGCGATCGAGGTGCCATCGTGGTTCGCAAAGTCGTTCCTCGATTTCCGCGACGACATCGCGGACGCGGCGCAGGCCGACAAGCGCGTCATGGTGTATTTCCACCAGGATGGCTGCCCGTACTGCGCGAAGCTCGTTTCCACGAACTTCACCCAGCGGTCGATCGTGGACAAGATGCGGAAGGGCTTCGTCGCGATCGATATCAACATGTGGGGCGACCGGGAAACGACATGGCTGGACGGCAAGTCCCGCCCGGAAAAGGAACTGGCGGCGCACCTGAAGGTGCAGTTCACGCCGACGATTCTCTTCTTCGACGAGAAGGGCAACGTGGTGGCGCGAATGAACGGGTACTACCCGCCGCATCGCTTCGAGGCGGCGCTCGACTATGTCACCGGCAGGAAAGAGCGTGAGCTTCCATTCTCCGAATACATGAAGACCGCGGTGAAGGAATCGGCGAGTGCCGAGCTGCACGACGAGCCTTTCTTCATGAAGGAGCCGCTCGACCTTCGGCGCAAGGTCGGCGGCAAGCCGCTTGCGGTCGTGTTCGAGACGCCCTATTGCTCGGGCTGCGACGAGATGCACCGCGAGGCGTTCAAGCGCCGCGAAGTGCTCGAGCAGATGGCCAAGTTCGACGTGGCGCGCGTCATGGTCGGTGGCCGGTCGGCGCTGACCACGCCCGACGGAAGAAGACTCGATGCGGGTGCGTGGGCGCGTGAGTTGAAGGTGGCCTATACGCCGAGCGTCGTCTTCTTCGACGACCGGGGCCGGGAGGTGTTTCGGATCGAGGCCTACCTGCGGCCTTTTCACCTGACGGGCTCGTTCGATTACGTGGCGAGCGGAGGCTACAGGGAGGAGCCCTCGTTCCAGCGATTCCTACAGGCCAAGGCCAAGAAGATCCAGGACGCTGGGGGCGAAGTCGAGCTCTGGAAGTAGACATCAGGAACCACCCCGCCCCGCTTGCGGGGCACCCCTCCTTGAAAAGGAGGGGAAAAAGCGTCAAACCTCCCCTCCTTTTCAAGGAGGGGTCCGCCCGTAGGGCGGGGGGTGGTTGCGGGCCCGCGACGGCGTCATTTCACGACGAGCTTGTAGGCAGGCGTCGGGTTGAGCGGGCACGAGTAGACGTACTCGCCTTCCTCGAGCAGGATCTCGTAGTCCTGCGTCGTGCCCGCCTTCAATCCGCCGCCCGAGACGCTCGGCAGGCTCAACCGGTCCAGCAATCCATCGCCGCGCAGCCAGAAGCCGAGCTCGTAATCCACGTTCAGATTCGTGACCCGGAAGATGTACTTGCCGGGCCGGAGGCGAATGGTCTTCGCTTTGGCCAGGCGCGCGGCCTCGGTTTCCGCATTGATCGCCACGCAGTCCTTCTTTCCCGATGACTGGAAGCCGTGGTTCGTTCCCCCCTCGGGCTCGAGAAACTGGCACGGCACCTGGGTGAGCTCGATCACCGCCGGGTCGGCCGCGGGCACGCCGGTGGCGGCGATCGCGATGCCCACCCCGAACAACGCATGGGCGCATGCCTTGACCGCTGCTCGGCGAGAGATCATGGAGGGGTCCTGATCGATGCGGGCTTCTGCCCGAGGGGTGCCATTGTCCGCCACCCTCGAGTGCGCCGGAAGACGCCCGCGCCGGGGACCCCCGGCAAATAGATTGGCCCCTTCACCCCTCAACCCCTTGAAAAGGAATCCCCCTGCCCATATTATTGGCACTCGTCCGCCGCGAGTGCTAACAAAGCGCGCGCGCAAGGATTTTGAAACGGCCCCGGAGCTCCCGGAGCTAGTGCTTACTCACCGATCAGAGGAGATAATCTGTATGAAAATCCGCCCCTTGCATGACCGCGTGATCGTCAAGCGGCTCGAAGAAGAGCGCAAGACGGCCAGCGGGATCGTGATCCCGGACACAGCCGGTGAAAAGCCCGATCAGGGCGAGGTCCTGGCTGTCGGCAACGGCAAGGTCAACGACGAAGGCAAGATCCGACCCCTGGACGTCAAGGTCGGCAATCGCGTGCTCTTCGGCAAGTACTCCGGCCAGACCGTCAAGGTCGAGGGCGAGGAGCTGCTGGTGATGCGCGAAGAAGACATCATGGGAATCATCGAGTAAGCCGGGGTCTTCCAGGACACGGTTCAACCAAAGATCTAGGAGTTCGCAATGCCTGCAAAAGACGTACGTTTTCACGAGGACGCCCGGTCACGCATGCTGGTGGGCGTGAACGTTCTCGCCAACGCCGTGAAGGCGACCCTCGGCCCGAAGGGCCGCAACGTGGTGCTCGAGCGCTCGTTCGGCGCCCCCACCGTCACCAAGGACGGCGTGTCGGTGGCGAAGGAAGTCGAGCTGAAGGACAAGTTCGAGAACATGGGCGCGCAGATGGTCAAGGAAGTCGCTTCCAAGACCTCGGACGTCGCCGGTGACGGCACCACGACCGCCACGGTGCTCGCGCAAGCGATCTTGCGCGAGGGCATGAAGTTCGTGGCCGCCGGGATGAACCCGATGGACCTCAAGCGCGGGATCGACAAGGCCGTCACCGCGGTCGTCGAAGAGATGAAGAAGCTCTCCAAGCCCTGCACCACCTCGAAGGAAATCGCTCAGGTCGGCGCGATCTCGGCGAACGCCGACGCGGAGATCGGCAAGATCATCTCCGACGCCATGGACAAAGTCGGCAAGGAAGGCGTGATCACGGTCGAGGACGGCAAGAGCCTGCAGAACGAGCTCGAGGTGGTCGAGGGCATGCAGTTCGACCGCGGCTACGTTTCGCCGTACTTCATCAACAACCCCGAAAAGCAGCAAGCGATGCTCGAGGATCCCTACATCCTCCTGCACGACAAGAAGATCTCGAACATCCGTGACCTCCTGCCGATCCTCGAACAGGTCGCCAAGGCCGGCAAGCCGCTGCTGCTGATCTCCGAAGACGTGGAAGGCGAAGCGCTCGCCACACTGGTGGTCAACAACATCCGCGGCATCCTCAAGACCTGCGCGGTCAAGGCGCCCGGCTTCGGCGATCGCCGCAAGGCCATGCTCGAGGACATCGCCATTCTCTCCGGCGGAACGGTCATCGCCGAGGAGGTGGGCCTCACGCTCGAGAAGGCCACGCTGAAGGATCTCGGCCGCGCGAAGCGCATCGAGGTCGGCAAGGAAGAGACCACGATCATCGACGGGGCCGGCGACCACAAGGACATCGAGGCGCGGGTCAAGAACATCCGCAAGCAGATCGACGATGCGACCAGTGACTACGACAAGGAGAAGCTCCAGGAGCGCGTGGCGAAGCTCGCCGGCGGCGTGGCGCTGATCAAAGTCGGCGCGTCGACCGAGATCGAGATGAAGGAGAAGAAGGCCCGCGTCGAGGACGCGCTGCACGCCACCCGCGCCGCGGTCGAGGAAGGCATCGTCCCGGGCGGCGGCGTGGTGTTCATCCGCGCGCGCTCGGTGCTCGCGAAGCTGAAGGGCGACAACAGCGACCAGGAGGCCGGGATCAAGATCGTGGCCCGTGCGCTCGAGGAGCCGCTGCGCCAGATCGTCGCCAACGCCGGTGCCGAGCAGTCGGTGGTCCTCAACAAGGTCGCCGAAGGTAAGGGCAACTACGGCTTCAACGCCCAGACCGAAGAGTACGGCGACCTGACGGAGATGGGGGTGATCGACCCGACCAAGGTGTCGCGCACCGCGCTGCAGAACGCCGCGTCCGTGGCGAGCCTCATGCTCACCACCGATGCGATGGTGGCCGAGCTCGTCGAAGAGAAGAAGGGCGGCGGCCATGCGCACGACATGGGCGACATGGGCGGCATGGGCGGCATGGGCGGCATGGGCATGTAACACGTGTACGCGCGTTAGAGGTCCATCGGAACGGAACGAACAGGAGGGAACCGGCTGGTTCCCTCCTGTTACCTACCGAAAACCCCGCGCGAGCGGGGTTTTTCTTTTGTGGGCAAGCGCGCGGAGTCGTTTTGGTTGGTTTCCCCTCCTTTTCAAGGAGGGGTGACTGCGTAGCAGCCGGGGTGGTTGGTTGCGGTGGTCGGCATTGACATGCAACCGTTATTTCGATAACTTTGGAAATATGGAAACGACACCTGCTCTGAAAGCCTTGGGTGCGCTCGCGCAAGAGACACGTCTCGCGATCTTCCGGCGCCTCGTCCAGGCAGGGCCGTCGGGCATGGCTGCCGGCGCGATCGCCGATGCGCTCGACGTCGCCGCGCCGACGTTGTCGTTTCACCTCGCCCAGCTCGCCAACGCCGGCCTGGTCCGGTCGCGGCAGGAGGGGCGGTTCGTGTACTACTCGGCCGACTTCGACGCGATGAACGGGCTGGTCGGCTTTCTCACCGAGAACTGCTGCGGCGGAAATGCCTGCGGTCCACAGGCTGTCGTTTGCGACCCCGTCACCACGAAAGGCACCAAGCAATGAAGCGATTCCACGTTCACGTCGCCGTCGACGACCTCGCGGCCAGCATTCGTTTCTACTCTACCGTGTTCGGCGCGCCGCCCACGCTCGTCAAGGACGACTACGCCAAGTGGATGGTCGAAGACCCGCGCCTCAACTTCGCGATCTCCGCGCGCGGCATGAAGGCCGGCGTCGACCATCTCGGCATCCAGGTCGACTCCGACGAGGCGCTCGCCGGGTTGCGCAGGCAGGTCGGCGATGCCGAGATCGCGGCGAACGATCAGAGCGGCGCCGCCTGCTGCTATGCGAACTCGAACAAGTACTGGACCACCGATCCGCAGGGCGTCGCCTGGGAGACCTTCCATACGCTGCACGAGATCCCCGTCTTCGGCGCGGACAGCAAGACCGCTGAAGACCCGAACGCGGAAGGCATGCGTGCGGAGCGCGCCGCGTGCTGCGCGCCCCGACCGAAGGTGATCCCGATCGCCGCCGACCAGCCCGCCAAGGCGTGCTGCTGAGCCAGGCGTCCGCATGACTTCGCGTGCGACAGCTTTGCCGGCGCGGCCCCCACGCAGCGGCGCGCGGATGGGCCTGTTCGAGCGCTGGCTCACGCTCTGGGTTTTTCTCTGCATCGTCGCCGGCATCGCGCTCGGTCAGTTCTTCCCCGCGCCGTTCCAGGCCCTCGGGCGCATGGAAATCGCGCGGGTCAACATCCCGGTGGGCTTGCTCATCTGGGTGATGATCATCCCGATGCTGCTCAAGATCGACTTCGGTGCGATCGGGCAGGTGCGCCAGCACGTGCGCGGCATCGGCGTGACGGTCGCGGTGAACTGGCTCGTCAAGCCGTTCTCGATGGCGCTTCTCGCGTGGATCTTCATCCGCCACGTGTTCGCGCCGTACCTGCCTGCCGAGCAGCTCGACAGCTACATCGCCGGCCTGATCCTGCTCGCGGCGGCGCCCTGCACCGCGATGGTGTTCGTCTGGAGCCAGCTCTCGGAGGGCGACCCCTACTTCACGCTCTCGCAGGTCGCGCTGAACGACACGATCATGATCTTCGCGTTCGCGCCGATCGTGGGCCTGCTGCTCGGGCTTTCCGCGATCACGGTGCCGTGGGACACGCTGTTCATCTCGGTGGGGCTCTACATCGTGATCCCGGTGATCCTCGCGCAGGCGTGGCGCAAGGCGCTGCTCGCCCGCGGCGAGGAGGCCCTCAAGAGAACGCTCGCGCACATCCAGCCGTTCTCGGTCGCTGCGCTGCTCGTCACCCTCGTCCTGCTCTTCGCATTCCAGGGCGGCCAGATCCTGAAGCAGCCGCTGGTCATCGCCATGCTCGCCGTCCCGATCGTGATCCAGGTGTACTTCAACTCGGGACTCGCCTACCTGCTGAACCGCAAGTTCGGCGTCGCGCACTGCGTCGCCGCCCCGTCGGCGCTCATCGGCGCGAGCAATTTCTTCGAGCTCGCGGTCGCCGCGGCGATCAGCCTGTTCGGCTTCGAGTCGGGCGCGGCGCTCGCCACCGTGGTCGGCGTGCTGGTCGAAGTGCCGGTGATGCTGTCGGTCGTGCGCATCGTGAACGCCTCGCGCGGCTGGTACGAGCGCGGAGAATCGCCGGCGGCGTGAAGCGGCCGGCCTGCGCGAGGCCGGCATTTGCTAGACTGCCCGCCAGGCGCGACCGCTCGCCGCAATCGGGCCGGGACGGCGCGCAGGGGGAGGAGGCGTGCGCATCAACGCAACGGGCGCGACGGTGCTGCAGCACGGCGCGCTTTTCTACGACCGGGTCGGCAGGACCGCCGAGATGAACGGGCACGCGCTCGTGCTCTCCGAGCGCGAGCGCACACTCCTCGAGATCTTCATGCAGCAGCCCGGGCAGATGGTCAGCAAGGCGCAGATCATCGAGATGATGTGCGAGCGGGGCGAACCGGTGAGCACGAATGCGGTGGAGGTTTACGTCCACCGCCTGCGAAAAAAGCTCGAGGTCGGCGGCGTGAGGATCTACACGGTGCGCGGGCAGGGCTATTGCCTCGACGAGGCGCGCACAATCTGACACCGCCGTCCGAAACCATTGGCGCTCCTGAGCGACCGTGGCATTATTGACCCATAACAATAAAAACACTCGGGGAAGGGGTCGCGAGCCGAATGGAAAAAAATGCCGTCCTCGTGAAGACGGCCAAGGGCACGGAAGAAGTAAAGTCCCGCGCGCACGGTCTGGCCGCGCGGCTGCGCAGTGTGCTCATCATGGTGGACGGCAAATCGACCGTCGCCGACTACATCGCCCGCTTCGGCGCGATTCCCGATATCGACGGTACGCTCCAGATGCTGCTCGCCCAGGGCTTCCTGGAGGCGCGCGTGGCCACGGTCGCTCCACCTCCACCTCCGCCCGCCGCGGCCCCGCCCCCCGCCCCGCAGGCGGCCGCCCCGCAAGCGCCCGGAACACCGGAGCCGCTGCCCGAAACGCGCAAGGAAGCGGTCGGCGAGCTCAGCCGCGTGCTGCTCGATTCGATGGGCCCGGATGCCGACATGTTCACGGGCATCATCGAGCGCGCCCGTACGCGCGTCGAATTCACCGAGGCTGCCGAACGCTGCGCGCGCGTGCTCGATAGCCTGGGCGCGCGGGGCAAGGCGAAGGCTGCCTGGTTTCGCGAGCGCATGCAGCTCGTCGCGGAGCGCTTCTTCGATGCATGACCTCCGCGGGGGCTAGAATCTCCGGTCGAGCGTCCCGCCGCTAGGGGGAGACATGCATCGGCCCGCGGCTGCAACCGCGTACGTCGTGGACGACGATGAATCGATCCGGAGCCTGTGGCGTTGGCTCATGGAGTCCAACGGCATTGCCGTGCAGACGTTCGCGACGGCGACGGAGTTCATCGAGGCCTACCAGAACGGCGGGCCGGCCTGCCTGATCCTCGACGTTCGTCTGCCGGGCATGAGCGGGCTCGAGCTCCAGGCCTACCTGCGAGAGAAGGGGGTCGGAATCCCGATCGTCTTCGTCACCGGTCACGGCGACGTGCCAACGGCTGTGAGCGCGTTCAAGGGCGGCGCGGTGGACTTCATCCAGAAGCCATTCAGCTACCGGGAAGTGCTCTCGAGCATCATGCGCGCATTCGCGCGCGACTCCGAGATCTGCGAGAAGCGCGTGCGGCATTCATTGATCGCCGGGCGGCTCGCCGCGCTGACCGAGCGCGAGCGCGAGGTCATGACGCAGGTCGCCGAGGGCAAGTCGAACAAGGTCATTGCCGGCGAGCTCGCCATCAGCGTGAAGACCGTGGAATCGCATCGCGCCAGGGTGATGGAAAAGATGGGCGCCACATCGGTGGCGGCGCTGGTGCAGCTCTTGATGCACCGCGCCGAATAGGGCACGCGGATTGCTGCGCTGCGGCGAAGCGCCCTCAGGGTTTTCCCTAATAGGATTGGTGCGGCGCTCGCGCCTAGGATTGTGGATAGATCGGCGGCGCGCTGAGGCGATGACGCGGGCGCGCGCAGGCGAGGGCCGCATGAAACGAATCGACTCTGACGTGCGAAAGACGCGCCGGCATCGCCGCCTGCGCGGCCTCCCGGGCTCGCTACGATTCGGCGGCAAGGACCGAATCGGCGACGAGGTCACGCCGGAAGTCGCGTCGCACATCCTGCCAGCGAAACCGCACCGAGTTCCTGACGAACTTCTCGTCGAGGAGCTTGAACTCCTCGACGACCGGCGCCCAGCGCACCAACGCGCCCGGGCTCTCGGAGAACGGCGAATCATCGTCCCGCACCGAGGCCCAGACACAGTCGCGCACGCGCTCGCGCACGTCATTCGCCAACTGTGGATAGTCCGGACCGGCTTCGCTGGGCGCTCCGGTGGCGGCGAGGACGGCATCGACGGCCGAATTCATCAAACCTGCGATTTCAGGCTGCACAGCTGCCGTGCGCTGGGCAATCAGACCGCCGGCGTAGATCGAAAGATCGGAAAGGCACGCAAGCCAGATCGGCCACTTGGCGATGTTGATCGACACCACGAACGTTTCGTTGTCGAAGAGCTCCGGAAACTGCGAGCCCGCGCGCGCTCGGAGATAGCCGTAGAGCGTGGTTTGCGCGACGAAGCTCGCGCGCGAGTCGAGGAACCGCTGAAGCTCCGCCCGGCTGGTGATCGGCTTGCCGCGAATGCGCACGGCCGCCGCGACGTGATCCCGCAACATGCGCAAGGAATCCGCCGAAACGAGCCGGGCCAGCCACATTCTGGTCAAGTTTTCGCCCCTAGACACTCGCATTGGGAAATGGGCTAGAATCCCGGAGCCTCGGGGCGTGACCGGGGCGCGACCGGGGCGCGACACACAAAAGGGGTTTCGTGGTCTCGCACCAGGTTCAAGAATAAAGATCGGGCCCGTCAGGACGCCAAGAAATACGCACAAGAGGAGGGTAGCACATGAGCACAGCCAGTTCCCAACAGGTAGTCCATTGGCAGCGTACCAAGCGGCTGATGATCATTCACCTGGTCATCTGGTTCATCTTCTCGTTCGTCATTCACTGGTTCGCAGCAGACACCAACAAGATCTCGTTCATGCATTTCCCCCTTGGCTACTACATGGCCGCGCAGGGGTCTCTGATCGTGTTCGTGGTCCAGCTCTTCTTCTTCAGCAAGCAGCAGGACAAGATCGACCGCGAATGCGGCATGGCCGAAGCGGAATAAGGGGGAGATCGCCATGAGTACAAGAATGACGGGTTCTTTCATCGACAACCTGCCGAAGATCTACGGGATCTATACCGGTGGGTTCATCGCATTCATCCTGCTGATGGCCCTGGGCGAGCACTGGGGCATGAGCGAGGACGCGATCGGCATCGCGTTCGTCGCGTTCACGGTGGTCATCTACGCCGTGATCGGATGGCTGTCGCGCACCATGCAGGTCGACGCCTATTACGTCGCCGGCCGCCAGGTGCCTGCCGTCTTCAACGGGATGGCCACCGCCGCAGACTGGATGTCGGGCGCCTCGTTCGTCGCGATGGCGGGCGGCATCTACATGGGTGGTTTCCCCTACCTCGCGTTCGTCGTCGGCTGGACCGGCGGTTACGTGCTGGTGGCGGTGCTGATGGCGCCTTACCTGCGCAAGTTCGGCTGCTACACCGTGCCGGACTTCATTGGCACGCGCTACGGCGGCAACCTCGCGCGCTTCTGCGCCGTGGTCGTTCTGGTCGTCGCGTCGTTCACCTACGTGACGGCGCAGATCAACGCGACGGGAACGATTGCGTCGAAGGTGCTGCAGATTCCGTTCGGGGTCGGCGTCTGGATCGCCCTCGTCGCGATTCTGCTCTGCTCGATGCTCGGCGGCATGCGCGCGGTGACCTGGACGCAGGTGGCCCAGTACATCGTGCTGATCATCGCGTACCTGGTTCCGGTGATCTGGATGTCCAACAAGCAGGGTTTCGGCGTAATTCCCCAACTCGTCTACGGCGACGCCCTGGCGAGGATCGCGGAAATCGAGCCGACGCTCGGGGTGGGCGTCCTGAAGCCCGAGAAAGCGATTCCGGGGCTGTCTGCCCTCACCGTCATGAACGCGGCGGCACCGAAGGGGCTGATCGGCAACATTCAGTTCGTCACGCTCGTGGCCTGCATGATGATGGGCACCGCGTCCCTGCCGCACATCCTGATGCGCTACTTCACCACACCGTCGGTGAAAGCGGCGCGTCAGTCGGTGGCATGGTCGCTGTTCTTCATCTTCCTGCTCTACTTCACGGCGCCGGCGCTGGCGACCTTCACCAAGTTGCAGGTGCTCGATCCCAATCTGGCGACCAGCATCATCGGGAAGCCGATCGAATCGGTGATGGCGCTGGATTGGGTGCAGAAGTGGCATAACGTCGGGTTCCTGAGCATCGTCGACGCCAACAAGGACGGCATCCTGCAGGTCAACGAGTTCTTCATGCGCGGGGACATCGTCGTGCTGGCGACACCGGAGATCGCTGGCTTGCCGGCGGTGATCTCGGGCCTCGTTGCGGCGGGCGGTCTGGCGGCGGCGATGTCGACGGCGGACGGTCTGCTCCTGGCGATCGCCAACGCGCTCTCCCACGATCTCTATTACAAGATGATCGACCCGAAAGCCGACACCAGGCACCGGCTGATCGTCGCACGCGTGCTGCTCATCGCGATCGGCGCGGCGGGCTCGGCAGTGGCGTCCCTCAGGCTGACCGGAATCCTCGGTGCGGTCGCGTGGGCGTTCGACTTCGCCATGTCCGGCCTGTTCTTCCCGCTGGTGCTGGGTATTTGGTGGAAGCGCGCCAACCGGCCTGGGGCCATTGCGGGCATGGTCGTCGGCTTCTTGGCCGGCACCTGGTACCTCTACATGGTCCGGTGGGGCGGGATGACGCCTTGGTACGGCATCGACCACCTGCGCTTCGGCATCATCGGGGCCGGCGCGAGCGTGATCGCCATGGTCGCCGTGTCGCTCATGACCAAGGAGCCGGACGCGGAGACGCAGGCGATGGTGGACGAGATCCGCATCCCGAGAGGCGAGACCTACCTCAGCGCGACGCACTAGACGCGTTGCCTGGAATCGAGCCGGGGCGAATAATATTCGCCCCGGTTTTTTTTCCGGCTCGGCCCACGTAATGGCTTTCCCGCCAGTTGCCCAAGAATCGATTGCCGCGTCAATCGGGGGATCTACAAGGGGCTTGCCCCTTGTTCGTTCGGGGATATACAAGGGGGAGTTCCCCCTTGTTCGTGCGACCTCCTTTGGGGGAGGAAGCACGAGCACCGGCGATATTTTCGAGACGAATTTCTAGAGAAGCTCAGGATTTCGCATGACCGAAGCATTTCCGCTTTGGGTGATCATCATCGATTACGTCCTCGGCATGGTCATGTGGACGCTGATCGGGCGCTTCGGCATGGGCATCTTCCTGCCCGAGAACAGCAATTTCTTCTTCATGCGCTTCTTCGTGCGCGCCACAGATCCGCTCATCAAGGTCTTCAGGCCCATCACCCCGGGGTTCCTCATCCAGCCCCTGGTGCCGCTCTACGTGGCGTGGTTCTTCTTCATGATCCGCTTCTATCTCATGCCGTGGCTGCTCGGGTACTCCGTGATGGGGATGCTGTCCTTCCCGCTGGAAAGCGAGATCGGTCGGGGCGCCGCGGACCTGGTGGGGAGGTTCCTCAAGTAGGCTTGGGCGGAGCACAGGGGCCAGGGCCACCCGACCGACTGTTGACATACCTCGGGCCGGGCGCTTAGCTTAGGTTCGCAAGACGGCAAGAGGGGGCGCCGATGGAAAGGCACGAGGGGAAAGGGCCGCGGCTGGTCGCGCTCTTCATGCTGGGCACGCTGCTCTTCAACTACCCGATTCTCGCCCTGTTCAACCAGCCGAGCCAGGTCTTCGGGATTCCGCTTCTGTACGCCTATATCTTCGCTGCGTGGGCGTTGCTCATCGCGTTGATGGCGCTCGTCGTCGAGCGCGGCAGGACGCCATGACGGGCGGCGGCGTCCGGGCGACGAGCCGCTAGCGAAGCCCGCCGCGGAGCCACCTATGCTCCAAGAGTGGGTGATCGTCCTCACTTCGTTCGCCTACCTGGGGCTGCTGTTCGCGATCGCCTACTACGCCGACCAGCGCGCCGACCGCGGCCGCTCGATCATTGCGAGCCCGTATATCTACAGCCTGTCGCTCGCCGTGTACGCGACGGCATGGACCTTCTACGGGAGCGTGGGACGGGCGGCGATCGACGGCGTGGGGTTCCTGCCGATCTACCTCGGGCCCACCCTCATGATCGCGCTATGGTGGGTCGTGATGCGCAAGATCCTGCGCATCTCGAAGCAGAACCGGATCACCTCGCTCGCCGACTTCGTCGCCTCGCGTTACGGCAAGAGCGCGCTGCTCGGCGGCACCGTCACCATCATCGCGGTCATCGGCATCGTCCCGTACATCTCCCTGCAGCTCAAGGCCGTGTCGAACAGCTTCATCATCCTGCTGCACTACCCTGAGATCGTGATGCCCGCCAGCGTCGGCGCCGTGCCGATTCTGCGGGATACGGCGCTGTGGGTGGCCCTTAGTCTTGCGCTCTTCACGATCCTGTTCGGCACGCGCCACCTCTACTCCGCCGAACATCACGAGGGCATGGTCGCGGCGATCGCCTTCGAGTCGCTGGTGAAGCTCCTCGCGTTCCTCGCCGTCGGGGTGTTCGTGACCTTCGGGGTCTACAACGGCTTCGGTGACGTGTTCTCGCGCGCGGCGGGCCAGCCGAAGCTCGAACCCCTGCTGACGCCGATCGAGGGCGTCGCGGGCGGCTACGCGAGCTGGGTATGGCTCACCGTCCTCTCGATGCTTGCCATCATGTTCCTGCCGCGCCAGTTCCAGGTCACCGTGATCGAGAACACCGACGAGCGGCACCTGGACAAGGCGATCTGGCTGTTCCCGGTATACATGGTCGCGATCAACATCTTCGTGCTGCCGCTCGCGTTCGGCGGACGACTGCTCTTTCCAGCCGGGGGGGTGGACGCCGACACGTTTGTGCTCGCCATCCCGATGCTCGAACGGCAGGAGCTCCTCGCGTTGCTCGTCTTCATCGGGGGACTTTCGGCGGCGACCGGAATGGTGATCGTCGAGACGATCGCGCTGTCCACCATGGTCTGCAACGACCTCGTGATGCCGGCGCTGCTGCGGATGCGCCGTCTCGCGCTTGCGCAGCGGCGCGACCTGACCGGACTCTTGCTCGGCATCCGACGCACAGCCATCGTCCTCATTCTGCTGCTCGGATATCTCTATTTCCGCCTGGCCGGCGAAGCGTACGCCCTGGTCTCGATCGGGCTGATCTCGTTCGCGGCGGTCGCGCAGTTCGCCCCGGCCGTGCTCGGCGGGATCTTCTGGAAAGGCGCTACGCGCCGGGGCGCGTTTTGCGGGCTCGTCACGGGATTCGCCGTGTGGTTCTATACCCTCCTGCTGCCGGCGCTTGCACGCTCCGACTGGGCGCCGCGCAGCCTGCTCGAGCATGGACCGTTCGGCATCGCGCTCCTGAAGCCGCTCGAGCTCTTCGGACTCGCGGGGCTGGACCAGATCACGCATGCGATGATCTGGAGCATGATCGGGAACGTGGGTGCCTACGTCCTCGTTTCACTCCTCGATACGCCGCGCGCGGAAGAACACCGCCAGGCGAGCTTGTTCGTGGACGTCTTCCGGCGCGTGGCCGGCGGGGCGCGACTGTGGCGCGGGACTGCCTCGGTACCGGATCTGTACAACGTCCTCGCGCGCTTCCTCGGGGCGGAGGCTGCCGAAGCGGCATTCGCCGGCTATGCGCGCGCGCGCGGCCGGAACTGGCCTGATCCGCAGCTCGAGGCCGACGCCGAGCTCGTGGACGCGGTGGAGACGCAGCTCGCCGGCGCAATCGGCGCCGCTTCGGCGCGGATCATGGTCGCGTCGGTGGTGAAGGAGGAGGCGCTCACGCTCCAGGAGGTGCGTACGATCCTCGACGAGGCTTCGCAGGTGATCGTCTACAGTCACCGGCTCGAGCAGAAGTCGCGGGAGCTCGAGGAAGCCACGGCCGAGCTCAAGGCCGCCAACGAGCGGCTGAAGGAACTCGACCGGATGAAGGACGACTTCATCTCGACGGTCACACACGAGCTGCGCACGCCGCTCACGTCGATCCGCGCCTTCGCCGAGATACTGCTCGACGACCCCGACATGTCGATTTCCGACCGCAAGCGATTCCTCGGCATCATCGCACGCGAGACCGAGCGTCTGACGCGCATGATCAACCAGGTGCTCGACCTGGCGAAGATCGAGTCCGGCCAGGCCGAGTGGAACGTTTCGGAAGTGGACGTCGGGGAAGTGATCGGCGACGCGATCGCCACCACGAGCCAGCTCTTCAAGGAAAAGCGGGTTGCGCTAAGGACCGAATCGGCGCCTGAGATGCCGCCTGTGCGAGTGGATCGTGACCGCCTGCTGCAGGTCCTGCTCAACCTGCTTTCCAACGCCGTCAAGTTCTGCGACCGGCCCGATTCGAAAGTGGCGGTTGCCGCGCGGGTCGAGGACGGGCACCTGCGCGTGGATGTCACCGACAACGGCCCGGGCATCAGCCCGCAAGACCGGCTCACGATTTTCGAGAAGTTCCGCCAGGTCGGCGATACCTTGACCGAGAAGCCGCAGGGAACGGGGCTCGGTTTGCCGATCAGCCGTCATATCATCGAACATTTCGGCGGCAGGCTCTGGGTCGAGAGCGAGCCGGGCCGCGGTTCCACATTCTCTTTCACGCTGCCGTTGCGACCTGGGGGCACCGGGCACCCGAGCCCCGTTCTCGCTGCGGCGAAATGAGAGGTTCGCCCATGGCTCAAAAGATCCTGATAGCCGACGACGAACCGAACATCGTGCTCTCGCTCGAGTTCCTGATGAAGCGGGAAGGGTACGAGGTTCGCGTCGCGGAGAACGGCGACGATGCGCTCGCGCAAGTGGCGGAGTTCACGCCCGATCTCGTCCTGCTCGACATCATGCTTCCGCGCCGCAACGGCTTCGAGGTCTGCCAGCAGATCCGCAGCAGCCCCCAATGGCGAGACATGAAGGTGGTCATGCTCACCGCCAAGGGGCGCGACACGGAGATGCAGAAGGGCCTCGCGCTCGGCGCGGACGCCTACATCACGAAGCCCTTTGCGACGAAGGAGCTCGTCGCGCGGGTGAAAGAATTGCTCGACGGGAAGAGATGAGCGACGGAGCGAGCCTCGCCATCGCGTTCGCGATCACGCTCGGAATCGCCGCCGTAGTGGGCGGCCTCGCGGGCGGGGTCGTCTGGTCCGGACTCGGGCCGGAGGAGCGGGCCGCAGCGATAGAGATGCTGGCACCGCGCACGGGGCTGCTCATATTCGTCGGCCTCCTGGGAATCGGCGTGATCAGCGTCGCGCTGCAGCCCGCGATTCGGTCCCATTTCAACGAGGCACGGCGACTCGCCGAAGAGGCGCGCATCATGCTGGCCGCGAATCCGGACTACCGCATCGAGCCCCGAGGGACGAGCGGGATGCGCCAGCTCGGCGAGGCGCTGAACGAGTTCGGCGGGCGCGTGCGCGAGCTGCGCGCGGAAGTCGATGTCAAGATTGCTCACGCCAAGGCCTCAGTCGAGGAGGAACGCAACCGGCTCGCCGCGCTGATGTCAGAGCTCACGCAGGGCGTGCTGGTCTGCAACCGCGAAGGCCGGATCCTGCTTTACAACGAGCGCGCGCGACACCTCTTCGCAGGTGGCGAGCCGGGAATCGCAACGCTGGTCGGATTGGGTCGATCGATATTTGCGGTGATCGACCGCAATCTCGTGGGACACGGACTCGACGCGGTGGCGCAACGACTGGCTCAGGGCGACGCGCACCCGGTGGCGCATTTCCTCACCACGACACAAGGTGGGCAACTGCTGCGTGTTCATATGGCTCCGGTCCGCGGCCTCCTTCAGCCAGGCGGCGAGGAGACGACCGAGCAGCCGGAAGTCACCGGTTTCGTCCTCACGCTGGACGACGTGACCCGGACCTTCGAGGACGATACGCGCCGTGACCGCGTGCTCCACTCGCTCACGGAGGGCAGCCGCGCTCCGCTGGCCAACATCCGAGCGGCTGCGGAAAGCCTGCTCGACTACGGCGACATGGACGACGCACAGCGCGCCAGATTTCTCGGCGTGATCGCCGAAGAATCGAGAGCGCTCTCGGCACGGCTGGACCGCACGATGCACGACCACGCCGACTCGCTCAAGACGCGCTGGCCACTGGAGAACGTTCTCGGCGCCGACTTGATCGGTGCTGCACAGCGCCGGATCGAGACACGGGTCGGCATCTCCGCCAAGCTCGACGACGTGGACGCTGCGCTTCGCCTGGAGGCAGACAGCTACTCGCTCACGCAGGCGCTGGCTTACCTCGCCGGTCGCCTGAAAGAGGCGCTCGGTGTGCGAGAGGTGCGGATGCGGCTCGGCCGGTCCGGGCGAAACGCCGAGCTCGACCTGATGTGGCGCGGCATGCCGATTTCCGGGAGCGTGCTCCAGACGTGGGAGGAAGAGCCGATGCGCGCCGGAGGCGAGGAAAGCCCGCTGTCCGTCAAGGATGTGGTCGAGCGGCACGCAGGCGAGGTGTGGCACCAGACCGACCCGACTGCCCAGTCCGCGTATTTTCGACTCTTGATCCCTGCAGCGACTGCCGCCGTTCCTGCGCGTCGGGAGGCCCCGGCTACCAGTAGCCGCCCGGAGTACTACGACTTCGATCTGTTCCACCAGCCCGGGCAGTCGGCGGATGTGGACGCACGACTGCTGTCCGAGCTTGCCTACACCGTATTCGATACCGAAACGACCGGACTCGAACCCTCGGCCGGCGACGAGATCATCTCGATCGGGGCTGTTCGCATCGTGAACGGGCGGCTGCTCCGCCACGAGGTGTTCGAACAGCTGATCGATCCGCGCCGGCCGATCAAGTCGGCGTCGACTGCCATTCACGGAATCACGCCAGAAATGCTCAACGGTCAGCCTTCGATCGATCGCGTTCTGCCGGTCTTTCGGGAGTTCACCGAGGATACGGTGCTCGTGGCGCACAACGCCGCCTTCGACATGCGGTTTCTGCAGCTCAAGGAGGAGGCGACCGGCGTGCGATTCACTCAGCCGGTGCTCGACACGCTGCTGCTCTCCGAGGTGCTGCACGCGAACCAGGAGCTGCACCGGCTCGAGGCGATCGCCGAGCGGCTTGGTATCAATGTCGTTGGACGGCACACGGCGCTCGGGGACGCGATCGTCACGGCAGAGGTCTTGCTCAAGATGTTGCCGCTGCTCGCCGAGCGGGGCATCCGCACGCTCGGCGAGGCGCGCGAGGCGTCGAAGCGGACTTACTATGCCAGCGTCAAGTACTAGGCCGCTGCAATGATCGATACCGGCTCCGACAGGTCGGCGACGCGCATGCTCGCGCAGTCCATGTACAGCCCGCTCGCTTCAGTGGTGCGGCGCGAGCCGGTCTCATGTCCGCCCGACACCCCGCTGCGCGATGCGCTGACGGCCATGCGGGAACACCGGATCGGATCGATGATCGTTGCGGA
Organism: Betaproteobacteria bacterium; assembly: GCA_022340285.1. Lineage (GTDB taxonomy): Bacteria > Pseudomonadota > Gammaproteobacteria > Burkholderiales > SG8-39 > JAABRB01. The sequence goes on from JAJDOG010000038.1 coordinate 26,747, forward strand.
TCGGGAGACCCGATCACCGATCGGCATCTTCACGCTGCACGATCTGCTCGACAAGGTGGCGGTCGGGCACTGCGACCTCAATCAGCCGATCGAGCAGGTGATGACGAGCCCCCTGGTGACGCTGGAGTCGCAGGTCTCGGCCTATCAGGCCATGGTCACGATGGTGCGCCAGGGCATGCGGCACGTCGTAATCGTCGACGAAGGCAGGCTCGCGGGCGTGGTGTCCGCGAACGATCTTTTCAATCTGCAGCGGCTTGGCGTGACCGAGATCAGCGGGGCGATCCAGGCTGCGACCGAGCTGGGCGCGCTGAAAGCAGTCGCGGTCGATATCCGCAAGCTTGCTGGCAACATGCTCACGAAGGGTGTCGGGGCGGAGCCGTTGACGCAGCTCATCTCGAGCCTGAACGACCTGCTGACGATTCGAATCATCGAGCTCGTGCGGGCGCGATACGACTTGCCCGCGGCAAAGCTCTGCTGGCTCGCGCTTGGCTCGGAGGGGCGCTATGAGCAGACCATCAGCACCGACCAGGACAACGGCCTCGTTTTCGATGCACCCGGCATCCCGGCCGACGAGGTGCGCAAGGCGTTGCTGCCGTTCGCCCGAGAGGTAAACGAGTCCCTCGATGCATGCGGGTTCCCACTCTGTAAGGGAAACGTGATGGCGAGCAATCCCGAGTGGTGTCGGAGCGTCGAGGAGTGGCATCGGCGCTTCGAGGGCTGGATCAGCTCGCCCAAGCCCGATGCGCTGCTGACCGCGGGGATCTTCTTCGACTTTCGCCCGATTTGGGGCGAGGCCTCGCTGGCCGGGCAACTCCGCGACTGGCTGGTCGGGGCGGCCGAGGCGAACTCGCTCTTCCTGTTTCACCTGGCGCAAGCAGTGCTGAGTACACGGTCGCCACTCGGTGTTTTTGGGGGATTCGTGTACGACTCCGCCGAATTCCCGCACACCATCGATCTGAAGATGCATGGCACGCAGCCGTTCGTCGGCAGCGCGCGAGTGTACGCCCTCGCACACGGGGTGACGCATACCAACACCGCGCAACGGTTGCGGACGGCAGGAGAGAAGATTGGCCTCAGCGCCGAGAGCATCGCGGCCGCGGTTGAGGCCTTCTACTTTCTGCAGCTCATGCGATTCCGGCGCCAGCAGGCGCCCCACGTCGAGGACGGAAACATAAACCGGGTGGATCCCCGCCGGCTGAACGAGCTTGAACGGCACACGCTCAAGGAGGCGTTTCGCCAGGGACGCAAGCTCCGTCAGCGCCTCGAGCTGGATTATCATCCGCGCTGAGCTCGGCGCCGCGCGCGGCTGATGTCGACGGCATACCGCACGAACAGATGACAACGTCGGACGGAGCAGGTAATATCCCGCGCGTCGATTTCTAGCGACCCCACAAAAAGAATGTCGCGAACAAGGCCCGCGCAAGCGGGCCTTGTTTTTTGATGCGCAAGCGCATCAAAACAAGGGAACGTTACGAACCGGAGGAAACCGGCTGGTTCCCTCGAAACCAAAGGCGGAACGTTACGAACCGGAGGAAACCAGCCGGTTTCCTCCCGTTACCCTCCTTCCCGCTAAGAGCGGGCCGTGCCCAGTTTCTTTTTCCCCTCCTTTTCAAGGAGGGGTGCCGGCGGAGCCGGCGGGGTGGTTCAGCGTCGCGCTGAATAGGCGGTTTCTTGGCGATCGCGGAGCCTTCCGGCTATAATCCGCGCTCATTTCTACGCGTCCCGGTTCCCGAGACGTGCCGATTCCGGCCAAGTAGCTCAGTTGGTAGAGCAGAGGACTGAAAATCCTTGTGTCGGTGGTTCGATTCCGCCCTTGGCCACCACCTTTCCCGAGTCAACGCGACTTGCACGCCGAGGATTTCGCCGCAGGCAAAATCCAGCCAAGAGCGATTCCGCCCTTGGCCACCACCTTTCAACTGCTCCGTTAGAAGCGCGGCAACGGTGAGTAAGACGCGCCCTGCGCCGCATATTGCCGTGTACCGCGCGGGGAATGCGAAGGTCTGAGTCCGCACAGCCAGATCAGCCGCCGCGTTCGCTCCGCGCTACGCCCGGCTCGTCCATTGGAAGTATAGTTGGGCTGCAATGAAGGTCCTGATCATCGACGATCACGCGTTGGTCCGCGACGCGCTGGCGCGCGTGCTTAACAGCCTCGCGCCAGACGTCATCATCCAGGAGGCCGCGGAACCGCGGCTTGCCTTCGAGGCGATCGAGCGTGAACCCGATCTCGACCTTGTCTTGCTCGATCTTGCGCTGCCGGGCATGCACGGATTGACTGCGCTGAAGGCTCTGCGCGAAAGATATCCGGCGATCTCGGTCGTCGTGGTTTCGGCAAGCGTGGATCGGGAAAGCGTCAAGGAAGCGCTGGACTTTGGCGCGATGGGGTACATCCCCAAGTCGTCGAGCAACGAGGTGCTGAAAAACGCGCTGCAGCTGGTGCTTGCCGGCGGCATCTATATTCCGCCTGAGATCCTGGGGCGCAACGAGACCGTGGGGCCGGTCGCCGGACCGGCGGCCGGCACGAGATCCCCGACAGAAATCGGCCTGACCGAGCGCCAGGCGCAGATCCTCGCCCTGATGATGAGAGGCGAACCGAACAAGGTGATCTGCCGCGAGCTCAATCTGGCCGAATCGACGGTCAAGAATCAGATCACCGCGATACTGAAAGCGCTGAACGTGACGAGTCGGATGCAAGCCGTTCTTGCGGTCGCGAAGCTGCGATTGGGGCTGCCTGAGGTGCGGCGCAGGGAACCATGATGGTTCGCAGACCGTTCGTGATCTTTGCTCTTGTCGCCGTCAGCCTGGTGGCGGCGCCCGGCGCCGCTGACGCTCAGCAAGCGGTCAAGTTCCCGCGGATCGGATATCTCAGCCCAATCCCACATCCGCGCGAAGCGGACTTCCGCCAGGAATTGCGCCGGCTTGGCTACGTCGAGGGAGAGAGCATCACCATCGAGTACCGCTCCGCGCAGGGGAACTTCGATCGGCTTCCCGAGCTTGCCGCCGAGTTGGTGGATCTCGAGGTGGACGTGATCGTGGCGCAGGTCACGCAGGCCGCGATCGCAGCAAAGAAGGCAACGGCAACGATACCGATCGTGATGATCGCCGTTTCCGATCCCGTGGCGTCGGGGCTGGTCGCAAGCCTCGCGCGCCCGGGTGGCAACGTCACCGGCACCTCCGCGGTCGCGGCCGGCGTGGTCGGCAAACAGCTCGAGCTGGTCCGGGAACTCGTTCCCGGAGTGTCGAGCGTCGCGGCATTGTGGAATCCGGCGAACCGCATCTTTCAGGAGCAGCAGTTGCACGAAGCAAGAGCCGCGGCGGCGGAGCTGAAGCTGCGAGTTCGCATCCTCGAGGCGCGCGATGCGAAAGAAATCGATAGCGCGTTCGAGACTCTGGCGCGGGAGCCCGCGTCCGCGCTGCTCCTGATGGGAGATCCCATATTCACCACTCATGCCAGGCGGATCGCCGAGTTGGCGCTCGAGCACGGGCTGCCGACCGTAGGCAGCGCGAGCGTCCTCGCGGAGGCCGGTGTGTTGCTGACCTATGGACCAAACTATGAGGACGCCTTTCGCGGAGCGGCTGCCTACGTGGATCGGATCCTGAAGGGTGCGAAGCCCGCCGGTCTTCCGGTCGAACGGTCTGTACGGTTCGATCTGGTGGTCAACGAGAAAACGGCCACGGCGCTTGGCGTCACGCTGCCGCAATCGATCGAGTTGCGTGCCGATCAGGTGGTCAAGTAAGCGCCGCTCAAGCCGCGTGTTCTGTTTCGCGCGCGGTGAGCAGTTGCGCGAGCAGCGCGCGCAGCTTGACCGGCGACACCGGCTTGTGCAGCACCGGCACCCCGCTGGCGCGCAGGGCGGTCGCCCCGGTGTCCGCAGTGACGAGAATCGCCGGCACCTTCTCTCCGATGGTGGCACGGATGCGCGCGATCGCGTCGAGGCCGTTTTCGCCGGCCGCCAGTCGGTAGTCACAAACGATCAGTTCGGGCGGCCGATCGTGCGCCGCAAGCTCGGCGATCGCCATGGCGCCGCCCGCCGCCGCGAGCGTCAGGCAGCCCCAACTTTCGAGCAGCCCGCACATGGCGGCGCGCGCGTCGTTTTCGTCGTCGATGACGAGCGCAAACACGCCGCGCAGATCGGCAACGCGCACGGTGATCGGCTGTGAGCGCGTCACGGTCGCCACGCCGAGCGGCACTTCGAACGCGAACGCCGAGCCGCGACCCACGTGCGAGCGCAATTCGACGTGCGTGCCGAGCAGGTCGGCAAGGCGCGCGACGATCGCCAGGCCGAGGCCCAGCCCGCTCCCGCGGCGGTGCTCCGAATGATCGAGCCGCACGAACTCGCGAAACACGTCCTCGCGCCGACCGTCCGGGATGCCGCAACCGGTATCGCACACGGCGATCCGCAGCCGGTCGCCGCGCCGGCGACAGCCGATGACCACGCCGCCGCGCTCGGTGTAGCGGACCGCGTTGGCGACCAGATTCAGCAGAATTCGCTGCACGAGGATCGGGTCGCTGCGCAGCCACGCGTCGCACGCACGCACGCGCAATTCGATGCCCCTCGCGCGCGCCAGCGGCGCGAACTGGATTTCGATCGCGGTCAACAGATCGCGGATCGCAAAGTCCTGCCGTACTGCCTGAACCGCGCCGGCCTCGAGCTTGGAAAGATCGAGCAGTTGGTCGAGCAGCTCGGTCAGGTTACCGACGGTCTCCTCGATGCGGTGCGTCAGCGCGGAGCGTTCCGTCGGCGTATGGCTCGCGCGCAACTGCCCGACGAACAGCGCCAGCGCGTGCATCGGTTGACGCAGGTCGTGGCTGGCGGCAGCGAGGAAGCGCGACTTCGCCTGGTTGGCGAGGTCGAGATCACGCGTGCGCTCCGCGACGCGCCGCTCGAGGTCTGCATAGGTTTCGCGCAGCTGCGCGGCCATCGCGTTGAATTGCGTGGCGAGCTCCTGCAGTTCGTCGCCGCTGGCGACCTCGATCCGGTGCGCGAGGTCCCCGGCACCGAAACGCTGTGCACCCCGGCGCAGCTCGCCGATCGGCGCAACCATGCGGCGCGCCGCGATCACGCCGACCGTCACCGCCAGCGCGAGCGCGATGACCAGGATCACCGCGCTGCGGGCGATCGAAGCGACGAGCGGCGCGAGCGCTTCGGCGCGGGGCTGTTCGACGAAGACGGTCCAGTTGAGCGGCGCGATCTTCGCGTACGCGGCGAGCACGGGCGCGCCGCTCGGGTCGCGCCCGTCGTCGGAAAATCCCTGCGCCATCCCGCTAGTTGCGCGGGCCGCCTGCACCTGCGGCAACCGCGACAGGTCGGTCATCTGCAGCACCAGGCTCATTTCCGGATGCGAGACCAGCCGGCCGCGCCCATCGACGACGTACGCGTGGCCGGTCGCGCCGACCTTGATACCGGACACCACGGTTTGCACGAACTTCAGGTTCACATCGGCCAGAACGACTGAGCCATCGCGCGCGGCGCTCGGCGCCGCAATCGTCAGATACGGTTCGGTCTGCGCCAGGAAATACACATCGCCGAAGTAGACGCGGCCGGCGCGCGCGGCGCGGAATCCCGGTTCATCCGACAGATCGACGCCGCTTGCGATCCGATCGGTCGCGATGCGCGAGACGCGCAGCCGTTCGCGTCCATCGGGATCGATGAGCCTCGCCGTAGTGATCGCAGGCTCCAGGCGCAGCAACTTGAGGAATTCCAGCCGACGCCGCCTGAGCTCGTCGCCAGCGACCGGCAGCGCGGCCAACGTGACCCAAGCGAGGTTCTGCAGGACGCCTTCGACGAACCGCGACACCGCAGCCGCCGCAGCCTGCGCCTTTTCCCGCTGCAAGGCCTCGAGCGCCGCCTGTCGATCACGATGCGAAACCCAGCCTTCCAGCGTTCCGCTAACGATCAGCGCAACGCACAGCAGCGCCGCGACCAGCGCGGCGTAGCGGGTTGCGATCGGGCGGCGCGACATGGGGTCAATTTACGCCGAGCGCGGCAGCGGGCAACAGGACTTCGGTCTCGTGACCTTAGTCCCTTGATTTCAGGGGCACAAGGACTTCGGTCGGATGGTGTTCTCGCCGCCGCGCGCTCACGCTTCGTGTCACGGTCACGACGGCTCCAACGGCTGCGACCTCACTGTGAAGGAGGACAGATCATGCTCACGACCGCTATGAAGCACTACGGTTTCTCGGGCCTCACGAAGGCTGCCGCGCTGATCGCGGTGACATTGGCGCTGGGCGGCGGCAGCGCTTCGGCGCAGGAACCGCAGGGTCCGCCTTCACCGTTCCAGGCCCAGGAGCCTGCGGCGCTCGACTACGAAAGCCGGCTCGTTGCCGCACTGCATAAGCTGCCTGAACAGGATCTGAAGGCCTTCTACCTGGAGTGCAACCGTGCAGCCACGCAGACATCACTCGGCTCGGGAGATATCGCGCTTTGCTCGATCGGATACGAGATCTTGCTGAAGAGCACCTTCGGGGGCGATTTCTCCGCGCTTCTCGCTTGGTCGCGGAACCAGCCCAACGAAGAGCGCACGTCAACGGCCGCTGCCCGCCCGGCGCGATAACCGCCATGGGTCGCGTTGTAACGGCCTGTCAATGCCGCTGACCGGCCAGGAGCGGTCACTCGATCACCCGGTCAGCGCGCAACAGGACGGACTGTGGAATCTGGAGACCCAACACCTTCGCGGTTTTCAAGTTGATCACCAACTCGAACCGCGTGGCCTGCTCGATGGGCATCACATCCGGTCTTCCGCCCTTCAGGATCCTGGCTACATACGTTGCGGCTCGCCGATACTGATCTCGAAAGTCCAGCCCATAAGACATTAAGCCGCCCGAATCCGGGAACGTTGCCGAGATGGAAACCGACGGCAGGCGGTGCTGCAGGGCGAGCTTGGCCACTTGGGACGCCGGTCCTGTCGGCGGGATAAGCGTGGGCTGAACAATCACCGCGCCAGAGCGTTCCTTGGCTATCGCGGCAAACGCGCCCTCGAACTCATCAGGGCCGCTTACCATCTGAACGTGCACTCGAACGCCGGAATTCCTTGCTGCCACCTCGGTGCCTCCGATAAGGACCTTGGCAAAGGAAGGATCTGCGCGATTGAGCAGCAACGAAACCTTCTGCAGGTCCGGAATCAGCTCACGGAGAAGCTCCAGTCGTTTTGCGGAAAGCTCGAAGCCGGTCAAGCCCGTGATGTTGCCTCCGGGGCGGCCCAAGCTGGAGGCAAACCCCTGCTTCACCGGATCTCCAGCCGGCGCCATGACAATGGGGATCGTGCGAGTCGCCTTCTGCGCAGCTAGAACCGCTGGCGACAATGACGCCACGATGACATCGACCTCTAGCTGGACGAACTCCGCCGCGATTTCGGGGGCGCGGTCGGTACGCCCGTTCGCGGACCGCCACTCGATGCGAATGTTCTGCCCTTCGACATAGCCTTCGTCGCGCAGGCCCTGGCCGAACGCATCGCGAAAGTCGTGCGGCATTACCGTGAAGACCAGAACGCCGATACGCGGAGTCTTCTTCGCCAGCTGCGCCTTGGCAGCGAATGGCGCGGCGAAAAGCGCCCCTGTTACGAGGAACTGCCGCCGTCCGACTCGGCCCATGCGACTCCTCCCGGCGAGGTTGTGGGGAAGTCTACAGGCAATCGAACGGGAGCTTGAAGAAGGGCAAGAAGCGCGCGTGAGTTTTGCGTGGATCGGCCGAGTCAACGCGACCAGCACGCCGAGGATTTCGCCGCAGGCAAAATCCAGCCAAGAGCGATTCCGCCCTTGGCCACCACCTTTCCCCAAGTCATCGTGACGTGCATGCACGACACGCCGATGATGCAGTGCAGGATCCTGCGTCGGACGTGACATCCACGCGCGACGGGAACTTTCGGCTTCACCACAATGTCATGAGCGGAAGGCAGCATTGACTGTGACTGTTCTAGTCAGCGGGCGTCGCCAACCGACGACGCCTCCCAAAGGAGAGACCGATGAGGGATGTCGACGAAACCATCCTTGCCCCCGACGCTCTGGTGGCCGTGGGCATCGGCTACGCCGCGGTGACGCGCGACGGGGCACCCATGTATGAAGCCGAGTGCGGCGATCTGGAGCACGCCATGAGCGTCCGCGACGCCGAGGCCATGGCGGCGGCCGAGCCGGAGCACGATTGGCGCATCCACCTCGTCGGCCCGCTCGACGATCGCCACTACCGCCGCGGCACTGACGGGCGCTGGAAGATCTACCGGCGGGGTTACGGCCTGAGCTGAGCTTTCGCTCTCTGGTAAGCGCTGTCGCGTTCGCCACCGACTTCCGCGACTTGCAGGGACCCGATTAGACCGGCTGGCCGGGGATTGCCGGTCTTCGGCGAAGCATGGTCGCGCTCAGTGGAAGAACTCGATTTCCTTTATCGCGCGCAATGCCGTGCAGTCGCCGTAGTAGATCTCTTTCTCGCCGACGTGAAAGGTCACGGGGGCATTCCAGTAGCACGAAAATTCGACTTCCTCGGATGCCCCGTCCTTGTACTGGATCATCACGGTGTTCTTGGGAAGGAATCGAACGCGCGCAATCTTCTCGATGGGGATGTCGACCCTCGATCCGAACTGAGTCACCGTGAATTGGCCGACCCCCATGGACATGCCCGTGATCTTGTCGAACTGGAACGACCGGTCAGCGGTTTTCACTCGTCCCGCTCCGCTCTTGTCGCGCGAGCCGGATGATTGCGAGGACGAAGCGGAACGGGTTCGGTCGTAACCCCAGTAGCCGACGCCCGCGATCACAACCAGAATCGCGATCATCGCGAGCCCGCCAAGAATTCTGGATCGGGCCCTCGCCTTCTGAGGGGGTGGCACGCCCGGGCGCTCGACATGCGCCGCAGCCGCTTTCGTTCCCGTCGGCGCAGTCTTAGAAGACTTTGGTGCGGCACTCAGAAACGCGCCGATATCGTGAACGAGCTGCGAGAACTGCGCCGAGGCGCGACCGGGTTGCCAGTCTCTGAGATCGCCAGCCTGGATACCTCGAAATCCGATCGGCAACTCGACATCGTCGAGCATGACGGGAACGAGAATTCCGCGTTGCTGGCCGTCCTCGGCTTCCTCGATCACCCATCGCGACGAAACCGAATGGTGCGACCAGGCGACGACGACGCACCGCGCGTCGCGCAACGCTTCACCGATGTGACTGCGCCAGGTCTGCCCGGCCGGAATGTGTCGGTCCCAGAAAATGGACCATCCCTGCTCCTGGAGGGCCGATACGAGCGCCTCGATGCGAGCCTGGTCTTCGCGCGCGTAGCTGAGGAAGATGTCAGCCATAGTATGGCGTGAGCGAATTGCCCTCTCGGGCCATGATACGCGAGAAAACCACGAGTTATGATCCCGCTGCGATCGTTACGACCTGAAAGGCGGGCATGCGCATCGAAGTGATCTGCACGGGAGACGAAGTCCTCACCGGCAAGACGGTCAACACCAATTTCACCTACATCACGCAAAAGCTCGAGGACGTCGGGCTCGCGGTGAAATGGGAGACCACGGTCGGCGACGACCGCGACGACCTGTTGCTGGCGTTTCAGCTCGCCGGGGCGCGGGCCGATGCGGTGATCGTCAACGGCGGGCTCGGGCCCACCGTTGACGACCTGTCCCAGGAGATCGCAGCGAAGGCGGCGGGCGTGGAGCTCGTTCTGAACGAGGCGTGGCTGGCTAGGATGGAGGCATTCTTCGCGCGCCGCAGCCGCGTGATGCCGCCCAGCAACCGCAAGCAGGCGCTGCTGCCGGCCGGCGCCGAGGTCCTCGACAACCCGATCGGTACGGCTTGCGGTTTCGCGGTGAACATCGGCAAGGCCCGGTTCCACTTCACGCCGGGCGTCCCGCGCGAGCTGCGTCGCATGCTGGAGAGCGAGATCATTCCTCGGCTGCTCGAAACGAGCGGATTGCAGTCCGCGATCTATCTGAAACGGTTTCATTCCTTCGGCATCGGCGAGTCCCGCGCCGACACTCTGCTATCGGGCGTTGCGGACCTCGTACCCGACGGCACGGTGAAGCTCGGATTTCGCGCCCACTATCCACAGCTCGAGACGAAGCTTGCGGCGCGCGGGCGCGATATGGACGATCTCCGCCGCAAGCTCGCGCCCGTCGAGCAGGAAGTGCGCAAGCGTCTGGGCCACTACATCGTGGCGGAGGACGATCGCACGCTCGAGGGCGTGATACTCGACGAGTTGGCTCGCCGCGAGGCCACGCTCACGACCGTGGAGATGTTCACCGGCGGCCAGATCGCCGGCCGCATCGCACATCTTCCCGGCGCCGAGAAGGTGTTTCGCCGTGGCATCGTGACGCGCGATCTCTGCGACGTCTTCGCTGCAGTCGGTCTCGATGGCCGGGGCGACGGAATCACGTGTGAGTCGGCCGAGGCCGTGGCGCGCGCCGCGCAACGGCATGCAGGCTCGACGCACGCACTCGCCGTCCTGATCGACCTCGACGAGGGCGCGGATCGCCTGGACTTCTCTGGTAACGTCTGCATTGCAGTCGCGGCGGGGGGCGAAACGGTTCCGCGCCGTAGCCGTCTCGTCGGCGGACGCGACTGGGTGCGACTCGGTGCGGTGGAAATGGGCCTGGACTGCCTGCGGCGTACCCTGCAGGGGTTGCCGGTCTCCGACCGGATCGACTTCGAAAGAGTCGAGGAGAAAAACTAGCCCGGCTGCCGGCGCAGGTCGAGCGTGTAGGGGAAGTCGCGGTTCGGCGGTTCGGGCCGAACCGCCATCGCGCCCGGCGTGTGGCCGTGCGACCAGAACCGCGCCGCCCGGCGCGCCTCGGCCTCGTGCGAATTCACCGGAAGCCGCTCGTAGTGTTGCGCGCCCGGATCCGTGACGTGATAGGTGCATCCGCCGAGCGAGCGGCCGCTCCAGGTGTCCACCAGGTCGAATACGAGCGGTGCTTGCACGCCGATCGTCGGATGCCGGGCCGATGACGGATTGAACGCCTTGAAGCGGACGCCCGCGACGAACTCGGCCTGCACGCCGGTTGGATGCAGTGGGAGGGGGCGGCCGTTGCAGGCAATCAGATGCCGGTCTCCGGTCATGCCCTGCACCGTGATCTGCAGGCGGTCCACCGAGGAGTCGACTGCACGCGCCGTGCCGGTGGCGTCCATCTCGTCGCCGAGGACGTTCCACGGTTCGATCGCCTGGCGCAGCTCCACACGGATGCCCTCGTAGGACACCGCGCCGAGGCGGGGAAACCGGAACTCGAGGAACGGCGCGAGCCAATCATCCCGAAACGCGTACCCGCTCTGGCGCACGTCGCGCGTCACGTCGCGAATGTCCTGCTCGATGAAGAAAGGCAGCACCCACCGGTCGTGAAGTTGCGTGCCCCAGCGCATCAGCCGGCCCGGGTAGGGCGTCTTCCAGAATCGCGCGACCAGCGCGCGGATCAGCAGCGCCCGCACGAGGCTCATGTGCGCGTGCGGCGGCATCTCGCATGCGCGCATCTCGACGACGCCGAGCCGCCCGCTCGGGCCATGCGGCGAATAGAGCTTGTCGATGCAGAACTCGGTGCGATGCGCATTGCCGGTGAGGTCCACCAGGAAATTGCGCAGGAGCCGGTCCACCAGCCAGGGTTTCGCGCTCTCCGTGCCCGGCGGGCATTCGCGAGCGAGCTGCTGGAGCGCAATCTCGAGCTCGTAGAGATTGTCCTCGCGCGCTTCGTCCACACGCGGCGCCTGGCTGGTTGCGCCCACGAACCGTCCGGAAAAGAGATAGGAAAGCGACGGATGGTTCTGCCAGTAGGTGAGCAGACTGGCCAACAGGTCAGGGCGGCGCAGGAAGGGGCTGTCGACGGCGGTCGGGCCGCCGAGCGTGATGTGGCTGCCACCGCCGGTCCCGACGTGACGCCCGTCGTGCAGGAATTTGTCGGTGCCGAGGCGGACGCCACGGGCCTCGTCGTAGATCGCCGTCGTGATCTCGGCCAGTTCCCGCCACGAGCCCGCAGGCTGGGTGTTCACCTCGATGACTCCCGGATCGGGCGTGACCTGGAGGCCGCGGATGCGCGGATCGATGGGCGGTCCGTAACCGTCGACGCGCACCGGAAGACTGCGGGCTGCGGCAGTCAGCTCGATTGCCGCGACGAGATCGAGATAATCCTCCAGCCGCGTAAGCGGGGGCATGAAGACGTGCAGGCAGTCCTCGCGCACTTGGAAGCACAGTGCGGTTCGCACGGTGGGACCGGCGTCGGCCCCTGCGTGACGGTGCTTCTCCGCCGCGAGATGCGCATCGTGCAGCGCATCGCGCGCGTCGAACGGATCGCGTTCGAAGTCGGGCTCGAACTCTCCCGGCCCCGGTTCGGGGAGCGAGGCAAGCGGCAGGCGCGCGCCCATCGGCGCGTCGCCAGAGAAGAGATAGAGCTTCTCGCGCCGCAACGGCCAAGGCGAGCTGACCCAACCGCCGCGTGCATCCGGATTCCCAGATCGCTTTCGCGCCCGGACAGGCAGGACGTAGCCCACCGCACGATCCAGGCCGTGCGCGAGCGTCCTCGCGAGACGGGCGCGTTCCTCGGCATTTCCCATCGGAGCGGTGGCGAGGTCGACATTGACCGGAAGCGCGCCTTCCTGCTGTAGCGCTGGCAGCGGATCCTCATAGGCGGCCAGGACGCGGACTGGATCGAAGCCGAGTCGATCGGCGAGATCCGCCGCGAACTGCCGCGCGTCGTCAAGCGTCGCGGCGACCGGTGGCCGATCGCGTGCGATGAGGCGGATATCGCGCCAGATCGGCGTGCCGTCCAGGCGCCAGTAGATCCCGAGCGCCCAGCGTGGCGTGGATTCACCCGGATACCACTTGCCCTGGCCGTGCGTGAAGAGTCCGCCCTGCGCGAACCGGTGGTGCAGCCGCCAGGCGAGGCGCTGCGCAAGCTCCCACTTCTCGGGCGAGAGCGCGGCGTGGTTCCAGGCCGCACCTTCCATGTCATCGATCGACACGAACGTCGGCTCGCCGCCGTGCATGAGCCGGACATCGTGCGCTTCCAGATCACGATCCACGGCGAGGCCGAGCGCGTCGATCTCGGCCCACTGTGCATCGTCGTAGGATCTCGTGACGGGAGGATCCTCGTTCACCCTGGCGACGCTCGCCTCGTACGCCAGTTGCGACTCGCACTCGCCAACGGACCCGATGATCGGCGCGGCGCTTGCCGCGGCGGCTGCGCACGCCAGGGGAATATGGCACTCGCCGGCGAGCAGGCCGGAAGTGGGGTCGAGGCCAATCCAACCGGCGCCGGGAAGGTACGCCTCGGCCCACGCGTGAAGATCGACGGAATCGCGCTCCGGCCCGCTGGCATCTCCCGAGGGATCGGCTTCGCCCGCCAATTGGACGAGGTAGCCCGAGACGAAGCGGGCCGCGATGCCGAGATGGCGCAGGATCTGCACGAGCAGCCAGCCGGAATCACGGCAGGATCCCGAGCCGTGCGCCAGCGTCTCTTCGGCGTCCTGCACGCCGGGTTCCATCCGGACGAGATACTCGATCTCGCGACTGAGTCGCTGATTGAGCGCGACGAGAAATCCCGTAGTGGTTTCTCCCGCGGCGTAGCCGCCGGCGTGAAAATCCGCGAGCCATTTCGCGAGCCGCGCGCCGGCCGGCGCCGCCGAAAGATAGGCCACGAGCTCAGCGGCCTGCGCGTCGGTGTAACGGAACGGGTAGTGCGCCGCACCGGGCTCGACTAGGAAGTCGAACGGGTTGATCACCGTCAAGTCGGCGACCAGGTCCACGTTGACGACAAGCTCGCGCGTCTTCTCGGGAAAGACGAAGCGCGCCACGTGGTTCCCGTAAGCGTCTTGCTGCCAGTGCACGAGGTGCTGGCGGGGCGTCACCTTGAGCGAATACGACACGATGGGCGTACGGCAATGCGGGGCGGGCCGCAGCCGCATCTCGTGCGGTCCGAGCGCGGTCGGCCGGTCGAACGTGTAGCGTGTGCGGTGCTGGAGCGCGACGCGGATCGTCATGGAGATAACCGGGGTCTGTTCGGCACGCGCGTTGCGTTCATTGAAGTCGCCGCCGCGCGCGATTTTCAGCGGCCGGTTATTGCGGCGTGTCCTGCCAGTACGGGTTCGGGAGCTCGCCGAAAACCCTCCGCAGGCCTTCGCCCCATTGCGTGTGGATCATCCTGAAATAAGGATCCTCTGCGGTGATGTGCCGCAACAGGCCGGCGCGCAGCGTGTCGCGCTCGTAGACGAGCAGATCGATCGGCGGTCCGACCGAGACGTTGGAGCGCATCGTCGAATCGAACGAGACCAGCACACACTTCGCGGCGTCCATCAAGCCGGTCTCCAGCTTGATGATCCGGTCGATGACCGGCTTGCCGTACTTGGTCTCGCCGATCTGGAAGTACGGCGTCTCCCGGGTCGCCTCGATGAAGTTGCCTTCCGAGTACACGAGGAAGAGCCGCGGCGGCTCCCCCTTGATCTGTCCGCCGAAGATGAACGAGGCGCCCGCGTCCACGTTGCTCTCCTGCAGAAAGGTCGCGTCGCGTCGCCTGACGTCGCGCAGGCACTCGCCGAGCATCGACGCGACGTCGAACATCGACGTCGCGTCCCAGATCGTCGGACCGAGCTCCGGCTTTCTCACGCGCTGCTCGAGGATGCTGATCGCGTTCTGCGTGATCGACAGGTTGCCCGAGGACAGGATGACCACCACCCGGTCGTCGGGCCGTTCGAAGATCTTCATCTTCCGGAAGCTCGACACCTGGTCGATGCCAGCATTGGTGCGGGAATCGGACGCGAACACCATTCCCGCATCGAGGAGCAGTCCAACGCAGTAGGTCATAGCCAGCGCGATCGCAAGTCCGGAGCGTGGTCGAAAGCGCTCAATTATAGACAGGCACCAGGAAGTGCCGGTTGATTTCTTCGTTCAGGCGGCCGAGCTGCTCGACGAAATGCATCAGCCACTCGTGCAGGCCAAACTCGATGATCTTCTCGGTCTGGCCGTAGTGGACCTGGGCGTGGATCTCGCCCGCGAGCCGTTCGGGTTCGAGGCGCTGCCCCCCCGAGATCGACTTGAGGATGTCGTAGATGTCGTTCATGCACGCGTGCAGCGAGCGGGGCATGTTGTCGCGCAGGATCAGGAGCTCGGCGACCCGGAACGGCGTGATGAGGTCGCTGTACACCTTGCGATACGCGGTGAATGCGGAAACGCTGCGCAGCAGCGCGCTCCACTGATAGTAGTCGACCGCCCCGCCCACGTCCTCGATGCTGGGCAGGAGCGTGTGGTACTTCACGTCGAGGATCCGGGCGGTGTTGTCGGCGCGCTCGAAGAAGGTGCCGAGTCGAATGAAGCTGTAGCCCTCGTCGCGAAGCATCGTGCCGAACGTGACACCGCGGAACAGGTGCGAGCGCTCCTTGACCCAGTCGAAGAATTCGCTCATGCCACGTCGCTGGATGACCTCGAACGTGAGGCTGCGCATCTCGAGCCAGGTCGCGTTGAGGCTCTCCCACATCTCGATGCCGTAGGTCCCGCGCTGGGCGCGACCGTTCTCGCGCGCGGCCCGCAGCGTCGAATAGATGCTCGAGGGATTCTCGGGATCGAGCACCATGAACCGCATGACGTTCTCGGCCGATACGCCCGGATAGCGCTCGGAATAGGCGTTGGCCAAACCGGTGGTGATGAGCGGAACTGCCCAGGGCTCGGCCCATTTCTCTCCCGGTTCCTTGATTTCGTAGGGCAGCAGCGACATGCGATAGGTGACGTCGAGCAGGCGCGCCATGTTCTCGGCGCGCTCGACCTGGCGGGCCATCCAGAACAGGTCGTTCGCGGTGCGCGCGAGCATGTCAGGCCTCCAGCACCCAGGTATCCTTGGTGCCGCCGCCCTGCGACGAGTTTACGACCAGCGATCCCTCGCGGAGCGCGACGCGGGTCAGTCCGCCGGGCACCATGCGGATGCCGCGACCCGAAAGGACGAAGGGGCGCAGATCGATGTGGCGCGGCGCGATGCCGCTCTCGACGAACGTCGGACAGGTCGAGAGCGAGAGCGTCGGCTGGGCAATGTACTTTTCCGGACTCGCTACGATGCGGGCCCGGAACTCCTCGCGCTCGGCCTGGGTGGCGGCCGGGCCGATGAGCATCCCGTAGCCGCCGGCGCCATGCACTTCCTTCACCACCAGTTCCTCGAGGTGATCCAGCACGTACTTCAGATCGTCCCGCCGACGCAGCTGATAGGTCGGGACATTGTTGAGAATGGGTTCCTCGTCGAGGTAGAACCGAATCATGTCGGGAACGTGGAGGTACATCGACTTGTCGTCGGCGACCCCGGTTCCGATGGCGTTCGCGAGCGTTACGCGGCCGGCCCGGTAGGCGGAGAAGAGTCCCGGCACGCCGAGCGACGAGTCCGGCCGGAACACCTGCGGGTCGAGAAAGTCATCGTCCACGCGCCGATAGATCACGTCGACGCGCTGCGGACCCCGGGTCGTGCGCATGTAGACCGTGTCGTCGCGCACGAAGAGATCCTGGCCTTCGACCAGATCGATCCCCATTTGCTGGGCGAGAAAGGTGTGCTCGAAGTACGCGGAGTTGTAGTGACCCGGCGTGAGCAGCACCACGGTCGGCTCGTTCACTCCACCCGGCGCGACCTGGTGCAGCGTGTCGAGCAGCAAGTCCGGGTAATGCTCGATGGGTTCCACCGGATAGAGCGCGAAGAGCTCGGGCAGAAGCCGCATCATCACCTTGCGGTTCTCGAGCATGTAGGAAACGCCCGAGGGCACGCGCAGGTTGTCCTCGAGCACGTAGAACTCGCCCGGGCCGGCGCGCACGATATCGATGCCCGCGATGTGCGCGTAGACCTCGCCGGGCACCGCCAGCCCGCGCATCTCCGGCCGGTACTGGGCGTTCTCGAGAACCTTGCGCGGCGGAACGATCCCTTCGTTCAGGATCGCCTGATCGTGATAGATGTCATGCAGGAAGCGGTTGAGCGCACCGACGCGCTGGACGAGGCCGCGCGCGAGAAGCTCCCACTCGGCGGTCGGCAGGATGCGCGGCACGAGGTCGAAGGGAATGAGGCGCTCGGTGCCGGATTCCTCGCCGTACACCGCGAACGTGATGCCGGCGCGCCGGAACATCGCGTCGGCTTCGTTGCGTTTCTGAACGAAGTACTCCGTGGAACGGCCTTCGCGCCAGCTCGCGTACGGCTGGTAGTGCGGAAGTATCCGGCCGTCCAGACCGGACATTTCGTCGAAGCAAGCGTTCGATCCAGGCATGGTAGACGGGGGACGCAATCATCCGCGTCCCGGCGGAGGGACGCACAGAAACGCTTTGCGCGCAACAGGTTAGATTATACACACCGGCCGTTGTGCAGTGCGATTGCGACGCCTTTTGCCCGGCGACGGCCCAGGTACGCGCGGCGCGTCCGCTGACCGCTGCCCGACACACCCGTCAGGAAAGTTACGAAATCGGCTCCTGGGCGGGGTTTCGCGCCGGAATTCTCTTCGGTTCCCCATGGGTTCGCGATGGCATCGGAATTGCATGTCCCCTCCGTGGACTTCGGAGAACCCCCTTGCAGAAGCTGATTCGCACGGCATTCCAGCCGATCATGAGTGCTCGTGGCCAGGTGGTGGCCTACGAGGCGCTGCTTCGCTTTCGCGACGGCTCCAATACGCCGGAGTCGCGCGAAACATCCATTCGCCGGTGGGAAGGATCGGGATACATCGGCACGATCGATCTCGCAGTACTCAAGCAGGCGATCGCAGCGCTCAGCCAGTTGCACCGCTCGCTCTCGATCAGCGTGAATGTTTCCTCCATCACCGTGAGCCAGCACGCCGGGCGTTACCTGCGCGAGCTGGCGGAGGTCGGTCCCCTTGCAAAGCGCCTGATTATCGAGGTGACGGACACCGTCATTCCCCAGGATCCGGCGCGGCTCATCTCGTTCGCAAAGGATTGCGCCTGGCGCGGCGTGCGCATCGCGCTCGGCAACTGCGCCCCGGGGCTGCCACGCTGCGACGAGACGGTGCTGCAACGTCTACGGCCCAAGCTGATCAAGCTCGACCGCAAGGCGATCTCGACCGCCTTTCAGACTCTCGAAGAAGAGCCGTTGCGCGAATTGATCGCGCGCGCTGCTTCGCTGGGCTGCCGCGCCGTCGCCCAGGGCATCGACAGTCAGGAGAAGCTCGACTGGTCCTACGCGCTGGGCGTGCGCTACTTCCAGGGCTTTCTGGTCGGACATCCACGACAGTTTCCGCTGCTCGACGAGCAGGCCACTTTCCGCAATCTCGACCTCACGCAGCCACCGCAGAGCCTGGATAGCGTGCCGGCCGTAGCCGCCTAGCCATACCAGCCACCCTCCCCGGCAGGAAGCGGGGCAAAATGGCGCACGGGCATGGCCGCTCTCCGGCGGCCGGAACCCGACGCCGAGGGGGAAGGCCATGCAAGGCAAGATCGCACTCGAAGAGCATTTCGCCGTTCCGGACACGTTGAACGACTCGGCCGGATTTCTTCCCGCCGACTGCTGGACCGAGCTCAGCGCCCGCCTGCTCGACATTCACGAGAAGCGACTGCATCTCATGGACCGGCATGGAATCGAGATGATGCTGCTCTCGCTGAATGCGCCGGCAGTGCAGGCGATTCCCGATCCGGCGCGCGCGAACGAGATCGCGCGCCGCGCGAACGACTTTCTCGCCGAACAGGTCGGCAAGCGGCCGAGCCGATTCCAGGCGCTCGCCGCGCTTCCTATGCAGGATCCCGACCTGGCGATTGACGAGCTGGAGCGGTGCGTCACCAAGCTCGGATTCAAGGGCGCGCTCGTGAACGGCTTCTCGCAGGTTCGCGAAGCGAACACGGCGGTCTACCTTGATCTGCCGCAGTATCTTCCGTTCTGGGCGGCGGTCGAGCGCCTCGGCGTGCCGTTCTATCTGCATCCGCGCAATCCGCTGCCCAGCATGGCGCAGATCTACGAGGGCCATCCGTGGCTGCTCGGCCCGACGTGGGCGTTCGGTCAGGAGACCGCGGTGCATGCGCTGCGTCTGATGTGCTCCGGGCTCTTCGACAAGCACCCGCGAATCCAGATCATCCTCGGGCACATGGGGGAGGGCATTCCGTACAGCCTCTGGCGCATCGACAACCGCAACGCCTGGACGAAAGCGCCGCCGCGCTATCCGGCCAAGAAGCGAATCGCGGAGTACTTTTCGCAGAACTTCTACATCACGACGTCGGGAAACTTCCGCACGCAGACCCTGATCGACGCGATCCTCGAGATCGGCGTCGACCGCATTCTGTTCTCGACGGACTGGCCATTCGAGAACATCGATCACGCCGCGGACTGGTTCGACGCCGCCAGCATCAGCGAGAACGATCGACTGCGGATCGGCCGCGAGAACGCTATTCGCCTGTTCAGCTTGAAACTCGGTTAGCTGCAGACCCTCCCCCCCTTTTCAAGGAGGGGTGCCCGCGGAGCGGGCGGGGTGGTTGTTCGGCTTCGGCGGGTCAGCGGTTAACATTGCTTCCCCTCCTTTTCAAGGAGGGGTGCCCGCGGAGCGGGCGGGGTGGTTGTTCGGCTTCGGCCAGGCATCGGCCGCTGCCCCGAGAGACGCCGTTGCCGTGCAAAGGCCCATGAAGAACGACGGTCTTTTCGGCGCTGAGCGAGGCGCGGCGTGTCCGCGGGGCGACCCGGGTCGGCTCGCTCCCTTGCTGGTTGCAACAACACGAGCCAGTGCACCAGCGAAGAGCCAAAAAAAGCCCGCGCGGCCGAAGCCGCGCGGGCCTACCAGCTCCGCGGCGTCCAGTGCCCCGGAGGGGTGCAACTGACGCCGTTGTTAGCCGATCTCGACCGGCACGAAGATTCGAGCCTCGCCGCGCTGCACGAGGAGCGCAGCGCTCTTGCCGGCTCCGTCGATCGCGTGTTTGAGTTCCTCGGTCGAGCGCACCGGCTTGCCGTTCACCCCAAGGATCACGTCACCTCGACGCACCCCGGCCTTGGCGGCGGCGCCGGTCGACCGCTCGACGAGCAACCCGCCGTCGGTGCCCGCCTGTTTCGCCTCGGCGTCGGCGAGCGGGCGTACCGCTACACCGAGCTTGCCTTGGGCCGCGGGGCTGGCCGCGGAGGCGAGCGTGGCCTTGTCAGCCGGCATTTCACCGACGCCGATCGTGAACTGCTTCTTGGCCCCGTCGCGCCAGAGCGTGATGGAGGCCTGCGCACCCGGCTTCGTGTCGGCCACGAGCGTGGGGAGGTCGGTCGAGTCGCTGATCGGCTGACCGTTCCAGCCGAGGATCACATCGCCGGTCTTCAGGCCCGCCTTGGCCGCGGGGCTGTCAGGCTCCACTTTGGAGATCAGCGCGCCTTCGGCTTTGGCCAAGCCAAAGGAGTCGGCCAGGGGCTTCGTGACCGACTGGATCACAACGCCGATGCGCCCACGGGTGACCTTGCCGTACTTCACGAGGTCGTCCTTCACCTTCATTGCGACATCGATGGGGATGGCGAAGGACACGCCCATGTATCCGCCGGTGCGGCTGTAGATCATGGAGTTGATGCCCACCACTTCGCCGTCGAGGTTGAACAGCGGTCCACCGGAGTTGCCCGGATTGACCGCCACGTCGGTCTGGATGAAGGGCACGAGGCGCTCATCGGGAAGGTTGCGCGATTTCGCGGAAATGATTCCCGCGGTCACCGTGCGTTCCAGGCCGAACGGCGAGCCGATTGCCGCGACCCACTCGCCGACCTTGGCCTGCTTGGGATCGCCGATGCGCACCGCCGGCAGTCCCGTGGCATCGATCTTGATCACCGCCACGTCAGTGCGGGAATCGGTACCCAGCACCTTGGCGGTGAACTCGCGCTTGTCGGAAAGGCGAACCGTGACCTCCTGGGCGCCGTCCACGACGTGCGCGTTGGTCAGGATCAAGCCGTCCGGGCTGATGATGAAGCCCGAGCCCACGCCCTGGCTGGGCTGGGGCATGAGGGGACCACCTTGCTCTCCTGCGCCGGGGGGCACGGGGATGCCGAAACGGCGGAAGAATTCCCCGAAGGGGCTGTCCTCGTCGAACGGGTTCTGCCCCGCGACGAGCTCGGGCCCGGCCTTCTTCACCGTGACGTTCACCACGGTGGGCGCCTGCGCTTCGACGAGGCGGCTGAAATCCGGCAACGCGGAGCGCGCCGACACCGCGCTCGGCGCTGCTGCCGCCACCGTCGCGTTCATCGCGTTGGCATCGGCCACGCCGGGGAGCTTCACGTCGCTACAACCCGCGGCCAACGCCGCGGCAACCGCCAGCGCAATGGCCGTCGGGGCGAGAGAGATGCGTTTCATCATTGTTCACTCCTATCGCTGTCAAGCGCCGAGGGAACATCCCTCGTCTCGCCAGCGATGCTGAAACGCAATCCTTAAGCGGGACTTAAGAGCGCCTGACCGGATGTCAGGGCGGGCGCGTCAGGCGGGGGGGAAGCGCACCCGGACGGATAGCCCGGCGCCGCCGAGCCCCGCGCCGAGCTCCACGCGCGCCCGGTGCAGGTCGGCGACCTGGCGGACGATGGCGAGGCCGAGTCCGCTGCCGGGCTGATCGGCGCCCGCCACGCGGTAGAACCGGTCGAAGACGCGCGCCCGCTCGCTCTCCGGGATGCCGGGCCCGTCGTCGGCGACCTCGAGAGTCGCATCACCTGCCGCCATCGACACCCGCACGACGATCGTGCCGCCGGGAAGGGTGTAGCGAATCGCATTGTCGACGAGATTGGAGAGGAGAATGCGCAAGGCGTCTTCGGCGCCGAGCGTCGCGACGTTCTCGTCTGCATCCACCTCGAGCGCGACGCTCCGCGCTTCGGCGAGCGGCGCAAAGTCGCGCGTCACCGAATAGGCGAGCGCGCCGAGCTCGACGCGCTCCGCCGGCTGATCGGCCGCGTCCGGCTCGAGTCGCGCCATGACGAGAAGTTGCTCGACGAGGCGCGTCGCTCGCTTGACGCCCTCCCGGAGTCGCCCCACGGCGCTCTCCCGCTCTTCGTCGGTCTTGGCGCGCTCGAGCAACTGGATCTGCAGACCCAGCGCGGTGAGCGGCGTGCGCAACTCGTGCGCGGCATCGGCAGCGAAGCGCCGCTGCAGCCCGAAGGACTGCTCGAGGCGCGCCAGCAGCCCGTTCAGCGACGCCACGAGCGGCGCGACCTCCTCGGGCAGGCGGTCGGCGGGCAGCGGCGCGAGCGAGGTGGCGCTGCGCGACGCAATGGTGCGAGCGAGCCGCGCGACTGGCGCGAGGCCGCGGCCCACCAGCAACCAGATCAGCAGGCCGAACAGGGGCAGCGCCGCAAGAACCGGAATCAGGATGCGCAGGGCCACCGCAGTGGCGAGCTCGCGCCGCAGCGCGATCGGCTGGCCGACCTGGATCGTCTGCAGGCCCATGGTGGCCGTGTAGACGCGCCAATCGCGTCCGTCGTGATTGAGGGTCACGAATCCGGGCGTGCGCACGAGCGGCAGCGGCTGCCCCGTATTCGACAGATAGAGCGCAACCCCGGTCGGATCCCAGATCTGGACCACGACCCGCTGGCGTGAGTCGGCGCCGCCCCGCGTCAACCGCGAAAGATCGAGCACCGCGTGGTCGCGCAGCGACAGGGCGACTTGACGAAGCTCTTCGTCGAGGAGCGAGTTGATCTCGCTGCGCGCCGAAAGGTAGGTCGCGGCGCTCGCCAGAACGCCCACCAGCAGCAGCGCACCGAGCAGCGCGACGAGCAGGCGCTGTCGGAGCGAAGTCATTCGTCTGTCTCGAGCGTGTAGCCGACGCCGCGCACGTTGCGGATGATCTCGATTCCAAGCTTGCGACGCAAGTTGTGAACGTGCACCTCGACGGCGTTGCTCGCGATCTCCTCTCCCCAGCCGTACAGGCGGTCTTCCAGCTGCGAGCGCGAAAGCACCACTCCTGGCCGCTCGGCAAGGGCCTCGAGCAAAGCGAATTCCCGCGCGGAGAGCGCGACCGGGCGTTCGTGCACGAACACTTCACGGGTGGCCGGATTGAGCTTGATCGGCCCACAACGTATCTCGGGTTCCGCGCGTCCCGCGGCGCGCCGCAGGAGCGCCCGCACGCGCGCCGCAAGCTCGTCGAGACTGAACGGCTTGACGAGATAGTCGTCGGCCCCGGTGTCCAGTCCCTTCACCCGATCCGGAGTTGTATCCCGCGCGGTGATCACCAGGACCGGGACGTCATTGCGCGCGGCCCGCAGCGACGCCAGCACTTCCAGTCCACTGCGGCGCGGCAGCCCGAGATCGAGCAGCACGAGGTCGTAGTGTTCGGTGCTGAGCGCTGTCTCCGCTACCTTCCCGTCGCGCACCCAATCGACAGCGTGGCCTTCCTGCCGCAACCCTTCGCGCACGGCATCGCCGACCATCGGGTCGTCCTCGACGAGAAGCAACCTCATGGATGCGAAAGGCTACGAGCGCCCGACGGCAGATGCCAGGCGCTCTTTAATCCGTCCGAGGCTTCGCTGCGGCACGTGGTTTCGGATCACCCAGCCTGGTAGCGCTGGAGCTCGTAGTGATCACGCGAAAGCAGGTTGAGCCGCGCAGCTTGGGTCTGGAATGTGAAGCGGACCGACCGCTTTACCGCGGGCGCGAGCCACGCGGTCGCGTAAAGCCTCACCGGATCGGCAGTGCTGTCCATCTGCCCTGACACGAACAACCGCGTGCCGAGAATCTCGATGCGCATCGCGTCGAAAGTTCCTGCAGCAACCGTGACCTTTTCGGTGCCGACCGCGCGCGCGGTGGTCGTCCACGTGGTCCCATACTCCACCGGCGGCATCGCCACGTTGACCCGCTCCCCGATCGGCACGTCGCCGAATGCAAGAAGGTAGGGCGAGAACTCGTGGACCATCAGGTTCGTGAGCGGCCGCGCCGCGATCTCCCAAGCCGAAGTAAACAACCGCTCGCCACCGCTACCGGGAGAATCCGGTTGTGCCAGCCGATCCTGGATGCCCTGGCTGTCGACCGCGATGACCGTGTACGTCAGCGTGCGCGGCGCAACAGCTGACCAATCGCTTCGATAACCGTAGGTCCAAGTCGCGCCGATGCGGGGCGCCATCGAATCGTCGACCGCGCGGGGCGCGAGCTTGACACCTGTGCAGCCGCCAACGAGCGCGGCAATCGCTCCGGCGCCCAGCCCCGAAATTACCCGCCGTCGCCCCGGCATGGTCAACGTTTCGGCACCCGGCAATTTTTCGGATCGGTTCTTCATGATGTGCTCCTTTCAGGATTTCTTGTCGCTGCGGGGCGGCAAGTCGGGCGCCCGCGCGGGGCCCGCATCACGTCAACAATCTCCGCGCCGGGCTATTCCCGGCCGCCCGCGCGTCGTCGGACCTTGACGCCTGCGCCCGCGGTGCATGCGATACTAGCGCTGTTTGGCCGTGACAACCACGACACAGGGGAGCTCGCAAATGCAAGGGATCAGGATCGGATTAGCCACGCTGTGCGGGAGCGCGTTCCTTTCAGCATGTGCTCCGGACGCATGGAAGCCCGACAAGCCGTTCGATCGGTTCCTGAACAGCGTACAGACGGCGTGTTACTACGATCCGATCAGCTCGACCACCGTCGGCAATCTGCTGGAACCGAGCGGAAACGATAACGCCTCGTACTTCCTAGACGTGACTTCACGTCTCTATTTCGGGAAGATCACTCAGTCCGACTGGACCCTGATGATCACCTCCCAGCTGCAGGCTAATGCCACGGATCGGGGCGTCCGGTGCCTGCTGAACATGTATGAAAAGGACAAGTCCAAACCCAAACCGGCGTAGGTCGAACTTGCTCGCGCCGGAAACGGCGAGGGGGCCGCAGGCCCCCTCGGTCGAGTCCCGACTCGACGCTTTCTAGTTGAGGTCCTTGTCCTTCCAGAACTTGGTTCCGGCAACCGCGCCGCCTGCCTGCAAACCGTTGGGCGTGAGCGTGTAGTACATCGCGTCGGATATGAGATTCTCGCCCTGGCCCGGCCCGACTGACTTGCCGCCCGCGCCCGCCTGAACACCGCCGCCGCCGCCAAACTCCCAGCCCTCGTCGACGAACTTCTTCATCGCCTGCGAGTTCTTGAACACGATCAGGATCCGACTTTGCGAAGCGCCGATCTGCACGCCTGCGCTCGCCTGGGCCATGTCCATGAAGGTGTTCTTGCCCGACTTCTTGTCGTGCACGAGGCCCTTGCCGCCGGCGCCGCCGATCAGGAACGACAGTCCGTACGTCGTGAACGTGGCGTACCCGGGCGCCTTCGCCAACTGGCCCTTGATCTTCGGGTCAGCCTTGTAGAAATCCTGGAGCGTCGCGTTGGACACTTTGCGCAATTCGGCTTGCTTTTCGGCCTTGGTGGATTCTGCGAGTGCACTACCGCTCGCGAGGGCGAGCATCGCCACGCCGGCGGCCAGCAGTTTGAGGAGCTTCATGAAGGTCTTCCTTTCAGGTGATTCTGTTTTGACGGTCAACTAGAGGTGTCACGCGCCTGGCTGTGATGACGACGCGCGGTACTTCCGACTGGAACGCGGGCCGGTCTTTCGGGGTGCGCCGGAAGGCCGGTGGCAATCCGCGCGTATTGTAGGATGGACGCGCGGGCGCTGCCACCGCGAGGACACAGATACATGTCGTGGCGACACGACGACGCCGGGCGGGCGGCGGGAACGAGGTGGGGCGGGAATCCGTCCGCCCGCGTTGGCGCCCGGGCTTTCCCCGCTACGCGGGAAGGGTTAACGTTGCGCCCCGGGGCTGGAGAATGATCCGACAACGTCAAAAGAATCAACCGACAAGCGCGAAATGAGAACTCTCGGTCGCTACGTGCTGCAGGAAGAA
>JAJDOG010000082.1 GCA_022340285.1 Betaproteobacteria bacterium
CTCGGGCGCATGGTGCCGCCGCGTTGGGCCTATATCGGCGAGCTCTGGGCGCCGCTCTGGGAAACGTTGAACATCGCCACCATCGGCACGCTGCTCGCGCTCGGCATGGGGATGCCCGTGGCGTTCCTCGCGGCGCGCAACACCTCGCCGAGCGCGCTCTTCCTGCGACCCGTTGCGCTCTTCATCATCGTGTCGTCGCGCTCGATCAACTCGCTCATCTGGGCGCTGCTGCTTGTGGCGATCATCGGCCCGGGGCCGCTCGCGGGCATCATTGCCATTGCACTCCGCTCGATCGGTTTCATCGCCAAGCTGATGTACGAGGCGATCGAGGAGATCGATCCGACGCAGGTCGAGGCGGTCGCCGCCACCGGCGCCTCGCCCGGGCAGGTGCTCACGTACGGGATCTGGCCGCAGATCCTGCCGGCTTTCGCAGGGGTCTCGGTGTTCCGCTGGGACATCAACATCCGGGAGTCCACCGTGCTCGGCCTGGTCGGAGCAGGCGGTATCGGCCTCAACCTGCAGGCCTCGCTGAACGTCCTCGCTTGGCCGCAAGTGACGCTGATCTTCATCGTCATTCTTGCCACGGTGGTCGCCAGCGAGTGGGTGTCCGCCAAGGTCCGCCACGCATTTATCTGATATTTTGCGTCGATGAACGAGACCGTGGAACGCTTTTCCGTCATCACCTGCCCGCAGTGCGGCACGGCGCGCCGCGAGGAGATGCCGACCGACGCGTGCCAGTTCTTCTACGAATGCACCGGCTGCCATGCGGTCATCAAGCCGCGTAGCGGGGACTGCTGCGTGTTCTGCTCGTACGGCACTGCGAAGTGCCCGCCCCGGCAGCTCGATCCAAACTGCTGCGGCTAAGCCGATCGAAGGAGGTAGGGCCCATGTCGAAGTCAGGCAAACCGCGGGTGGTAGGGTTCAATCACGTCGCGCTCGAGGTCGGCGATATCGAGGCGGCGCTCGCGTTCTACGGCGGTCTCTTCGAGTTCGAGTTGCGCGGCAAGAGCAAGACCGACGCCTTCATCGACCTCGGCGACCAGTTTCTCGCCCTCCAGAAGGGCAGACGCCAGGCGCGTGATGACGGGCGCCACTTCGGTCTCGTGGTCGACGACAAGCAGGCGGTCCGCCGCGCGCTCAAGGCTAAGGGCATCAAGACCCTGCCGGGACCGTTCCTCGATTTCTACGATCCCTGGGGCAACCGCATCGAGATCATCGGCTACGAGAACATCCAGTTCACCAAGGCCCCACATGTGCTGCGCGGCATGGGTCTAGGCGGGCTAAAAAAGAGCAAGAGCGCCCTGAAGGAGCTGGCCGCCAAGGGCATGGCGCCAGTCAAGCGCCGTCGGCGTCCGCCGCGTTCGAAGTCCGCGTAGCCTGCGGCACGACCAGCACCTTGTCGACGCTGTGGCGGTCCATGTCCAGGACCTCGAAGCGCAGACCCGCGTAGTCGAACTGGTCGCCCGCGCGGGGCACGCGGCCTAGACGCGCCATCACGAGTCCGCCGAGCGTGTGATAGCGGCCGGCCTCGTCCTCGGGCAGCGCGATCGCGCGTTCGAGCGCTTCGTTGAGCCGGTCGAGCGAGATCCCGCCGTCCACCAGCAGCGAACCGTCCGCGCGCCGCACGACTTCCTGCTCGTGCGGCGCGTCGGTCTCGGGCACCTCGCCCACGATCGCCTCGATCACGTCGGTCATGGTGACGAGGCCCTGCACGACCCCGTACTCGTCGACCACCAGGGCGAGGTGCGCCTTGTTGAGCTTGAAGAGCTCGAGGAGGCGGATCAGATGGATGCTCTCCGGCACGTACAGCGGAGCGCGGAGGAACTTGCGCAGATCGAACGTCTCGCCCTTCAGCGCGACGCCGAGAAGGTCGAGGGTATCGAGGATCCCCAGCACGTCGTCCGGTCCGGTCTGGCATACCGGCAGCCGTGTGAAACCCATGTCGCGAATCGTCCTCAGGCTCTCCTCACGCGCCGCGTCGACGTCGAGCCACACGATGTCCATGCGCGGCGTCATGATCGCGCTGACGGTCTGCGAATCGAGGCGCAGCACGCGCGAGACGAACTCGTGCTCTGCAGGCTCGAAAACCCCGGACTCCGTACCGATCTTCATCAATCCCTCGATCTCCGCCTCGGTCACGGTCTGCCTCACGCGCTCGCGCACGCCGAGCAGGCGCAGCAATACCTCGGTCGAGAACGTGAGCAGCTTCACGAACGGGTAAACCGTTTTGGACAGGAGCTGCATCGGCTTGGCGATGCGCGTCGCGACGGCCTCGGGTGCGTGAATGGCGAGGCGCTTGGGCACCAGCTCGCCGAGCACCAGCGAGAAGTACGTGATGCCGATCACGACGATCGCCACCGCGAGCTCGCGCGCATACGGCGCGAGGACCCCTACGCTTCGCAGAGCGTCGGTCAGGTGAGCGGAGAGCGTGGCCTCGCCGAAAGCCCCCATGAAGATGCCGATCAGGGTGATGCCGACCTGCACGGTGGACAGGAACTGACCGGGATGCGCGGTGAGCGCGAGCGCCGCCGCGGCACCCGGGTGCTTGGCTTCGGCGAGCTGCCGGAGTCGGACGTGGCGGCTCGAGACGACGGCGAGCTCCGACATCGCGAACACGCCGTTCGCAAGGATGAGGGCGAGGAGGACGAGGACTTCCATTGACGGGGCGCTCCGCGGGACGAGACGACGACTCCCGCCGAAGATAGCAGAGCGCCGGCTAGAAGCGCTTCTTCAACCCGACCATCACGCCGTGGGGCAGGATCTCGATCAGGATCGGCGTCTTGCGGCTGTGCGCATACCAACCCGCCAGGCCGCCGATGGCCCAGCCGAACAGCACGTCGCTCTGCCAGTGCGCCTGGGCCTTGAGGCGTGCGGCGCCCACGTAAAGCGGCAGGAGGAGGAGGCCGTACGTTGCCGGATACTCGCTCCCGTACTCGAGAATGTATGGCGTCACGAGCGCGGCCGAAAGGGCCGCTTCCTCGCTCGGGAAGCTGTAGTTCGACCCGTGCGCGAACCAGTTGCAGGGATCATCCGTTTCGCTCGGGCGCACGCGCGTGAAGACGCGCTTCGTCACGCCGACGGTCGCGGCACCGATCAGCTGGGCATCGACCCCTTGCCACATCGTCTTGCCGAAGCGTGACTCGGCGCCTTCCCACAGCGCGCCGCCGACCTGCGCGACAGAGAGCCCGATCAGGAAGTTCCGGTAGACGTCCGGGTTCCACACGCCGGACTGGTCGTAGCCGATCTTGTGATCGATCGACGACCACACGCACGCGTTGCTGGGCGGAGCGTGCAATGCGAGGCTTGCCGCGAACGTGATGGCAAGCGCAAACCCGCGATGGAGCGTCATGGGGGCGCCTCGTGGAGCGACCGAACCGCACGATCACCCTAGCACCGCGGCCCCGTGGCGAAAAGGCCCAACGTCAAAGATCGCAAAGCATCCCGGAAGTGCCGATCCCCTGGACCGCATTAGCGCGTGCTGACCGCGACCGACCGCGGCTCCCAGCCGCCCCCGAGGGCGCGGTACAGATCGACCAGTGCCGTCTGCTGGTTGCGCAATGCGATCAGCTGCTCGCGCTCGGCTTCCAGCAGGTCGCGCTGCGCGGCGAGCACGTCGAGGTAGCCGGTATAGCCGGCCCGGTAGCGCCGATCGGAGAGCTTCAGGGCATCGGCCAGCTGGGCGCGGCGCTCCTCCTGCGCGAGGTACGAATTGCGTGCGCCGGTGTGCGAGACGAGCGCGTCGTGCACGTCGCGGAATGCGGCCTGCACGGCCTGCACGTAACCGATCTCGGCCAGTTTCCGGCGCGCGGAAGCCGCCTCCACCTGCGCCTCGATTCGCTTGAGCCCGATCAGCGGTTGCGTGAGCGACGCGGCGATCGACCAGATCGCGGCCGGACCGGAGAAGAGATTGGCGAGGGTCGCGCTCTCCGAGCCCAGCGTGCCGGTGAGCACCACCGAAGGGAAGTACTGCGCCCGCGCTTCCGACACACGGAAATCGGCCGCGGCGAGGGAGGCCTCGGCCTGGCGAATGTCCGGACGCCGCGCGAGGAGGTCCGACGGCAGCCCGGGCGGTACCTCGGGGGCGTCGGCATAGGACTCGATGTCGCGTCCGCGCTTGACGATCGGCGTGTACACCTCGCGCGGGCTGCGCCCGGTCAGGACGGCGAGTGAGGATTGGAGCAGGTCGACGGCTTTTTGCAACGGCGGGATCGACGCTGCCACGGTCGCGCGCGCGGCCTCGGCCTGCTTCACATCGAGCGCGCTGACCAGGCCCGCATTGCGCCGTGCCTGCTGCAGCCGGACGCTCGCGTCGCGTGTCTCGAGGGTTCTGCGCGATAGCGCAAGCTCCGCATCCGCCGCGGTCAGGGTGAAATAGCTGTTCGCAACCTGTGCGGCCAGCGCGATGCGCACCGTCTCGGCGTTGTACTGCGAGGCGAGCAGCGTCGACGCGGCGGCGTCCTGTCCGGAGCGCAGCTTGCCCCACAGATCGAGCTCGTATGCGGCGGAGAGCCCTACGGTGTGCGTCGTCGAGATGAACGGCGGACCCTGGCGAAACGCGGTCGCCTCACTGCGCTGGCTGCGGCTCGGGTTCACGTTCAGATCGACCGACGGATACAGGAACGAGCGCGCGAGCAGCAGGTTGGCGCGCGCGAGGTCGATGCGCGCCACGGCGGCGCGCAGGTCCAGGTTGTTGGCAAGCGCCTCCTCGACCAACGCAGTCAGCTCGGCGTCCCCGAAGAGCGTCCACCAGCTGTCGAGCTCCACCGGCGCCTTCGCCTGCGTTGCCACGGGAAGATCGAGCTTCGGCGGGGTCGTCTCCGTCGTGGCGCACCCGCCCAACGCTATTGCCAGCGCCATCGAGACCGTCATCGCGAGACCGAAAGCGGTGCGCCGGGTTCGTGATTCAGCCATGGGATGCTCCTTTGCCTTCGGTGGCGGCGATGGTCGCAGCGTGCAACTCCGCGCTGCGCCGCTCGCCCTCTTCGACCTCGGCGTGCAGCTCGGCCGCGGTGCGCGTCTCGCGCACGCGTCGCTCGACCAGCAGCCTGAAGAAGAAGGGAATGAAGAAGATCGCGAGGAACGTGGCAGCCAGCATGCCGCCCATCACGCCGGTACCCACCGAGACCCGCGCGCCCGCGCCGGCGCCGGTCGAGAAGGCCAGGGGCACCACGCCGAGAATGAAGGCGAGCGAGGTCATGATGATCGGCCGGAACCGCAAGCGCGCGGCCTCGATCGCGGCGGCCGACGGCGAGTAGCCTTCCCGGGTCTTGAGCAGCGCGTATTCGACGATCAGGATCGCATTCTTCGCCGCGAGCCCGAGCAGCGTGACCAGTCCGATCTGGAAGTACACGTCGTTGGTCATGCCGCGCAGCCAGACTGCGGTGAGCGCGCCGAACGTCCCGAACGGCAGCGCCAGCAGCACGGAGAGCGGGAGCGACCAGCGTTCGTAGAGCGCGGCAAGAATCAGAAAGACCATGATTACCGCCATGCCGAGCGCGAGGTTCGACGTGCCGCTGGATTTCTTCTCCTGGTAGGAGGCGCCACCCCAATCGAAGCTGAAGTCGCGGGGCAGGACTTCGCGGGCGATCGCCTCGACGCGCTCGATCGCCTGGCCGGAGCTCACGCCCGGCGCGCCCTGGCCGATGATCTTCACCGCGGGAAGGTTATTGAACCGGTCGAGCGAGTCGGGGCCGGACGAGTAAGTCACCTTCGCGAGCGCGCGAAGCGGGATCATCTCGCCCCGCTTGGAGCGTACCCAGACCGCGCCGACGTCGTCAGGGCGGTTGCGGTAACGCGGCTCGGCGCTCATCAGCACCTGCCAGGTGCGCCCGAACTTGTTGAAGTCGTTCACGTAGTAGCTGCCGAGCGTCGCCGACAGCGTGTCGAACACCTCGTCCACGGGCACGCCGAGCGATTTCGCCTTCTCGCGGTCCACGTCGACGTGAAGCTGCGGAACGTTGGAGCGCCACAGCGTCTGCGCGCCGCCGAGCATCGGGTCGGAGTTGAGCCGGCCGAGGAGCTGCTGCGTCACCTGCGCCATCTCCGCCGAGCCGCCGTCGCCGCGTTGCTGGATGTAGAACTCGTAACCGCCCGCGGTGCCGAGCCCGAAGATCGCGGGCGGCCCGAAGGCGAGCACCAGCGCGTCCTTGATGTGCGCGGTCTTCGCGAAGAACTCGCCGACCAGTTGCGGCGTCGTCACGCTGCGCTCGTCCCAATGCTTCTGCGTGACGAAGATCGTCGCAGCGTTGTTGCGGAAGCCGCCGCCGATGAAGTCGAACCCCGTGAATGCGACGACGTCCTCGTTCACCGGATTCGATTTCAGGATGTCGACCACCTGGTTGACGACCCGATCGGTGCGCTGAAGGGTGGCCCCGTCAGGCAGGATGACCGCCGAGATGAAGAAGCCCTGATCCTCGCTGGGCACGAGCGAGCCCGGCGTGATGCGCCACAGCCCGCTGGCGATCACCACCATCCCGCCGAAGAGCACGAGTGCGATGACGCCGCGGCGGATCATCCACGTGACACCGCCGATGTAGCGACCGGTCACGCGATGAAACCAGTCGTTGAACCACGTGAAGAAACGGCCCGGCTGCCGATGCTCGCGTTTCAGGATCATCACGCAGAGCGCCGGGGTCAGGGTGAGCGCAACGATCCCCGAGATGACCACGGCGATCGAGATCGTGACGGCGAACTGCCGGTAAAGCTCGCCGGTGAGTCCACCGAGGAAAGCGATCGGCACGAACACCGCTGCGAGCACCAGCACGATCGCCACCACCGGGCCGCTCACCTCGCGCATCGCGATGATCGCCGCCTCACGCGCGTGCAAGTGTTCCTCGTGCATGATTCGCTCGACGTTCTCCAGCACGACGATCGCGTCGTCGACGACGATCCCGATGGAGAGCACCATGCCGAACAGCGTGAGCGTGTTGATCGAGTAGCCGAGCGCGAGCAGCCCCGCGAAAGCGCCGGTCAACGACACCGGCACCGCGATGATCGGGATGAGCGTCGCGCGCCAGTTCTGCAGGAAGAGGTAGACGACGAGGAACACGAGGATCATCGCCTCGCCGAGCGTCTTCAGCACTTCGCGGATGGAGACTTCGACGAAGCGCGTGGTGTCGTACGGGATCGCGTACGCGAGCCCGGCCGGGAACCGCTCGGCCAGCTCCGCGACGGTCTCCTTGACCACGCCGGCCACTTCGAGCGCGTTGGCGCCCGGCTGCAGGAAGATGCCGACGAGCGTCGCGCTCTTGCCGTTGTAGCGGCCGATGAACTCGTAGTCCTTGCTGCCGAGCTCGACCCGCGCCACGTCGCGCAGGCGTATGGTGGAGCCGTCGGGGTTCGCCCGCACGATGATGTTCGAGAATTCCTCGGCATCAGCGAGCCGGCCGAGCGTGGTGATGGTGTACACGAGCTCCTGGTCGCCGCTGTAAGGCGCCTGGCCGACCTTGCCGGCGGCGAACTGCGCGTTCTGCTCCTGGATCGCAGCGATCACGTCGCCGGTGGTGAGCCGCAGCTGGGCGAGCCGGTCGGGCTGCACCCAGATCCGCATCGCGTAGTCCTTCGCGCCGAAGATCTGCACGTTGGTGGTGCCCGGGATGCGCTTCAGACGGTCGAGCACGTTCAGCGTCACGTAGTTCGACGTGTACAGGTCGTCGAACCGTCCGTCCGGCGAGTAGAAGGCGAGCACCTGGAGAAAGGCCGACGAGCCCTTCTCGACGTTGACGCCCTGGCGCCGCACCTCCAGCGGCAGGCGCGCCTCGGCCTGCTTGACGCGGTTGTTCACGTTGAGTGCGGCCTGGTCGACATCGGTGCCGATGTCGAACGTGACTTGGATCTGCAGCTGCCCGTTCGACGCCGAGTTCGAGCTCATGTAAATCATGCCCTCGACGCCGTTGATCGCGTTCTCGAGCGGGGCGGCGACGGTCTGCTCGAGCACCTGTGCGGACGCGCCGGGATAGAACGCCTGCACCTGAACGACGGGCGGCGCGATTTCCGGGTACTGCGCGATCGGCAGCACGCGCATCGATGCGAGGCCGGCCAGGACGACGAATATCGACAGCACAGCGGCGAAAATCGGGCGGTCGATGAAGAATCGGGAGAACATGGCAGGTTCCTTGGGGAGCGGGTCAGTGACGACCTGGACTCACGCTATTTTTTCGCCGCAGCGCCGCCCGGAGCACTGCTCTTCGCCGCGCCAGGCGGCGGGCCGAGAACGATCGGCGCCCCGGTCGGAATCGGCTGCAGCCTCGCCATGCCGTCAACGACCACGCGGTCGCCGGGCTTGAGTCCCGATTCGATGATCCACTGGTTGGCCCCGCCGAACTTGGTCCAGTCGCCGACCGTAACCGGACGCGGCAGCGCGACGTCCTTGCCGTCCTTCGACTTGCCGGCGACGTACACGAACTTCCCTTGCGGGCTGTCCATCACCGCGGGCTGCGGCACGACGATCGCGTTCGGCTGCGTCGCCCCCGAGAGGACCACGCGCACGAACTGGCCGGGCCGCAGGCCCACGTCTTCGTTGGGGAACACGGCGCGCGCGTCGTACGATCCGGTGCCGGGATTGATGCGCGCATCGATGAACGCGAGCTTGCCCTTGCGCGGATAGATGGAGCCGTCCGCGAGCCGCACGCTCACCTCGTAGCCGCCGTCGGGCGCCTCGGGCACGACCAGCTTGCCTTCGCGCACGAGGCGGTCCAGGCGCAACCGCTCGTTCTCCGAGATGCTGAAGTTCACCCAGATGGGGTCGACTTGCGAAACTGTCGTGAGCAGGCTGTCCGCGCCCGGCGAGACCAGACTTCCCTCGGACTTCTGCTCGCGGCTCGCGAACCCGCTCACCGGCGCAGTTACGGTCGTGTAGGAGAGGTTGAGCCGGGCGGTCGTCAGGTTTGCATTCGCGAGCTTGACGTTCGCCGCGGCGAGCTCTTCGGCCGACACGGCGTCGTCGTACTCCCGCTGGCTCACGGCACCCTCGATGTCACCGTTGATGAGCGGCTCGAGCCGCTTGCGGTCGCGACTCGCCTGCGCGAGCTGCGCTTGCGCACGCGCGAGCTCCGCTTCCGCCGCCTGCAACGCCGCCGCGTACGGTCTCGGGTCGATGATGAACATCGTCTGGCCCTGCTTGACGCGGCCGCCTTCCTGGTACACGCGCTTCTCGAGGATGCCGGTCACGCGCGCACGCACTTGCGCTTCCTTGGAGCCGGCCGTCTGGCCGACGTATTCGAACTGCACCGGGACGGTGGCGGTCTTCACTTCGAGCAGCGTCACGGGTGCGGGCGGAAAGCCGTGGAAGCCTCCTTGCTGGCCCTGGTCGCCGCAGCCGGCGAGCGCGACGAGCGCGAGCGCGGCGAGGCCGAGCGCAGCGGAAGGAGCATGCACGGAAGATGGGGCGGATCTCATCGGGATACTCCGGTCCTGGTCGAAGCAGGCCGTAGCGCCGGGCGACCGGCGCGCCTGCGGTTTTTGTTCAACGCGGGAGTTTACATACAACCATGTATGTTTGTAAAATGCCGGACCGAAGATTTTTGTTTCCGTAAGGTTTCAATGGTTCGCAAGACACGCGAAGAAGCCCTCGCCACGCGCGAGGAATTGCTCGATGCCGCGGAGCGGGTGTTCCGCGCGCGCGGCGTCGGCCACACTTCGCTCGCCGAGGTCGCCGATGCCGCCGGCGTCACGCGCGGCGCGATCTACTGGCATTTCAAGGACAAGGCGGACCTCTTCCAGGCGCTCGTCAAGCGCGTGGAGATGCCGATGAACGCGGCGATGGAGGAGATGGATCGCGCGTCGGCCGCCGATCCGCTCGGCGCGGTCCGGCAGCTCGCGATTCACGCGCTGCAGAGCCTGGCCCGGTCCCGGCGCACGCAGGCGGTGTTCGACGTGGTGTTCTTGCGCTGTGAATACACCGAGGAGCTCGCGCCGGTCCGCGCCCGCCAGCTCGAGGATCGCAAGGTCTGCCTGCGTCGTTGCGAGACCGCATTCGAGCAGGCCGTCGCCAAGCGCCAGCTGCCGGCCGGCACCGACACGCGCGTCGCCGCGCAGGGGCTTTACGCTTTCGTCACCGGCCTGATGCGAAGCTGGGTGGAAACGCCGAATCGCTTCGATCTCAGCGCCGCCGCGCCGGCGCTGATCGACTCGTTCCTTGCGGGGCTGAAGGCGGATCCGCCGTGTCGTGCGGGCGCACGCAAGGTGTCGATGGACCGCGCGTCGGGTGGCGCAACGCCCCGGCGGGCCGTCACCGGTTCGCGCCGCCGCTCGCCGTCATCTCGACCTTGATCCACGCGGCGGGCGCACCAGGCGTCCCGCTTTCGGGCATCACCTCGACCCGGCGGCCGGGCTGCAGATCCGCGAAGCTTCCGTCTTGTGTGGTGAGCTTGATCCGGCTGCGGTCGAGCCAGATGCGCGTCCGCTCGGTGACCCTGAACGTCCGCCCCGCGACGGTGATCGCGCGCGCCGCGGAATTCGCCGACTCGACCACGCCGAGGGCGGTGGTTTTACCCGAGAGGCCCGGCGACTGCCCAAGCGGAATGTAGCGTTCGGTCTGCTTCTGGCCGTGGGCGTACGAAGCCCCGGCCAGCATTGCCGCGATCACTGTCGCGACGCCGAGCCACTTTGAAACGTTCAGCGATCCATATGGCGGCATCCTCAGCCCTTTCTCTCCGGCATGGCCAGCGTCTCGATCAGCTCGGCGCGTGCCTTCTGCAATTCCTGTAGGGCACGCTCGGTCAGGTCGCGCCGTCCGAACCATCGCTTGGCCGCCTTCCTCGCGGCCTTGGCGGCGGTCTCGAGATGCGCGACCGCTTGCGGGTGCAACCCCGCACCTGCAAGCACCTGCGCGGCGTCGCGGATCTCGGGCCGTGCCCGGTTGATCAACTCCGGCGCTCGTGTCGTGTCGGCCACTTTCTTGTCGAGGCTCTGTGTGAGGAGCGTCGTGCTCTGGCGGATGTTCTCGAGCGCGTTGATGACGCGCAGGAACGCGGCGATCTCGACGATCTGCGTGCCGTCGAGCTCGATACCGTTGCCTTCCGGATCGGCCGCGGCGAGCAGTTGCCCCGCGGGCGAATTGTTGAACGACTCTCCATCGTAGAAGCCGACGGCACCCTCGATCGTCTCGATCGCGTTGTTGTGAAAGAACGGCCCGGAGTCGGCGGCCTCGACGAGCGGGGGCGTATTGAACGTGCCGTCGCCCGGCCGACCGAAGCCGTCGTCGTGCGGCACCTTCTCGCCGGTGAGGCGCGCCGGCTGGTCGGGAAGATTCTCGACGCCGGTGTCGAAGTTGGCGTTGCCGAGGCTGCCGGCGCCGAAGTTCGCGTTGGCGCCGGCGTTCTGATGGCACAGGTTGCACTTGCCGAGGTTGTTGTCGAGGAAAATCTCCTGGCCGCGCTTGGCGACGGTGCCCTTGAGTGGCAGGGGCAGCACGAGATCCTCCTGGCGGCCGAGGGAGAGCTGGAACGCCTCGAGCGCGTCGAGCTCCTCGTCGGTCGGCAGCCTGAAGTCCACGCCCGCGACGCGATTCAGCGTCTTCGTGAAGTGCTGGATCACCGCACCGGTCGCGAACGAGCGCAGCGATCCGTCGCCGGGCGCGCCGTCGCCGGACCAGCCGGTGCGCGGACCCTGCGGGCTCGCCACCGAGTTGCGCAGGCCCAGCACGTGCGGAACGCCGCGCATGACGAACTTGTTGGGCAGGTCGTCGAAGCCGTCGAGATTCTCGAGGATCAGCCCGAACTCGCGCATCAGCCGCGGGTTCTCGAAGTTCGCTTTCAGGTCCGGATTGAATTCCGCCACGAACAGCGGATCATCCGGCGGCAGCGTGGCGATGAACGCCGGGTCGATCGAGAAATTGGCCTCTTCGCGGTGGCACGATCCGCAGGTTCGACCGTTGCCGGCGAAGGTCTCGTTGAAGAAGAGCTCGCGGCCCTTCGCGATCAGCGCCTGCTCGGGATCGGCGGGCGGCGGTGGCGGGGTCTGGCACGCGGCGACGAGCCCGAGCAGTACCCCGGACAAAGCGATCTTGCGGACTTGCCTTCCTGCGCGCTGGACTTGCATCGCGTGGCCACTCCTGCTTCGTGCCCGCTGCGGCAATCACGCACCCTGCTACCCATCCTAGACAATCCGGGCGCCAAAGCAATGCCATTGGCATTCAAAACGCGTCGTGACAGCACGACTCGACGGGACTGGATGGCGGCAAAACCGGCCGATTGGTGTGGCGCGCTGCACAGCGCGGCGACACATTTTCCACGCGGAACCGCTGCGACCGTCAGGCAGGCGCGATGTTTGCATACATATGCGGTGCGAGGTGCCGCTGTGGCGCACGCCGGACGGATCCGCGTTAGCACTCGATGCAGCAGTCTGCTAACGGCGTGATGAGGTAGTGCGGTGCCAGAGATCTTGCCGTCTGCAGCAACCGGAGGGCCTGATGAAGACGCTTCTGGAGATCATCGAGGATCAGCTCGTCGCGAACCGGCTCCCCCTCGCCGGCGTGACGATCGCCGCCACGCCTTACACCAACACGCCGGTGGTGATGAACCTGCACTGGCACGCGTTCGTTGAAGTGAAGCTCGCCGCGGAGGGCAACGCGGTGGCGCACCAGCCGGTGCCGAGCTCCGCGCTGCAAGTGAACAGGCTGTGGGAGCGATTCCAGGACCTGGAGAACGATGCGCTCGAGACGGCTTGGGAGCTGGGCTCCTGGGATCTCGCGCGAATCGAAGCGCGTCCGTGCACGCGACTGGCCGCCTCCGACCAGGAGCGAATCGAATGCATGACCGCCTTCGGCGCGACACCGTACGCGATCGACGGCGAGCCGGTGATGGTGAGCGAAGTGCCGGACGCCGACGATCTCATCGATGCCGCGGCGCGCGCGGGTTACGTGCGCTGGCAGTTTCGACCGGTGTGGTGTGGACTGTGGCAGGAGGTCGCGCAGGACGACACGCTCGAGAAGGGTGGCTACCGCAATCCGCACTGCCCGGTGGTCGGCGAGACCTATTTGCCCGGCCGCGCGCGCACCGTCGTGTACCAGTTGGGCCGGGCGCCTGCACCGGAAGCGGGCGTCACGCTGACCTAGCGCGGCTCGTCGGTGACCCCCTCTTCCCGAGGGGAAAGGTGTCCTCGTCACCGATTCTCTTCACGTAGACAGCCTCGCCGCCGCGAGCGGCTAGAATCCCGCTTCGCGCGTTCACGCCAAGCTCATGTCCGACATCGTCCTGAAAGGGGTCTCGAAGCACTACGGATCCGTGCGCGCCGTCGACGACATCAGTTTCGAGGCTGCGGCGGGCTCTTTCCTGGTGCTGCTCGGCCCCTCGGGCTGCGGCAAATCGACGGCCCTACGCCTGATCGCCGGGCTCGAAGAGCCGACTGCCGGCCGTGTATTGATTGCCGGGCGGGACGTCACGCGCGACCCGCCATCGCAGCGTCATGTATCGATGGTATTCCAGTCGTATGCGCTGTTTCCGCATCTCGACGTGGGCGAGAACATCGTGTTCGGGCTGAAGGTGCGCCGCGTTGCGGCGGCCGAGCGCCACCGTCGGCTGGAGCGCGTCGCGGAGCTGGTCGGTCTGGACGGGTTGCTCGATCGCCGGCCCGCGCAGCTCTCCGGCGGGCAGCGGCAGCGTGTCGCGCTGGCTCGCGCGATCATCGCGGAGAACGCGGTGTGCCTGATGGACGAGCCGCTATCGAACCTCGACGCGCAGCTGCGCCACGAGATGCGTGTCGAGATCCGAGCGCTGCAACAGCGGCTCGGCATGACCGTCGTCTACGTGACGCACGACCAGATCGAGGCCATGAGCATGGCCGACCGCATCATCCTGCTGCGCGAGGGACGCGTCGAGCAGTCGGGCGAGCCCGAGGCGCTCTACGCCCGGCCGTCGAGCGCCTTCGCCGCGCGCTTCATCGGCACGCCGCCGATGAACATCCTGCGGCTCGCGGCGGTCGACGGCGGAGCCGGCATCCGCGGCGCTGCGAACGGGCGGCTCGTGGACGGGCCCGCCGACGCGCTGCTCCTCGGCATCCGACCTGAAGCGATCCGCATCGTCGAGCGCGGGGGGTTGCCGGCGGAGGTCGTGTCGGTCGACTATCATGGCGCCGATACGGTGGTCACCACTCGCGTCGGTGACGAGCCGCTGATGCTGCGCGTCTCCGGCCACTTCCCCGCGGGGCGGCGCGGGGCGATCCGGATCGGATGGGATGCAGCCGCCGCACATGTCTTCGACGCAAAGACCGGCAACCGGCGCGAGGAGTTTCACGCGTTCGCGCCGCCGGCATGAGTTTCCGATCCGGGGGTCCGCCAAACGGCGCAGCCCCCGGGCGAGTGACGCAGTGAACTCAACAAGGAGGAGAACAACGATGACAAGCAGACTGAGAAGGCAGTTTCTCGGGATCGCCGTGGCGATGGGAATCGGATGCGGCCTCGGACCGCTCGCCGCGCTGCCGGCATCGGCCGCCACCGAGCTCACCATGTACTACCCGATCGCGGTCGGCGGACCACTCACGAAGGTGATCGACGGCTTGGTGGCCGACTTCCAGAAGGAGCACCCGGACATCAAGGTGAAGGCGGTCTACGCGGGTAACTACAACGATGCGCGCATCAAGGCGCTGGCGGCGCACAAGGCTGGTCAGCCGGCGCAGCTCTCGGTGCTGTTCTCGATCGACATCTACGAGCTCATCGAGCAGGACCTGATCTACGCGTTCGACGACATCGTCTCCACTGCGGAGGAGAAGGCGTGGCTGAAGGCGTTCTACCCCGCGCTGATGGAGAACGGCACGTACAAGGGCAAGGTGTACGGCATTCCCTTCCAGCGCTCGACGATCGTCATGTACTACAACAAGGATGCCTTCAAGGAAGCCGGGCTCGATCCGAACCATCCGCCTGCGACCTGGCAGGAGATGGTGGACATGGGAAGGAAGCTCGTGAAGAAGGACGCGAGCGGCAACATCTCGCGGTGGGGCGTGATGATCCCGTCGACTGGCTATCCGTACTGGATGTTCGGCGCGCTCACGATGCAGAACGGGCAGGTGCTGATGAACCCGGACGGGAACGTCACGCACTTCGGCGATCCCGCGGTGGTCGGAGCGCTCGAGTACTGGGTCGACCTCAGCAAGAAGCACAAGGTGATGCCCGAGGGCACCGTCGAGTGGGGCACGCTGCGCCAGAACTTCCTCGAGGGCAAGACCGCGATGATGTGGCATTCGACCGGCAACCTCACAGCGGTGAAGAACAACGCGAAGTTCGACTTCGGCGTTGCGATGCTCCCCGCTTCGAAGCGGCGCGGGACGCCCACCGGCGGCGGAAACTTCTACATCTTCAAGAAGTCGACGCCAGAGGAGCGCAAGGCCGCACTGACGTTCATCAAGTGGATGACCGACCCGGAACGCACCGCAAAGTGGAGCATCGCGACCGGATACATCGGCACGCGTCCGGACGCCTATAAGACCAAGCTGCTCAGCGATTATGTCGTGAAGTTTCCGCCTGCGGCGGTCGCCCGCGACCAGCTCGAGTTCGCCACGGCCGAGCTCTCCACCTACCAGACCGGCCGGGTGCGCAAGCTCCTGGATGACGCGATCCAGGCGGCCCTCACGGGAGGAAAGACGCCGAAGGAAGCCCTGGGCTCGGCGCAGGCCCAGGCCGAGCGCCTGCTCAAGCCCTATCGTTGATCGAAGACCGGGCCGACGCGCGCGGTGCGCGCCGGCCCGCCTCGATACCCTGTCCCTGACGGATCCTCGAGCACTCCCGATGCACGAGCGGCGTCTCGCGCACGTCTACGGCTGGCTGCTGCTGCTGCCGGCCGCCGTGCTGCTCGTCGCCTTCACGCATTATCCGACCGTCGCGACTCTCTATGACAGCCTGTTCTCGACGGCGACGCGCCTGCGGCCTTCCACGTTCGTCGGCCTGGACAACTACCGTGCGCTTGGGGCGGACCCGGTCTTCTGGCAGGTGGTGCAGAACAACTTCTGGTTCGCGGTGGGCACCGTTCCGGCCAGCATCGCGCTCGCGATCGCGATGGCGCTGTGGGTGAACGGTCGCCTGCCCGGACGCGCGCTCGTGCGCATGGCCTACTTCACGCCAACGGTGCTGCCGATGATCGCGGTCGCCAACATCTGGCTCTTCTTTTACACGCCGGAGATTGGCCTGCTCGACAAGCTCGTTGCGGCCTTCGGCGGCAGCAGCCACAACTGGCTCGGCGACCCGTCGACCGTGCTCACGTGCATCATCGCGATGACGATCTGGAAGGAAGCGGGGTTCTTCATGATCTTCTACCTCGCTGCCCTGCAGTCGATCTCGCCCGAGCTGCGCGAGGCGGCGACGGTCGAGGGCGCGTCGCGCTGGTACTACTTCCGGCGGATCCTTTTTCCGCTGCTGATGCCAACGACGCTCTTCGTGCTGATCAACGCGCTGATCAACGCGTTCAAGCTCGTGGACCATCTCTTCATTCTCACCAAGGGCGGCCCGGACAACGCCAGCAACCTGCTCCTCTACTACATCTACGAGGCTGCGTTCAGCTTCTTCGACACCGCGTACGCTGCCACGCTGACTGCCGTGCTGCTCGGCTTCCTCGCCGTGATGGCGGTCAGCCAGTTCTTTCTCTTCGACCGCAGGATTCACTACCGGTGACCGGGACGGGCACTCGCCGGCTCGGGCGCTGGCTGGAGATCGCGGCAGCCTGGCTGCTGGCGGTGCTGTGGCTCGCGCCGCTCCTCTACGCCTTCTGGGCGGCGTTTCACCCGCCGCAGTTCGCCACGCACTTCGAGCCGCTGGCGCCGCTCACGCTCTCTAATTTCACCCGCGCCTGGAGCGTCGCGCCGTTCGCGCGCTATTTCCTTAACACGTTCATGCTGGTGACGCTGATCCTCGCGCTGCAGTTCGTGCTGTGCACGCTGGCCGGTTTCGCTTTCGCGCGCTTCGCATTTGCCGGCCGCAACATCGCCTTCGCGCTGGTCCTGATGCAGCTCATGGTCATGCCCGAGGTGCTGATCGTCGAGAACTACCGCACCATGGCGCGCCTCGATCTCGTGGATACCATCACCGGCATCGGGATGCCGTACTTCGCGAGCGCCTTTGGCATCTTTCTCCTGCGCCAGACCTTCAAGACCGTGCCGAAGGAGCTCGACGAGGCGGCGCGCGTCGAGGGCTGTGGCATGCTGCAGGTGCTGTGGCGCGTTTACGTTCCGCTTGCGCGGCCCACGTATCTCGCCTACGGCCTCGTCTCGGTGAGCTACCACTGGAACAACTTCCTCTGGCCGCTTGTCATCACCAGCTCGGTGGAGACGCGACCCCTCACCGTTGGCCTGGCGATATTCGGCGCTCCCGAGTCGGGGGTCGACTGGTCGGTGATCTCCGCC
This sequence comes from Betaproteobacteria bacterium, assembly GCA_022340285.1. GTDB lineage: Bacteria > Pseudomonadota > Gammaproteobacteria > Burkholderiales > SG8-39 > JAABRB01. The sequence continues at coordinate 17,326 of JAJDOG010000082.1, forward strand.
GGCACGTTGATGGCCGTGGGCCCGCTCCTCGTCGCCTTCCTGCTCTTCCAGCGCCAGTTCGTGCAGTCGTTCATGCACGCTGGGATCAAGTGAGGCCGCGGATCGTGTGAGGTTTTTGCCCTCCTTTTCAAGGAGAGGTCCGCCCGGGGGCGGGAGGTGGTTGCTCCGCCCTCGTACCCCGCCGACCGCAGTAAACTAACGGGCCCGGCCTGCCAACCGGTAACGCCCGATGACCGACCTCTCCGTCAGCCGCGAACTCACCGCCTACAAGGCGAAGCACAAGGTCCGCTTCGTGACCGCCGCGTCGCTCTTCGACGGGCACGACGCCTCGATCAACATCATGCGGCGCATTCTGCAGGCGACCGGCTGCGAGGTGATCCATCTCGGACACAACCGTTCGGTCGAGGAGGTCGTGGTCGCGGCGCTGCAGGAGGACGCGCAGGGCATCGCCATCTCGTCCTACCAGGGCGGGCATCTCGAGTACTTCAAGTACATGCTCGATCTCCTTCGCGAGCGGGGCGGCGAGAACATCAAGGTGTTCGGCGGCGGCGGCGGCGTGATCGTGCCGGCCGAGGTCAAGGAGCTCGAGGCCTACGGCGTCGCGCGCATCTACTCGCCCGAGGACGGTGCGCGGCTCGGCCTGCAGGGCATGATCAACGACATGGTCGAGCGCTGCGACGAGGAGCTGGAAAAGCAGGATCTCTCGAAACATGCGCCCAAGGACCTGAAGGCCGTCAAGGCGGGCGACCGGCGTGCGCTGGCGCGGCTCATCACCGCGCTCGAGGCAGGCGCCAGCCCAGGCAAGCTGCTCGAGGAGCTGGCGCAGACGGCCGACACGGCCAAGGTGCCGGTGCTCGGAATCACCGGTACCGGCGGCGCCGGCAAGAGCTCGCTCACCGACGAGCTGGTGCGCCGCTTCCGCCTCGACCAGGACGACCGGCTGAAGGTCGCGGTGATCTCGATCGACCCCTCCCGCAAGAAGACCGGCGGAGCGCTCCTCGGCGATCGCATCCGGATGAACGCGATCAATACGCCGAACGTGTTCATGCGCTCGATGGCGACGCGCGAGGCGACCGGTGAGATCTCGAAGGCGCTGCCCGAGGCGATCGCGGCCTGCAAGGTCGCCGCCTTCGATTTGATCATCGTCGAGACGTCGGGCATCGGCCAGGGCGATGCGGCGATCGTGCCGCACGTGGATGTTTCGCTCTACGTGATGACCCCCGAGTTCGGCGCGGCGAGCCAGCTCGAGAAGATCGACATGCTCGACTTCGCCGATTGCGTGGCGATCAACAAGTACGATCGCAAGGGCGCAGAGGACGCGCTCCGCGACGTGCGCAAGCAGTATCAGCGCAACCGCCAGCTCTTCTCGGCGAAGCCCGAGGAGATGCCGGTCTTCGGCACGCAGGCGAGCCGCTTCAACGACGACGGCGTTACCGCGCTCTACCAGGCGCTTGCGCCGAAGCTCGTCGCGCTCGGCCTCGGTCTCGAGGGTGGCAAGCTACCGAAGGTCAAGCACAAGGCGTCGACGAGCAAGGCAGCCATCGTCCCGCCACAGCGCGTTCGCTACTTGGCAGAGATCGCAGAGACCGTGCGCGGCTACAAGCAACACGCCGGCGAGCAGGCCCGCATCGCCCGCGAACGCCAGCAGCTCGCCGCCGCGAAGGCGATGCTCGCCAAGGAGTGCAGTGAGGACAACCAGAGCCTCGACACGCTCGCCGCCGCCCGCGACGGGCAACTCGATGACCGCGCGAAGAAGCTCCTCTCGATGTGGCCCGCCATGCGGAAGGCCTATTCGGGCGACGATTACGTCGTGAAGATTCGCGGCAAGGAGCTTCGCACCCGGCTCGTCCACGAGACACTCTCGGGCACCAAGATTCGCAAAGTGGTGCTGCCGCGCTACGAGGACGACGGCGAGGTCCTGAAGTGGCTGATGCTCGAGAACGTGCCGGGCTCGTTCCCGTTCACCGGGGGCGTGTTCGCGTTCAAGCGCGAGAACGAAGACCCGACCCGGATGTTCGCTGGCGAGGGCGACCCGTTCCGCACCAACAAGCGCTTCCACCTGCTCTCGAAGGACATGCCGGCGAAACGGCTCTCCACCGCCTTCGACTCGGTGACCCTTTATGGCTTCGAGCCCGATGAGCGGCCCGACATCTACGGCAAGGTCGGCAACTCGGGCGTCTCGATCGCGACGCTCGACGACATGAAGGTGCTCTACTCGGGATTCGACCTCTGCGCGCCGAACACCAGCGTGTCGATGACCATCAACGGCCCGGCGCCGACGATTCTCGCGATGTTCTTCAACACCGCGATCGACCAGCAGGTCGAGAAATTCCAGGCCGACAACAAGCGTGAGCCCACCGAGGACGAGCTCGACAAGATCCGCGAGTGGACGCTCGAGACCGTGCGTGGCACGGTGCAAGCCGACATCCTCAAGGAGGACCAGGGGCAGAACACCTGCATCTTCTCCACAGAATTCAGCCTCAAGGTGATGGGCGACATCCAGGAGTACTTCATCCACAACAAGGTGAAGAACTTCTACTCCGTGTCGATCTCCGGGTATCACATCGCCGAGGCCGGCGCGAACCCGATCTCGCAGCTCGCTTTCACGCTCTCGAATGGGTTCACGTTCGTGGAGACCTATCTTGCGCGCGGGATGCACATCGACGACTTCGCGCCCAACCTCTCGTTCTTCTTCAGCTACGGGATGGACCCGGAATACTCGGTGCTGGGACGCGTCGCCCGGCGCATCTGGGCGGTGGCGATGAGGAACCGCTACGGCGCGAGCGAGCGCAGCCAGAAACTCAAGTTCCATTCGCAGACGAGCGGCCGGTCCTTGCACGCGCAGGAGATCGCCTTCAACGACATCCGCACCACGCTGCAGGCGCTGATCTCCACCTACGACAACACCAACAGCCTGCACACCAACGCCTACGACGAGGCGATCACCACTCCCACCGAGGAGAGCGTGCGCCGCGCGATGGCGATCCAGCTCATCATCAACCGCGAATGGGGGCTGGCCAAGAACGAGAACCCGAACCAGGGCAGCTTCGTGATCGAGGAGCTCACCGAGCTCGTCGAGGAGGCCGTGCTACGCGAGTTCGAGGCGATCGCCGAGCGCGGCGGCGTGCTGGGCGCGATGGAGACCGGTTACCAGCGCGGCAAGATCCAGGAGGAGTCGCTCTATTACGAGCACAAGAAGCACGACGGCTCCTATCCGATCATCGGGGTGAACACTTTCCGGAACCCGCACGGCGACGCGGTGCCGCAGGAGATCGCGCTCATCCGCTCGACCGACGAGGAGAAGCAGTCTCAGCTCAAGCGCCTGCGGGATTTTCAGAAGCGGAACGCCAAGCGCTCGCCGGCGATGCTCAAGCGGCTGCAGGACGCGGTGATTCGGAACGAGAACGTGTTCGCCGTGCTGATGGACGCGGTGCGCGTGTGCTCGCTCGGGCAGATCACCCACGCGCTCTTCGAGGTCGGGGGGCAGTACCGCCGGAGCATGTAGGGGGCATTTGCCGAGTGGCGGTGCCTCCGGACGTTCGGCTCTGGCACACGTCAGCGGTTGGCGTGACTCCAGGGCGCGATGCGGCGCTCCAGCCACTTCAGGCCCGCGGTGAACGAGACGCCCAGCAGCATCAGCATGATCACCGGCACGAAAGTCTTGTCCATCTCGAAGTTGTTGGCATAGCGCATGATCATGTAGCCGAGCCCGGTAATGGTGGTATAGAACTCCGCAATCACCATGCCGACCAGCCCGCGGCCGATGGCGAGCCGGACGCCGGCGGCGATGTAGGGCAGCGCGAAGGGAAGCAGCACGTCCTGCCACATCTGCCATTCGTTGGACCGGAACGAATGCGCAACTTCCAGCATGTTCTGGTCGCATTCGCGCACTCCCTGATACGTGTTGATCAGGATCGGGAACACCGCGAACAGGAACACAACGATGATCTTTGCCTTGAGATAGATGCCGAACCACAGCACGAGCAGCGGCACCAGCGCCACCAGCGGGGTGGCGTACAACGCGTTGACCGGAAGGTCGAGCGCCCAGTCAAGCCAGCGCACCCGCGCCATCAGCACCGCCAGCGGAATGCCGATGATCACGGCGGTGAGCAGACCGTAGAACATCACTTCCAAGCTTTGCGACAGATAGTGCGGCAAGTCGCCCGAGGCGGTCAGCTCGTAGAAGGCGACCGCGATCTTGCTTGGATAAGTGAAGAAGATCGGGCTGATATGCGGCCCGACGATCTGCCAAACGATTAGGATCAGGGCGAGGAAACCGTAGCGGAAGAGTGCCTTGCTCTCCAAAAATGCGCGCTTCTCTCTAGAAGCCGCCGCTACTGGCGTGGGCTTGCTCGCAAGCACGCCGGTGTTGCTCCGGTTAGCGCTCATCGCCTGCGATTCCTCATGGCCTTGTCACACTACCGATTTCTATTCCAATTCCCCGCTGCCGGCGGATGCCGCCTGTAACCGGCGGCATCCGCCGGGCTTTGGCTAGAAGACCGCGGTCTGGCAAACGGACCCTTTCCATTCGCCTAGCTTCTTGATTGCGTTTTCGGCGAAGGTCTTGTCGACGATCTGGTCGTAGCTCGGGGTCTTGCCCTTCTCGATATTGCCGACCTTGGTCATCAGATTGGCAGTGAAGTTGACCCGCTCGGGTGATAGCCCGGTGTTGGCGTCCCAGATGCAGCTCTTCACCAGCAGGTCGTAAGAGTCCGATACGATCTTTTCCGGATACCCGGTGTGCTTGACCATGATCGGCAGCACCTTGGCCTTGTCGGAGTACATGATCCGGGTTGCCTCAATGACGGAGGTGACGAAGGCTTGCAGCGCGGCTGGCTTGGCCTTGATGGTTTCGTCTTTCACGGCGTAGAAGGTGTACATCTGCTTCGGCTGCAGCTCCCACATGCGCGCGATCGCGTGCAGGCTTGGCACCTTCTCTTTGGCCAGCATCTCCTGCTCGACGTGGAGGATCGCGGTGTCGACCTGATCGGCGACCAGCGCCGGCACGTCCTCGGTCGCGATGCTGACGAAGTTGACGTCCTTGGGGTTGACCTTCGCATGCCGCAACACGGACTTGCTCAGGATGTCGGCAAAACCGCCGGGCTGCTGAATGCCGATGCGTTTGCCCTTGAGGTCGGCCATGGTCTTGATGTCGCCGCGCACCACCATCGATGCCTCGAACTTGTACAGGGTCCCGAGAATCGCCTTGACCTTTGAACCCTTGGAGATCGCTATCGAGGTGACCGTGCCGGGCGACTGAGCGATATCGAGATTGCCCGCCAGCATGGCGCGAAACACCTTGACGCCGCCGGCGAGCGCGATGGTCTTGACCTCGATGCCGTTCTTTTTGAACAGCCCGAGCTCCTGTGCCACGATTACCGGCATGTGCACGATGTTCGGCGGCGTGGTCGGCATGCCGACCGTGAGCGTGGTGTTTTGCGCGTGGCTCGTGGCCGGCAGCGCGAGTGCCACGGCGGCGAGTGCCGCCAGCATCAGACTGGTATTGCGCATATTGACCCTCCTCCTAGATTCTTTCGTCCTTAGCGGCTCTGCGGCTCACTTTTTCACACTGCGAGGTATCCGAAGAGCCGATTCTGACCGCCGAGGTCGATTCTGACGTATCGCCCGGGCAAAAACAACGAACCCGGAGCCCTTTGTTTATTCGACCTTAAATGCCATTCCTACGACCAACAATGTATCCCCTCGGCCAACCCATGGTCAACCGCAACGGCTGTGCGACGATCTCCCGCCCGATGATACGTCGCGGGACGTTTCTGCGACGCAGCGAACCGAAGCAACGACAAGCGTTTTTTGGTCTTCGCGTTGAACCGTCCTGAATTGATGAGCTCGTAATCACGGAGTGGGTTCGACACCAAGACGCTGCGCGGCTCGTAGTCGACCGAACGCGAACAGGCGTGGCTTGGCGCAGCCGGCGCCGTGATGCCGAGCACGGTTCTCGACAGGTTCGCTTCCACAATCTGACCGCGCCGTCCTAGAATTTGGCGACGCCCGACAGATGACTTCCGCAGCCCGCGACGACGCCACGCAGTACCTGTACACGTTCCCGAGCAACGTGGGGCTGGACGATCGCGGCGCGCTCTCGCTGCAGTGGCCGAAGGGCAAGGGACCGTTCGTGAACGGGCCCGCCCCGGCGCCGAGCCGCGCGTTGGCCACGGTTCAGGCGCGCCAGGAAGCGTTCTCTGCGGAAGAGTGCGACCGGATCGTCGCGCTCGGCGAGACCGCGCACGCCGAGGCCGGCGGGGTCGAGAGCGGCGCGAGCCACTATCGCGTAAGCCGCATCGCGTGGCTTTCACCCAATCCCGACACCGAATGGCTCTTTCACCGCCTGGCAGCGTTGTTCTGCGAGATGAACCGCTACTACGGCCTCGATCTCGTCGGATTCGTCGATGCGCTTCAGTACACGGTGTACGGTGCCGATCAGCACTTCGACTGGCACCTCGACCTTGGTCCGGGATCGACCAGCGCCCGCAAGCTCTCGATGTCGGTCCAGCTCTCGGACCCAGGCGAGTACGAGGGCGGCGCGCTCGAATTCATCAGCGTTGCCACCCAGCCGGACGCTGCCCGGCGCGGAACCGCGATCATCTTTCCCTCCTTCCTCGCCCACCGCGTGACGCCGGTGACCCGTGGCATAAGGCGCTCGTTGGTTGGCTGGGCGTACGGCCCGACCTTCCGTTGAGGCTGCGAGTCGGCGCGCGCGGCGGCGCGCCTTAAGCCTGATTTAAGCGGCTGCATCTACGCTTTGCGGAGATCCGGACATCGCTGCACGAAACCGGAGCGTGGACCGTCGATGCAAGCAACGCTGACCAGTCCGAACGAGAGTCCGCCGAATACGCGGCGCCTCGGTATCGTTGCCGTGTTCGAGTCGCCGGACCGCGCTGAAGCTGCGGTCACGGCCCTGCAAGCCGCCGGCTTTGATCCGGGCAACCTGTCGATCATCGCCAAGGACGCTCACAGCGGCGAGCATCTGCTGGGTTATGCAACCGCCGGCGATCGGACGAGGTTCTGGGGCCGGTCCGGTCCGTCGTGGGATCGGCTCGCTCGACACCTCCGCGGTGCCGCGGTCGTGTTTGCACCATTCATCGGTTATGTCGTGATGCTGGGATCGGTCGTGCAGTGGCTGATCGACGACGAGCCCCGGCACGGCAGTGCGGAGGGCGCAACGCGCCTCTGGCGCCTGCTAGCCCGCGTCGGGGTTCCCTCGCACGACGGCGTCGCGCTGGAGTCAGCGCTGCGGGAGTTCGACGCCGTGTTGCTTGTCGCAGGCACGCCCGCGGAGATCGATGAAGCGCGCAACCTTCTGCGAACCGCGGCACGGCGCAAGGCGGAGTGACGCAGCGAGCCCCATGCGCTTGCGCTGCGGCATAAAGCCCATTGAACCATACATTCAAAAGATGGAGGGATCGTCGTTTCGAATTCGCGTATGTTGACTTTCTCCCCGTCGCTCGGTGATCAGGAGGAAACCCATGGCGAAGAAATCCGGCCAATCCGGCCAAGTATCCCTTTCCCGGCGTCAATTCGGTCTCGCTGCAGGCGCTGCGGCCGCGGGAATGTCGCTGAACATGATTCCCGGCTTCGCGCGGCGCGCATTCGCCGCCGAGAGCGCGGCCGATATCATCAAGGGCAAATCGCCGGAGATGATCATCCACAACGCCAAGCTCGGGGTGATGGAAACGCCCATCAGCTTGTTGCGCAAGTACGACCACACGCCGAAGGACATTCTGTTCGTTCGCTACCACTATCCGCATGAAGGAGAAGCGGCGTGGTACGCGAGTCTGCAGGCTCCGCAGCGCAAGGACTGGACGCTGGACATCGACGGGCTGGTCGCACGGCCCCGCAGCGTCAAGCTGGCGGATATCGAGCAGATGGGTCAGGTGAAGCGCGTCTCGGTCCTGCAGTGCGCGGGGAACGGGCGATCGTTCTATGCCGCCAAGCAGAAGGTCGGCGGCGGGCAGTGGAAGAACGGCGGCATGGGCAACGTCGAATGGGAAGGCGTGCCCCTGCGTCATTTCCTGGACGAGATGAAGCTGCTGCCGACTGCGTCGGCGCGCTGGCTGACGGCGGAGGGCTGGGACCAGCCGGCGACGCCAGAGGGCTCCGATTTCGCCAAGAGCTATCACATCGACGATCCCGCGCTCGACAACGCCATTCTGGCACTCAAGATGAACGGCGAGCCGATTCCCGCGGCGCACGGCGGCCCGCTGCGCCTGATCATCCCGGGGTTCTACGGCAACATGAACGTGAAATTGCTGACCAAGCTGATGCTCATGTCGGAGCAATCCCCGAGCGCCTTCCAGTCGGTCGGCTACCGCTTTCCGCTCAAGCCCGTGCAGCCCGGCGAGTTCAAGGCGGGCGACTACACGCTGCATAACAGCCGGCCGACCTACGGTCACATGATCAAGAGCGTGATCTTCTCGCCGCTGCCGGAAGACAAGCCGAGAAGCGGGGCAGTCGAGATCACAGGCGTGGCCTTCAATGACGGCATGGCGCCCATCACGAGCGTCCAGGCGTCGGCGGACGGCGGCAAGACCTGGCACGAAGCCACGATCAAGCCGGCCGAAGACCCGTGGGCGTGGTACCACTGGTCGGCCAAGGCGACGCTCGCTCCCGGCCCGAACACGCTGATGTCGCTTGCGACCGATGCACTCGGCCGCACGCAGCCACTGGATGGCCTCGCACGCTGGAATCCGCGCGGCTACGAATGGAACGGCGTGGAGCGCCTGGTCGTCACCGCTTGACCTCGGTCCTGGAGCGCCGCCCTGCGCGGCGCTCCGATTCCCTTTCGATCGTTCTTCGTGGAGGCAAGGCGCAATGCGTCGGGGCGCACTGTTGCTCGCGGTTGGCGTAGCTCTCTTTTCTGCGGCGGTCGTCGCCTCAGAGCGTATCGAGCTTCCGCCGGGGCCGAACCGCGACCTCGTCTACGCCAGATGCCGGGTCTGCCATGACCTGCAGTACGTCGTCGACTCGGCCGGAATCACCCACGACAACTGGGTGGCCCTGATCCAGGACATGGGTCGCTACGGGTTGCGCATTCCGACCGATGAGCGGGACAAGATCGTCCAATACCTCGTCACCTATCTTGGCCCCAACCCGCCCAAAGCGACGCCGTCGAGCGCCCCGCCTGCCCGACAGGCCCCGGTGGACGGCAAGGAGGTCTACGCGCGACAGTGCACGTCCTGCCATCAACCCGAAGGCGCGGGGCTCCCCAAGACGTTTCCGCCCCTGGCGGGCAACCCCGATCTGTTCCTCGACCGGCTGTTCCCGGTCTACGTGGTGCTGAACGGACTCGAAGGGCCGGCGACCATCAAGGGTGAGCACTATGAGGGGGCGATGCCACCCTTCGATCACCTGTCGGACGCCGAAGTGGCGGCGGTGGTGGGCTATATCCGCGAGGCCTGGAGCAACGACAAGCTCAAGCCGGCCGGATTCGCCGATGTCGATGCCCGAGCGGTGCGCGCGGCCCGCAAGCAGCGAATGGCGCCCAAGGACGTTCACGCCTACCGCGCCGCACACAGTAAATAGGGCCGCCTGCCCAGGCGCGCGTCGCGCCCCGGACAAATCGATACGGACCCACCTTGCCAGGTGCTCGGCAAGTGTGAAATTCCTCTTTTCCGGAAGATTCCTGGCCCGATTCTCGCCAGGTGGCATGGCTGATGCTGCTCACTCCGTAGGCATTTTGCCGCCCTAGGGAGTGGCGTAGCCATGACTAAAACACTGATTCGTGTAGGGAATAAGGAGCCCGCGGCACCCGCCGCGGCGACCGGCCGCGCAGGACGCGCCGGAGGCTTGCCGAGCGCGGCACTGGACGACCTGTACAGCCGCCTCGCGCCACCGCCAGCGATGAACGACGGTGCGCCGCCGGAGCACCAGAGCCTGCGCGGACTCGTCGCGTGGGGCTGGGAAAAGGCGCGCGAGCACACGCCGGACGCACATCGCTACCTGCTCGTGTTGCGATTCGCGCTCCTCAATCTGGTGGGGTTCGCGCTGCTCGGCGCCGCCTACGCGCAAGGCCTGGTGCACAACGTCATCGATGCCGACCGCACGTATCTCTCCGTCCTGATCTTCCTCGTCTTCCTGGGAGGGCTCGCGATCTGCGCGCGCAAGGTCTGGCAGACGAGCTGCGAGCTGAACAGCCTGCGGGCGCGCGATGCCGCGGTGGCGTCGCCGGCCATGCGCCACCTCGCGCCGCTGCTCGGGCGCACCGCCGAAAGCCGGGGCAACCTCGCCAATGCGGTGCGTCTGCGCCTGTCGCACCGGATCGCGATCGTCCGCAACATCGCGAACACGCTCGTGCTGCTCGGGCTCATCGGCACGGTGCTCGGTTTCATCATCGCATTGTCGGGGGTCGATCCGGAGCGTGTCGCGGACATCGAGGCGATCGCTCCGATGGTCTCCACGCTGATCCGCGGGATGTCGACGGCGCTCTACACGACGCTGGTCGGCGCGATCCTGAACGTCTGGCTGACCGCCAATCATCAGCTGCTTGCAAGCGGGACGGTGAAGCTGATCGCCGCGGTGGTCGAGCGGGCGGAAGACCATGCGCGAGACTGACCTCTTCGACGACGAGAGCGGGGCCACCGTGTTCCGCGACGTCATCATGCTGGCGCTCGCCGGCTTCGTAATGCTGGTGCTGCTGCTTCTGCCGCACCTCAATCCGCGCGCGAAGACGGAGGACACGGCGCGCAGCCCGGGCAACGTCATCGTCGAGGCGCGCTGGCCGGACGACATGGATGCCGACGTGGACCTGTGGGTGCAGGCGCCGGGCGACGTGCCGGTGGGCTACTCCAACGCCGCGGGGGCGGTCTTCAATCTGCTGCGCGACGACCTGGGCCGGACCGCCGACCTGACCGGGCTCAACTACGAGTTCTCTTACAGCCGCGGGGTGCCTGCCGGTGAGTACACGGTCAATGCGCATCTCTACCGCAACCATGACAAGCGCACCATCCCCGTCACGGTCGTCGTCAGCGTCAAGGGCGGCGTCAACGACGCAGCCAAGCAGATCCTGGCCAGCAAGATCGAGCTCGCGCGCGACGGCGAGGAGCGCACGGTCTTCCGTTTCAAGCTGGACGACCACGGCAAGCTTGTGCGCGGCAGCGTGCACGATCTGCCCAAGCCGCTCCGGTCGGCGCGCGGACAACCTGTGCCGAACACGCAAGGAAGCGCACAATGAACCAGATCCTGAACCTCTTCGGCGCGTCGCTGGGCCTGGCGACCGCGCTTGCTGCCATCGCAATCTGGTCGCCGCGCGCCCTGTGGATCAAGGTGGGCGCGCTCGCGATCACCACGCTCTTCGTCCCGGTGGCGTACGTGAGCGTCATCGAGTTGCTGAGCCGCCCCAAGCCTGTCGCACTCGAATGGAGCCGCGCCAATCTCGCCGAGGCCAAGGTGCTAGGCGCCGACCTGCGCGAAGGCGAGAGCATCTACCTTCTCCTGCGCGTGCCCGAGGTCGACGAGCCGCGGTTCTACATGCTTCCATGGGACCGGAAGCTCGCGGAGCAGTTGCAGAAGGCGCAGCGCGAAGCGACCCAGCAGGGGACGGACGTGCGTGCAAAGAACCTGTTCAGGAACGGGCCGGAGCGCGACCAGCAGCCGGTGTTCTACGCCCGGCCGCAGGAAGCGCGACCTCCCAAGAGCCCGCCTACCTACCAGCCCTTCGTCTTCGAGTCCGGCACCCGGCCCGGCGGTCGCGAAGGCGGGTGACGCCACGCGCCGGTGGCGTCGGTCACCGCGTGGTACGGTGCGCCGAAGGACGCGCACAGTCGTGCGCGCCGGTCGATCGACCTCTCGGGAGACGCGCCATGGAATCGCTCACCGCGCTGGGCAGTGTGGTCGGGAAGCTCCTCAGTGAACGTGGGGAAACAATCGGGGCCGCCGAGTCCTCCGCGGGCGGATTGATCAACGCAACGCTTGTCGCCGTGCCCGGCGCTTCTGCGTATTACCTGGGTGGGGGCATCGTCTACACCGTCGCGGGCCGCTCGGCGCTGCTGGGGATCAGCGCGCAGGACATGTCGCATACGCGCTCGTCGACCGAAACCTTCGCGAAGCTGCTGGCGGAACGCGTCCGTGCCAATCTCGGCGCCACCTGGGGTCTCGGGGAGACGGGCGCCAGCGGTCCGAGCGGGAACCGCTATGGCGATGCGCCCGGTCATGCATGCATTGCGGTGTGTGGTCCGGTCGAGGCGGTGATCACGCTGGAGACGGGAAGCGCGGACCGGGAGGCCAACATGTGGGTCTACGCGCGCAAGGCGATCGAGTTGCTCGAGTCCTGCCTGCGCAAGGCGTGAGAAGGAAGGCGCTGCCCGCGCGGGATCAGTCGGCGTAGCCCGGCATCTCCCGGTCGAGCACCCGCATCATCGCCTCGAAGTACAGGCGCTCGCGCTCCGGGCGCGGATGACGTTCGTTGTCGGGCGGTGCCTGCACTCGCGCGACGATCTCGTCGGACAGCACCTCGAGCGGCCGGCCAGTGCCCATGGCCAGCACCTGGGTGCGGCACACGCGCTCGAGCTTGTAGAGCCGGCGGTACGCCTGCGCAACGGTGTCTCCGGTCACGAGCACGCCGTGGTTCTTCATGAAGAGGACATGCTTGTCGCCGAGCAGCATTGCCAGACGCTCACCCTCTTCGAGAGACTCCGCGGTCCCGGTGTAGGTGTCGTCGTAGGCGACGTGGCCGTGGAAAAACGCCGCAGTCTGGTTGACCGGCAGAAGGCGGTTGTCCTGCAGGCTGTTGAGCGCAACCGCCCAGGTCTGGTGCGTGTGCATCACGACGCGCGCACCGCAGATTCGATGGATAGGCGCGTGAATGCATTGCGCGGACAGCTCGACGACGCCCTCGCCCTCGAGCGTCGTCCCCGACTCGTCGAACACGATCATGTCGCTCGCCCGCGCTTCGGACCAATGCAGGCCGAAGGGCAGGATCAGGTACCGGTCGTCGCAGCCCGGGACGGTCACCGTGAAATGGTTGTCGATGCCTTCCTCGAGCTCGTCCCGCACGGCCAAGCGGTGCGCGGCAGCGAGGTGAATCTTCGCCTGCGTGACGGGATCGACTGCGCGCGAGGCGGATAGCGAATGAACGGACATGGCGGTCTCTCGGGATCGAGGTGCGGACGGAAAACACGCTGATCATCCGCCCGTCCCGGGTCCGGCGCAACCGTCCGCTCGGTCGTCGTCTGAGAGTCGCGACGGTGCTACATTCGCACGCTCCGAAGCGCCTTCTCGCCGGGAAGTTCATGAAGTTCCGGATGCACGAAAACTCGTTGTTCGCCATCCTCCTGCGTTCGCCGTGGTGGATCAGCTTCGCCATCGCAGCGGCCATCACGACGGTGGCAGCGTTCTTCGTGCCGGCAGCCTACGCAGTGATCGCCAGCCTGCCGTTCCTGGTGATCGGCGGCATCGCCGGATGGCGGCAGCTGCGTGCGCCGAGCGCCGCGCGGATCGGGCGGACCCTGGAGGCGGTGCGCGGGATGTCGTGGAGCGATTTCTCCGGCGCGCTGGAAGACGCTTTTCGTCGCGACGGCTACACCGTCAGCCGGCTCGACGGCGCCGCGGCCGACTTTGTCATGACCAAGGCAGGACGCATGTCGCTAGTCGGCTGCAAGCGCTGGAAGGCCGCGCGCACCGGCATCGAGCCGCTCCGTGACCTCGATGCGGCGCGTCGCGCGCGCGACGCGCACGAATGCATCTATGTTGCGACGGGCGATTTCACCGACAACGCGCGTGCATTCGCAAGCGAGAAGAAGATCCGGGTCGTGGATGTCGCGGAGCTTGCGAAGATGCTGCCGCGAGCGGGGCGTGAGATGCCCCGCTAGAACGCCGCCTGCTTCCGCGCTTCGGAGAGATCCACGACTCTCCGGTCGGTCATGATCGCGCGGGGCGCCATGTGGCTATCGAGCCAGCGGACCACGGGCAGGAACTCCTCGCGTTCCGCCGTGGTGGCGAACGCGTCCATGTCGAACACCCCCATACCCTGTTCGGCGGCGCGAATGTAGGTATCGGAGTCGCTGATCCGGGTGAGGAAGGGCAGGCTCAGGGATCGCAGGAACCGCTCGAGCGGCTCGTACACCGGCATGGAGCTCCGCACCCGGTTGGCCAGGACCGCGATCTTGATGTTTCTCGCGCGCACCCGGCCGAGCAGCAGCAGGTTCTTGAGGAAGTCCGCCGTCGCATGAACATCGATTGACGAAGGTCCGACAGGGATGACCACCATATCGGCCTTTGCGACCACGTCCTGCAGCAATAAACCCTTGACGCCGCCCGGGGCATCGATGAGCTGGATGTCCGTTTCGGCCGGCACCCAGGTTTGCAGCGTGCGGAGCAGGTGAGCCTTCTGGGGCGTGCCGTTGGCGCCGTGAATCCGAGTGAGGTGCTGTGGACGCAACTTCAGCCATTGCAGGCTGGAGCCCTGCGGGTCGTAGTCCTGGATCGCTACTCGAGCATTGGCGGCGGCGTAATAGCTTGCGATGTTGGTCGCGACGGTCGTCTTCCCGCAACCGCCCTTCGAATTGATGACCAGTATCGTCCGCATGTTCGACCCCGCCCGATCGTGTAATGCGAGTCCTTAAGCATCAGCCATGCCGATTCTCCTTAAGTTTCATCGTGGTGGGTGTGTTTATGTCACAGGTTCTCCCGGCTCGCACGCCCTCGCCCGGGCGATGTGACGCAGTTCTCGGACGCGTCGCCCGCGGGTCGCCGGTCCCAGCGTGGACGGCGGGGTCCGGAGGGTCCGTTATATAGTTCGCGCATGGACTTTCGGACCCTCGGACGCACCGGCGTGCGCGTCTCGCAGCTCTGTTTCGGGACCATGTCCTTCGGCGGGGACGCGGACGAGACGACCTCGGAGGAGATGTATCGCGCCTGCCGCGAGGCCGGCATCAATTTCATCGACACCGCGAACTCGTACAACGGTGGGCGCTCCGAGGAGATCCTCGGTCGCCTGATCCGCGGCCATCGCGAGGAGCTCGTGCTTGCCACCAAGTGCTTCAATCCCACCGGCAAGGACGTCAATGCGCGAGGCGGCTCGCGGCGGCACATCACGCGCGCGATCGACGAAAGCCTGAAACGGCTCGGCACCGATCGCGTCGAAGTGTTCTATCTGCACCAGTACGACGCGCGGACGCCGTTCGAGGAGTCGCTGCGCGCGCTGGAGGATCTCGTGCGCGCGGGCAAGATCCTCTACCCTGCGATCAGCAACTTCGCCGCCTGGCAGATCCAGAGATGCATCGGTATCCAGGACGCGCACGGCTGGGCGCGCGTCCAGGTCATTCAGCCCATGTACAACCTGGTCAAGCGCCAGGCGGAGGTGGAGATCCTGCCGATGGCCGAGGCGAACGGCGTTGCGGTCGTTCCTTATGGTCCGACGGGCGGCGGATTGTTATCGGGGAAGTACGAGCAGAAGCAGCAACCCGCGACCGGGCGCCTGGCGCAGAACGCGCAATACCGGGCGCGGTACGGCGAGGACTGGATGCACGAGACCGCAGGCGGTTTTGCGGCGTTTTGCAAGTCGCGGAGCGTGCACCCTGTGAGCATGGCCGTCGCGTGGGTCGGTAGCCATCCAGGCGTCACCGCGCCGATCATCGGCGCACGCAACCTCGACCAGCTTCGCGCCTCGCTCGATGCGGTGAAGGTTGCCATGACTCCCGAGCTTCGCGCGGAGATTGCGGCGCTGTCGCGCACGCCGCCGCCTGCCACCGATCGGCTCGAAGAGATCAAGCCGAACCAGGTCTAGGCCTTTGCGACGTCGCCCAACCCGGGCGGTGAAGAGATTCCCATCGATATATACGTGCTGGTGAGGCGCTCCACGCCGATTCCGGCAGGCTTCACCCACTCCTCGGGCACGTAGAGGAGCCCGCCACCGAACGGCACGGGTGCCGTGGGAATGAGCACGGCGCGATAGGGTTTGCCGTCCAGCGTGACAGTTTCCGGGCTCGGCATGAGCGCAAGCGCAGCGGCGCCACCCTCGCCGCCGAAAAAGCACCAGACCGTGGTCATCGTGTCGAGAGTCGCGACATCCTTATCCTTGCGGTCGAGCAGCGCCACGAACTTGCTTGCCACGTCGTAGAGCCGACCGACCACCGGAATGGGACCAACGATCGCGGTGACAAGCGACATGATGCGTCCCTTCAGTCGCGTTCGCACGATCATGCCGAGCACGTAGATCGCTGCAATGAGGATCAGCAATCCGAGGGCGTAAGCCGCGGCCGGCTGCGCGACGAACTGGAAGCCGAGGTTCGCGAGCAGGTTGCCGACGGTGCTTCCCGGCCCGAGAAACCTCGCGATGAAGGTCGCCAGCCAGGCGACGAGGCCAAGGGTGAGCGCGAGGGGCAGGAGCGCGATGAAGCCCGCGGCGAGGCGGGCTAGATGGATGTTGGCGTGCATGGCGTGGCTCCGAGCAAGGTGGCGTTGTGAGGATTCTGGCGTCCGCGGCGATTTGATCTGGCGCAATCCCGGCATGTCACGGAATGTTAGGGTAGATCTATGGGCTGATGCCGAAGAAAGACCGATAGAGAAAGAGGAAGGCCATGTTCATCGTCATATGGAAATACGACGTCATGGAAGGCAAGAGCCGGCAGGATCTGATCGACGCGGCGAAAGCCGACGCGCAGGATTATCTTGGCGTTCCCGGACTGATCCAGAAAGCGTACGGCATCTCGCCGGATCACAAGTCGGTCAGCGAGATCTACCTGTGGAAGACCAAGGGCGACGCCGACAGATTCTTTGACCGCGAATGGGATGGCGCTGCCGGCCGTCGCTGGGAATCGGCGTTGATGACCCGGCAGGATCTCGAGGTCCCGGTGATCGCCGACAGCGAGTCGAAGCGGCTGGTCTCCGGCTAACGGAGCCGGATCCTCTCAAGCGCGACGCGGCGGCGCGTAATTCTCGCGGATGTACGCCTCGCGGAATCCCATCCGTTGAATATTGCTGTAGGAATGTTGGGGGTCCCCCTCGACCGCCTCGCCCGTGGCCGTGACAACGAGGCGGCAGCCGAGATCCAGTGCGTCGATGATTCTGTGGCGCAGCAGTGCGCTCTGGCTTCCTTTGCCCCGATGTTGGGGAGCGGTCGAACCGAAGTCGAGCCAGCCGGTGCCGTCTCGGACGAACAACCCGCCCGTCCCGACGACCTCGCCGTCGGCCACACTCACATACGCGCGCCAGCCCTCGGCACGATCCAGACACGCAAGCCAGTTTGCGGACGCGTCGCCGAGATCGAACGCCGCCGCGGCAATGCGTCCGAACGCCGGCATATGCTCGGGTCCGGCGCGGCACACGGTGACGGGCGAATCCACGCGCGGCGGCGCCTCGCGTCCACGCGTGAACTTCATCCAGCCGCGCGCTTTCTCGAGTGCCCGGTCGAGAAGCCACTGCCGAAGCGCTGGCGGCCGTGATTCCGGGTGGACGTGAATGAAGTAGCGCTGGACGCCGGCTGCACGATACCGCTCGATGATCGCGTCGACGGTTTCCGGACGCGCGACATCTTCCACACCGAGCCCGATCGTGCGGTTCACGACGATTCCACTTGCGGGCACCTTGGCCGCGATCGATACCAGCGCCGTCCCGATCGCTTCGCACGCGAGGCCCAGTTCGCTTCTGATCTCGCCGGTAGCCGCGGCGTGCAGCGCCTCGATTTCAGCCCGTTCGATCGCTTCGAGCTCGATGGTCACGCCTCCTCCTCGTCCGGCGTCCTGGTCCCGAAAGCGTCACAATACTCCCTGCGGGCCACGCGACGGGAGCGGAGGGCATGCTCAGCAAACTTTTACCGACGACGGTCGTGGGTAGTTATCCCCAGCCTGACTGGCTCGTCGACCGGACGGCTCTGTCGAAGACCGTTCCCCGTGTTCGGGTGCGCGCGCTCTGGCGCGTGGCGGACGAGCATCTGGAGCAGGCCCAGGACGACGCCACGCTGCTCGCGATCCGCGACATGGAGCGAGCCGGCATCGACATCGTCAGCGACGGCGAGATGCGTCGCGAGAGCTACTCGAACCGCTTTGCCACGGCACTCGAGGGCGTGGATGCGGACCACCCCGCGATGATCACCAATCCCTCGGGCCGCACATTGCCGGTGCCCCGGGTGGTCGGGCGAATCCGCCGCCGCGAGGCGGTCGAGGTCCGCGACATGCAGTTCCTGCGGCGCAATACCGATCGGCTTGCCAAGATCACGCTCCCCGGTCCCTTCACGCTCTCGCAGCAGGCCAGCAACGAGTTCTATCGCGACGCTGCGGAGATGGCCATGGACTTCGCGGTGGTCGTGAACGAGGAGGCGCGCGATTTGCAGGCCGCCGGCGCGGACGTGATCCAGCTCGACGAGCCGTGGCTGCGGAACGATCCGGAGGCGGCGAAGCGCTACGCGGTGCAAGCGATCGATCGTGCGCTCGAGGGACTGACCGTGCCGACGGTCGTGCACCTGTGCTTTGGTTATGCGGCGGTCGTCAACCGCAAGCCGACCGGCTATTCGTTCCTGCCGCAGCTCGCCGACTGCGGCGCCAGGCAGATATCGATCGAGGCGGCGCAGCCTCGGCTCGATCTCGGCATCCTGAAGGAGTTCGCGGGCAAGCAGATCGTGCTCGGCGTGCTCGACCTGGGCGACGCGCAGATCGAGACGCCGCAGCAGGTCGCGGAGCGGATCCGCAACGGGCTGCGCTACGTGAGCGCGGATCGGCTGATTCCGGCGCCCGACTGCGGCATGAAGTATCTGCCGCGCGACGTCGCGTTCGGAAAGCTCCGATCCCTCTGCGAGGGTGCGACCATCGTGCGCCGGGAACTGGCGTAGGGCGCACGGGCGAAGCGCGGCGCGTGCGCCCCGTTTGGGTCGTGGTGAAAAGGGCGCTAGGATGTAACACGCGCCCGATGTGACGGGCTTTCTGGAGGCGTCGTGCACGAGTCTCGCATCGCAGCGCTACAGGCGATGCCCATCTTCGGGGGCGTCCGCGCCGACGTGCTCGAGGTGCTCGTCGACAGCGGGAGGACGATCGCCGTCGAAAAGGAGGCGTTCTTCTTCCACGAGGGAGACCGGGCCGAATCGATGTTCGTGCTCGAGTCGGGCGAGGTGGTGCTGCTCAAGGATTGGGCGGGCGCGCAGCACGTGCTCGGGCGACTGAGCCAAGGGGACTGTTTCGGCGAGATGGCGCTCTTGGATCTCTTCCCGCGGAGCGCCTCGGTGCAGGCGGTCACGCCGTGTGCCGCGCTCGAACTGTTCACCGCGAGTCTCTTCAAGCTCTACGAGACCGACCTCGAGCAGTTCGCGCTCGTGCAGACCAACATCGCACGCGAGCTGAGCCGGCGCCTGCGCGCGGCGGACGAGCGCGCGTTCCGCGATCGCATCGGTCTCCATCACTCAGGAGCGGACTGGACGCTGCTCCTGACCTGAACGGCCCGCCCGTCACTTGTTGACGTAAACCACGAACCGATCGTCACCCAGGAGCTGGGTCACTGCATACATGAGCGAGCCATCGACCGAGCGCCACGCGTCGGAAGGCGAGCTGTTCTTGGTCATGATCATGCTCTTCGTGCCGTCTCCGTAGACGGCTTCGAGCGTCAACGAAGAGTGGATGACCCAGCCCGGGCTCGCGCTCACGTCGTAGACCCGCAAGGTCACCGTTTTTTGCGCTTTTGGATCGACGGCGATGCTTCGCTTCTGCATTTCCCGGCCTAGCATCGTGATGGCCGTGTCGGTGTACTGCTTCATGTCCCCGAACCAGCCGCTATCGCCGTACACCCAGATCTTTACCTTTGTCTCGGCCGGGTACGCATTGTTCAGGGCGACCGTTCCGCCCTCGTGCAGGTACTTCGTGGCGTCCTTGGGCACTTCGAACGTGTCCGGGTTGGTCTTGATGACGGGCGGGGCGCAGCCGGCGAGCGCGCCGACCAGCAAGACGACGACACCCTTCGCGAAACGACGACTCCATCGGATCGACATCCTTCCCTCCGCTGACGAGCGGGCAATGCGCCCAATTCAGCATAGGCCATTCCCGAGGGGTTCGCGGTCTCTTGTTGCGCCTATCTTCCGTAGAACCGCAGCACGTTGTCGTGGAAGATCGCCTGCTTCACTTCGTCGGAGAGATCGGGGCGGTCCGAAAGCTCCTCGATCTCGTGCTTCGCGCGGGCCACGTTCGTCTCGTGCGGAAAGTCGGACGCGTATAGCAGCGTGCGGTGCCCGATGCGCTCGATCGCATGCGCCATCGACGGCTCACCGCCCTCGGAGCTGAAATAGATCCGTCCCGAGCGCAGATATTCGCTCGGCGGGCGTTTCAGCCATTCGGGGAACTCCCGATAGGCCTTGCCGGCCCAGACTTCGTAGGAGCGGTCGAGGCGATCCATGATGTAGGGCACCCAGCCCGCGCCCGCCTCCAGATATGCGACCCGCAGTTTCGGGAAGCGCTCGAAGACGCCTTCCATCACCATGCTGGTCAGTTGGATCATCTGCGCGATCGGGTGTTCGAGCGCCTGCGTCATGGCAAAGCGGGTGAAGAAGTTGATTCCCAGGTTGAACGACGGCGCGCCGTGGACGGCGATCGGCACGTCGAGCCGCTCGGCTTCCTCGTAGAGCGGCCAGAAGTCGGGATGCCCCAGCGCCTTGCGCACGCCGAGGTCGGCGTTGTTCGCGGTGAGCACTGCGCCGACCATGCCGAGCTCGGTGACGGCACGTCGGAGCTCGACAACCGCCGCGGGGACATCCTGCAGCGGCACCAGCGCCACGGCGCGCAGACGCGGGCTCACACGGTGGTAGCGCTCGGTGAACCAGCTGTTGTAAGCACGTGCGAGCGCGACGGCCCACACCGGATCCTGGATGATGCCGAACGCGAGGCCCGCGGTCGGGTAAAGGACGGTGGTCTCGATACCGACCTCGTCGAGAAAGTCCACCCACGTCCGCGCGGTGATCGTGTAGCCCTTGTGGATTCCGAGTCGGCTCATGATCGCGCCGCGGTTGTAGCCGTCGAGCGTGGGGAAGAAGGGATAGCCGAGCAGCGTCTCGTTGCCGGCGTACGGCGCCTCGAGATGCTCGAGGAGCTCGGCGTCGCGCTCGATGATGTGCCCGTCGCCGTCGAGAATCTTCTGCGGTCTCATGCGGAACCCTCCTGTGCGGACCTGTGCGCCCGATACCACGAAACATAGTCGCGCACGGCGGCGGCCATGTCATAGGCCGGCTCGTAGCCGAGCTCGGCGCGCGACCGGGAAAGATCCACCGCGCCGGCCATCGGCTGCACCGCGACGGCGGTGCCGGGTGGCGTCTCGACGCGGATGCGCGCGTTCGGAATCACTTCCCGCACGGCGGCGGCCATTTCCTCGCCGTCGTACAGGCGGCCCATGGCGATGTTGAACACGCGGCTTTCGAGGTGGCTTGCGTTGAGTGCGAGCACCGCGCCGGCGGCTGCGTCTTTCGAGTACACCCAGTCCATCGCGCCCGGCGGCACGCTTGCCTCCTCGCCGCGCAGCGCGCCTTCCACCGCTGCTCGGAAGATATTGCTTGGCCCGCCGCCGCCCGTACCGCGCCAGGGACCGGCGGCCGCGCCGTAGCGCACGGCGACGAAGTCCACGCCGCACCAGCGCGCGTAATTGATGCCAAGTGCTTCCACCGCCTGCTTGGTGGCGGCGTAAAACGTCGCCGGCCGTGGAAAGGGATCTTCCTTCATGACATCCCCGCCGTCCGCGCCGCCGGCGAGATGATGCGAGAGCACGTTCGAGCTCGCCACGACGACCCGCCCGAGCTTGAGCGCGCGCGCCGCCTCGAGCACGTTACAGGTGCCCACGATGTTCACCTGGACGGCGGAGTATGGATTCTCCTGTGCGCCGAGAGTCAGGAGCGGGTTCGCGGCGGTATGCACGACGCGGGTCACGCCGTTCTCGCGCATGATGCGTTCCAGACCGGGCCGATCGAGGACGTCGCCCCGGACGAGCGTGATCCGTCCCGGATCCACGATGTCGCCGAGCGCCTCGGGCTGCGGTGCGACGTCCATCACTACGGGACGTTCGCCCGATTCAGCCAGGATTCGCGCGATCTGCGATCCGATCAACCCACCGCCGATGACCAGCACGCTCACGACGTATTACTACGGTCGGGCGGGACCATCTGTCCCATCTGCTTCTCCTTGCGATTTGGCGTCCGCTGAAATTATGGCCCATGGACAGATTGGCCGGTTGCCCTGGGCGGTGAAAGTCGCTAGGTTACGGCCCGGGCGACTACGGGCCATGCACGACTACTCATGGGATCCCTGGCGTGTGCTGCGGCGCGCGGCTGCCATCATCTTTCTGGTCGCCGCCGGTTCGGGCTGCGCGACCATGGTCTCGACCGCAACGGCGCGGATGGCGCAGAACCTGTCTGCGGCGGTGCTCAATCAGGACGATCCGGAGACCGTTCGACAAGGGGCGCCGGCGTACCTGCTCCTCGTCGATTCGCTGATCGCGGACGACCCCCAAGCGAGCTCGCTCCTGCAGGGCGGGGCGCGGCTCTATGTCGCCTACGCCGCCGCATTCGTGACCGACCCCGATCGCGCACGGCGACTGACCCGCCGTGCGGTGGATTACGCCGACCGCGCGCTCTGCGTGGAACTTCCTGCCGCGTGCGCGCCGGCGGCGCGCGGCGTCGATGGATTCAAGGCTGCGATCTCCGGTGCGGGCAAGGCGCAAGTTCCGGCGCTCTACACGTGGGGCGTTGCGCACGCCGGGTGGATCCAGGCGGCGAGCGACGACTGGAACGCGATCGCCGAGCTGCCCAAGGTCGAGGCGGCCATGAGCCGCGTGGTGGAGCTCTACGAAACCTACGAGCGCGGCGCTGCGTACATGTACCTTGGCATCCTCGCCACGCTGCGACCCGCGGCGCTGGGCGGGCGCCCGGAAGAGGGCCGCCGCTACTTCGAGCGGGCGATCGAGCTGTCGGACGGAAAGAATCTGATGGAGCAGGTACAGTTTGCGCGATTCTACGCACGGCTCGTGTTCGACCGGCCGCTTCACGACCGGCTGCTGGAGGAGGTGCTTGCGGCCGAGACGGAGCAGCCCGGCCTGACACTGAGCAACACGTTGGCGAAAGAGCAGGCGCGCGAGCTGCTCGCCGACGCAGATGCGTATTTCTGAGATGAGAATCGCAGCGACAATCCTGGCCATCCTCCTCGCATGCGGCGCGGCGCCGCCCGCCGTGGGCGCAGTGCTCAAGATCGCCACGCTGGCGCCCGACGGGACGGCGTGGATGAAGGAGATGCGCGCCGCGGGCGCGGAGATCCGCAAGCGCACCGAGGGGCGCGTCGAACTCAAGTTCTATCCGGGGGGCGTCATGGGGAACGACGCCACGGTGCTGCGCAAGATGCAGATCGGCCAGCTACACGGCGGCGCAGTCACCGTGCTCGCGCTCGCGCGGATCTTTCCCGACAGCCAGCTCTACGGCCTGCCGCTGCTCTTTCGCTCGCATGCCGAAGTGGACTATGTCCGCGCGCGCATGGATCCGCTGCTCATGGAAGGGCTGGCGCGCAACGGGATGATCGCGTTTGGGCTCGTCGAGGGCGGCTTCGCCTACCTGATGTCGAGCTCGCCGGTGCGCCGGATCGCCGACCTCAAGGCGGAGAAGATGTGGGCGCCGGAGGGCGACGTGATCACGCCGACGCTCTACAAGGCGGCGGGCGTGGCGCCCGTCGTCCTGCCGCTTGCCGACGTGTACACCGGCCTGCAGACTGGGCTGATCACGGGAGTGGGGATCTCGGCCACCGGTGCGATCGCACTGCAGTGGTATACGAAGACCAAGTACCTGACCGACGTGCCCGTCTACTTTACAGCCGGGGCACTCGTGATCGCCGGGCGCGCCTACGAGCGCCTTGCGCCCGCGGATCGCGAAATCATCCGCAGCGTGCTGACGCCCACTTTCCGGAATCTCGACCGCGCCAGCCGTCGCGACAACGAGGCGGCGCGCACCGCGCTCAAGAACCAGGGCATCGAGTTTGTGCGACCGGATGCCGCGGCGATGCAGGAGTTCGAGCGCGTCGCCGCCGAAGCGCGCGCGGCGATCGGCAAGAAAGGCCTCTATACGCCTGCGCTCCTGGAGGCGCTGGAGGCTCATCTCCGGGAGTTCCGGGCGAAGCCCAATGCCGGAGGACGCTAACGCCGAGTCGCAAGCGGGCGCGCCGTCGCGCGGGTTGCCGCGAGCGCTCGCGCTGGCCGAGAACGCCGTCCTCGTCGTGCTGCTCGCCATGCTCGTGCTCGTCGCAGGCGGCCAGATCCTCCTGCGCCAGCTCGACATCGCAATGACCTGGTCCGATCCGCTGGCGCGGCTCCTGGTGCTCTGGATCGGCGTATTCGGCGCCGTGGCGGCAAGCCGCGAGAACCAGCACATCGCGATCGACGCCCTGTCCCGCTTCCTTCCGGCCCGCCTGCAACTCGCGGCCGGCGCCCTCGTCGGCCTCTTTGCGAGCGGGGTGTGCGCGGTGCTTACCTACGAGGCCGCGCGATTCGTGCAATTCGAGTACGAAGGGCACACCGCCGCGCTAGGGGGCGTGCCCGCGTGGAGCCTTGCGGTCGTGCTCCCGCTCGGCTTCGCGTTGATCGGCATCCGCTACGCCATCTACTTCGTCACGCGCGTGCGCGCGCTCGTCGCAGCGAGGACCGAGGCGTGATCGCCGTCTCGCTTGCGCTCCTCGCGATCGCGCTGCTCGGAGCACCGCTCTTCGTCGTGATCGCCGCGAGCGCGCTGACCGGGTTTGCGTCCAAGGGCATCGACCTGTCGGCTGTGGTGATCGAGTTCCATCGCATCGCCGAGACGCCGGTGCTCGTGGCGATTCCGCTTTTCACCTTCGCCGGCTACCTGCTCGGCGAGAGCGGGGCGCCGCAGCGCATCGTGCGATTGACCCAGGCCTTTCTCGGCTGGCTGCCCGGTGGCCTCGCGATCGTGGCCATCGCGACCTGCGCGCTCTTCACAGCGTTCACGGGTGCGTCCGGCGTGACCATTATCGCGCTGGGGGCGCTCCTCTATCCGGCATTCCAGTACGCGGGCTATCCGGAACGATTCAGTCTCGGTCTCATCACGAGCTCGGGCAGCCTGGGCGTGCTCTTTGCGCCCTCGCTGCCGCTCATCCTCTACGGGATCGTGGCACAGCAATTGGGCGTCGGGCGCCCGGTGTCGATCGAGCAGCTCTTCGTCGCGGGGCTCCTGCCCGGGCTCCTCATGCTCGTGATGCTCGGGGCGTGGAGCGTCTGGCGAAACCGCGGACTGCGCACGCCGATTGCGGCATTTTCGTGGGCCGAAGCCTTCGGTGCCGTGCGCGAGTCCGCCTGGGAGATTCCGCTGCCGTTCGTCGTGCTCGGGGGAATCTACGGCGGCTTCTTCGCGGTCTCGGAAGCAGCTGCCGTGACCGTGATCTACGTCCTCGTCGTCGAGGTCTTGGTTCTGCGCGAGATCCCGCCCGCCAGGCTGCCCGAGATCATGCGCCGGTCCATGGTGCTCGTCGGGGCGGTGCTCGCGATCCTCGGCATGGCGCTCGCTTCCACGAACTACCTGATCGACGCCGAGGTGCCGGCCAGGCTCTTCGAAGCGGTCCGGAGCCAGATCTCGAGCCCGCTCACGTTCCTGCTCGTGCTCAACGCCTTTCTGCTCGTCCTGGGCATGATCCTCGACATCTTCTCGGCCATCGTGATCATGATTCCGCTCATTCTGCCGATGGCTGTCGGGTACGGAATCGATCCGCTGCACCTCGGCATCGTGTTCCTTGCCAACATGCAGATCGGGTACTTCACCCCGCCCGTCGGGATGAACCTTTTCATCGCCAGCCACCGCTTCGGCAAGCCGGTGCTCGAATTGTGCCGCGCCGTGCTGCCGTTCTTCTTTATTCTTCTCGCGAGCGTGCTCATCATTACGTACTGGCCGGCGCTGTCGCTGGCGCTGGTACGCTAGGCGGACGCACCAAAGCTTCGGCCGGGACCCTGAATGACCAACTCGGACGCCATTGGCAAAGTACGCGGCTGGATCGAGTCCGCCGAGCGCATCGTCGCGCTGACCGGTGCGGGCATCTCGACGGATTCCGGCATTCCGGATTTCCGCGGCCCGCAGGGCGTTTGGACGAAGAACCCCTCGGCGGAGAAGCTTTCCACGCTGCAGCACTATCTCGCCGATCCCGAGGTGCGTAAGACCTCCTGGCAGATGCGTGTCGCCAGCCCGGCCTGGACCGCGCAGCCTAACGCCGGGCATCTGGCGCTGGTCGCTCTCGAACGGCGGGGCAACCTGCATGCGCTGGTCACGCAGAACATCGACGGTCTGCACCTGCGGGCCGGCCACTCGGCGGCGCGCGTGATCGAAGTGCACGGCACGTTGCATGAGGTCACGTGCTGGGGCTGCGGCTGGCGCGGGCCCATGCAGCCGGTGCTCGAGCGCGTGCGCGCGGGGGAAGAGGACCCCGCGTGCGATGCCTGCGGCGGCATCTTGAAGAGCGCGACCATCTCGTTCGGTCAGGCGCTCGAGCCCGAGGTGATCGAGCGCGCGCTGCGCGTGGCAGGGGAGGCGGATCTGCTGCTGGCAGTTGGCACCAGCCTGCAGGTCTACCCGGTGGCGAATGCCGTGCCGCTAGCGCGGGAGGCGGGGGCGCGTGTGGTCATCGTCAACGCACAGCCGACGCCCTATGACGACATCGCCGACGCCGTGCTGCGCCAGCCGATCGGGCGGGTTCTGCCGCAGATCGTCGGCACGGCGAGCTGAGACGCAGCGCTTGCCGGCCCGGCAACGGGAACCATGATCGCGGCCCTCCACTCCGTGTCGTCCATCCTGCTCGGGGCGGCGATCCTGATCGTGGGAAGCGGCCTCTTCGGCACCCTGATCGGGGTGCGCGCAGGACAGGAAGGGTTCGCCGACGTCGTCATCGGCCTCGTCATGTCGGCCTACTTCGTCGGTTTCTTCATCGGAACCTATGTCTGCCCCGCGATCGTGCGCCGCGTCGGGCACATACGGGCCTTCACGATGTTCGCCGCAATCGCCTCCGCCACGGCGATCCTGCAAGCGCTGTATGTCGGGCCCTGGGTTTGGGCCGCGCTGCGCGTGATCAATGGAATGTGCATGGTCGGGTTCTTCATGGTGACGGAGAGCTGGCTCAACTCGATCACGACGAACGAGCGGCGCGGCCAGGTCTTCGCCGCATACGTCGCCGTGACGCTCGGCGCGCTGGGGCTCGGCCAGATCCTGATCGCCACCGCAGATCCGGCCGGCTTCACGCTTTTCGGGGTGGTGTCGATCCTCTTCTCGCTCGCGCTCGTTCCGGTGGCTTTCACGCGCATCGAGCAGCCCAAGCCCATCACCGTGCCGCACCTCGGCGTGCGATTCCTCTACGAGGCCGCGCCCGCGGCAGTGGTGGGCGCATTCGCCACGGGGCTTGCGGGCAGCGCACTATGGGGCATGGCTCCGGTATTCGTGCAGCGAATCGGACTGGATACCGGAGCCGTCGCGGGGATCATGGGCGCCGCCGTGTTCGGCGGGGCGATACTCCAGTGGCCGATCGGCCGGCTATCCGATCGCGTAGACCGCCGCTACGTGCTCGCAGCGATCTGCGCGGCGGCATCCGTGCTGGCGCTCGCCGCGCTGGCGGCCACGACGTGGTCGCCAGCGGCGCTCATCGTCAGCATGTTCTTCTACGGCGGCGTCGCGTTCTCGATCTACCCGGTGAGCGTTGCTTTCCTGAACGATCGCCTGGCTCGCGAGCATGCGCTCGCGAGCTCGAGCGGTCTGCTCCTCGTGTACGGTGTGGGTGCCGCGATCGGGCCGACGCTTGCCGGCTCGGCGATGGAGATCTTCGGGCCCCGCGTGCTGTTCGCGTATTTCGCGATCGTGTTCGCACCGGTCGCGATTTTCGCGTACTACCGCACTCGCAAGTCTCCCGAGCCCGAGGACGCGACGCGCGGTCAGTTCGTGGCCATGATCCGCACCTCGGCGACCGCTATCGATATGATGTCCGGTACCGAGCCCACAGTGGACGAGCAGCCCCCCCAACCGCGCTGAGCGACTTGTCAAGGCGCGCTGCAAGCTGCGCGAGGAGAAGAGAATGCCGAAATCAGAAGGTTCGGAGGGTCTCGTCGATGCGATCTCCCGTTTCACGGTCGTCTTCGGCAAGGTGCTCTATTTCGTCATCGCGCTCACCTTGCTCGGGATCGCGATCGGGGTCAATATCGGCCGCCACGTGCGCAATGCGCCATCCGGCAATCGCAATGACCGCGCCCGACCCGAGGAAGATGAGCACGTTGAGCGGCAGCGAGAAATGCGCGAAGTCCAGGGACGGCAACATCGTCGTTCAGCAAGGGCGATCAATCATGTCTTCAAGCGCCGTGCGCCATGTGTTTCGGGCTGTGCATGCCTTTCTTCACTCCCAAGCGGATCAGCAGGACGTTCATCGGATAGGCCGCGATCAGCCCAATGGATAAGCTGAAGACGAGCGAGGACCAGAATAGCGGGTCGCCCGAGCAATAGTAGACAGCGAGACCCAGGGGCCCCGAGTACGCGACGGTGAACGTCCACACCCATTTCATGAGACTCACAAGGTGCGCGTTGTTTCGCATCAGGTCTCGCCACAGCACGGCGAGCGAGATTGCCGTGGCCAGCGACCAGATGGCGAGAAACCATAGGGACGTGAGCGATGAACGGAGCGTCTGTTCCAGCATTCAGAGCTTTGGAAGCGAAGCTCATCGGCGAGCTCATGCGGCAGTCAAAGCGCCCCGCACAGCATGTGCGCGCCGCCCACCGCCCAGTCGGTTACCCTACCAAGAACGCCGGCGCCGTCAAGCGTCGTGCGACGCCGCGGTCGCAACCTCCGCAACGAGCTCGGCGAGCGTTTCGCGGTCTGGCGACTTGCCGCGCTCGCGCAGACGCGCAACGGCGTTCTGCAGCACTGCACGGCCCACGTGGTGGCCGAGCTTGCGGTAACTCTCGAACTGCGGTTCGTCGAAGAACTGGTCCGCGGTGGACTGGTGCGGAAAGCCGCTCTGCTCGAACGCGTAGTTCATGAGGTCGGGCGGTTCGCCACCGACGAGCGACGCCTTGATGTAGAGCAGCGTGCCGGTAAAGCCGGGACGACCGCTGCGTTCCGGGTAGCGTATCTCTCCGACTGCGTGATGCGACCGGACGTATCGCTCGCCCTCGGCCGGTCGGATCGCGGACACGTCGATGTCGATCACCACACCAAAGTCCGCGTAGCACTTGCGGATCGCGTTGGCGAGATCGGTAAACTGGTAGCCGGGATCGCAACCGGCGTCGACCGCCACGACGGTGCTGCAGCCGCGGCGCACCAGCTCGTAGATGCCGAGATTCTCGAAGTGGCCGCCGTCCGACAGGTACACGTACGGTGCGCTCCGGTTGGTGAGGCCGAGCATCTCGGAGACGAGATACCGCCCGCCGAGGTCCGGGCCGAGGCGTTTCCAGGTCTTCGGATGGCAGGGATTGCCGCACCAGCGGCCGAGCCGGACATCGAACACCGTGAGCAGGAATGCCACGCCGCCGCTCGTGTGGCTTCCCATGCTCGGGCTCACCGCCGCGCCCGAGATCGCGACCGCGCTGCCCAGTGTGACGCCACGCATGTACTCGCTTGCCGGCCGGTAGCCGCCTGTCCATCCGGTGCCGCCCGCCTGTCCGGGGCTGTGCGGCGGCAGCTCGAAACCGCATGCGAGCGGCGTGAACGTGAAGGAGGCCGCCTTGCGGGTCTGCCACGCGAGCTCGCTGCCTCGCACCAGGTTCACCGCCGTATTGACGATGTGCAAGGGCCGCTGTTTCGTGGCGATGTCTGCGAGCCGCAGGTCGTCGTCCGGGTCGAATCCGGTGAAGCCGTGCGCTTCGCGCTTGCCCGCTGCGGCGTTCGAGGCGCCGAGGAAGCAGCGGATCAGACGGTCACGATAGAAGGCGTACAGCGAGAACACGTTGACGTCGATCCGCCACGAGAGCACCAGCGCGATCACGACTGTCGCGGCGGCCGTGATCAGCACCGTCTTCAGCGGCACGACGCTTACGGCAATCAGCGTCGGCAGCACCGCCTGCCGCCATCCGACCCCGTCGCTGAATGCGGGCAGCGCGCGACCGTCGATCGTCAGCAGCGCGAGGTGAATGCCGTAGGAGAGCAGGATCAGCGCGCCGGTGACGAACACGAGCGGCGCAAGCTTGAGCAGCCAGGCACGCATCCTGCCGCTCTCCGCACCACCGAGCTTTCCGCGACCGAGCAGCACGCCGAGCACCGAGGTGCCGATCCACGACGCGCCGCCCGCCGCGATGACCCACCCGCGCGCCCAGAAGAAGAAGACCGGCGCGAACATGACGATCGCGCTGAGCGCCGCCCAGCCGAGCGCGGCGGCGGTCAACCAGCCGCCGAGCCGCGCCCACCATTCGCGGTCCGCGTCGGTCCACATGCGACCCATCAAGCCGATGTGAACGACAGCCGTGCCGCAGAACACGACGAACAGCATTGCACTCGCGCCCATTCCGACCGCCCACCATTTCCCCACGGGGTCGACGAAGTTGCCCGCCTCCGCGGCCCAAAATGGGTCGTCGGGCAGCACGGCCCAGTCGGTGAACGCGACGAAGAGCGCCAGGAGCACGCCGGCGATCATGCCGGCGACCAGCGTGAAGACGAGACTCAGTGCCAGGCGCCGCACTCGCCGAGCGCCATCGTCGCGCCTGCCCGCCTCGCGCTGCCCACGACGCCCGTTGTAGACGAACCAGCCCAGGATCCAGTGCGGGAAGTACAGCAGCACTCCGAGCCCAAGCCACTCGGCGAGTGTGAGTTCCGCTTGCGCCCGAAGCGAGAAGAAGACGAAGCAACTCAGCATGATCGACGCCAGCATCGCGAGCACCGCCACCACGGTCGCCATAACCAGCGCACCCTGGCTGGCGCCAGTGTGTTTTCCCGCGGCGCCTGGCAGGCTCGCGGCGATGCCGGCCGCCGCCAGGAGCACCAGGACCCATGCGATGACGAGCAACCACGAGCCCGCCCACAGCGAGAGCCGCTCTGCGAGCGGCACGATCGCGCGCAGCGCGAGCAGCGGGAACGCCAGGCCGAAGATGAGACAGAGCAGGTTGAGATCGAAATTGCGCAGATAGGTCGCGACGGCGGCCCACGTGTCGCCCGACAGCAGGCCGCGCCGCGGCGTCAGGTAGTTGCTGTAGTCGCGCAGATAGCGCACGGCCGGATAGTCCGGACGCGGCACGCCGTCGGGCGTTGCGGGGGCTACCTGCTCCTCGATCGTCCGGACATCGCCCTTGCCTTCTCTATGAACCAGCGCGGTGAGCCAGCCTCCGATATAGCCTCCACCGGAGACGGTGGAGAGGTAGTCGAAGGCGCGCAAGGTGCGCAGCTCGCCAAGTGCCTGGATGATGCCGAGGTTGAACGTCGCGCTGCGGATGCCGCCGCCCGAGAAGGCGAGGCCGGTCAGGCGCGCTTCGCGCGCACGCTCCGGGGCATCCGATCCGTCCGCTCGCGCGGCCACGTCGAAGGCACGCAGCTCTTCGGCGAGCGCCTTGGCAAAGTCCGCGGGCGCATCCGTTTCAGCTTCCCTTTCCGCGCCCGCATCGGCCATCGCCGCAGCGTAGCGGGCTCGTCGCTCGACCGCAATGTGTCTTTCGGTCTAAGAAGGTTAGCGCGCGAGCCCCGCTTCGCGCTGGCGCACCGAACGGTCCACGGGTGATCCCAGCGTAGCCCAGGGTGACCCTGCTGATGTCATGCCTCGGGACCCGCTTGGCAGCAATGCGCATGGCCCGGTTAAGATGACGCTGCGATGCCACTCGAAGGAATCGGAGATTTCGGCGCGCGCCGTTCCCGGGGCGAAGCGTCTGCAATCGGTAACGTGGATGCGCGGCTACGCGAGATCGAGGCGCTCAATCCGCGGCTGAATGCATTCGTTTGCGTCGACATGGAGGGCGCGCGTGCGGCCGCGCGCGCATCGGATGAGCGCTTGCGGCGTGGAGCACTCCGGGGGCCGATCGACGGCGTCCCGCTGGCGGTGAAGGACAACATCGACGTTGCCGGCTTGCCTGCAACGGCCGGCATCGGCGCGCGCAAGGCCCGCATCGCACGGCACGACGCGACCTGCGTCGCGCGCCTGCGCGAGCGCGGCGCGGTGTTCCTCGGCAAGACCCTCATGGACGAGGCGGCGCTCGGCGCCCTCGGCGACAATCCTGTTTTCGGCCGCTGCCACAATCCCCGAGCACATGACCATACGGCCGGCGGCTCGAGCGCCGGATCGGCGGCCGCGGTAGCCGCCGGACTCTGCACGGCGGCACTCGGCACCGACACGCTCGGCTCGGTACGCATTCCCGCGTCGTACTGCGGGGTCGTCGGATTCGTGCCAAGCGAGGGGCGCATCGACTCGCTCGGCGTGCTCCCGCTCTCGCCCTCGCTCGATCGGATCGGCGTGCTCGCCCGGTCCGTGGCTGACGCCGCCTGCGTTGCCGCGGCGCTGTGCGATTTCCTCCGACCAGAACCCACGCCGCGCGTGTCGATCGGCGTGCTGCGCGGACTGACACCGGTTGTTCCCGACGCGATTCTCGCGGCTGTCGAGGGCACCGCGCGTGCGCTTGCCCGCGCCGGTCAACGCATCGTCGAGCTCGACGCCGGCGCGTTCGATTGGTCGGGAGCACGCCGCGCCGCCTTCCTCCTTACCGAAATCGAAGGCGCGCGGGTGCATGCGGCACTACTCGACGACCCCGCTTCCGAGATCTCCGCGGCCCTGCGTGCCGCGCTCGAATTCGGTCGACGGGCCAGCGCGGAGAGGACCGACCGGGCAAAGACGCAAATCGAGCGCGCCCGGAGCGCCGTGCTCGCGTGGCTCGCGCGCTGCGACGTGTTGCTCCTTCCCACGACACCGCAGGTCGCGTTCTCATTCGACGCCGAAACGCCCTCCAGCCAGGCTGACCTCACGGCGCCGGCGAGCATTGCCGGGCTACCGGCGGTCAGTGTGCCCGCGGGCGCGGTCGCAGGCGGACTACCTGTCGGCGCACAGCTCGTCGCGGCGCACGGCCAGGACACGATGTTGCTCGGTGTCGCCGCGCAGGTCGGTTAGCGTTAATCTCCGACTCTCGCTGTCCCGATCCGTTTCCACATGCCGCACACACCCGCTTCCCCGGCTCTTGCGCGATTTCGCGTGCTTGATCTCACGCGCGTTCGGGCGGGTCCGACGTGTGTCAAACAGCTCGCCGATTTCGGTGCGGACGTGATCAAGATCGAGCTGCCGCCGTCTGTCGAGGTCGACACCATGAGCGGACCGAGGCACGGTTTCGACATGCAGAATCTGCATCGCAACAAGCGGTCGATGACGCTCAACCTCAAAGTGTCGGAGGGCCGGGAGATCTTCATGCAGCTCGTCGCGCGTGCCGACGTGGTGGTCGAGAATTTCCGGCCAGACGTGAAGGACCGGCTCGGCATCGGCTACGCGGCGTTGAAGCGTGTCAATCCGCGCATCGTGCTCGCGTCGATTTCTGGGTTCGGGCAAGACGGGCCGTATGCCGGCCGGCCCGGCTTCGACCAGATCGCGCAGGGCATGGGCGGATTGATGGCGGTCACTGGCGAACCTGGGCGTGGCCCGATGCGCGCGGGCACGGCGGTTGCCGACCTGGCCGCGGGCATCTACGCGGCCTGCGGCGTGCTCACCGCGCTGCTCGAACGAGAGGTGTCCGGCGAGGGCCAGTGGGTACAGTCGAATCTCTTGCAGGCACAGATCGGCCTGATGGACTTTCAGGCCGCGCGGTTTCTCGTGACCGGCGACGTCCCGCGGCAGGCGGGCAACGATCATCCGCACTCGATGCCGACTTCCGCCTACCGGACGAAGGACGGTTACCTCAACGTCGGCGCATCCGGTCAGGTCATTTTTCGGCGATTCTGCGAGGCGATCGGCAAGAGAGAGTGGGCGGACCGGCCGGAGTTCGCCGATGAAGCGGCGCGCTCGGCGAACCGCGCGCAGCTGAACGCCGAGATCGGCCGGATCCTGGCGAGCAAGACCACTGCCGAATGGAGCGCGATCCTGAACGAGGCGGGCGTGCCCTCGGGCCCGATCTACTCGATGGATCAGGTCTTTACCGATCCGCAGGTGCAGCACCTCGGTGCGGCCGCGGCGGTGAAACATTCCACGTTGGGCGAGATCCGCATCGTCAATCAGGTGGTCAAGCTTTCGCGCACACCCGCCGCGGTCGTGCAGGCGACGCCCGAGATCGGCGAGCACACGGACGAGCTCCTCGCCGAGCTCGGCTTCACGGCCGAGGATCTGGCCGGGTTGCGCGAGCGCCGCGTCATCTGACTCGAAGGGAAAGTCATGTCAAATCCCCGCATCGACTACCAGTTCTCGACTTCGCGCGCGAGGCTCGCGCCGCCGGACGGCAAGCCGATCGTCGTCATTCTGGTCGTCAACGTCGAGCACTGGCGCATCGAAGATCCCATGCCGCGCACGCTCATTACCCCGCCGCATGGCAAGGAGACGATCCCCGACGTGCCGAACTTCAGTTGGGCCGACTACGGCATGCGCTGCGGTCTGCCGCGCATGCTCGAGCTCTTCACCGGCCGGCGCCTACCGGTCTCGACAAGCTTCAATGCCGGTGTGATCGACGCCTACCCGCAGGCCGCGCAGGCGATGCTCGAGGCCGGCTGGGAGTTCGTCGGGCACGGGCTGCACCAGAAAACCCTCAACGCGGCGGCGAACGAGCGCGACATCATCGATGCCTCGCTGGAGAAGATCGAGCGCTTCACCGGCAAGCGGCCCCGCGGCTGGCTCTCGCCGGGGCTGCGCCAGACCTGGAACACGCTCGATCTCCTGAAATCCTGCGGCATCGAGTACTGCCACGACTGGGTGATCGAGGATGTTCCGGTCTGGCTGAAGACCAAGCACGGTCCGATCATCGGCATGCCGTACAACCTCGAGGTGAACGACAGCTTGATCTACGCCGTGCAGCAGCAATCGACCGACGAGATGTATAAGCGGCTCGTGCGCACCGTCGAATGCTTCGAGCGTGAGGCGCAGCGCCAGACACGCGTCCTCCCGATCGGCCTGCACCCGCACCTGATGGGCGTGCCGCACCGCTGGGGCGACATGGAGCGCATGATCGATTTTCTGCAGGCGCGCAACGATGTTTGCTTCATGACCGGCAGCCAGATAGCCGACTGGTTCGTCGGGCAGGCGAGCTAGCTCGCGCGCAAACACGCTGCGTGGCGTGCGCGCTCAGCTGGTGTGCAGTCGCGCGTCCTCCATGTGCCAGGCGAGTCGGACCTGCGCACCGGGCTCGATCCGCGCGGTGCCCCGGGCTCCCGAGAACCGTCGCACGCCGACTTCCGCGCCGTCGGGCAGGCGCACGCGATGCGAGCTCGTGAGTCCGAGGTAGATCGTCTTCTCGTAGGTGGCGGGCACACTTTGCATCGCAGCACTCGCCGTCTCGTCCGGCGCGAGCAGCTCCAGCAGCTCGGACCGTATCGAGATCGAGACCGCGTCGCGCACCCGGACATTGGCGTCGCGATTTCCGACTTCGATCACACCGATGCCGATGTCGACGCGTGCCCGTGCACCGTCGGCCGCCTCGACCGTGCCCTCGAAGATCTTCGTCTCGCCGATGAACTCCGCCGTGAAGCGCCGCGCGGGATGCTCGTAGATCTCGCGCGAGCTCCCTTCCTCGATGAGACGACCGCTGGCGATGATGGCAATCCGGTCGGCTACCGTCATCGCTTCTTCCTGGTTGTGGGTGACGTGGATGAACGTGATTCCGACCTGCTCCTGGATGCGCTTGAGTTCGAAGCACATCTCCTTGCGCAGCTTCTCATCGAGCGCGGCAAGCGGCTCGTCGAGCAGCAGCACGTCGCGATCGAGCACCAGCGAGCGCGCGAGCTGTACCCGCTGCTGCTGGCCGCCCGACAACTCATGCGGCATGCGCTCCTGGTATCCGGTGAGCCCGACCAGATCGAGCATCCGGTCCACCCGTTCACGCACCTCGCGCTTCGCGACGCGGCGCAGCGCGAGCCCGAAGCCGACGTTGCGCGCCACGCTCATGTGCGGGAACAGCGCGTAGCTCTGGAATACCATCGTCGTAGGGCGCTCGTTGGCCGGCAGATCGGTTACGTCCCGCCCGTGGAGGCGCACGCGCCCGGCGCTGGGCCGCACCAGTCCGCCGATGAGTCGAAGCAGCGTCGTCTTGCCGCCGCCGCTCGGCCCGAGTAGCACAAAGTAGCTCCCCTTCGTGACCCGAAGATTCACACCTTCGAGTGCAGTCACCCGTCCGTATCTCCGGCCGAGCTCGAGCGTCTCGACAGCGAGTTCTGAATTCCCGCTCACCCGCCTCTCCCCCGGGGAAGCTTCGCGCGCCCCCCGGAGCTCATGCCGAGCCCAATGGCGTTGCCGCCGCGCGCGCCTCGCGCTCGAGCCGCTCCACGCGCGCGAGGCTCCACACCAGTACCCCGCCCACGACGAGCATCGAGATAACGCTCACCGTGCCGGCCATCGCGTATGAATCCTCGGACATGCCGGTGTTGAACATGTGCGAGATGAGCACTGTCGTGAACGTGTCGAAGCCCCCCTTGAGCAAGTTGGTGCGCGTGTATTCGTTGAACGACAGAATGAAGACGAACGCACTGGCGCTCGCGACGCCAACCCGGATCTGCGGAAATTCGACCCGCCAGAATGCCTGCCAGCCCGTGGCTCCGCAGGAGCGCGCTGCCTCCGTCTGCTGCGCGTGATAACGCGACATGGTGATCAGGATCACGATGAACGCGTAGGGGACCGTCCACAGCACCTGGCCGACAAGGGCGGTGCCGAAGCCGAGCTCGAACCACGTCCGGATCCATTCGAGGCCGAGCGTATCGGCGAGCCAGTTGCAAGCGCGGTTCAGGTTCTTGAAGTACACGAGCAGCGCCGAACCGAGGATGTCCGCGGGCACGAAGAGCGGAGCCAGCATCAGGGTCACCAGCACAAGCTTGTGACGCGTGCGCTTGTAGTGCTTGGCGGCGATGAGCCCCATTGGGACGGCAATGGCGACCGTGGCCGCTCCGAGCCCGAGCGTCCAGCGCAGCGAATCGATGATCTGCGTATTCCCGAGCATCACCCGATACCAGTCCCAGGTGAAGTCGTAGATCTGCGCGCCGAAGCCGTGCTCGTTGAACGAGATGTAGATCGTGTAGAACACGGGCAGCAGCAGGGCGCCCACGAGCAGCAGCAGGTACACCCACATACCGCGATAGAGCCAGGGGTTGCGATAGTCCTGGAGCATGGGTGGTGCCGCGTCAGCTGATCGGCTCGAGGACGCGCGTGAGGTCGAACAGCCAATGCCCGATCCAGAGCAACGCGACCAGCGTGACGATCATGATGGCGCTGATCGCCATCGCGAGGGGGAAGTCGAGCGCAACGATGGACTCGAACACGATCGATCCGGCGTTCACGGCGCCGGGCCCGCCGAGGATGTTGGGGATGAGTCCGACGCCGAGCCCGTTCACGAAGATGAAGACGCTGCCCGCGAAGATGCCGGGGGCGGCGAGCGGCAGGATCACATCCTTGAAGGTGTGCAGGGCGCCCGCGCCGAGATCGTCGCAGACCTCAAACACGTAGCGCTGCACCGCCTCCATGGCGAGAAAGCCGGAGAACACCATGAAGGGCAGGAACGACATCACGTCGCCGATGATCACCCCGAGGGGAGTGAAAAGAATCGCCGAGATGGGCTCGTCGATGACTCCGAGCTGCAGAAGGAACTCGTTGACGAGGCCATGCCGGGCAAGGACCGGGCGGAGCGCGAAGACGCGAATCAGCTCCGAGATCATGAACGGCAGAATGAAGAGCAGGATCACCCGGTGCTGGATCGAGACGGGGACCCGCCGCCGGACGAACACCGCGATCGGAAAGCCGAGTAGGAAGGAGACAACTACCGCGATGGCCGCGTGGACCATGGCATACGCGAAGTTCTCGGCCCGCGCGGAGGTGAAGAAGGTCTCGTAGGCGAAAAGGGTAAGCCCCGGCTCCATCCAGAACTGGGTGCGCTTGAACACGCTCCAGACCAGCGTAAGGCCGACCGGAACGGCAAAGCAAAGGACCATGAAGGCGGCGGGCAGGAGGAACACGTAGCGAACGAGCCCCTCCTCGCCGAACACGCGGCGGCGCCAGGAGCCCGCGGCAACAGGAACGCCACCCACCGCCCTACTGGTCCTCAAGCGGCTTGCAACCGGCTCCACCAATCCTGGTACGCGCGCATGTTCTTCGGGAAGACGTTCTGCCATGCGTTGCCGGCAACGGCGTAGCGTTGGGCCTTGCGTGCCATGATGTCCTTGACGTTCTGGCGCGTCGCGGCATCGAAATCGGCAGGATGAGCATCGAGGTAGACGTCCACGCCCTTCATCTGGGGCGCAAAGCCCAAGCCCGACACGGTCCGCGCGCCGAACCACGGCGAGAGATAGACGTTCGCGAGGCTATAGAACGCCGCATCCATGCCGCGCTGCCGTCCGCCCTTGGTGAGCATCACCACGTTGTTCCAGGTCTGGTGGCCCTCCTTCATGGTGCCGTAGCGGACGTCGACGCCCTTCTTGCGCGCGACGAGCTGAATCGGCTCCCAGCACGACGACAACACGACCTCCTTGCTCGCGAGCAGGTCCACGCCGTTCTGAAACCCGTCCCAGAACGTCCGGAACTGACCCTTCTTCTTGTAGCCGATGAGAAATTCGCAAACTGCCTTCACCTCCCCGGGGGACATGTCGGCCGCGTCCTTGATCTCGACCTTCCCGCTCTGCTGGAGATAGATGGCCACATTGGTGAGCGTGGGGCCAAAGTCGTTCTGCAGGGCGACGCGTCCCTTGAACTGCGCGTCGAACATCACGCCCCAACTATCTGGATGGAAGCCGAGCGCCTCGTAGTTGTACGCCATGGAATCTGCGTTGGAGATGTAGGGCACGGCGTACACCTTGCCGCCGTAGCGCAGCGTGTCGGCGGCGGGAGCTCCTTCGTGGTAGACGTCGATGATGTTCTGCCAATTCGGGATGCGGCTCGTGTCGAGCTCGACGATCGCCTTGTTTTCGGCGAGCGCATCCTCCATGCCGCCGCCGTTGTCGGTCAGTGCGTCGAAGAGCTTCTGCCCGTCCCCGACCACCATCTTCTGGATTGCCTCGTCGGCGCGGGCGCTCTTGGCGGTGTTCTTGATCTGGATCTTCGCCTGGGCCGCCATGGCGCTGAAGTCCTTGGCGCCGACCTTGGCGATGCCGGGCGCCCAGTAGCGCAGCGCGTCCCCCTCCGCGGCCGAAACGCCGGGGATACGCCCTAGCGCTGCCGCCGCCGCGATGCCGCCCAGGCTGTTGATGAACATTCGACGCGAGAATTCCTGCTGATTCATGGTCTCCTCCTTGTCGTGATACGCGGCCAGTGCCGCGTGAATCCGCAATCTACCACGGGGATCTGCGCGCCTCCGGAAGACGATGTCGCGATCGGGCGCGTGACCGAGGCCCAATCTGTCGTCGTCTAGTGACCCAGGATCTGGCTGAGAAACAGCTTGGCGCGCTCGGTTTGCGGCGCCGCAAAAAACGCATCCGGACGCGCCGCCTCGACGATCTCGCCCTGGTCCATGAACACGACCCGGTCAGCAACGGTGCGCGCAAAGCCCATCTCGTGGGTGACCACCACCATCGTCATGCCCTCCCGGGCGAGCTCGACCATCACGTCGAGCACTTCCTTGATCATCTCCGGATCGAGCGCGGAAGTCGGCTCGTCGAACAGCATCAGTTTCGGTCGCATCGCGAGCGCCCGCGCGATCGCGACGCGCTGCTGCTGTCCGCCCGAGAGCTGTCCGGGATACTTGCCCGCCTGCTCGGGGATCTTCACCCGCTCGAGCAGCTCCATCGCGAGCGCATCGGCGTCTTTCTTCGGCAGCTTGCGCACCCAGATCGGCGCGAGCGTCAGGTTCTCGAGCACCGTGATGTGCGGGAACAGGTTGAAGCTCTGGAACACCATCCCGACCTCGGTGCGGATCGCCTCGATCTTGCGTAGGTCGTCGCCGAGCTCGATGCCGTCGACGATCACCGTGCCGGAATCGTGCGCTTCCAGCGCGTTGACGAGGCGAATGAGCGTCGACTTGCCCGAGCCCGACGGGCCGCACACGACGATTTTTTCCCCCTTGGCGACCGAGAGGTCGATGTCCTTGAGGGCCTGGAACGCGCCGAACCACTTGCTCACCCTGCACATCTCGATCATCGGTTGGCCGCTCATCGCCGCTGCCCCGGTTCGGGTTTTGCGAGCTCGCGCTCGAGATTCTGACTGTAGCGCGACATCGCGAAGCAGAACGCGAAATACACCAGCGCGGCGAAGAGATACGCCTCGACGCCGAAGCCGCTCCACGCCGGCTCGGTGAGCGACACCTTGATCGTCGAGAGCAGGTCGAAGAGCCCGATGATCAGCACCAGCGACGTGTCCTTGAAGAAGCCGATGAACGTGTTGACCAGCGGCGGAATCGAGATCCTGAGCGCCTGCGGCAGAATGATGAGCAGGGTCTTCTTCCAGTACGAGAGCCCGAGCGCATCGGCCGCTTCGTACTGGCCGCGCGGGATCGCCTGCAGCCCGCCCCGCACCACCTCCGCGAGATAGGCGGCGGCGAAGAGAATCATCGCGATCTGCGCGCGCAACAGCTTGTCGATGGTGACGCCGGCCGGCAGGAAGAGCGGCAGCATCACCGAGGCCATGAATAGGAGCGAGATGAGCGGCACGCCCCGGATGAGCTCGATGAATCCCACGCACAGACCCTGGATCACCGGCATGCCTGAGCGCCTGCCGAGGGCGAGCAGGACCGACAGGGGAAACGCGATCGCGAGTCCGAACGTCGAGAGCAGCAGCGTCAGGATGAGGCCGCCCCACCGCTCGTTCTCGACGTAGGGCAGGCCGAGCACGCCGCCCCACATCAGCACGCCGACCACGACGAGGCCTACGATCCAGATCGGCACGAGCCGCCAGCTCCAGAACCGGCGGAGCGCGCTCGCGATCCAGAGCCCGATCAGAACGGCACAGGCGAGCGCCGGCCGCCAGTGCTGGTCGTACGGATAGGTGCCGAACAGGATGAAGCGGTGCTTGTCGGCGATGAACGCCCAGCACGCCCCTTCGCCCGCGGCGGCACGGCAGGCCTTCGAGTCGGGCGCATACCAGATTGCGTCGAGGAATGCCCAGTCGATCAGCGGCGGCACCGCGCGCCACAGGAGCCACAGTGCGCCGATCGTCAGCAGCGCGTTCGGCCAGCTCGAGAAGAGATTCGCGCGCAGCCAGCGCAAAATGAAGGCGTTCGTCATCCTGTAAAAGAACTCCGCGATGGCGCAGGAGGGGATATACCAGGGGGAGTTCCCCCGTGTTCGTTTAAGGGGCGATTGCGGCGCACTCTTATTGCGTTGATCGAAATCACGGGCACTGACATGGCTAGTTCCCTCACTAGCGCTCTGTCAGAGCGATGCGTGCGTTGTACCAGTTCATGAAAGCCGAGATCGACAGCGAGATCGTCAGGTAGACCGCCATGATGATTGCGATGCCCTCGATCGCCTGACCGGTCTGGTTCATCGTGGTGTTCGCGATCGACACCAGATCGGGATAGCCGATCGCCACCGCGAGCGAGCTGTTCTTGGCGAGATTGAGGTACTGGCTGGTCAACGGCGGCACGATCACCCGCAGCGCCTGCGGCAGAACGACGAGCCGCATGGTGAGGCCGCGGCGCAGGCCGAGCGCGTACGCGGCCTCGAACTGGCCGCGATGGATCGCGAGCACCCCTGCGCGCACGATCTCGGCGATGAAGGATGCGGTGTAAGTGATGAGTCCCGCCGTGAGTGCCGCGAATTCCGGTGCCAGCACCGCGCCGCCGGAAAAGTTGAAGCCTTCGAATGCCGGCACGCTCATCGTGGTGGGAGCGCCCCCGACGAGCCAGGCGATCACCGGGGGAGCGATGAGCAGGGCGAGCGCCACTTCCGATACGGGGGGGCGTCGGCCCGTCTTCGCCTGGTGCTTGTCGGCCCACCACGCGAACGCGATCGCTGCAACGATTCCCGCGGCAAGGGCGCCAATCACCCAGGTGTATGCCGCGTCCCACGCCGGCACTGGAAAGAAGATGCCGCGGTTGGCAAGATAGACGCCGGGCAGCGGCTCGATTGCCGCGCGCGGTCCGGGAAGGTTCTCGGTGATGATCGCGTACCAGAAGAAGAGCTGCACCAGCAGCGGCACGTTGCGCACGAACTCGACGTAGGCGGCGGCGAGCTTTGCCACCAGCCAGTTGCGGGAGAGCCGTGCAAGGCCGATGAGGG
The DNA here is from genome assembly GCA_022340285.1 of Betaproteobacteria bacterium. GTDB lineage: Bacteria > Pseudomonadota > Gammaproteobacteria > Burkholderiales > SG8-39 > JAABRB01. The sequence continues at coordinate 59,535 of JAJDOG010000082.1, forward strand.
TGCCCAGCACCGTTGCGGCGACGATGCCGATCAGCGCGACGCGGAAGGTGTTCGCCAGGCCGACCGTGAGCGCGCGAAGGTATGTGTCCGCCGCGCTGTAGGGGATCAGCGTCGTCTCGCCGATCTCGAAGCCTGCCTCGCGCGACAGGAATCCGAAGCCGCTGGCAATATGCCGCGCCTCGAGGTTGGCGAGCGTGTTCGAGACCAGGTACCAGCCGATCAGAACTGCTGCCACGATCGCCCCGGCCTGGTACGCGACGGCGCGCAGCTTCGGATCGCCGGCCGAGAGCCTCATCAGGCCTTGAGCGCGACCACGTTGAGTGCGGGAACGGGCTTGAGCAGCCCCTTGAGGGTGAGTGATCCGACTTCCTCGGTGTCGACCAGGTGCTCGACCGCACCTGCCAGGCGGGACGATACGAGGATCTGGCCACCCTTGGCTTCGCCGCATAAGCGCGCGGCCAGGTTCGTTACCGTGCCGATCGCGGCGTAGTCCCGGCGGCCCTCGAAGCCGATCGCGCCGATGGTCGCGTAGCCCTGTGCGATTCCCACGCCGAGCGCGAGATCCCAGCCCTGCTTCTTCCAGCCCGCCGCAAGTCTGGCAACGCACTCCCGCATCGCCAGCGCCATGCGCACCGCACGCTCGGCATGGTCCGGCACCTCCATCGGGTCGTTGAAGAAGATCATCATGCCGTCGCCGGTGAATCGTTCCAGCGTGCCCTCGTGCGCGAGGATGAGCTCGCCCATCGCGGCGTGGTATTCGCCCAGCACGCTCATGATCTCCTCGGGCTCGGCCGTCTCGGCGAACGACGTGAAGCCGCGGAGGTCGAGGAACACGACCGTCACCTGGCGGCGGTGCGTGCGCAGCGGGTCTTCTGCGCCGCCGCCCACGATCAGCTCGGCAAGCTGCGGCGAGAAGAAGCGCTTGAGGCGACCCAGCCGCTCGAGATGCGACACCCCCTCCTGGACGCGTTGCTCGAGCGTGCGGTTCCATTCCTCGAGCTCGGCAGCGTGGCGCACATCCTGGTCGCGCAGGCGCTTGCGCTCGAGGCAGGCGCTCACCCGGGCGCGCAGGATGACCGGACTGAAGGGCTTCGGCAGGAAGTCGTCGGCGCCGAGCTCGATGCAGCGCGCGACGCTTTCATCCTCGTCGAGCGACGAGATCATGAGCACGGGGATGTCGCGCAACCGCTCATCCGCCTTGAGACGCTTCAGGACGTCGTAACCGTTGATGTCCGGCATCATCACGTCGAGCAGCACGAGATCCACGGCCGCGGTCTCGAGCGTCGCGAGCGCCTCGGCGCCGCCCGCGGCCCGCAGGACCGCGAACCCTTCGCGCCCCAGGCGGCGCGCGAGCATCTCGCGGTTCTCGGGGTTGTCGTCCACCACGAGAACCACCCCGGCCCCCGATGCTGCGGCATGGCCGGCGACCGTCGGCAGTTCCGGCGTCGCCTTCGAAGCGGCGCGCTCGGTCACGCGCTGGGCGAGCCCGCCTTTGACGAGCAGGGCAAGGTGCTCTGCCGCGCCATTGATTCGACCGGCGTCCTTGGCGGCTTCCTCGGCGCCGCTGGCAACGAGTTCATCCTTGATGGCCTGGCTCGCCGCGAGGATGCGCTCGAGGGGCGAAGTGAGCTGCGCGGCGAGATGCTGCGCGGACTCGAGCGAGCCCGCGGCGGCCGGGCCGAGCAGCTCGTTGATCAGGCCGAGCAGCGCCTGGGCGTCGTCGAGCACCGCGCGGAGCCGCGGGGCGAGCTCGGCCCGCCCGCCGTCCTCGATCAGCATCTCGGTGTAGCCGATGATGTGATTCAGCGGCGTGCGCAGCTCGTGACGCAGCTGGGCGAGGGTCTCGCGATCCATCGTCAGCCGGCCGCTTTGCGTCCCAGCAGCGCTTCGATCTTGCCGAGCAGGCGCTCCATCTCCACGGGCTTCGTATCGAAGTCGTCGACGCCCGCCGCGAGCGCTTTCTCGCGGTCGCCCTCCATCGCATGCGCCGTCAGCGCGATGACCGGAATGCCCTGCGTGGCGGGAGACGCCTTGATCTGGCGCGTGGCCTCCCACCCGTCGACGCCGGGCAGGCTCATGTCCATCAGGATGAGCGCCGGGGATTCGGAGGCGGCCAGTGCGATACCCTGCTCGCCGTCTACCGCCATCGCGACCTCGTAGCCGCGCCGCACCAGGCGGCGCGAGAGCATGTCGCGGTTCATCTCGTTGTCCTCGACGAGCAGGATCTTGGTCACGGTGTCTTCTCTCCCTGTCGCTTCGCCATGGAGGCTGCCACGAATTCGCCCACCTCGCGCAGGAGCGTGTCGCGCGTCGAGGTGCCCTTCTGCAGGATGCGCTGGACGGAGCCGTTCAGCCTGCGCCGATCCTCTGCCGTCAGTTCCTTGGCCGTGATGACGAGGATCGGAATGGTCCGCCAGGATTCGTTCGCGCGCAGCCGCTCTGCGAGCTCGAAGCCGTCCATCTCGGGCATCATGAGATCGAGCAGGATCAGTCCCGGTGAGACGGCTTCGAGCCGCTCGAGCGCCTCGCGTCCGTTACCGGCCTCCACGACCGCATAGCCGTCCTTCTCGAGGATGCGGCGGAGGAGCTCCCGCAGCACCGGGTCGTCGTCCACGATCAGGATCGGGAGGTCGCGGCGGAACTTCGCGAGCGCCTCGATCAGCCGCTCCCGGTCGATGGGCTTCATCAGGTAGTCGGCGGCGCCGAGCGCGTAGCCAAGATTCTGGTTGTCGATGATGGTCAGCATCACGACCGGAATATCCGCGGTCTGTGCGTCCGCCTTGAGCGCCGCGAGCACCGCCCAGCCGTCCATCCCCGGCATCATGACATCCAGCGTGATGGCATCCGGCCTCATCTCTTTCGCGAGGCGGAGGCCTTCCTCGCCGCTCGAAGCCGCCACCACGCGATAGCCTTCCTTCGCGAGGAAGCGCTGCATCAGATCCCTGACGGTCGCTTCGTCGTCGATCACCAGCACGGTTCGCGCGCCCTCCACCACGGGGGCGGTCGCGGCAGCGTCCGGACCGCGGTCGGCCACGGTGGCGGGGATGCGCAGCGTGAACGTGCTCCCGACGCCCGCCTCGCTCGCCGCCGTGATGTCGCCGCCCATCATGCGCGCGAGCCGTCGGCTCAAGGCGAGGCCCAGTCCGGTGCCGCCGAACCTCCGGGTCACCGACGCATCCGCCTGGGAGAACTCCTCGAAGAGCCGCCCCATCTGCTCTGGCGTCATGCCGATCCCGGTGTCGCACACCGCGAAAGTCATCCAGTCGCCGTCCTCCGCGGCCTCGCGCGACACCGTGAGCGAGATCATTCCGCGTTCGGTGAACTTGCAGGCGTTGCTCAGCAGATTGAAGAGCGCCTGCCGCGTCTTGGTGAGGTCGGCATGCATGATGCCGACCGAGGCGTCCCAGTGCTTCGCCAGCCGGTTGGCGTTCTTCTCCACCAGCGGCGAGATGACCGCGGAGATGTCCTCGAGCATCGCGGCGACGCTGAAGTCCTCGAGATAGAGCTCCATCTTGCCCGCCTCGATCTTCGAGAGGTCGAGCACCGCGTTGATCAGCTCCAGCAGGTGCCGGCCCGCGGCGTTGATCTTCTTCAGGTCGGGGATGAAGGCGTCGGTGCCGAGGTCGACGGCCTCTTCCTGCAGCATCTCGCTGTAACCGATGACGGCGTTCAGCGGCGTGCGCAGCTCGTGCGACATGTTGGCGAGGAACTCCGACTTGTGCTTGCTTGCCCGCTCGAGCTCCGCGAACAGCCGGGCGTTCTGGATGGCGAGCGCCGACTGCGCGGCGAACGTGGTCAACAGGTCGACGACGTTCTGCGAAAACTCCCCCGGCCGGTTGCGAACCACGACCAGGCCTCCCACGAGCTGGCCCTCGCGCAGGAGCGGGAGGGCGAGCACCGCGCGCGCGCCCGCTTGCACGAGGCTCTCGCGCAGGCGACTGTCGTAGCCGCCCTCTGCGAGGATGTCCGGGAACTGAACGGGCGCGAGCGTCACGGCGACCCTGCCGATCGCGCCCTCGCCCTTGCGCAGCCGCGTCTCCCGAATCTGCTGCTCCAGCTGGGCATTCACCCCGAGCGCGGTCCGCAGCGCAAACTCCTCCCGCTCCGCGTCGTACTCGTAGATGTTGCCCCCGTCGAGCCCGGAGAGCCGCACTGCCTGGGTCACGATGGTGCTGAGCACGGTCTCGAGATCGAGGCTCGCGCTGACCGCGCGGCCGACCTCGCCGAGCGCCGTCAGCTGCTCGACCGAGCGCGAGAGCTCGGCGGTGCGGGCCGCCAGCTCCTTGAAGAGGCGCGCGTTCTCGATCGCGATCACCGCCTGGTCGGCAAAGGTCTTGATCAGCGAGATTTCCTTGTCGGAGAAGGCGCCGGCGAACTCGCGACCGATAAAGAGCGTACCGATCGCCCGCTCCTTGCCGAGCAGGGGCGCGAAGACGACCGACTTGATGCCGGTTGCCTTGCCGACTCGCCGGACGGAGTCAGGCACGCCCACGCCGGTTTCGATCTCCGGAAAGTGCGCTATGCGGCGCTCAGCGATCGCCACCTCCGAGGCCGAACCCGTGAGCTGCATTGGAAACACGCTCTCGATCACCTTCGCGTCGGGCCCGCGTACGGCTGCAAGGGTCAACGTGTCGCCTTCGCCCACCAGCGTGATTCCGACATGTCTGCCTGCCAGTAGCCGCTCGCAGCTTTGCGAGATCATTTCGAAAACCGGCGTGGCGTCCGCGAGCGAGCTGCTGATGACTTGCAACACCTCGGCCGAGGCCTTCTGATAATCGAGTGCCTCCTTGGTCTCGTTGAACAGGCGCACGTTCGCGATGCCGATCGCCGCCTGGTCGGCAAAGGTACGCACCAGCGCGATCTGCTTGTCCGTGAAGGCTTGCACCCGCATGCGAATCAGTCCGAGCACGCCGATCGCGCGGCCCTCGCGCATGAGTGGCGTCGCGAACATGGTGCGATGCCCGAACCGCCGCTGCAGGTCGCGACCCACCGGAAACTCGTCCTCCGGCTCCGCCGCGAGATCGAGCACGTGAACGGCGGCGCGATCGATGATCGCGCGACCCGACACCGAGCCGCGGTTGAGCGGGTAAGTGCCCCGGGGACGGTCCGCAAGCGGATTATGGGCGCCGTCTTTGGCGTAGCTCGAGGTGATGCGTAGATCTTCACCGTCTACCAGCATCACCGCCGAGACATCGGCCTCGCACAACTGCCCGGCTCGCTCAGCGACTGCATGCAACATTGGCTCGACGTCGGTGGGCGACGACGAGATCACGCCGAGGATCTCGCTGAGCGCAGTCTGCTGCTCGAGCGCTTCCTTGGTCTCGTTGAACAGTCGCGCGTTCTGCATCGCGATGACCGCCTGGTCGGCGAAGGTCTTGAACTGAGCGATCTCCTTGTCGGTGAAGGGTGCGACCCGGTCGCGGCCCATGAACAGCACGCCGATCCCGCGCCCCTCCCAGAGCATCGGCGCGAAGAGGATGGAGCGGAAGCCGGTCGCGATGCAGCTCTGGCGCGTCGTCGACGGCACATCGGCGCCTTTCTGCGCATCCGGATAGTGGACCACGCGCCGCTCCCGCAGGCAGATGCTCGAGCCCGAATCCCCTTCGAGAGAGAGCGGGAAGATCCGATCGAGCGTCTCGCGTCCGGGCCCGTGGAAGGCCGCTAGGTACACCTTGCCGTCCTCGCCGACCCGGTTGATGCCGACCTGGCGCACCCCGAACAGCCGCTCGCAGCTTTCGAGGATCTTCTCGAACACCGGCTCGGTGTCGGCGATCGACTCGCTGATCGCACTCAGCACCTCGCTCGAGGCGCGCTGCTGCTCGAGCGCCTCCTTGGTCTCGTTGAACAGGCGCACGTTCTCGATCGCGATCACGGCCTGGTCGGCGAAGGTCTGGAGCAACGAGACTTCCCGCTCGGTAAAGGGCTTTACCTCCGTGCGCCGCACCAGGATCGTGCCCAGTGCAGTATCGTCGCGCAGCAGCGGCACGGCGATCAACGTGCGGTGTCCGAACTGAAGCGCCATCGCGCGACCGCGAGGGAACTCGTCGCCATGCTCGAGCAGATCGGCGATATGGATCGTCTTGCGGTCAATGATGGATGTGCCCATCGTCGTCGAGCGGTCCAGCGGCAAGATCTGATTCGGCGAAAAGCGCGCGATGTCGCCATGGCCCGCGGCGACCCGGATGCCGCCGCCATCGACGAGGATGATGTCGCTGTACGGCGCGCCGCAGATCCGCGCTGCGCGCTCGGCGACCGCATCGAGCACCGGCTGAACGTCGGTCGGCGAGCTGCTGATCACCTTGAGGACTTCGGCCGTTGCCGTTTGCTGTTCCAGCGCCTCCTTGGTCTCGTTGAAGAGGCGCACGTTCTCGATCGCGATCACCGCCTGGTTGGCGAATGTCCTGAGCAGTGCGATTTCTTTGTCGGAGAAAGCGCCGGCGAAGTCGCGGCCGATCAGGAGCGCGCCGATCGCCCGCTCCTTGCCCATAAGGGGCGCGAAGACGATCGACTTCATGCCATTCACCCGGCAGCTGCGGCGCACGTAGTCGGGAACATCGTCGCCATGCTCGACGTCCGGATAGTGCATCAGGCGGCGCTCGAGGATTGCAGATCCCGCACCGGTTTCCCGGGTGACCGGCATCGGGAAGAAATTGGGCATCTCGTCCGCACCGGGCCCGTTGTAGGCGCCGAGGTGCAGCATGCCGTCGTCGCCCACGAACGACATTGCCACCTGCCGCCCCTGGAACAGCCGCTCGCAGCTCTGCAGGATGACGTCGAAGACCGGCTTGGTATCCGAGAGCGAGCCGCTGATCACCTGCAGGACTTCGGCCGATGCGGTCTGCTGCTCGAGCGCCTCCTTGGTCTCGTTGAAGAGGCGCACGTTCTCGATCGCGATGACCGCCTGGTCGGCAAACGACTCCAGCAGCGCGATTTCCTTTTCGTGGTACGGACCCGGCCTCTCTCGCGTGACAAAAATCGCGCCGATCCCTTCGCCTTTTCGGAGCAACGGGACAATCAGTCCGGATTTGATGCCGTAGGCCTTTGCAACCAACCGCTCATGCTCGGGAACGTCGCCGCCCTCCCAGTCGGTGACGTGCACGACCTCTCCATCCAGTATCGCGCGCGATGGAAAGTTCTTGCTCCGATCCAGCGGCGCAATGCGGACTTCATCGGGAAGATCCTCCATTCCGGGCCCAAAGTATCCTGCGAGAATGAACTGCGACTCGCGACGCAGGAGAAGCCCCGTGGATTTGCCTGACATCAGACGGTGCGTACTGTCGACGATCGCGTCGAAGACGGGCTGCACATCGGTCGGCGAGGCGCTGATCACGCGCAGGATCTCGGCGGTTGCCGTCTGCCGCTCGAGCGCCTCCTTGGTCTCGTTGAACAGGCGCACGTTCTCGATCGCGATCACCGCCTGGTCGGCGAAGGTGCGTAATATCGAGAGTTGCTTGTCGCTCAAGCGTCCGCGCACGGCTCGTGTCACGCTGATCACACCGATGGCTTCCTTGCCACGCAGCATCGGCATGATCGTGATCGCGCGATTGCCGCTCACCAGAAAGTTGCGGATGCCCGGCCCAAGAGGTCCATCCGCCTCGGCCTGCGCGTCCGGAATATCGATAAGCATGGCGTCGAGAATCGCCGCGCCGTGCAGACGATCGCGGGAGAGCGGGGTTGTAAACCTGTCGCTCCATCCTGCGACCATCGCGGAATCGTCGTGCGCTATCGCCGCCGCCCGCACAAACTCGCCATCGGGACGCGCGACGGTGATCAACGCACCAGGGAACAGCCGACGCCCGCTGCTCACGATTGCCTCGAATACCGGTTGCGCGTCCGTCGGGGAACTTCCGATTACTCGAAGGATGTCCGCGGTCGCCGTCTGCCGCTCCAGCGCCTCCTTGGTCTCGTTGAAGAGCCGCGTGTTCTCGATCGCGATCACCGCCTGGTCGGCGAAGGTTTCGAGCAGGCGGACCTGCCGCTCCGGTGTCTTGCCTGGGGTCGGCCAGGCGACGACGAAAGTTCCCAGCAACGTTTCGCCGCGCTTGATCGGAACGCCGAGCATGCGGCGCCAGCCGCCTCCTCGTGCGACTTCGTGGTCGTATTCCGGATCCGCAAGCGTGTCCTCCTCGCGCACGGTGCGTCCCGACAGCACGACGCGTCCGCTCATCTGCGTCGGGTCGGGTCGCATAGGGTATCGCGCACGCAGCATCTCGAGCGCCGCCGCACTCGGCCAGTTGCGAGTCGCGACGAGATCCACGAGTTCGCCGTCGTAACGGAAGATCGCCGACACTGGGCTGTCACACAGCCGCACGGCATTATCAAGAATGGATTCGAACACCGGCGTGATATCGCTCGGCGAGCTGCTGATCGCGCGCAGAATCTCGGCGGTCGCCGTCTGCTGCTCGAGCGCCTCCTTGGTCTCGTTGTAGAGGCGCACGTTCTCGATCGCGATCACCGCCTGGTCGGCGAACGTGCGTAGGAGGTCGATCTCCTTGTCTGCGAACGCGCCCGCATACGACCGCGTGATAAATATTCCGCCGATGGACTTCCCTTCTCTGAGCAACGGCACGCCGAGCACCGCGCCGACGCGAGACGCCAGTGCCGTATCGCGCGTGTAGCTGGGGACCTCGGGCGCCATCACGTCAGGGTAGTGTTCGGTGACGCTGCTGACCACGACATGGTTGATGAACGAGTCGAGATCGATCGGTCGTGGAAAACTGTCCCGTAGGGCGCGCAGGTGCACGTCGTCCATGCCGGCTGTCGCGGCAAGCTCGATCCTGTCGCCGCGTGCCAGCGCAATGGCTGCGGTCGAACCGTCAAATAGTGTCTGGGCAGTTGCCGCGATGGCGTCGAGCACCGGCTGCGTGTCGGTTGGCGAGTCGCTGATCGCCTTGAGTATCTTGGCGGTCGCGGTCTGCCGCTCGAGCGCCTCGCGGGTCTCGTTGAACAGGCGCACGTTCTCGATCGCGATCACCGCCTGGTCTGCGAAGGTGTGCAGGAGCGCGACCTGCGCGCCGGAAAGCGGACCCGGCTTCTCGCGCACGACGCTGATCGCGCCGATCGCCGCGCCTTCCTTCATCATCGGCACGATCGTGATGGCCCGGTTTCCGGACGGAAGGAAGTTCTTCTTGCCGGTCTCGAAATATCCGTCCATGACCCGCGCATCCGGGACGTCGATGGTGCACCCATCGAGAATCGCGGCGCCGTGCATGTAGTCGCGGTCGAGTGGAAACGGATACCGCTGCCACCATAGCGCGGCGCGCTCGGGGTTCGCTTCTGCAACAGCCATCAAGCGCACCTCGTCACCCTCTGGCCGGGACAGCGCCACCGCCGCGCCTTCGAACAGTCGCGCGCCCGCCTCGACGATCGACTCGAACACCGGTTGCACGTCAGTCGGGGAGCGGCTGATGACCTTGAGGACCTCCGAGGTGGCGGTCTGCCGCTCGAGCGCCTCCTGGGTCTCGCTGAACAGGCGCGCGTTCTCGATCGCGATCACCGCCTGATCGGCGAAGGTCTTGAGCAGCGCGATCTGATCGTCCGTGAACGCAGTCTTTCTCGCCACGGCGACCGCGCCAATTGCCTCCGCGCCTCGGATCATCGGCACGACCAGAAGCGCCTGGTAACCGGTGACGCGCGCGAGCTCGCGCGACGACGCGGGCAAATCGGGATCGTCCTGCAGATGGTCGACGTGGATGACGCGGCGTTCCCGGATGGCCATCGAGCTGAGGTGATCGCGATCGAGTGGCATCGGGAACAGCTGTTGCGCGAGCGCCCAGCCTTCTTCCGGCCAGTCGTGCTGGGCGACGAGGTGCACCAGTCCGCCTTCCACCCTCATGGCTGCGCTGTACACGGCATCGCATAGCCGCACCGCGCTTTGCACGATCGCCTCGAACACCGGTTGCGTGTCGGTCGGCGACCGGGAGATCACGCCGAGGATCTCAGCGGTTGCGCTCTTCTGCTCCAGTGCCTCCTGAGTCTCGTTGAAGAGCCGCGTGTTCTCGATCGCGATCACCGCCTGGTCGGCGAAGCTCTTGAGCAGATTGACCTGGCTGCCCGGCACTTCGCCAGCTTCGGTCCACGCCACCGTGATGACGCCGACGAGGTCGCCCTCGCGCATCATCGGCGCGGCGAGCATGCGACGCCATCCGCCCGCTGCCGTGAGACCGCGATCGAAGTTCGTATCGGCTTGTGAGTCCGCAATCGTGACCACCCTCTTTTCCAGGGCGGCCCGGCCGGAAAGCGTGGCTTCCGTGGGTCGCGTCGGATAGATTTCGCGCACTCTCGCTAGCTCCGGCGGGTTGTCTCCGTGAAGCGCAGCGGAATGAAGCATCTCACCGTCGAAACGCGTCACGTGGCAGAACCGGGCGCCACACAGGCGCACCGCGTTGCGCACGATGGCGTCGAATACCGGCTGAGCATCCCTTGACGACCTGCTGATGACTTCGAGAATCTCGGCTGACGCCGTCTGCCGCTCGAGCGCCTCCTTGGTCTCGTAGAACAGGCGCGCGTTCTCGACCGCAATTGCTGCCTGGTCGGCGAAGGTCTTGAGCAACGCGATCTGGTCGTCCGAGAACGCGCGCTTGCCGGCCACGAGGATGGCGCCCACGGCGCTGTCCCGACCAATCATGGGCACGAGAAGCAATGATCGGGTGCCGGCGATTTTCGCCACCTTGCGTGCCAGGGCGGGCGTCTGCCGATCGTTTCGGAGATCTTCGAAGTGCACGACGCGCTGCTCGCGGATCGCCGTTGCAGCGAAGAAATCGCGATCCAACGGCATCGGGTACGCCGGTTGCAGAGCGTCCATGACGCCCGCCGGCCAGTTGTGCAAAGCGGCGAGGTGAATCAGATTTCCCTCGACCTCCAAGGCGGTGCTGTACACGGCATCGCACAGCCGGACCACGCTTTTCAAGATTGCATCGAAGATCCGCGGCAGGTCAGTTGGTGAGCTGCTGATGACGCGCAGGATCTCGGCGGTCGCGGCCTGCTGTGCTCGCGCCGCGGCGAGAGCGGCGTCGCTGCCAGCGCCGCCGATGGGGCCTCCGCCACCGTTTGTCTTGGCGAGCCGCCGCGCCAGCGGGCCGTACTCCTTGCGCCAGCGCTTGTAAGTCCGCTCGTCGATGCCCGCCTGCCTGCATGCCTGCGACGGCGTCTTGCCGCTCGCGGTGAGCCGCGCGATGCGCTGCAGCTTGTTGACGATCTGTACGGGCGTGAACGCTTTGCCGGGCATGACCGACATTACTCCACGAGTTGACGCGCATGTCGAGCAGCCCGACTCATGCTGCAGCCCCCAGCATGGCGTAGAGTGCGTCGAGTTGCGCGCGGCGCTCCGGGGCAAGGTATGAGAAGTTGGCGCCCCGGTTCTCGATCTCGGAGTAGTGTGGGGACACCTCGCGTTCGATGTCCGCGCGAACGCTGGCGAGGAGCTCGCGCCGCTCGCCGGCCAGGTCGCCGACGATACGCTGCGCCGTAGCGGTATCGCCGCGCGCGAGGAAGAACGTCGCGAGCTGCACCTGGGCGCGCCGCACGCCGGGCAGGCTCTGCGCGCCCGGCTGATCGATTCCGAGCAGGATGTCGAGCAGCGCGTCGCGCGCAGTCACGTTCGCAACGGCCAACTCGACCAGCTGGGCGACGTCGTAGGCGGCGACCTCGAGCAGGAAGGGGAGACCGCTCGCCTTGGCCAGGCGCCCGTAGAACCGGATGCGGCTTGCCACCTCGAGCGCCGCCGGCTCGTCGCCGCGTGCGAGCAGCGTCTCGCCGAGCATGCGGTACTGGTGCAGCACGTAGTAGGCGGTGCGCACATCCGACCCGTTGATCGACGCGCGCAGGTAGCTGTTGAAGGCACGCTGGCAGAGCACCACGAGCTCCGGTCGCTCCGCCCCGCAGAGCTCCGCAAGCCGACGGGTGTGGATCGCGATCATGCCCGCCACGTCGCGCGCGCTATTGACCGCATCGATGAACAGCGCGTGATACTGGCGCAGGATTTTCGACTCGAACCAGCTCCGCGTTCGGGCGACCTCTTCGAGCGCGGTCTGAGACATCGAGACGAAATCCGGGTCGCGGGCGATCGCGTCGTCGACGCGAAACCACTCCTCGGGCAGGGCGCCGCGCAGCCGCTCGACGTCCGTGAGCAACGTCGCGAGCGCCTCGATGGCGGACATCGCGATGGCGCGGTCGTAGCTGTTCATGGCGCCGCGCGCAACGTCCTCGAGCTCCTCGATGCTTTCGATCACGGCGAGCTCGGCGGCGTGCGGATCGCCCGTGACTGCATCTTGCACCTCGTTCAGCGCGGCGGCACGGATGCGGCGGATGACGCTGAGCGGTGAGACGAAGCGGAACACGTAGCCGAAATACGGGACGAGCGCGATCACGCACGCGGTCATCAGGCCCATGGCCAGGAGGAAACCGCCTCGAGGAACGATCGGCGCGTCGTGCACCTCCCCGGTGAGCACCAGCGCAAGCCAGATGCAGAGCGCCGTCGTGAGCACGAACAGCGTCATCACGGCCTGGTTCACGCGATCGCGCACGAACAGCGTGGTGACGCGATGCGTATAGCGGGTCGCGGCGAGTTGCACGACGATCGCGACCACAGTGATCAGGATTGCGAGCATGCCCGCGACGACCTGCGCCGCCGCGATGAGGACCGCGAGCGCCGCCGACTGGTCGAGCGTCTCGAGCCAGCGCAGCGGATGGCGCCACGCCGCGCTGCCCTCGAGCCAGCTCGCCAGTGCGAGAAGTGCTATGGAGAGCGCGAGCAGCCACGCGAAACCGCGCAGTCCGCCGCCGCGATCGCGTCGCTCGCCTTGCTGCGTCATCTCCCCCCTCTCGTCGACAGTCGCATCCTGTCTCCCGTCAGGATGCGGATCAACGACCTACCGGATCGGCGGCGAGTACATCAGTCCGCCTTTCGTCCAGAGATTGTTGATCCCGCGATCGAATCCCAGCGGCTTGAGATTGACGTCGAAGACCTCGCCGTAGTTGCCGACCTGCTTGACGATGTTGAACGACCAGCGATTGTCCAGGCCGAGCATCTTGCCGATGTCGCCGGTCGCCCCGACGAAGCGCTGGATCGAGGGATTGGTGCTCGACAGGTTCTGGTCGATGTTCTTAGACGTGAGCCCCAGCTCTTCAGCTTCGAGCATCGCGAAGAGCGTCCACTTGACGACGTCGAACCACTTGTCGTCGCCGTGCCGCACCGCGGGCCCGAGAGGTTCCTTCGAAATCACCTCGGGTAGGATCACGTGGTCCGCTGGGTTCGGCGCCCGCGAAGCGCGGACCGCGACCAGGCCCGAAACGTCGGTCGTGTACACATCGCAGCGCCCGGCGAAGTACGCGTTCAGCACCTCCTCGAGCTTCTCGATCACCACCGGCTTGAAGGTCATCCCGTTGGCGCGGAAATAGTCCGCGAGATTGAGCTCGGTGGTGGTGCCCGGTTGCACGCAAACGGTGGCGCCGTTCAGCTGCTTGGCGCTCGTCACGTTGAGCTTCTTCGGCACCATGAAGCCCTGGCCGTCGTAGTACAGTACCCCCGCGAAATTCAACCCGAGGCTCGTGTCGCGGCTTGCCGTCCAGGTGGTGTTGCGCGAGAGGACATCGATCTCGCCGGACTGAAGCGCGGTGAAGCGCTGCTGCGCCGTGAGCGGCGTGAAGCGCACCTTGGTCGGGTCGCCGAACACCGCTGCCGCCACCGCCCGGCACAGGTCGACGTCGATGCCCTTCCACTCGCCCTTCGAGTCGGGTTGCGAGAATCCGGCGAGCCCGGTGTTCACGCCGCACTGCACATAGCCTTTCGCCTTCACCGCATCGAGCGTGGACTGGGCCGTGGCGCGATCGGGCGCTGCGGCAAGCAGCATGCACGTCGCACCAACGACCAACGCGAGCTTTCTCATCTTCATGCCTCCTCGGGGATGTTGCCGGGAACTCCGGACGGGCCAGTCTAGTCCCGCAGCACGCATCGCGGCAACCGGACCCGATCCGCCCGGCTTCGCGGTAGGCTTCGCCTCTCGCCAACGGAGAAGACCATGCCCCACGCGACTGCGAGCGACGGCGTCCGGCTCTACTACGAGGAGGCCGGCAGCGGCGCCACCGTCATCTTCGTGCACGAGCTCGCCGGCGATCACCAGAGCTGGGAGCCGCAGATGCGCTACTTCTCACGACGTTACCGTTGCATCGCCTACAATGCGCGCGGTTACGTGCCCTCGGACGTTCCCGAGGACGCCGCGAGTTACTCGCAGGAGCGCGCCCGCGACGACGTGATCGCGGTGCTCGATCATCTGAAGGTGGACAAGGCGCACGTGGTCGGGTTGTCCATGGGCGGCTTCGCCACGCTGCACGTGGGGCTCGCGTATCCCGACCGCGCTCGCTCGCTCGTCATCGGGGGGTGCGGCTACGGCGCGCAGCCGGGCGCGGAGGAGACCTTTCGGGCCGAATGCGAAGCCGCCGCGCGCCGTTTCGAGACGGACGGTGTCGCCGCGGCAATGAAGTACGCCGAGGGTCCGACCCGGATTCGCTTCCAGAACAAGGATCCTCGTGGATGGCGGGACGCGGCCGAGGCGTTCGCGGGCCGGCCGCTGGAGGGCGTGGTGCGCACGCTGCGCGGCGTGCAGATGCGCCGGCCGCTGCTCTACCAGCTGGTCGAGCCGATGCAGCGGCTCGACGTTCCCACGCTCGTGATGACCGGCGACGAGGACGACCCGTGCCTCGAGGCCGGCATCCTGCTGAAACGCAACATCGCACGCTCCGGGCTCGTCGTGATTCCGCGCTCGGGGCATGCGATCAACCTCGAGGAGCCGGACGCGTTCAACGCGGCGGTTGCCGACTTTCTCGCCGCGGTGGACGCCGGGCGCTGGGAGCGGCGCGATCCGCGGTCGGTCGCGGGCGGCATCCTCGGATTCGAAAAGAAGTGACAAGGAGCACGACATGGATCTCGGGCTTAAGGGGAAGACCGTACTTATCACCGGCGGCTCGAAAGGCATCGGGCTCGCTTGCGCGAAGAGTTTCGCAGCCGAGGGATGCAACCTGCATCTCGTCTCGCGCGACGCCGGCCGCCTGGAGGCCGCGCGCAAGCAGGTGCGTTACGAACACCCGGTCGAAATCGCGCTGCACCCGGCCGACCTGCGCGACAGCGCGGCCGTGAAGCAAGTCGCCGCGGCGTGCAGCGACGCCGACATTCTGGTGAACAACGCGGGCGACATTCCCGGCGGTTCGGTACTCGACATCGACGAGGCCGGCTGGCGTCATGCCTGGGACTTGAAGGTCTTCGGCTATGTCAACATGACGCGCGAGATGCTCGGCCACATGAAGAGCCGTGGCCATGGCGTCATCGTGAACGTGATCGGCATGGCCGGCGAGAAGCCATCCTTCGAATACGTGTGCGGTGCGACGGCCAACGCAGGGCTCGCGGCGTTCACCAAGGGCGTCGGGCAGAAATCGACCCAGTTCGGCGTGCGCGTCGTCGCGGTTCACCCGCCGGCGACGCGCACCGACCGAATCGTCGCGCTGATGCGCAACGTGGCGAAGCAGAAGTACGGCGACGAGTCGCGCGTCGACGACGTCGTCAAGGATGGCAGCTTCGGCAAGATCATCGAGCCCGAGCAGGTCGGCGATACCGTGGCCTTCCTCGCCTCCGACCGGGCGGCGCATCTTTCCGGCATCGTCCTGAACCTCGGTGCCTAGGTTCGTGGTTCTTTCCCCTCCTCCTGGAGGAGGGGAAACTTCAAACACCCGACACGCCCCCTTCCTTTAGGGCGCGAATCGCACCGCGCTGATCGGCGGCAGGTTGAGCGACACGCACTGCCAGGAATCGCCCGCGTCCTCGGAGATCCACAGCCCGCCGGTGGTCGAGCCCATCGCGAGCCGCGTCCCGGTCGAATCGACCGCCAGGCCATGGCGGTAGACGAGATCGTAGGACGGTTCCGTCGGCAGGCCTGTGCTCAGCACGTCGAAGTGCTTGCCCCCGTCGCGCGTGCGGGTCGCCACGAAACGCGCGTCCACCGGGACACGCCGCTCGTCCTTGATCGCCGGCACGAACCAGGCGACGTCGGGATCGTGCGGGTGCACCGCAACCGCAAAGCCGAACGATGACGGCGCGACGTCCGTGATCTCGGTCCACGTCGCCGCCGCGTCGGTCGAGCGGAAGATGCCGCAGTGATGCTGCACCCAGAGCGTCTCCGGCCGCGCGGTACACGCGACGATGCGATGTATGTCCTGCGCAATCGGATCGCCTTGAAGTTCCGGAGGCATGTAGGTGGCGCGCATGCCGGTCGCCGCAACGCGCCATGTCTCGCCCGCATCCTCGCTGATCCAGACGCCTCCCGTCGAGACGCCGATCGTCACGCGTGCCGAGTCGCGTGGATCGACGAGGATCGAGTGGATGCCCGGGTGGTCGTACCCACCGCCCGCCCACTTGAGTCGGTCGGGATGGTCCCACAGCGATCGGTCGAGCTGCCACGATCGGCCGCGATCCCGCGACCGGAAGAGTCCCCCGGGTATCGTTCCCGCCCAGAGCACGCCCGGCTCGTCCTTCCCGCCCGTCTCGAGGGCCCAGATCTGCACGAGCTTCCAGGGCGCGCCCTCCGCGCCCTCCGGCTGCGCCGGATAGGCAGGCGGATCGAGCTCTTCCCAGGTCTTGCCATCGTCACCGGAGCGCTTGAGCTTCACGCCGAAGTGCCCGAGGTTGAGCGCGGCGTAGAGTGTCCGGTCGGAGGGATCGTCCAGCACGATCGTGACCGGGTCGCCCAGGAAGGCCGGCTCGCCCAGGTGCCAGCGACCACTTCGCCGGGTGACGGTGAACAGTCCCTTTCGAGTGGCAACACGCACGCGATCGCTCATCTCAGCCTCCGGTCAACGCCTGCAGGACGTGGATCTCGCTCTCGGGGCCGACCGGATCGGTCAGCCGTTCACGGTCGCGGACGCGCGCACCGTCGACGAAGACCGCGACGTGCTTGCGCAGGTGCCCCTGTTCGTCGAGGACATAGCCGCGCAGTGTCCGGTGCTCCGCGAATACCGCGTCGAGCGCCGCGCCCACCGTCGCGCCGGCAACGTCGCAATTCGGCGCCGGCACGTGTCGCTGCAACTGGGAGGTGAACACGACTCTTGGCATCGGTTGTCCGGTCCTCGCCGGCTCGCGTCCGCGGCGCTAGGGATTCGAACCGACTTTCATCGCTGTACCGGGCGGAACGGACGGCGTGCGCTCGAGCTGGCGCAGGAACTCGCCGACCGCCCGCCAGAACTCGTCGCGCCGCTCGATGCCGTAGTGGCGCGCGCCGGCGAGCGTGACGATGCGGTACGGCCCACCCCAGACCCGCGCCAGCGCCTCGCCGTTCGCGACCGGCGTGACGTTGTCGTTCTCCGCCAGCACGAAGAGCGCCGGTACGGTGACGGCGGGCGCGAGCGCGGCCGAGTCGTAGTGGCCGTTGAGCAGGACGCCGACCGGCAGGTACGGATAGCGCTCCGCGCCCAGCGCAGCGAAGCTGTCGAAGGGGGTGGCGAGGATCGTCCCGCGCGTCTTTCGCTCGGCGGCGACCGCGACCGCGACATAGGTGCCGAGGCTGCGGCCCAGGAGCACGATCGACGACGCGTCCACGTCGGGGCGCGCAGCCGCGTAGTCGTACACGAGCTTGGCGTCGTCCAGCACGACCCGCTCGGAAGGCTCGCCCTGCGAGAGGCCGTAACCGCGATAGTTGATGAACAGCCACCCCCAGCGGCCGGGCTTCTCGCCCTGGTTGATCATCCACGACGTCTCGCGCCGCACGCCGCCGAAGACGATCACGAGCGGGAACCGCTCGCCGCGCCGCGCTCGCGGCGGGTGCTTGAGCCAGCCGTGCAGCTTGACGCCGTCGGGCGTCGTGAGGCGCACCTCCTCGATGCCGTCGTTGCGCGAGGCAACCGATGCGAGGTACGACGGATCGGCCGACCACGGGCGATAGAGCAGGCGCTGCTCGAGCGGCTCGAGCATGACCGCGCAGCCGACGACGAGGACGGAAATCCCGGCGGTGAGTAGGGTAATCAGGAGGCGCATCGGCGCCATTCTAGGAGGGTTGCCGCGGATAGGGAATGTCGTCACCGGGCGACGGTCGTCGCCCGTTCACATCAGGGCACGAGCCGCGAAACGTGATCGTAAATCGCCCCCGGCGTCGTCCACCACGCCTGCCCGCTCTGCACGATGTGCGCGAGCGCGCGGCGCAGGTGCCGCAGGCGGTGCGGCTGGCCGACGATGTAAGGATGCAGCGCGATGCCCATGACCACCGACTGCCGCGCCGACTGCGCGAGCATCTCGTCGTAGCAGTCGATGATCATGTTGGCGAACTCGTCGGCGCCGGCGAGGCGCGCCATCACCGCGGGGATGTCGTTGATCTCCTGCGGGTAGGGAATCGACCAGAACGATCCGCCGCGCGTGCGGAAACGCGTCGGCTGATCGTCGTGCGCCCAGTTCAGCACGTACTTGTACCCCGCTTCCTGAAGGAGATCGGGCGTGGCGTGGCTTTCCGCGATCCACGGCGACAGCCATCCCGCCGGGGGGAGGCCCTCTTCGCGCGCAATGCGCGCGGCGCAATAGTCGATGAGCCGACGTTCTTCAATTTCGGGCATCTCGCCCTGGTGATCGGCATTCGTGTGGCCGTGACCGATCACTTCCGCGCCCCACGCGTATTGACCACGCCGGAATGCCGCCATGACCTCGGGGCAGTAGTCGTAGATGCTGGTGTTGACCAGCACGCCGACCGGCAGCTTCAGCGAATCGAAGAGCTCGATGCAACGCCACACGCCGACGCGGTTGCCGTAATCGCGCCACGAGTAGTTGAGCACGTCCGGTTCGCTCGACGGCGCAAGCTTGGCGCCGCGCCCGGCTCCGAACTCGAAGTGCTCGATGTTGAATCCGATGTAGACCGCAAGACGCCTGCCGTCGGGCCACGCAAAGTCGGGGCGGCGCGTGATCGGCGAGTAGTCGTAGCGGTCGTGGGAGCGAAGCGGGCGCATGCTTCAGATCTCGTCGATCGAGGTCGAGCTCTCCGGATGAGGCCCCTCGCTGATCGCGAACCGGTCTCGTGTGCGAGTGTAGAAGCTTGCGCCGAACCGGGCGATCGGGAAGTAGTTCTGCAGCCGCACGCGGTAGCGCTCGAGGTCGATCAGATCATCACGCGCGTGCATCCAGAGCACGCGCCCGATGAAGATGTGCCGGCTCGGCGTCTCGAGCTTCTCGAAGAGGGTGCATTCCAGCGCTACCGGCGCTTCCGCGATGCGCGGGGGCTTGATCGCATTGGAGGGTATGGTACTGAATCCGACGACCTGCACTTCGCTGACCTCCGGCGGGAAATGCTCGCCGCAGCGATGCATCCGGTCGGCGATCGATTCATCCACCAGGTGCACCACGAACTCGCCGCTCGCGAGGATGTTGGCCGCCGTGTCCTTGATCTCGCCGCTTTCGCGCTTGTTCAGGCTGATCATCACGATGGGCGGCTCCTCGCCCAGCATGTTGAACATGCTGAAGGGCGCTGCATTGACCACGCCTTGCGCGTTGACCGTGGTGACGAGCGCGATGGGCCGGGGGATGATGAGGCTCGCCATCAGCTTGTAGCGCTGATGCTCGGTGAGCTTGCCGAAATCGAGGTCCATGAATGAATCCGCGAACGAATTGTGGAAATTGGAACCATCGCCCCGATGCAATGCGCGGGGCACTAGGGTGGTGCGCGATCTCGGTCGACGTCGGCCGTCAGTGCCGCGCTATGGGCCCCGCAAGGGTGTCGGCGGGGCTGGGGCGGGTTGGGTTAGTATGCGGCGGCACGGAGGTCTCCCTGAGCACTTCGCCGCGATCTTAGCAGGCCGCGGCGCAACATCACGTGGCCGCGTTGGCACGTCGCTTGCTGAAAGGCGCTTGACCTGGCTCGAGCCGGGTCGGGCAGCAGTTGTTCTCAAACAAAGGAGGTTTTCATGACTCGCATCGACAAGGCCGCCTGGCGGCGTCGTTCGGTCCTCAAGCTCGGCGCGTTTGCAATCGGCGCGGGGTTGGCACTCCCGGCCCTGGCAGCCGACCCGATCAAGATCGGTCTGACCACCGCGCTTTCCGGGCAATCGGCCCGGGCGGGTGAAGCGATCACCCGTGGACTCACCATCGCAGTCGAGGAGCTGAATGCCAACGGCGGCGTCCTCGGCGGGCGCAAATTCGAGCTCATCCGGCGCGACGACGAGGCGACGCCGGCGAAGGGTGTCATCGCCGCGCGCGAGCTCGTCTTCAAGGAGAAGGTCGCGGTTCTTTTCGGCGGTCTCGACACCCCGGTGTCGCTCGCGATCGTCCCGATCATGAACCAGGCGAAAGTGCCCTTCATCGGGCCCTGGGCCGCGGGCACGCCGATCACCAAGAATGGCGCGAACCCCAACTACGTGTTCCGCGTCTCGGCGGTCGACGAGATCGTCGACAAGGCGATGCTCCAGTACGCGCAGAAGAACTTCAACACGAAGAAGCCCGGCCTGATTCTCATCAACAATCCCTGGGGCGAATCGAACGAGAAGGGGCTGCGCGCGGCCATGGCGGCCAAGGACGTCAAGCCTGCGGGCATCGAGAAGTTCGAATCGAACGACATCGACGTCGTGCCGCAGCTCACGCGCCTCAAGGAGGCCGGCGCCGACACGCTGTTCATGGTCGGCAACGTCGGGCCCTCCGCGCAGGTCGTGAAGTCGCTGGACCGGATGGGCTGGGACGTCCCCATCGTCTCGCACTGGGGACCGGCGGGCGGCCGCTTCTCCGAGCTCGCAGGCCCGAACGCGAAGAAGGTGCACTTCGTGCAGACCTACAGCTTCTTCGGCAAGCAGACCCCCGTCGGGGAAAAGGTGATGAAGGCGCTGATGGCGAAGTACTCGGACATCAAGGGCCCGGATGACGTGACGCCGGCGGTCGGGGTCGCGAACGCCTACGACGCGATGATGCTGGTGGCGCAGGCGATCCAGATCGCGGGCTCCACCGATGGCGACGCGATCCGCCAGGGCTTCTACAAGATCGACAAGTACGAGGGTCTGATCAAGACTTATGTGAAGCCGTTCTCACCCAAGGTCCACGACGCGATCACGGAGAACGACTACGTCTGGACGCAGTTCATCGACGGCAAGATCCTGCCGGTCGGGATGGTGAAGTAACGGGCTGCGCGCGGGACGCGATCGCGCGCCCCGGTCGGCTATCATTGGCCGAGTAAGACGGCCGCCGCGCGGCGGCCGTCTTCATTTGTTTTCACCCGTTTCGCCATGCTATTCGCCTCCGCCCTCGTCTCCGGTCTCGGCCTGGGAAGCATGTACGGGCTTCTCGCGCTGGGGTTCTACATCACCTACTCGGTGTCGAGCACCGTCAATTTCTCGCAGGGCAGCTCGATGATGCTCGGCGCGGTGTTCGCCTACACCTTCGCGGTGACGTACGGCTGGCCGCTTGCGCCCGCGATAATCATGGCGCTCGTCCTGTGCGCGCTGTACGGCGTGGTCGTCGAGCGGGTCGCGATCCGGCCGTTCGCACTGCGCGGGTCGAGCGCGTGGCTGATGGCCACCGTGGCGATCGGGATCGTGGCCGACAACGCGGTGCTCTTCACGTTCGGCAAGGAGCCGCGCGGGTTTCCGATGCCGCTTGCCAGCGGGTCCGTCCAGATCCTGGGCATCGGCGTGTCGCCGCTGCAGCTCGCGATTCCGGTCATCGGCCTGGCCCTCGCCGGACTCCTGCACTTCTTCTCGCGGAAGACGCGCCTCGGCAAGGCGATGCTCGCGGTCGTGCAGAACCGCGATGCGGCGCGCCTGATGGGGATCAACGTCTCGGCGGCCGTCTCGCTGGCATTTGCCGTCTCGACGGTGTTCGCCGGCGTGGCCGGGATCATGATCGCGCCGCTCTTCAACGTGCATTCCGACATGGGAACGCTTTTCGGCCTGAAGGCCTTCGCCGTCGCGATCCTCGGCGGCATCACGAGCGCGTGGGGCGTGATGATCGCGGGGCTGCTCTTCGGCGTCGTCGAGGGACTCATCACGGCCGGCCTGGGATCGACCTATACGCATATCCTGACGTTTGCGCTCGTGATCGTTGCGCTGGCGTTGCGGCCGAACGGTTTGTTCGGGCGCGCGGAAGTGAAGAAGGTATGAGCGTCTCCGGGACCATGCCGCGATTGGGGCTGCTCCCCACGGCGCTGGTCGTCGTCTGCTTTCTGGGCATTGCGGGATTCGCCGCGGTGGCGAACGGCTATTACGTGTTCGTGATCGGAACGCTGGCACTCACCGCAATCGTCGGCATCGGACTGAACGTCCTGCTCGGTTTGACCGGACAGGTCTCGTTCGGTCACGTCGGCTTCTATGCCATCGGCGCCTACGCGGTGGCGATTCTCACCACGAAAACCGACATCGCCTTCTGGCTCGCCCTGCCGATCGCCGCGGTGCTCGCCGGGGTCACGGGCGCCCTGCTCGCGCTGCCGGCGGTGCGGGTGAAGGGTCCGTACCTCGCGATGGTGACGATCGCGTTCGGCTTCATCGTCGAGCACAGCGCCGTCGAATGGCGTGACCTTACCGGCGGCCAGAACGGGATCATGGGGATTCCCTCGCCGTCCGCGATGGGCATCGCGTTCGGCGAGCGCGGCGTGACGCTGCTCGCGATCCTGATCGCCGCGATCCTGCTTTACGCCTTCTGGCGGCTCTCGGTGAGCTCCTGGGGGCATGCGATGCGCGCGGTCAAGGACTCCGAAACGGCGGCCGAGTCGATTGGGCTCAACCCGGTCGCGATCAAGACCGTTGCCTTCGGCCTTTCGGCGTTCTGTGCCGGGATCGCCGGGGGGCTCTTCGCGCCGCTATCGAGCTTCGTCACGCCGTCGACCTTCACGTTTCTGCAGTCGATCCTCTTCGTGCTCGTGGTGATGGTCGGCGGCGCCGGCACCGTCACGGGTCCGATCATCGGCGCAGTCGTGGTAGTGCTGTTGCCCGAGGCGCTCGCCGGGCTTGCCGAGTACCGGCTGCTCTTCTTCGGCGGGCTGATGCTCCTCGTCCTGTGGGTGGCGCCGCAGGGCATCGTGGGTGCGGCGGCGCGGTTATTCGGACGACGCGCGGCCGCATGGAATGCGTCGGCGCAAGCTCCGGTGCGCGCCGGCGCCCTGCATTCCCAGCGGCGGCCGCTGATCCTCGAGAATCTCTCGATCAGCTTCGGCGGCCTCCAGGCCGTGAATGGTCTTGCCTTCACCGCTGATCCCGGTGCGGTGACCAGCCTCATCGGACCGAATGGCGCCGGCAAGACCACGGTGCTCAACATGCTGAGCGGCTTCTATCGGCCCGACAGCGGCACGATCCACCTCGGTGTCCAGGCGCTCGAGCGACGGCCTGCCTACTATGCGGCGCGCGCGGGAATCGCGCGGACCTACCAGACCTCGCAGCTCTTCGGCAGCATGACCGTGCTCGACAACCTGGTGATCGCCCAGTCGCAGGGGCGGCTCGGCGTGCCGCTTTTTCGCGCAGAGCGCGCCGCCCGCCGGGACGCCGTCCTGCGTGCCGAGGCGCTCGCGACATTCGTCGGCTATCGCGGCGACCTGCTGCGCCGCGCCGCCGATCTCCCGCACGTCGATCGCCGGCTTCTGGAAATCGCGCGGGCGCTCGCAACGGCGCCTGCGGCGCTGCTTCTGGACGAGCCCGCGGCAGGGCTTTCGCGCGAGGACAAGGAACACGTCGGCAAGCTGCTGCGGGAAGTCGCTGTGGGCGGTGTCGCGGTCCTGCTGGTCGAGCACGACATGTCGCTCGTCATGGGGATCTCCGATCACGTCGTCGTCATCGACGCGGGCGCGCGCATCGCCGCGGGCTCGCCGCAGGACGTGCAGCAGGACCCGGCCGTGAAGCAGGCCTATCTCGGCGAGGGCGCGCGCGCCGAGGTGGCGGCGACGGAGCGCCGCGCGCCTGGCGAGCGGATGCTCGAAGTGGGCCGACTGACCGCCGGCTATGGCGCCGAGCCCGTGCTGCGCGAGGTCGGCCTCGACGTGCGGGAGCGCGAGATGGTCGCCGTGCTCGGCGCAAACGGGGCAGGCAAATCGACGCTGATGCGTGCGCTCGCAGGACTTCATCGTCCGGTCACGGGCAGCATCGCCTTCCAGGGCGCCGAGCTCGGCGATATGCCGACGCATCGGGTCGTTGCCCAGG
This sequence comes from Betaproteobacteria bacterium, assembly GCA_022340285.1. Classification (GTDB taxonomy): domain Bacteria; phylum Pseudomonadota; class Gammaproteobacteria; order Burkholderiales; family SG8-39; genus JAABRB01. The sequence goes on from JAJDOG010000082.1 coordinate 83,661, forward strand.
GCGTCGCCCTGGTCCCGGAAGGTCGTCAGGTCTTTCCCGAGCTGACGGTGCTCGACAACATCCGGCTCGGCGCTTTTCTGCGCAAGGACGCGACGGATGCCGAACTGGACGAACTGCTCGAACGTTTTCCGCGGTTGAGGGAACGGTTGCACCAGCGCGCAGGGCTGCTTTCGGGCGGCGAGCAACAGATGCTCGCGATCGCGCGAGGCCTGATGGCCAAGCCGAAGCTGCTGCTGCTCGACGAACCGTCGCTCGGACTGGCGCCAGCCGTGATCGCGGAATTGTTCCGCGTGCTGGACCGCCTGCGACAGGAGGAAGCCACGATTCTGCTCGTCGATCAGATGGCCGGTCTCGCGCTCGCGCTCTCCGATCGCGCGTACGTCATGGATACCGGCGTCGTCGCCGCGAGCGGCACCGCGGCGGAGATCGCGGCCGACGGCGCGCTCGAGCGCGCCTATCTGGGATCGAGCTGACGCTACAACGCGGGCGGCTCGATCCAGTTGTGTAGCGCGATCCCGCCGTCCACGACCACCGTCGTGCCGGTCACGTATGCCGAGAACCGATCGGCCAGGAGCGCCACGGCCATGCCCGCGACGTCCTGGGGCGTGCCAAGGCGCCCGAGGCTTGTGCAGCGCGTGAGGCGCTCGACGCCCGCCCCCGTGGCGTCGAAACCCCCGCCCGGAATGGCGCCCGGCGCGATGGCGTTCACGCGGATGCCATGCGGGCCCAGCGCGCGCGCGAGTTCCTTCATCAGCATCGTCTGGCCCGCCTTCGACGCGCTGTAGTGCGGCAGGTTGCGCGGCGTCTCGGCGTGAAGCGACGTGAGGAACAACATGCGGCCCTTCACCTTGCGCGAGATCATCTCGCGCGCGGCGCCGCGCGCGAGGGAAAAGCCAGCGTGGAGATTGACCGCGATCATCGCGTGCCACGTCTCGTCGCTGACCGCGAGGATGTTGTCCGACTCCAGGCGGCGCGGGCTCGCGCTATGGACGAAAACCGAGATCGAGCCGAGCGCATCGAGGGTGCGCTTCAGCAGCGTTGCCGGCCCCTCCGCAGTCGAGAGATCCGATGCGATGAACCGCGCGTCGCAGCCTTCCTTTTGCAACGCGGCGGCGATGGGCTCGCCGCGACCCGCGTCGATATCAGTGAGCGCCACGCGCGCCCCCTCGTGCGCCAGCGCCTCGGCGATTCCTCGCCCGATGCCCGATGCCGCGCCGGTGACCAGCGCCGTGTCGCCTTCCAGCAGCTTGCCGCTCATGGACTCGCCTCCTCGTGTGACGAAAGCGTACACTTGCCGCCGCTTCCTGTCGCCCCGCCGCCATTGTTCGAGGAGATCCGATGAACGCACGTTCGAGCGCCATGGCGGTCGTCCCGCTGCTCACCCGCCTCCTCATCGCCCCGCTTTTTCTCGTGTCGGCGATCCGCTCACTCGGCGCCGTTGCAGGGACGGCCGGTTATCTCGGCAGGCTCGGCCTGCCCATGCCCGAAGTCATGGCGTGGATCGTGATCGTCGTCGAGATCTCCGGTGCGATCATGCTGATCGTCGGCTGGAAGACACGCTTCGCCGCATGGATGCTGGCTGCGTTCGTGGTGGTCGCCACGCTCCTCGCGCATCGCTTCTGGGCTCTGGATCCCGCGCAGTACGTGAACCAGCTGAATCATTTTCTGAAGAATCTCGCCGTCCTCGGCGGCCTGCTGCTCCTGGCCGCGCATGGCCCGGGACGGCTGGCGTTCGACCGCCGCTAGCGAACCCGCCTGTCGGCGCGGGTACACTGCGGGCTTTCGCCCGCCATGACCAGCCTTTCCCGCGCATTCAACATCGAGGACCTGCGCCGCATCGCGCGCGCAAGGATTCCGCGCGCCATCTTCGATTTCTACGACGGCGGCGCCGAGGACGAGGTGACGCTGCGCGCCAACCGCGCTGCGTTCGAGCGCGTCCAGCTGCTGCCGAGAGCCCTGGTCAACGTCGCCGAGGTGGACACACGCGCCGCGCTGTTCGGGGTCGAGTCGCGGTTTCCGCTCGCCATCGCGCCGATGGGCGCGGTCGGCGCCGGCCGACCGGGCGCAGACCTGTCATTGGCGCGCGCCGCGAAGGCCTACGGAATTCCGTACACGCTCGCGACGCCGGCGACTACGTCGATCGAGCGTGTCGCGAACGAAGTGGGCGGGCGCCTTTGGTTCCAGCTCTACGTGCTGAACGATGCCGATTTTCGCCGCAAGCTGATGGAGCGCGCGCACGCGGCGGGCTACGAGGCGCTGCTCGTGACCGTGGACGTGCCGGTCGGCGGCAAGCGCGAGCGCGACTCGCGCAACGACTTCACGGCGCCGTTTCGTCCGACGTGGCGGAACTCGCGCGACTTCTGGCGCAAGCCTGCCTGGGTGATCGACATGCTGCGGAATGGCATCCCGCGCATGGAGAATCTCGATGGCTTCGTGCAGTGGTCGACTCGGGTGACCGATGCAGGCGCCGCGTCGGTCGGCCGCTCGCAGGACGCGTCCTTCGACTGGGAGGGATTGAAGCGGGTCCGGGACATCTGGCCGGGCAAGCTCCTCGTCAAGGGAATCGAGCGCGCCGACGATGCCGAGCGTCTGCTCGCCATCGGTGGAGATGGTCTGGTGGTCTCCAATCACGGCGGACGGCAGCTCGACGGCGCGGCAGCGACGCTCGACGCCTTGCCGGCAATCGCCCACGCGGTCGGATCCCGGCTCACCGTGCTCCTCGACGGGGGCGTGCGCCGTGGCGTCGACATTCTGAAGGCGCGGGCGCTCGGGGCGCAGGCGGTGCTCGCAGGGCGCGCGCCGCTTTTCGGGGTGATGGCAGCCGGCGAGCCGGGCGCGCGCCGGGCGCTGGAGATTCTCACCGGCGAGTTCGAGCGCGCGATGAAGCTGGCGGGCGCGCGTACGATCACGGAAATCACGCCTGATCTGATTCGTCACTGAGGCAGCCGTGGAATTCGCCGTCGATCTGCAACCCGCGCACGTCCGGTTCGGTGTCGGTGCGCGCGAACTGCTGCCGGAAGAGTGCGATCGCCTGGGCGTCGGGCGGGTCCTGCTGGTGTGCACGCCTTCCGGTGCGGCGCGCTATCGGACTGTCGCCGACGCACTCGGTTCGCGTCTCGTCGCGACCTTCGCCGAGGCCGAACCGCATTGTCCCGAGCCCGTCGTCGAGCGCTGCCGCGCGCTGTGGCGCAGCGCGGGCGCCGACGGGGTGGTGACGGTCGGGGGCGGCTCCACGATCGGGCTCGGCAAGATCCTGACCGCGGAGGAGCGCGCGAAGTTCGTCTGCATCCCGACCACCTACTCGGGCTCCGAGATGACCGATATATTCGGGCGCAAGATCGGCAGGGAGAAACGCACCGCGCGCAATCCCGCGTGCCGCGCGCACACGGTTCTCTACGATCCCGAGCTGACGCTGGGGCTGCCGAGGCACGAAACGGTGACCACCGGCATGAACAGCCTCGCTCACGCGGTCGAGGCGCTCTATCCGCCGCTGCCCAACCCGGTGGCTTTCGTGATCGCGCGCGAGGCGCTTCGCGCGCATCGCGACGGGTTGCCGGGCGCCGCCGCGAATCCGACCGACATCGACGCGCGATCGCAAGCGCTCTACGGGGGCTTTCTCGGTGGGCTGCTGGTCGGCATGACCGGGATCGCCCTGCATCACCGGCTGTGTCACGTGCTGGGCGGGCTCTTCGACCTTCCTCACGGCGAGACGAACAGCGTCGTGCTGGCGCACGTCGTCGCGTACAACGCGGCCGCCGCCCCGGAAGCCGCTCGCGCGATCTCCGACGTGTTCGGCGATGTCGAGCCCGCCCGCGCCATCGATGCCTTCGCGCGGCGCATCGGCGCGCCGACGAGTCTGCGGGAGATCGGCATGCCCGAGGACGGCGTCGACGCCGTGGTGAAGGAAACGCTGGCGCGAGGCGGCTGGAATCCGCGTGCGCCGGATGAGGCCAGCCTGCGCGAGCTCGTCCGCGCCGCGTGGGACGGGCAGCGCCCCCAGATTCATGCCACTTCAGAGGCTAATCGTATAACCTAAGCGCTTGCCGCACGAATCAGGAAGTGTGCGCTGCGGCAATCCCGAAGGAGGAAACGACATGGGCGAGATGATCAAATTCAAGCGGCCCGACGGCAAGGAATGCGTCGGCTACTACGCGCGTCCTGCGGCCGGCGACAAGGCCCCTGGGGTCGTCGTCATCCAGGAATGGTGGGGGCTCAACGACCAGATCAAGGGCGTCGCGGATCGACTGGCGGCGGCCGGCTATCGCGCGCTGGTTCCCGATCTGTATCGCGGCAAGGTGACGCTGGACGCTGCAGAAGCGTCGCACATGATGACCAACCTCGATTTCAAGGACGCCGCGACGCAGGACGTGCGCGGGGCTGCGCAATACCTGAAGAAGGACAGTGCGAAGGTCGCGACCATGGGCTTCTGCATGGGTGGCGCCTTGACGATGCTCGCCGCGATGTACGTGCCGGAGACCGATGCCGTCTCGTCCTGGTACGGGGTGCCGCCGCCGGAGGCCGGCGACCCGAGCAAGATCCGCATTCCGGTGCAATGTCACGGCGCGCTGAAGGACGAGTATTTCACCCCTGCCTCGGTCGATGCATTCGAGGCCAAGCTAAAGCAGGGCAACGTGCCTCACGAGTTCCATCGCTACGACGCGAATCACGCGTTTGGCAACGAGACCGGCGCCAATCACCATCCCGCGTCGGCCAAGCTTGCGTGGGAGCGCACGCTCGCCTTCCTGAAGAAGCATATGCCGGCCTGATCCGAGAGCAGTCGCGGAAAGTATCGGCGCTATGCTCGACCTGGCGATTCGCGGCGCGACGGTGTACGACGGGTCGGGGGCGCCGGCACGCCGTGTTGACGTCGGTGTGCGCGAAGGGCGTGTCACCACAGTTGGTCCCCTCGAGGAGGCGGCGCGCGAGACCGTGGAGGCGAACGGTCTTGCGCTCGCTCCCGGCCTCGTCGACGTGCACACCCACTACGATGCGCAGGCGACGTGGGATTCGACGCTCTCGCCATCGCCTTCGCTGGGCGTCACGACCGCGGTGATCGGCAACTGCGGCTTCGGCATCGCGCCGTGTCCGCCCGCGCATCGCGAGTTGCTGCTGAAGAACCTCTCGGTCGTCGAAGGGATGGATCTCGACGCGCTGCTTGCCGGCACGCAGTGGGATTTCGAGACGTTCGACGAATACCTGGCGGCACTCCGCCGGCGGCGGCTGTTCGCGAACGTCGCGGTGCTCGCCCAACACTCGACTATACGCACCGCCGTGATGGGCGAGGCGGCGTGCGAGCGCGCGGAAGTGACCTCGGACGAGTTGCGCCGGATGCGCGACATCGTGCGCGGCGCGATCCGCGCGGGCGCGATCGGGCTCGCTTCGTCCTTTTCGCCCAATCACAGCGGCTGGGGCTCGCGGCCGATGCCCTCGACACTTGCCGCGGACGACGAGCTGGCCGCGCTGGTCGGCGTGCTGGGCGAAGAGCGCCGCGGGATGTTCGTTTCGGCGACCGGGCCGCGCGCGACGCCCGAGTACATGGAGAACATCGCCGCGACGACCGGAAGGCCGGCGTTCATCGTCACGGTGCTCACCATGTACAATGACGCACATCCCGGTCAGGCCCTCGACTACTACGAGCGCTGTCGCGCCGCGAACGAGCGTGGCCATGAAGTGTTCATCCACGCCAGCTGCCAGCCGCTCTCGTTCGATTTCACGCTGCGCGACCCCTACGTGCTCTACAGCCATGGTTCGTTCTCGCGCGTGAAGCAGGCGGACAAGGCGGATTTGCCGGCGGTTTACGGGGACCCCGCATTCCGTTCGGCCTTCCGCGCCGATCTCGCGCGCCCGAAGGCCGGCATCATCTTCGCCGGTGATTGGGGCAAGATCGAGATCGGTCAGGCGGCGACCGACTCGATCCGCGCGCTCGAGGGCCGCACGATCGCCGAGCTCGCGCGGGAGTCCCGCCGCGATCCGGTGGACGTTCTCTGCGAGACGGCGCTGGCCGACGGGCTCGACACCGTGTTCGTCGGCAAGTTCTTCAACAGCGATGACGACGGAGTCCAGCCACTCCTGCAGCATCCGGCCGGCGTGGTCGCCCTCTCGGACGCCGGCGCGCACCTCAAGTTCCTGTGCGATGCAGGCTTCGGATTGCATTTCCTCGGGCACTGGGTGCGCGAGCGCGGCGCGTTCACTCTCGAAGAAGGCGTCCGTCGCCTGACCTGCGATCCGGCGCGGAAGTACCGCATCCCCGACCGCGGCCGCATCGCGCCCGGTGCCTGGGCCGACCTGCTGCTCTTCGATCCGAAGACCGTGGGCATCTCGAAGCTCGAGCGGGTGGGCGATCTTCCCGCCGGCGGGACGCGAATGATCCGGCGCCCGCACGGCGTGCATGGAGTGTGGGTGAACGGCGCGCAGGTGTTCGACGGCGAGCGGTATGCTGCGCTCGAGGCCGGACCGGGACACGTGCTCGACCGTTTTCTTGATTGACAGGAGGAATCATGAATCGCATCGAGGAGCGCAACAGCTTGATCGCGTCCGCGGTCGCCGACGTCCGCGCCATTGAGGCGGGCGAAGGCGTCACCCGCGAGAGCCTCGGAAAGATCCGCACGCGTCTCGCGAAACTCGCGGAGCGCACGGACCTCTTCACCCTCGATGATTTCCCGCCGCCGAAGCCCGGCGATCGACGCAGCTCGTGTCTCTACCGGCTCGCCGAGGATGACGACCACCGGTTTGCGCTTTACGCGAACACCGGCAACGGCAGCTACGCGTCGCCGGCGCACAATCACACGACCTGGGCCGTCATCGTCGGGGTGAGCGGCGAGGAGCTGAACCGCCTCTACGATCGCATTCCTGGGGGCGGCGTGCGCGAGAAGGGCCAGCACGTCGTGCGGCAGGGCACCGGCGTCGCGTTCATGCCGGACGATTTCCACTCCATCCACATCGACGGAGCGGTCCTGAATTTCCACATGTACGGCCTCGCGCTTGAGCAGCTGCCACGGCGGGAATACTACGACCCCGCGAAAGACGCCTGGGCGGTGTACCCGCCACACTCCGACATCCGCGAAGCGCGCCCCGGACGCGCATGACGAAACGAATCACGGCCGCGGCGCTGCGCGAGCGCCTGGTCGACGGCAGCGAGCTTGCGCTCCTCGATGTGCGCGAGCAGGGCGTGCACTATCGAGGGCATCCTTTCTTCGCCTGCTCGCTGCCGCTTTCCCGCCTGGAGCTCATGGTCGAGGACCTGGTCCCGCGGCGCGTGGCGCCGATCGTGGTGCTGGACGGTGGGGACGAGGGGCTCGCCGAGCGCGCCGCGGCCAGGCTCGACGCACTCGGCTACAGGGACGTTGCAATGCTCGAAGGGGGTTGCGCACGGTGGCAGGCGACGGGCGGTGAGCTCTTCAGCGGCGTCAATGTGCCCTCGAAGGCGTTCGGCGAGTTCGTCGAGCACCACTTCGAAACCCCGCGGATTCCGCCGCAGGAGCTGAAGCGCCTGATGGATTCGGGCACCCGGCTCGTCGTCCTCGACTCGCGTCCGTACGGCGAGTATCACCGGATGAACATACCCGGCGGCGTGGATGTGCCGGGTGCGGAGCTCGCCTACCGCGTGCACGATCTCGCGCCGGACCCCGACACGCTCGTCGTCGTCAATTGCGCCGGCCGGACCCGCAGCATCATCGGCTGCCAGTCGCTGCGCAACGCCGGAATCCCGAATCGAGTCGTGGCGTTGAAGGATGGCACCATGGGCTGGGAGCTCGCGGGCTTCTCCTGCGAGCGTGGCGCGACGAACGTGGCGCCGCCGCCGTCGGAAGCGGGTCTATCGCAGGCGCGTGCGGCGGCAGACCGCGTCGCAAAGCGGTTTCAGGTGAAGTTCGCGTCGCGCGAGACCGTGCTGGCGTGGCAGCAGGACACCAACCGCACGCTCTATCTTCTCGACGTGAGATCGCGCGACGAATACGAAGCGCGGCACATTGCGGGCTCGCGCCATGCACCGGGTGGCCAGGTCGTGCAAGCGACCGACGAATTCGTGGGCGTGCGCAATGCGCGCGTCGTGCTCATCGACCCGGCACGCGTGCGCTCGGTCATGACCGCGTCCTGGCTGAACCAGATGGGCTGGGACGATGTGTACGTGCTCGAACCCGAGGGCGCAGACGGCTTCGCCGGGTGGTCGCTCGCAAGCGGGCCGCACCGGCGCGAGATTCCCGGCTTCGTTGCGGCGCCGACCGCCAGCGTTGGTGAGCTCGTGAGGCGGCTGTCGGGCGACGAGACGACGGTGCTCGACCTCGCAACCAGCCTCAAATTCCGGGATCGCCACGTGCCCGGCGCATGGTGGGCCGTGCGCTCGCGCCTAGAGTCGGCACGCGCGCGCCTTGCTGATGCACGCCGAATGGTGCTCACGTCGGAGGACGGCGCGCTCGCGCATCTCGCTGCGCCCGAGGCGGCCGCGCTCTGGCCCGCTGCGGATATTCGCGTGCTGGCTGGTGGTAACGCCGCATGGTTCGCCGCGGACGCGCCGACCGAATCCGGAATCGACCGCGCGACCACCTCGCTCGACGATGTCTGGTACAAGCCCTACGACCACGCGCAGGGTTACGAGCAGCACGCGCGCGCGTACCTCAGCTGGGAGGTCGGACTGGTCGAGCAGATCAAGCGCGACCCGACGATTCGTTTCCGGGCTTACGATGGGCTCGCGGCGTTGAAGTAGCGGCGTCGCTAACCGCGATCGTCCCCGCGCGACCGGCTCGGCTGCACGACCTGACCTTCCGCCGGCTTGCCGGGTTCGGGTCGGGCGCGCTCGCTTTCCGCTTCGCGTCGCGGTTGCGCGCGCGCCGCTGGAGCGTGCGCGGCAGTGCGCTTATCCTGCCGGCCGCTGGCGGCGGGCGGCTCGCGGCGCGCTTCCTGAGCGGCCGGTGCCTTGGTCGCGACGCGAGGGGCTGCGCGTGGCGCCGCTGGCGGCGTCGCTACTACGTGCGGTGCAGCCGCCGCTGGCTGCCGAAGAACCGTGCGACCAGATTGAGATGAACCGTCTTTGCGGACCTGGGCGTGCTCATCCCGGCGCGGCGCTTCACGGGTGACTTGCTTAGCGGGATCGGTGCGCACCGCACGCGGTTCCGGGCGCGCCGGCGCGGGGTCGGGCCGATGCTCGACTGCGCGGTGTGCTTCGTGCGGCGGCGCAGGTGCAAGCCGCCGCACGACGTCAGGGGTCCGATAGGTTGCGCCGCGGCGGTGCCACGGATCATGGCGCCACGGGCCCGGTGCCACGTAGGCAGGCGTGACGTGCTGAGCATCCCGCCGCACGATCACCGGGCGATAGTAGTAATTGGTGACGTTCACGACCCGCACCTCGCGGTGCGGCCAGTCGATCGCGCCGAAGAAGAAGCCGACCGAGATGCGGACCGCCGGTCCCCAGAAGAATCCGACTGCGACACCCGGTCGTGGAGGCGGGTAATGCACCGCATAGCCTGGCCACGGGGCCCAGACCACCGGCGGGTAGGCCGGCCACCACCATGTACCATAGGCAAGGCGCGGATCGTAGTAGGGCACGTAGACGACGCGCGGGTCGACGGGCTGGACGACGATCGTGCGGCCCTCATCGAGAACGCGTATGCGCGCGTCACTCGCGAGCGTTCCCGCCGCGCGCGCGCGCTGCCGCAGTTTCTGGACCGTATCCATCACCTGGGGCTCCTGCGCGAGGAAAGCATCGCCGAGGTCACGCGTCCAGTCGAGGTTCTCGTCCATGCGCGCGAGCACGTTCGGAAATGCGACGAGCGATTTCACACTGGGATCCCAATCCTTTTCCTCGACCTTGCGCACGGCGTCGTCGTCCCGCAGGCTCGGATTCGCGCGGGACCACCGCGCCGCCTCGACCACCTCGATCGGGTAGGTGGCGGCCATGAGGATCTGCGACAGCAGCGGGTCGGGATAGAGCGCGATCGGCGCGAGCATCCGGTCGAGCTCGGGCTGCGTGTACGCGGATTGCGACTGTGCAGCGGCGCTTCCGTGCGCGACGGCGAGCAAGGCGCTCGTCAGCAGTGCGGCCACCCATGTGAGCGCGCGCTTGTAGATCAGACTTGTCGGTGTAAGCATTTGGCACCTCCACGCCCATTAACGCGCGGACGGGCATCGCAAACCACCGCAAATCCGTATCAGTTGCAACACTTTGTATCTTCGTTCCGGGTATCTGCGTTCCGGGTATCTAGGTCCCCGGTATCGGTGTCCGCGTCCCGTCAAAGTGCCGGGGTGATAAAGTCACTGTCTGCTCGGCAGAGCGGCAACGGTTCCGCGCTCGCGGATCCTCGGCGCGCGGGTCACTCCACATGAACGACGACGTTCTCGATCTCTTCCATCCCGCTGTGGGCGCGTGGTTCGGCTCGGCGTTCGCCGGGCCGACCGCACCGCAGGTCGAAGCGTGGCCGGCAATCAAGTCCGGGCGGCATGCGCTGGTGGCGGCACCGACCGGCTCGGGCAAGACGCTTGCGGCGTTTCTCGCCGCAGTCGACGGGCTCGTGCGTGAGGGAGTCGAACGCGGGCTCGCCGACGAGACACACGTCGTCTACGTCTCGCCGCTCAAGGCCCTCTCGAACGACATCCGGAAGAATCTGGAAGCGCCGCTCGCGGGAATCCGCGCGGAACTGGAAGCACTCGGCTTGCCGGACGTGGAGATCCGCACGTTCGTGCGCACGGGTGACACGCGCCAGGCCGAGCGCGAGGCCATGCGCCGCCGCCCCCCGCACATCGTGGTCACGACGCCCGAGTCGCTCTACATCCTGCTGACGAGCAAGTCGGGGCGCAAGATGCTAGCGACGACTCGCACGGTCATCGTGGACGAGATCCACGCCCTGGCGGGAAGCAAGCGCGGCGCACATCTTGCGCTCTCGCTCGAGCGGCTGGAGGCCCTCACGGGCGCGGAGCTGGTGCGCATCGGACTCTCCGCGACCGTGAAACCCATCGAAGAGATCGCCCGCTTCCTCACCGGCGCGCGTCCGAAGGCGGATTGCGCCATCGTCGATACCGGACACGTGCGCGAGCGCGATCTCGCGATCGAGCTGCCGAAGGCGCCCCTCGAGGCGGTGATGTCGGGCGACGTATGGCGCGAGCTCTACGACCGGCTGGCCGAGCTCGCCGGAGAGCACCGCACCACGCTGGTCTTCGTCAACACGCGGCGGCTCGCGGAGCGTGCGGCGCGGCATCTTTCCGAGCGGCTCGGCGAGGACCAGGTGGCGGCGCATCACGGCAGCCTGTCGCGCGAGATCCGGCTCGACGCGGAGCAGCGTCTGAAGCGCGGGGAGCTGAAGGTGCTCGTCGCGACCGCTTCGCTGGAGCTCGGCATCGACATCGGTGATGTCGATCTCGCCTGCCAGATCGGGTCGACGCGCACGATCGCAGCGTTTTTGCAGCGCGTGGGGCGCTCGGGTCATGCGGTCGGTGGCGTGCCGAAAGGCCGCCTTTTTCCGCTCTCGCGCGACGATCTCTGCGATGCGGCCGCGCTGCTCGATGCCGCGCGGCGCGGCGAGCTCGACAGGATCGCCGTGCCGGCG
>JAJDOG010000098.1 GCA_022340285.1 Betaproteobacteria bacterium
TGCGCAGCGCTTCGAGAAACTTCTTCTCTTCGGCGCTCTGCGGCTGCGGCGGCTCCGCGCCGCCTCCGCCGTCCACCGCCTGCGGGGTGTTCTCGAGCACGCCTTCGTGCGCGGCCACGTTGTCGTCGGGCCGCTGGTAGAGGAGGTCGGCCCAGTAGACGAGCGAGCTGGTGACGCCGAGATCACCCAGGGGAACCGGCTCGGCGGCATTGGCGAGCGTATCGCGCCAGATGCGGACAAGATCGGTGGGGGGAGGCTTGTTCGCAATGCCATGGATGAACGTGACGTGCGGCATGGCCGTTCTCCTTCGGGCGGTCAGATGTCGTAGTCGGGGTCCTCGCCGATATCCGGAATCCGCGCGGTGAATTCCGTATCGCCGAAGCCGAACACGACTGCGGATTCGTAACCGGGGAGGCCGATCTCGCGGCGCAGGGCATTGAGTCGATTCAGCCAACCCTTGAGGAACACTGCAAGCTGGGGCCGGGTCGCGGCGAGCTTGCGGTAGTAGGCCTCGCGCACATCACAGTAACGGGATATTGTCGTGCCCACGTCGCAGGCGGCGACCGCGCGCTCGGTGATCGGTCCGAAGCCGCCGTCGACCGGGCAGCCCACGGCGGTCTGCAGAAAACGCACGGCTCGCCCCACGCCCATGTTGACCGCGGTGTCGAACTGCACGAGATCGAGCTGGTCCTGGAGGCGGTCGCAGCGCGGGGGATACCAGTAGCCGGCCGCATAGATTGCGTGGACTTCGGCGTCGTCGATCACCTTGACGTCGCGCTTCGGTAATCCTTGACGTTCGCGCCACGCGTCATAGACCTTCTGCGTGACGCCCTGGTTCGTGCGCCCGCCCGGATCGTTCGGATGGTCGACGAAGCCGCCCTCCCAGCGAAGGACGAACGGCAGTGCAGCTTCGAATGCAGCAGACGGCTTGGCTGTCTCGGTCTGGCGTTCGTCGAGGAGTTTGCGCGCATCGAGCTCGACGCTCCGGAATCCGTGCTTGCGCGCTTCCTCGACCAGGTGCGCGGTGCCGCCGGGACCGTCCGGATCGCGATCGGGGTTGTACAGCGCGATCAGCGTCAGGTGGCGCGCCTCGGTGGCAAGCGCGTTGAACATCATCCACAGATTGTTCCGCTGCCAGACATCGTAGTCCGGCGCGTCCGCGAGCCAGCGGGGCAGGGCCTCGGACTCCTGCAACACGCGTGGGGGAACGCGTTCGCACAGCTTCCGGTAGCGCTCCACCCAATCCGCACCGGCGCGCTGCACCGATGAGACCTGGAACTTGTCCATGGGCAAGGCAAGGTAGAGCCGCGTCGGGATCTTCAGTGCCTCGCACACCTCGTGAAAGAGGATGTCGCCGCCGCTCGCGCCCCCCGCGATGCCGAGCACGGCGCCGCTCGCGTCGCGCACTTCCGCGCGCACCGCGTCCTCGATCAACTCTCGTGCGGTCGCCTCGGCGCTCGCCGTCGGGGGGAAGCGCCTCTGGTCCTTTGTGCGAGACGGCGCATCCACCATGTGACCGGTGAAGAGCATCACGCGATCCGGCGCCGCGTTGGCCAGCGCCTCGTCGATCAGCCGCAATCCTTCCTGCGCCCATTTGCGTGACCGCGCTTCATGGGCGAGAAGCCGCAGATCGCCGCGTCGTCCGTCACGGCGCGCCCGCTCGACATCCTCGAGGAAGTCGCCCGGCACTGCGACGGGCGTGTCACGCGTATGCGCCTTCGGGTCCGGCATGATCTACGAGGTCTACGAGGTGGGGCTGTCACGAGTCATCGCTGATCTTTCCTGAAACGTCGTGCGCGTTAAAGGTACCATGACATCCGGATAGGATTGCAAAATACGCGCAGCGAGCGGCGATCGGCAGGACCAGGGACCACGCGTGTCGAGAATCTTCATCAGCCATTCGAGCGGCGACAATGCGGCCGCGCTCGCGATCGCGCAGTGGCTCGCGGAGACCGGCTGGGACGATTATTTTCTCGACATCACTCCCGAGCGCGGTCTCGCACCGGGCGAGCGCTGGCAAGCCGCGCTCAAGGCGGCCGCGGATCGCTGCGAGGCGGTCCTCTTCCTGATCTCGCCGAGCTGGCAGCGCTCCCGCTGGTGTCTCGCCGAGTTTCTCCTCGCGAAGCAGCTGGGCAAGGCGATCTTCGGCGTCATGATCGCCCCCGCGCCGATCGAGCAGCTTCCCGAGGAGATGACCTCCGAATGGCAGCTGTGCGACCTGGTGCAGGGCAGCGAGCAGCGCACTTATTTCGTCCAGCAGGCGCCGCACGTGCCGCGCACCGAGATCCGGTTCGCGCGCGTCGGCCTCGATCGGCTGCGGATCGGCCTGCAGCGCGCGGGACTCGATCCCTCGACCTTCCCGTGGCCGCCGCCGGGCGATCCGGATCGCTCGCCGTACCCGGGACTGCGCGCGCTCGAAGCCGAAGATGCCGCGATGCTGTTCGGCCGCGACGCGATGATCGTGCGCGGACTGGACCAGCTGCGCCGCACGCGCGAGCGCGGCATCGAGCATCTGTTCGTGATCGTCGGCGCATCGGGCGCCGGCAAATCGTCGTTCATGCGCGCCGGCCTGTTGCCGCGGCTCGCGCGCGATGACCGCCAGTTTCTACCGATACCGGTCGTTCGTCCGGAGCGCGCCGCGCTCAACGGCCCGGAAGGATTGCTCGCGAGCCTCGCGCGGGCGTTCAAGACGCATGGGCTGAATCGCAGCCGCGCTCAACTGCGCGGCGTGCTCGATGCGCCACTGGGCCTTGCTTCGCTCCTGCGCGAATTGCGCGACGCACGGCCACGTCTGACCGAGGAATCCGGTGCGCCGCCGACGATCATCGTGCCCATCGATCAGGGCGAAGAGCTCTTCGCCGCGGACGCCGGCGCCGAAGGAAGTGCGCTGGTTGCGCACCTCGGCCCGCTCGTCGCGCCCGACGCGGTCGGCAACGACTACCCGCACACGATCGTGCTGGGCTCCATCCGCGCGGACTCTCTGGATCTGATGCAGTCGCAACCCAGTCTGCAGAATCTGCCGACGGTGCTGTTCAACCTGCCGCCCGTGTCGCGCGGCGAATTCAAAGGGGTCATCGAGGGTCCGGCGGCACGCCATACCGCCGCCGGTCGCAAGCTCTCGATCGACCCGGCGCTCACCGAGCACCTGATGGCCGACGCGGAAGGCGCGGATGCGCTGCCGCTCCTCGCGCTCACGCTCGAGCGTCTCTACCTCGAGCACGGCGCCGATGGAGCGTTGACCCTCGATGCGTACGAGCGCATGGGCGGGCTGCGCGGTTCGATCGAAGCCGCCGTGGATGCTGCGTTCGCGGACCCGTCGCGAACGCCGGCCGTGCCGGCGGAGGCGCGCGATCGCCTCGAGCTTCTGCGCCAGGCATTCGTGCCCTGGCTTGCCTCGGTCGATCCGGACACCGGCGAGCGCAAGCGCCGGGTGGCGCGCTGGGAGGACATCCCCGAAGCCTCCCAACCCCTTATCGACCGACTGGTCAAGCAGCGCCTGCTCATCAAGGACCGCCGGCGCGTCAGGGAAGGCGAGGACGAGAGCATCGTCGTCGAGGTTGCGCACGAGGCGCTGATTCGACAGTGGCCGCCGCTGCGCGGATGGCTCGACGAGGAAGAGGCGGATCTGCGCAACCTGGAAGGCGTGCGTCGCGCCGCGGCCGAATGGGCGCGGAACGAAGCCGACGCCGAATGGCTCGTGCACACCGGCGAGCGCCTCGACGACGCCGAGGCGCTCACGCGCTGGCCCGATTTCAAAGCGATGCTGGGCGAGCAGGGGCTTGCTTACCTCGGCGCGTGCCGCAAGCGGGATGACGAGGCACGCGCGGAACGCGAAGCTCAGCTCGCGCTGATCAGCAGGCAGCAGGCGCAGGTCGAAGAGGGGCAGAAGCGGACCGCCGAGGCGCAAACGAGAACGGCGCGACTGCAGCGCTGGACGAAATTTGCGCTGGCCGGTGTGGCGGTCGTGCTGGCCGGGACGGGCTGGTGGATCGTGAAGCAGACGCGCGACGTCGCGCGGCAGACATCCTTCGTCATCGCGCAGAATGCCGAGCGCGTGAGCGACGGCTTCGTCGCCACCCGATCCGTCCCGCAGTCCGGCCGCGCACTGAGGCTATCGGTGGCCGCGGCGCGGTCGAGTCTGCTCGCGCCGGCGCACCCGCTCGCGGTGCTGCAGATGGCACGCGCGGCGCAAGCGTTTCGGCCGGCGCAGGTGTTCGAATTGCCCGCTGCGGCGAACATGTCGGTCGAGCTCAGCCCGGACGGCTCGCGGCTGCTGGCCAAGGACAGCAAGGCCGGGACGCTGCACCTTTACGATGTCGGGAGCGGCGCGGAGATTGCAAAGCTCACCGGCCTCGAAGGCAGGACGCGAAACGTTTTCGGTCCGGACGGCGGGCGCGTCGTGACCTGGGGCAGCAAGGCGTCGCCGGTGCTCTGGGACGCAAAGACCGGCCGGATCATCGCCCGGCTCGACGGTCACGAAGACATTGTAGTT
>JAJDOG010000110.1 GCA_022340285.1 Betaproteobacteria bacterium
AGCTGCGCGAGGGCGTGCGTGAACGGCTTCGCGTACTCCGGACTCGACCTGCTTGCGAGCGCGGTCGTGCTGCTCGACGTGGACTTGCGCATCGTCTACGCAAATCCTGCCGCGGAAAACCTTTTCGAGCAAAGCGCGCGCACGCTCCACGGCCAACCGTTCGTTAGCCTGTTCGTCAACGCGAAACCGCTCGGGGAGCAGCTGGGGCAGGCCATCGCGGAACAGCGGGGCGTCTGGAATCAGGCGCTGGATCTCAAGCGCACCGATCGCGAGCCGCTGCACGTCAACCTGCTCGCGAGTCCCGTGGATGCAGGAGCGAGCGCGCTCGTGCTGGAAATCCGGTCGATCGACCAGCGGTTGCGAGTCGAGCGCGAGGAGCGCGAGCTCGCGCAGGCTTTCGCAAACCGCGAGCTGATCCGCAATCTCGCACACGAGATCAAGAACCCGCTCGGCGGGCTGCGCGGGTCCGCGCAGCTTCTCGAGCGCGAACTTGACCGACCCGGCCTGCACGAATACACGCAGGTGATCATCAAGGAGGCCGACCGTCTGCAGCTCCTGGTCGATCGGCTGCTCACCCCCCACCGCCCCTCGCGGCTGGGAGCGGTGAACATTCACGAGGTGTGCGAGCGGGTGCGCAGTCTCATCCTCGCCGAATTTCCGGAGATCCAGATCCACCGCGACTACGATTCCAGCCTTCCGGATCTGCACGGCGATCGCGAGCAGCTCATCCAGGCGGTGCTCAACATCGTGCGCAACGCCGCCCAGGCGGTGAAGGGGCGCGGCGAGATCGCGGTGCGGACGCGGGTGGCGCGCTCGCTCAGCATCGCCAAGACCTTTTACCGCTCGGCTCTGGAGATCGCAGTGATCGACAGCGGACCGGGCATTTCCGACGAGCTTCGCGAGCGCATCTTCCATCCGCTGGTCTCTGGCCGCGAAGGCGGGACGGGGCTCGGCTTGACGCTCGCCCAGACGTACGTGCAATACCACCGAGGATCGATCGAATGCGACAGCCACCCCGGGCGCACAGTGTTCCGCATCGTTCTTCCCATGGCCGCTAACGGGACGAAGCAATGAAACCAGTCTGGGTAGTCGACGACGATCGCTCCATACGATGGGTGTTCGAGAAGGCGCTCTCGCGCGAAGGCATTCCGTTCAAGACGTTCGGCCTCGCGGAGGACGCGATCGTCGCGCTCGATCGCGACGCGCCGCAGGTGCTGGTGTCCGACATTCGGATGCCGGGCACTTCGGGACTCGAGCTGCTGCAAAGCGCCAAGGAGCGGTATCCGGAATTGCCGGTGATCGTCATGACTGCGTACTCCGATCTGGAGTCCGCCGTGGCCGCGTTCCAGGGTGGGGCCTTCGAGTACCTGCCCAAGCCGTTCGACGTGGACCAGGCCGTGGAGCTCATCCGCCGCGCGCTCGACGAGAGCATGCGCGAGGAAGATCTCGAGGAATCCGCGGCGGCATCGCCCGAAATCCTCGGTCACGCGCAATCGATGCAGGATGTGTTCCGCGCGATCGGCCGCCTGTCCAACTCCAACGCGACGGTGCTGATCACCGGCGAATCGGGGACCGGCAAGGAGCTCGTGGCGCGGGCCTTGCACCGCCACAGCCCCCGCGCGGCGAAGCCGTTCGTCGCGATCAACACCGCGGCGATGCCCAAGGATCTGCTCGAAAGTGAGCTCTTCGGCCACGAACGCGGCGCGTTCACCGGCGCACAGGCGATGCGCCGCGGTCGATTCGAGCAGGCCGAGGGCGGTACGCTCTTTCTGGACGAGATCGGAGACATGCCGGCCGATCTGCAGACGCGCCTGCTGCGCGTGCTGTCGGACGGACAGTTCTACCGTGTCGGGGGACATCAGCCGTTGCGCGCCAACGTCCGCGTGATCGCGGCCACGCACCAGGACCTCGAGGCCCGTGTGCGCGAGGGGCTGTTCCGCGACGATCTCTATCACCGGCTGAACGTCATCCGCCTGCGGCTTCCCTCACTGCGCGAGCGCCGCGAGGATGTCCCGGTGCTGGCGCGATACTTCCTGGCGAAGAGCGCCCGCGATCTGGGCGTCGAGGCGAAGCGCCTGTCTGACGGAACCATGAGCTTTCTCTCCGCGCACGACTGGCCGGGCAATGTGCGGCAACTCGAGAATGTCTGCCACTGGCTCACGGTGATGGCGCCGGCCCAGATGATCGAGGTTGCCGACCTGCCGGCAGAGTTGCGCGCCGAGACGCAAACCGCTCCCGATGCGGACTGGTCCGCGATCCTGCGACGCGATGTGGAGAAAGCCCTGATGCGCGGCGAGGCGAACCTGATGGACGCCCTTTCGCGCCAGTTCGAGCGCGTGCTCATCTCCCAGGCGCTCACGCACACCGGGGGGCGCCGCATCGAGGCCGCCGCACTGCTCGGCATCGGTCGCAACACGATCACCCGAAAGATCGCCGATCTCGCGATCGACGCGCCGCGCGAGTAGTCTGTTCCGGATTACGAAATCAGCTTTGCACGGGGCTGATCCGACTCGTTTCGGAGCGCGCTGTTGCGCTGCGCCATCCGGGAAATTCCCCTTTCGGCTTGCCGATTTGTGCAGTGCACAGTAAACTATTCCGTTCCTCCCACCCGACCCAAAGAGCATTCCACGATGAGCGAGAAATACCCTGGCGGCGTGGAGATTCACGGCTCCGTGACTCCCGATTTCGCCCAGATCCTCACTGCGGACGCCGTTGCGTTCGTGGCCAAGCTGCATCGCACTTTCGAGCCCCGCCGGCAGGAGCTTCTGGCGGCGCGCGCAGCCCGGCAGAAGGAGTTCGACGCCGGCAAGCTGCCCGACTTCCTCCCCGAGACGAAGCAGGTCCGCGAGGCCGAGTGGAAGATCGCCGATCAGCCGAAGGACATGTTGGACCGGCGCGTCGAGATCACCGGGCCGACCGACCGCAAGATGGTCATCAACGCCCTGAACTGCGGCGCGTCCACGTTCATGGCGGACTTCGAGGACGCGAACTGCCCGACCTGGGCCAACATGATCGAGGGTCAGCTCAACCTGCGCGACGCAGTGCGCCGCACGATTTCCTTCGAGCAAGGCGGCAAGCAGTACGCGCTGAACGAGCAGACCGCCGTGCTGATCCCGCGCCCGCGCGGCTGGCACCTCGACGAGAAGCACGTCGTGATCGACGGCAAGCCGGTGTCCGGCGGCATCTTCGACTTCGCGCTGTATTTCTTTCACAACGCGAAGGAGCTGCTCAAGCGCGGCTCGGGACCGTATTTCTACCTGCCCAAGATGGAGAGTCACCTCGAGGCGCGCCTCTGGAACGACATCTTCAAGATGGCGCAGGAGGGGCTCGGCGTGAAGCAGGGCTCGATCAAGGCGACTGTCCTCATCGAGACCGTGCTGGCGGCCTTCGAGATGGACGAGATTCTCTGGGAGCTGAAGGACCACTCCGCCGGCCTGAACATCGGCCGCTGGGACTACATCTTCTCGTGCATCAAGAAATTCCGCGTCAACGCGAACTTCTGCCTCGCCGACCGCAGCCAGGTGACGATGACCGCGCCGTTCCTGCGGGCGTATGCACTCTCGCTGGTCAAGACCTGCCACCGGCGCAATGCCCCGGCCATGGGCGGGATGGCGGCGCAGATTCCGATCAAGAACGACCCGGCGGCGAACGAGGCAGCCCTCGAGAAGGTTCGCCAGGACAAGCTGCGCGAGGTGACCGACGGCTGCGACGGCACCTGGGTGGCGCACCCCGGACTGGTGCCGATCGCCAAGGAGGTCTTCGATCAGCACATGCCGAAACCCAACCAGTACGACAAGCAACGCCCCGATGTGACCGTCACGGCGAAGGACCTGCTCGACTTCCGTCCCGAGACGCCGATCACCGAGGCGGGCCTGCGCAACAACATCAACGTCGGCATCCAGTATCTGGGCGCCTGGCTGGGCGGCAACGGCTGCGTGCCCGTGTTCAACCTCATGGAAGACGCTGCGACCGCGGAAATCTCGCGCTCGCAGATCTGGCAGTGGATCCGTTCGCCGAAGGGCGTGCTCCAGGATGGCCGCAAGGTCACCGTCGAGCTCTTCCGCGCGCTTCTGAAAGAGGAGCTGCCGAAAGTGCGCGAGTATCTGGGCGAGGACGGCTGGAAGGCAGGCCGATACGAAGAGGCGGCGAAGCTCTTCGACCAGATCACTACGGGCGACTACGTCGAGTTCCTCACGTTGCCGGCCTACAAGCTGATCGACTGACGCGCCAGTTCGGCCTCAACGAAAGGGCGGCTGCGGCCGCCCTTTGTTTTTTCTCTTCCCCTCCTTTCCAAGGAGGGGTGGCCCCGAAGGGGCCGGGGTGGTTAAGTGCACTAATCGAAACTCAAACCACCCCCCGCCCTTCGGGCGTACCCCTCCTTTCCAAGAAGGGGAAACCGCTACTGCCTGGCCGTCCCCAGATAGACGATGGCGCCGACGACGATGAAGGCGCCGAAGATCTGGAGCGGCGCGACCGACTGGCCGAGGATCATCCAGCCGAGGATGAGTGCGGCGATAGGCTCGAAATTCATCACGACCGCGTTGTTCACTGCGCGGATGCGGGGCAGCACCACGAAGAGCGTCGTGAATGCCGATCCGTAGAGGAGCGTGAGCAGCGCGAGGCCGAGCCAGCCCGGCCCGTCGTGGGGCAGATCGAACGATCCGGTCGCAGCGCCTGCCGCCGCCACCAGCACCGCCGCCACACCCATCGTATAGAAGGTGCGCAACCGGCCGTCTACGTCCTTCAGCGACCGGGCGCTGAAGTAGAGGACGAGCGCGAAGGAGAACGATGCGGCGAGCGCCCAACCGACGCCTGCACCAATCTCCGCCCATCGGCTCGCGACATCACTTGCCTGGCCGAAGGCGTCGAGCGCGAACATGAGGCCGACGAGCGCAACCGGCATCGCGATCAAGGCGCGCCGGCTGGGGCGGTCGCCTCCGGCGACCCAAGAGACCAGCGCGAAGACCATCGGATAGGTGTTGAACGCGAGCAACGCGAGCGCCACGTGAATCCGTGCGACCGACGCATACAGGCAATAGCTCTGCACCGCGATCAACACGCCGACCCCGAGCACGCGAAAGAGCTGGGGACGCTGCAGCGCGATCACCACGCCCTGCGCCCGCAACAGCGCGTACACGAAGAGCGTCGTGCAGCACGAGCGCACCACCACCGCCGTCGTCACGCTCGTTCCGTGCTCGAACGCGATGCGTGCCGCGACGTGGTTGGACGCGAACGTCGTCGCGATGGCGAGCAACAGGATCACCGCGAGCCTCGGGGCGATGGTGCCCGCCGTCATGGGATGCCCTTCATCTTGTCTGTTCTTTCGCGCGGCGGCGCCGCTGCGGGCGGGCATTGTAGCCCGCGCATGAGCGTTCCTAGTCGAAACCGCTCGGGTTTTGTTTTTGCATCGCGGAAGGTACCATTGCGCCACTCTACGGAATGCTGATGGCCGACATCCCGCGCGACCTTCCCCGAACGATCCTGGCAGTGCTTGCGATCGGTGGCTTGATCGCGGTCAGCTTCTGGGTACTGCGGCCATTCCTGCTTGCCACCGTCTGGGCGACGATGATCGTCGTGGCGACCTGGCCGCTCATGCTGCGCGTCCAGTCGACCCTGCACGGCAAGCGCGTGCTGGCAGTGACGGCAATGACGCTGTTCCTCCTGCTCGTCTTCGTGCTCCCGGTCACGCTCGCCGTCGGCGCGCTCGTGGAAAACGCCGATGTGCTGGCGGGCTGGGTCAAGTCGCTGGCCACCTTCAAGTTGCCCGCGCCGCCCGACTGGCTGGCCGCATTGCCATTCGTCGGCGAGAAGCTGGCGACGCTGTGGCAGGATCTTGCAGCCGGCGAAAGCGACGGAATCGTCTCCCGGGTGGCTCCCTATGCCGGGGCGGCCACTCGGTGGTTGTTCGGGCAGCTCGGCAACTTCGGGCTGATGTCATTTCATTTCCTGCTCACCGTGGTGATTGCCGCCATCATGTATGCGGGTGGCGAAGAGGCAGCGACGATGGTGCGCCGCTTCGGCCGGCGGCTGGCGGGCGAGAGCGGCGAAAACGCGATCTTGATCGCCGGCGGCGCGATTCGCGGTGTCGCGCTCGGAGTGGTCGTGACGGCGCTCGTTCAGTCGATCCTGGGCGGAATCGGGCTCGCGGTGGTCGGCATCCCCTTCGCGTCGCTCCTCACCGCAGTGATGTTCCTGCTGTGCATCGCGCAGCTCGGGCCGTCGCTGGTTCTGATACCGGCTGTGGCGTGGCTCTACTGGACGGGCGACTCGGTGTGGGCGACCGTGCTGCTCGTGTGGTGCATTCCCGTCGTCACGCTCGACAACTTCCTGCGACCGATCCTCATCCGGCGCGGCCTCGACTTGCCGCTGCTTCTCATCTTCGCGGGCGTTATCGGCGGATTGATCGCCTTCGGGCTCATCGGTCTCTTCGTCGGGCCCGTGGTGCTCGCGGTGACCTACCGCCTGTTTCTCGCGTGGGTCGACCAGGGGCTCGAGGGAGGCGATTCCGGCGACGTTGGCGCATCGCGCGGCGGATAGCGCCGCGCGTCGGTTCTCGCGTCAGCGTTGCGTAGCGCTTTGCTCGCTCTTTACGCTGCGATAGATCGGCCCCCACACCGGATGACCGGCCTCCGCCTTGGAGAGCGTGAACGTCGGATCGAGCTCGAGCGCCTTGCGGAATTCGGCACGGCACTGCTGGGTGCGCTGGGTCGCGCAATGGATGAACGCGAGGTACTTGTACGCGGTGACCTTGTCGATCGTGAAGGCGAGCCCACCGTCGAGAGCCTCTTGCAGTCGCGCAGCCGCGGTCCGGTACTGGCCCTCCTCATAGGCGCGGATGCCGGCGGAAAGGTTGCGCTCCGCCTGGCGGGGCGCGATCTGATCGGCGCCGATCGCGCGGACCGGCGCCGACGAGCAGCCACCGAGCGACGCAAGAATGACGAGGCTGGCCGCCACGGCAGCCGTCAGCCGGTTCGATACCCGCATGGTCTATCTGAATTGGTGCTTGATCCTGACCGCCGAATGCTCGCGCAAGTCTAGCATCACGACATGCGGCGCCAGATCGGCGTTGCGGATCTCCACCTTGCGGCGACCGACCGGGACCCTGAGCTCGCGAAGCGGGGGCGCGACGCCCACGCGCTGGCCGTCCACGTAGATCTCGCCCCACGGCGCAATGGCGAAGATCAGCTTGGCCTCGGGCGTTGCACGAGGCGGTACGACTTTCGCTACCGAAGGTTTGCTCGCCGTCCGCGCAGACTCTTCGCTTGACGAGGCTGGCGCTGACGACGCCGAGGCAGGGGATGGCCCGGCCGCCGGATCGTCCGCCAACTGTGTGGAACCGGGCGTGGAAGTGGGCGTGGAACTGGGCGCGGAGATGGGCGCCGGGGATTGCGACACCGCATCGAATTCGACGAGGGGCTCCGCGGGCGAGGAAGCAACGCTGGGGGTCGCGACAGAGCTCGTTACGATCTGGCCGCTTGAGGACGGCAATGCAGTCGTCGCGTCGGCGGGAAACCTGCCGGGCCCGCTGAGCACGACCGCCGCGATAAAGCCCAGGAACGGAATTCCGGCGAGCAGGGCCGCACGCCGGAAGGGGTGATGCGGCGCCGGCGCCGGTTGGGTAGCAGTGTCGACCTGAGCGTCGGGGACGGCGTCTGCTTGGGCCGGCACTGGCTTTGCGGCAGGGCGCAGTTCGATAGTCTCGTCACCCGTCGTGGGCACGGCGCGCGGCCGGTTCACGGGTGCGGGGGTGTTCTTGATCGTGACGAGTTCGCCGCGTGCGAAGCGCGTGAGGTCCGCAGCGAATTCGCGCGCCGACGGATACCGCTCTTCCGGACGCTTCGCCATTGCACGGCGCACGATCGCATCCAGTGCCGCCGGGACGCGCGGATTCAACGCCGCGGGCGCAGGCGGCGCGTGATGCACGACGCGACGCATGACGGCATGCAGATCGTCGCCCGCGAAGGGGGACTCGCCCGTGAGCAGCTCGTAGAGCACCACGCCGAGCGAAAAGACATCCGAGCGGCCATCGACCGACTGCACGGATACCTGCTCGGGGGACATGTACTTGGGCGAACCGATTAGTGTTCCGCCCAGCGTAGCTGCCGCGTTGGGGAGCCGTGCGACGCCGAAGTCGGTCAGCTTCGGGAGTCGATCCCCGACCAGGATGATATTGGCCGGCTTGACGTCGCGGTGCACGATGCCGCGTCCATGGGCATAGGCAAGCGCGTCGGCGATCTGGGCGCCGATGGTCGCGATGCGGGCAGGCGGTACGGGCGTGTGCGCAGCCAGCAGGTCGGCAAGCGACGGGCCTTCCAGAAGCTCCATCGCCACGTAGACGAGCCCGCCTTCCTTGCCGGCGTCGTGAATCGTGACGATGTTGGTGTGATTGAGGCTGCCGGCAGCGCGCACCTCGGTGAAGAATCGCGCTTCGAAGAGTGCCAGCTCGTCGGCCGGCAGGTCGACGCGGATCGTCTTGATCGCCACCGCGCGGTCGATCAGCGGATCGCGCGCGCGATAGACGACGCCCATCGCTCCGCGCCCCAGCTCGGACTGGATCTGATATCGACCTACCTGTTCCAGCATCTCTGGTCGTTTTCGCAACAGTTGACAAGTAACCGGCATGTCGTGACACCCCGACACCGCGACAATGACGCTCTCCTCGGACTTTTCGACCGTATGTGGGCATACGGGACGAGTCAAGCAACCATTGACGCAATGCCACGAAGACCCGACAAGCGGTATTTTTTAACGTGCGACCGCGTGTCACGTGTCACGCCATGCATTTCCTCCGCGCCTTCGCTGCGCTCCTCGTGGACAATGCGAATTTCATGCCATGAGCACCGCCACCCTCACAACCCGCCGCCCGCACCGCCCTCAGGGCGGAAGCCTGCCAATGCGTTACCGCCTGTCCACCGCTTTCGCCACGCACGCCGGGAAGATCCGCGGGTTCAACGACGACAGCGTCGCACACGATTCTTCCGCCGGTGTGTTCGTGCTCGCGGACGGGATGGGCGGGCACAATGCCGGCGACGTCGCCGCGGAGATGGCGACCCGCATCGTCATCGAGCGTCTTTCCAAGGGCACCACCGGCGCCAAGGGAGCGGATCGCGTGCGCGATGCTGTGCAGGAGGCGAACCAGGCGATCTGCCGGGCCAGCCGATCGGATTCCGCGCGTTCCGGCATGGGGACCACCCTGGCCATCGCGCTCTTCGGCGAGAGCCGCGTCACCATCGCTCACGTCGGTGATTCACGGATATATCGGTTGCGGGACAGTCGTCTCAAGCTTCTGACACGCGATCACTCGTTGCTCCAGGAACAGGCCGAGACCGGTCTACTGGATCGCGAAAGCGCCCGGATTTCGCAGAATCGCAGCCTCGTCACGCGGGCGCTGGGCGCCGGCTACGACGCGACCCCCGAGATTGGCGAGGTCGACGTCCTGCCCGACGACATCATTTTGCTGTGCACCGATGGCTTGAACGACATGGTGGACGACGCCGACATCGAGCTCGCGCTCGCGGAGCTGGGTTGCAACCTGGACATGACCGCCGAGGTGCTGGTGGACCTCGCGAATGACAATGGCGGGCAGGACAACATCTCGGTGCTGCTCGTGCGAGTCGAGGCTGATCAGCCAGCCGGAAGCGGCTGGCGCAAGCGCATGTTCGGCTGGCTCCGCGGGGAATAGGAAAAGACGATGGCGAAACTCGTCGTGAGCTCGCCCGACGCAGCGGACGCGCATCATTTCGTCGACAAGGCGCGACTCACGATCGGGCGCGATCCGTCATGCGACATCGCCCTGGTGGACGGGGCGGCGAGCAAGACTCACGCCGTGATCATGACCGTCGGCCTCGACCATGTACTGCAGGATTC
The DNA here is from genome assembly GCA_022340285.1 of Betaproteobacteria bacterium. Taxonomy (GTDB): domain Bacteria; phylum Pseudomonadota; class Gammaproteobacteria; order Burkholderiales; family SG8-39; genus JAABRB01. The sequence continues at coordinate 9,868 of JAJDOG010000110.1, forward strand.
CGGCAGCCGCAACGGAACGATCGTGAACGGCACGCGCATCGTCGAGACGCACGTGCTGCAGAACGAGGACGTGATCGAGATCGGGACGAGTCGCATCGTCTACCGGAACCGCAGGGCGAGCCTGGAAGCGGACCTCGAGCGCACGATGATCTACAGCGCGACGGTTCCGGGGTTGCCGGGCATGCGGACGGGCGCCGCGCCCGTCGCGGTGGCCCGCGCAGTGCGCACCCGATTCCCCCTCGCTTCCGTCCGTGGGCTCGCCGGCCGCCATGCAGGCGCCGACGTGACGCTCGAACGTCCGCTCGCAACCTTCGGTGAGCGCGAAGTGAGCCTAGCCGTGATACGCCGACGGCCCCACGGGTATTTCATTGCCCACGTCGCGGGCGGCAAGCGCGCCAAGGTCAACGATCGGGCGATCGGCAGCGAACCCCAGGAGCTCTCCGCCGGAGACATCATCGAAGTGGCCGGCGAGCGGCTGGAGTTTCTCGGAGCGAACTGACGCCCTGTCTTCTTACCCCTCCTCTTGGAGGAGGGGTGGCTGCAAAGCAGCCGGGGTGGTGTTCCAGAGCTCAATCAGAACGTCTCAACCGCTGATTTCCGCGATCACCGGTGCGTGATCGGATGGGCGCTCCAGCCTGCGGGGCTCGAGATCGATCGCGCAGCTCGTGCACCGCGTCGCGAGATCGGTCGACAGCAGGATGTGATCGATGCGCAGGCCCATCTTGCGGCGAAATGCGTTCATCCGGTAGTCCCACCAGGTGAACGACCGCTCCGGCTGTTCGAACAGGCGGAAGCTGTCCTTCAGACCGAGGCCGAGTAGCCGGTTGAAGGCATCACGCTCCGGCTCGGAAAAAAGCACCTGGCCCTCCCAAAGCTGCGGGTCGTGCACGTCGCGCGCGTCCGGGGCGATGTTGTAGTCGCCGAGGACAGCGAGCCTTGGATGCTTCTTGAGCTCGTCGCCGAGCCAACGCTCGAACGCGGCCAGCCAGTCGAGCTTGTAGCGATACTTGTCGGAGTCGACCGACTGGCCGTTCGGCACGTAGGCGCATACGATGCGCGTGCCCGCAACGGTCGCGCTGAGCACGCGCTTCTGCTCGTCGGCAAAGCCGGGAATGCCGGATACGATCGCCTCGACCGCCTCGCGCGCGAGGATCGCCACGCCGTTGTAGGTCTTCTGCCCCGAATATGCGCTGCGGTATCCGGCCTTCTCCAGATCCGCGACGGGAAACTTTGCGTCCTCGAGCTTGGTCTCCTGAACGCAGACGACGTCCGGCCGCCGTTGCGCGAGCCAGTCGAGCAGATGCCCGAGGCGGACCTTGAGGGAATTCACGTTCCACGTCGCGATTTTCATGTCGCGAGTGTAGCGTCACAAGAGAAGAACCACCCCGCCCGCTTCGAACCTGCCGTGCTGACTAGGGCTCTGGAACACCACCCCGGCTGCTGCGCAGCCACCCCTCCTCGAAGAGGAGGGGAAAAAGAATTCGCTTCGGCTTGCTACCGCGGCGCGTAGGGGCCCTTGGGCTTCTCGGCCGGCGCATTGGCGGCGGCCGGCTTGGCCGCGACCTTCTCCTCTTGGCGAGCCTTCTGCCCAGGGAGCAGCTGCGACGATTTCGGATAGCCGCCGTCGTCGAGCGCGGCGTTGTACATGCTCGCCTCGAATCCCTGCTTGACCGTGGTGCCGACGACCAGCACTGGGACGTTGTTGCCTCCGGACACGCGCTTCAACTCTTCGCGCTTGTCGATCGAATCCACCGATATTTCGGTGTACGGCACACCGCGCTTCTCGAGGAGCGCCTTCGCGTCGGTGCATGCCGCGCTGCAACCGCTGAACGTGTAGAGCTTGACCGGGTTCACCTTCATCGCCTGCTGGAGCGCGAAGCCCAGGGGCTGGGAGCTGGAGGCGCCCGACTGGGTGGAGATCTTCTCGACGCTGCGGCTCACGGCGGGGGCCGGCGGCGTGTCCGTGTAGTGGACCCGCCCGTCCTTGTCCACCCAGCGGTAGGTCTGGGCAAGTGCCGTGGCGGACGCGCAACCGAGGAGGAACGCGATCCCTACGGCAAGCGCATCCACCGCGCGGAAGCGAGGAAAAAACCCGCCAAAATCAAAACGCTGCATAGCTTCTCTCCGTGAGGAAAGATTATGCGACGATCATACCATTGTGCCTCAGCAGGGCATCCACTTTTGGCTTGCGACCGCGAAATAGTTCGAAAGACTCGAGCGCCGGCCGGCTTCCGCCCACCGCCAGGACCTCGTCCCAAAACCTGTGCCCCGTGATCGGGTCGAGGACGCCGTTCTCCTCGAACAGGCTGTACGCGTCGGCGGAGAGCACCTCGGCCCACTTATAGCTGTAGTACCCCGCGCCATAGCCGCCGCCGAAGATGTGACTGAAGCTGTTCGGCAGCCGGTGGTAGGCGGGGGGGATGACGACCGCGACCTTCCGCCGCACCTCGTCGAGCAGATCGAGCGGCGTCTTGCCGCCGCGCGCGTCGAAGTCGTGATACAGGTGCATGTCGAACAGCGCGAACTCGAGCTGTCGCACCATGTACATGCCGGCCTGGAAGTTCTTCGCAGCCGTCATCTTGTCGAAGAGTTCGCGCGGCAGCGACGCGCCGGTGTCGACATGGGCGGTCATGTGCTGCAGGACGTCCCACTCCCAGCAGAAGTTCTCCATGAACTGGCTCGGAAGCTCGACAGCGTCCCACTCCACACCGTGTATCCCCGACACGCCGAGGTGATCGATCCGGGTGAGCAGGTGATGCAGCCCGTGCCCGAACTCGTGAAAGAGCGTGATGACGTCATCGTGCGTGAAGAGCGCCGGTTTGTTTCCGACCGGCCCGGGAAAGTTGCACACGAGGTAGGCGACCGGAGTCTGCAGGGCCTTTCCCTTTCGGCGCTTCGCCATCGCGTCGTCCATCCACGCGCCGCCCCGCTTCGTCTCCCGCGCGTGGAGATCGAGATAGAACTGGCCGACGAGCGAACCGTCTTCGTTGCTGATCCGGAAGAAGCGCACGTCCGGATGCCAGGTCTCGGCGGTGTCGGGCTCGATCCGGACACCGTAGAGCGTCTGCACGACGCGGAACATCCCTTCCAGCACCTTGGACTCGGGAAAGTACTGCTTCACCTCGCGTTCGGAATAGGCATAGCGCCGCTTCCGCAACGCTTCCGACGCGTACGCGACGTCCCACGCTTCGAGCTTGGCAAGGCCCAGCTCGGCCGCGGCGAACTCGCGCAGTTCGGCAAGATCGCGACGTGCGAAGGGGAGGGATTTTTCGGCCAGGTCATTCAGGAAGGCCAGTACTTCGCCGGGTGACTCGGCCATCTTCGGCACGAGCGAGACCTCGGCATGGCTGGCGTAGCCCAGGAGCCCGGCGGCTTCCTTGCGCAGCTCGAGAATGCGCGCAATGAGCGGCGTGTTGTCCCATTTGTCCGCGCGCTCCGCGATGTCGGACGCCCCAGATCGCGCTGCGAACCGCTCCGCCTCCGCGAGCGCCATGCCGTACTGCTCGCTCGCACGCGTGCTGTAGGCGTGATAGAGCCGCTCGCGCAGCACTCTGTTCTCGGCATACTGCATCGCCGGGACGTAGCACGGAGCCTGAAGCGTGAACTTCCAGCCCTGCTTTTCGTCACGTTCGGCGGCCGCACGGGCGGCGTCCAGGACGTCGTCAGGGATTCCAGCCAGCTCGTCGCGGTTCTGCACGACCATCGAGAAGGCGTTGGTGGCGTCGAGGACGTTTTCGGCGAAGCGGGTTGCAAGACTGGCGAGCTCCTCGGAGATCTTCGCAAAGCGCTTCTTCTGGTCCGCGGGGAGCTCCGCGCCGGA
>JAJDOG010000052.1 GCA_022340285.1 Betaproteobacteria bacterium
GTGAAGTCGCGCCAGCCGAGACGCAGCCAGTGGAAAGGCCGCCCGACCGGCACGGCACGGACCGGCGGCAGCGTCAGGCCTGCTGCGGCGTCGTCGGAAGGCGGTTGCATGGCGTGTCGGGATCTTACGGTGCTGGTGAGCGGATGCGGTGCCGGTATGCGGATGCGGTGCTGGTGTGCGGATGCGGTGCTGGTATGCGGATGCGGTGCTGGTGTGCGGAATATGCAGAGCGCGTTTTTTTGCATTTTCCCCTCCTCTCCGAGGAGGGGTGGCGCCGAAGGCGACGGGGTGGTGCGAGCGCTGATCGGGACTTTAACCACCCCGCCCGCTCCGCGGGCACCCCTCCTCGGAAAGGAGGGGAAACAACCACTCGCTTCTTCGTCGCCAACTCGTCGCGACGCTACCTCTCAGCAAAACCGCTCGTGGCGTTCCTTCATCGTCGACAGCACTTCATCCGGATCGCGCTTCCACCCCACGCGAACGAGGGGGCGATGCCCCCTCGTAGCTCCCCCGAGTCGGCGGAAGCGCCATCCAGCTCAACAAAATCTTTCGTGCCGCTCCTTCATCGTCGACAGCACTTCATCCGGATCGCGCTTCCACCAGTTCTTGGCAGAAAGGATCTCCACTTCGTGAAAGCCGCGGTAGCCGGCCTGCTCGACCCACGCGCGGACGCGCGGGATGTCGATCACCCCGTCGCCCATCATGCCGCGATCCAGGAGCAGGTCGGTGGTCGGCACGAGCCAGTCGCAGATATGAAAGGCGAGGATGCGCTTCTCTCCGGCGCGCTCGATACCGCGTGCAAGCTCCGGATCCCACCACACGTGATAGACGTCGACCGCGACGCCGAGCGCGCCCCCGCCTCCGCTGTCCAGCTCGTCGCAGAGGTCGAGCGCCTGGGCGAGCGTGTTCACGCACGCACGGTCCGCAGCGTACATCGGGTGCAACGGCTCGATGGCGAGCGGCACGCCGCTCGACCGCGCGTGGTCGAGCGCCTCGCCGATGCCGTCGCGCACCATCTCGCGCGCGCCCGCGATGTCCTTCGATCCCGGCGGCAGCCCGCCCACCACCAGCACGAGGCAGCGCGCCTCGATCGTCGCGGCATCGTCGATCGCGCGCAGATTGTCCTCGATCGCGCGCTTGCGGCCTTGCCGATCGGCGGCCGGAAACATTCCGCCGCGGCACAGGCCCGTGACCGTGAGCCCGTGGTCGCGGATCATCTTCGCCGCTTCCTTCGCGCCGAGCTCCGCGAGCTTGTCGCGCCAGGGCGAGATGCCCCGAATGCCGTGGCGCGCGCACCCGGCAATCATCTCCTTCAGATTCCACCGCTCCCGCACGGTCGCCGTGTTGAGGCTGAGCAGATCCCGATCCGGAGGACGCTGATTCGTCGTCGCCACGGAATGGTCAGCCCTCGATGCCGTTCACGGCGAGGAGACTGCGCATGCGCCGGCAGGCGAGCTCGGGATCGTGGAGCAGCCCGGCCCGGTCTGCGAGCCGGAACGCCTCGGCGAGGTGCACGATGTGGCGTGCGCTCTGCTGCCCGCCGACCATCACGAAGTGCTCCTGGTGACCATTGAGCCAGGCGAGAAAGACAACGCCCGTCTTGTAAAAGCGCGTGGGGTCGCGGAAGAGATGGCGCGACAGCGGCACGGTCGGCGCGAGGATCTCGTGGAACGCGTCGCGTTTCCCTTCGGCCAGCGCGGCCAGTGCAGCCGACGCGGCCGGCGCGATCGCGTCGAAAATGCCCAGCAGCGCGTCCGAGTAGTCCCGACCATCGCCCTCGATCAGCTCGGCATAGTTGAAATCGTCGCCGGTGTACATCCGGACCCCTTTCGGGAGCCGCCGGCGCATGGCGATTTCCTTGTCCTTGTCGAGCAGCGAAACCTTGACGCCGTCGACCTTCGCGACGTTCGCCTCGATCACGTAGAGCGCGACTTCCATCGCCTTGTCGTGATCCGCGTAGCCCCAGTAGCCCGCAAGGGCAGGATCGAACATCTCGCCCAGCCAGTGAATGATCACCGGCTCCTTCACCTGCCTGAGAACGTGGCCGTAGACACGGAAGTAATCGTCCGGAGAGCTCGTGCACGCCGCGAGCGCGCGGCTCGCCATGAGGATGATCCGGCTGCCGGCTTTCTCGACGGCCGCGCACTGTTCGTCATAGGCGGCGATCACGTCGTCGACGGTGAGTGTCGAAGCGGGCGCGAGGTGATCGGTCCCCGCGCCGCTCGCGAGCAGCGCATCGGGGAAATCGCGCGCCGCGTCGACCGAGCGCCGGATGAGCTCCAACGAGGTCGGCCAGTCCATGCCCATGCCACGCTGGGCGGTATCCATGGCCTCCGCGACGCCCAGTCCGAGCGACCACAGATGGCGGCGGTAGGCGAGGGTCGAATCCCAGTCGACAGCGCTTTCCAGCCAGGGCTCGCGCGTGGACAGCGGATCGCCGGCGACGTGCGCAGCCGAGTAGGCCGTGCGGTTGAAGGTCCGCTTCGTCTGCGCCGGGAAGTCCCGCGGTTGCGATAGCGCGAACGGCTCGAGCTTCCCATCCGCGGTGGGCAACTTGATCTGCAGCGAGATGTTGTGTGGCGCGTTCATGTCGTGACTCCTTCACCGCGGTGGCTGCGGACCGGGTCTTTCCCCTCCTCTCTGAGGAGGGGTGCCGCCGAAGGCGGCGGGGTGGTGCTGGGCGCGCATTGAACCACCCCGGCTGCTTCGCAGCCACCCCTCCTTGAAAAGGAGAGGAAAAACCTAGCCCTCAACCTTCATTGCTCAGTGCTCGCACAATGTTACTCACTTGCCTAGCTCGGGCAGATCAATCCAGCGCCGTTCGCGCCACGACTGCAGCGCGCTATCCACGAGCTGCAGCCCCTTCGCGCCCTCGAGAAGGGTCCAGCGGAACGGCAGATCCTCGCACACGTGGCGGATGAAGAGCTCCCACTGGGCCTTGAAGGCGTTGTCGTATGCGATGTTGTCCGGAACCTCTTCCCATCCCTCGAAAAACCGAATCGGCTGGGGAATGTCCGGGTTCCACACCGGCTTCGGTGTGTTGACGCGCGCCTGGGTCCGGCACTCGCGCAACCCGGCGACCGCCGTGCCGAGTGTTCCGTCGACCTGCAGCGTGAGCAGGTCGTCACGGCGCACGCGCACGACCCATGAGCTGTTGATGTGCGCGATCACGCCGCCGTCGAGCTGAAAGGTGGAATAGGCGGAATCGTCCGCCGTGGCGACATAGCGCTTCCCGTTCTCGTCCCACCGCTCCGGAATGAGCGTTGCGCCCAGACAGCTCACGCTCTTCACTTCGCCGAACAGGTTATCCAGCACGTAGCGCCAGTGGCAGAGCATGTCGAGAATGATGCCGCCGCCGTCCTCCTTGCGGTAATTCCAAGACGGACGCTGCGCGGGCTGCCAGTCGCCCTCGAACACCCAGTAGCCGAACTCGCCGCGCACCGACAGGATGCGGCCGAAGAACCCGGAGTCGATCAGCATCTTGAGCTTGAGCAGTCCGGGGAGCCAGAGCTTGTCCTGCACGACGCCGTGCTTGATCCCGGCGCGCTCTGCCGCACGTTGGAGGTCGAGCGCCTCGTCGAGCGAGGTGGCGGTGGGCTTCTCGCAGTAGACGTGCTTGCCGGCAGCAATCGCCTTCTTGAGGATCGATGGTCGAAGCTGCGTTGACGCTGCGTCGAAGAACACGGTGTCGCCGGAGTTCGCGAGCGCCGCGTCGATGTCGGCGGCCCAGCGCAGTCCTCCGTTCGCTTCTGCGAGCCGCTTGACCTTGTCCGCGTTGCGCCCCACGAGTATCGGGTCGGGCATGACGCGCGCGCCGTCCGAGAGGGTAACGCCCCCCTGCGCGCGAATGGCCATGATGGAGCGCGTGAGATGCTGGTTCAGGCCCATTCGGCCCGTGACCCCATGCATGATGATTCCGAGTCGCTTGTCCCCCATCACTTTCCTCCGTCCATCCTGCTTGCTCCGTCCACCTTGCCGCTCATGCGGCCACCTTCAATCTGGGCGCCGGGCTTTCGCGCATCGTCTCCCAGTCGGGAAGCGCAGCGCTCGCGAATCCCGCGCAGCGAAGCGAGCCGATCGCGAGATCGCCATCGCGTATCCTGAGGCGCACCGCACCGTGGCTGCGCTCGTAGAGATCCGGGTGCGCAGCGAGAAAGGCCGCCTGCTCGCCCGGTTGCAGATCGGCCATGCCGTTCACGTAATGATGCCCGTTGCGCTCGACATGCGTCATGCCGAGCAGCGCCACGAGCGCCAGATCCTGCTGCACGCTCAGGCCGGCCTGGGTCGTGAGATCCTCGGCGGTCATGAAGTAGCGCGCCCCCGTCGCATCGTTCGCGTTCCAGTGCGCGCAGCGCGCCGCATTCAGCAGGGACTTGTAGAGTCCCTTGCACATCTTGCTCGACACGCCGCGGTAGCCGAGCGAGCGGCCCCTCGGGAAGCTCTCGAGCTCGGCGTCGGACTCGTCGATGATCACCGGCTTGATTGTCGACAACTCGGACACGTCCTTCTCCAGCGCGTGCTTGCGGTTGATCGGCTGCTCGATGAACTCGATCGCGGACACGAGGCGCGCGAGCTTCGGCTCGGCGTTCATGCGGGTCCAGAGCGCGCGCAGCGCCACGAGATCATCGTACTGCTCGTTGCCGTCCAGGGAGGCGCGGTAGCCAATGCCGCTCGCGTCGAGCACGTCCGCAATCTCCACGAGCCGCGCGATGTCCGCATCGATCTCGCCGCCCACCTTCAGCTTGAACCAGGTGTGGCCGTAGGCGGTGACAACCTCCTCGAGCGATTCCGGCAGACCGTCGTTCACCCGGCCGGGATGCCCGGCAATCGCGTCGACGAGCCCAACCGTGTGACGCGCGGCAATGCGCGCGCCGGGCGACAGGGTCCCGAGAAACGCCTCCATGTCGAAGCCGTCGAGCTCGGGCGCGAGCCCGGCGGGCGCGATGCCCGGCACGTTCGCGCGAACCGCATCGTAGAACGAGATGCCGAGCGCGCGGCACATTGCATCCAGGATCGCGCGGTCGAGCTGCGCGGGGCCAAACGATGCGACGAGCGGGTTCAATCCACGGGCGGCACAGGCGTCGATCAGGGCGCGATAGTTCGTCGCGAAACAACCGAACGCCGTGCGCGGCTCGACGTCGGCGAGGTAGGCGTCGCGCGCGAGGCGCACGGCGAGCCGCAGCTGGTCGAAGTTCTCTTCGTTGGTGAGCGCGAGATCCTTGTCGAACCACTTGGGCACGAGCAGCTCGGCGCCGGCACCCCATGCTTCCCGGCCGTCGGCAAGCCTGATGCGCGCGCGCACAAAGAGCTGCGGCGCCTCCGTGAGCGTAACGACGCCGAAGCGGAACGGCATGCGCAGTCGCACGGGGCGCTCGTAGAGCGCCACCTCGCGGACCTGGAACCGGGGCGCGTCGTTCATCGCGTCCCCGCCGAAGTAACGTCGACTGCCTCAGTCACGGGTTTTAACCAAATGGTTAATACACCAAAGGCTAACGCGACCGCCGGTCCGGTGTCAATTCTCCCGCGTGTTCGTGAGAAAACCGATGATCACGTCGGTCATGTGAGCCAGGCGCTCCGCCCGCGCCTCCGCGCTCGCCAGCTCGCGGCCGAACACCGCGGACAGCGTGTGATTGTTCGACAGATAGAAATAGGACAGTCCCGCGATCGAGATGTAGAGCTGCAGCGAATCCACTCCCGGGCGGAACGTCCCCGCCCGCGCGCCGCGCGCGAGGATCTCGTCGAGCGTCGCGATGAGGGGCGAGTTCGTCGCTCGAATACGCCGCGAGCCCTTGAGGTGGCGGCCGCGGTGCAGGTTTTCGCTGTTCAGCAGCGTGAGGAACTCCGGATGCGCGATGTAGTAGTGCCAGGTGAACGCGACAAGCCGCGCCACTCCCTCCACCGGGTCGACACCCAGGAGGTTGAGTTCCTGCTCGGCGGTCCGGATGCTCTGGTAGGAATGCTCGAGCACCGCCTGGAAGAGCGCGTCCTTGTCGCCGAAGTAGTAATAGAGCATGCGCTTGTTCGCGCCGGCGCCCGACGCGATTCGGTCGACCCGCGCGCCGCCGAGGCCGTAGCGCGCGAACTCGCGCGTCGCGGCGTCGAGAATGCGCGCCCGGGTCCGCTCCGGATCGCGGCCGCGCAACTCGCCTGCCACCCGGCCGTTGCGGCGCGTCGCGGTGCCCGCGCGCGCGGCGCGCTCAGCCGTGCCCATCGAGCGATTCCAGGATGCCGCGGATGTAGCCGATCGCGCGCGCCGCCGTCGCCTGCCCGTTGGGCGCGTATTTGAATGGCTCGACGGCGACCACGCCGCCGTATCCATGGCGCTTGAGGGCGGCGAAGAACGGCACGAAGCGATCGTCGCCCTCCCCCGGGCCGCGGCGGTTGCGGTCGTTCACCTGGATGTGGCCGAGGCGACCGGTGGGCAGCCAGCGATCGACGAGCGCGGCGATCGACTCTTCCTCGGCGCGCCCCGCGGCGCTCGTGTCGATCATGGTCCGCAGCGCGGGGCTGCCGATCTCGTCGACGATCGCGGCCGCTTCGGCAAGCGTGTTGATGATCTGGGTCTCGCTCGGCGCAAGCGGCTCGATGCAGTAGGTCACCCCGGCTGCGTACGCATGATCGGCAACCGTCGCCAGGCACTCACGCGCACGCGCCAGCGCCGCCTCGCGAGTGTCCCCCGGTGGAACCGCGCGTTGCGCGGGCGACCCGTGGACCAGTACGCTCCCGCCAAGGTCGTGGCACAACTCGATCAACCGGAGCATCACTTCGATGGTCCGCCGGCGTACGGCCTCGTCCGCGCTCGTGATCGACAGTCCGCGCGGCGTCAGCAAGAGCCAGTGCAGACCGGTGATGTCGATGCCCGCCTCGCGCGCCGCCCTGCGGATCGCGGTGCGCTCCGCGGGGATCATGAGATGCGGCTCGTCGGAGAACGTGAAGGGCGCGAGCTCCATGCCGTCGTAACCCACCGCCTTGGCGAACTCGCACTGCCCCGCGAAAGGCATCGGCTGGAGAATTTCGTTGCACAGGGCGATCTTCATGCGAATGATTTTTAACCGATCCGTTAAAAGTTTGCAACGCGGCGACGGCCGCCGGTAGACTCGTTTCCGACACGCAGCCTTCCAACGAAATTCCGGAGTCTGGCCATGACCGCCGCGCCACGCATCAAAACCACTGTCGTCGGATCGTACCCCGTCCCGGACTGGCTAGCGGCCACGCCTTCCGAACAGGCAGTGGTCGACGCGACCCGCGTGGTCCTCCACACCCAGGAGCAGGCCGGCATCGACGTCGTGTGCGATGGGGAGCTCTACCGGTTCGACGTCAACCATCCCGAGACCAACGGCATGATCGAGTATTTCGTGCGCCCGATGAACGGGATCCGCACGCGCATGACGTTCGACGAGCTCGTCGCCTATCGCGCGCAGCGCGGCATGGGGTTTCGCTCCCGGCCGCCCGGGGTCGCGGATGGTCCGATCGAATCGGGGGCCCTCGACCTCCCGCACGCCTGCGCGCGCGCACACGCGCTCGCCACCCATCCCTTCAAGTTCACGGTGACCGGGCCGCACATGCTGGCGAAGACGCTGGTCAACCGCCACTACGCTTCGACCACCGCGCTCGCCGACGCGATCGCCGGGGCGCTGGCCGAGCAGGTCCGTCACATCGACGCCGACGTGCTGCAGCTCGACGAGGCCAACCTTCCGGGCCACCCCGACGAGTGGGAATGGGCGGCTGCAGCCGCCAACCGCGTCCTCGATGCCTTCCCGCGCACCCGCGCGGTGCACCTCTGCTTCGGAAACTACGGCGGCCAGTCCATCCAGAAGGGGTCGTGGGCGAAGCTCATCGGCTATCTCAACAGCCTGCACGTCGACCACGTCGTGATGGAGTGCGCGCACCGGCCGGCCGAGGAGCTGGCCGTGTTCCGCGACCTCAAGCCCGAGGTCGGCATGGGCCTCGGTGTCGTGGACATCAAGCGCACCGAGATCGAGACCGCCGAGTCGATCGCGCGCGCCATCGAGTCCGCGGAGCGCGTCATCGGAGCCGGGCGCATCACCTACATCCATCCGGATTGCGGCTTCTGGATGCTCAAGCGCCCGATCGCCGACGGCAAGATCCGTGCGCTCGCCAAGGGCCGTGACCTCTTCGAGGGTCGCGGCGCGCAGCGCGCCGCCTGAGCACCCCCTCCTGTGCCACCCCGCTCGTCTAGTCCCGGGGAACCAGCAGGCAAATCGGGCTGTCGAAGTTTTCCTCCGAGCAGACCAGGTCCGAACCGGGCCGCGCGCGCTTGCGCGCGGTGGGTACCCGGCGAGGAAGGGCGACGGTCTCCTTTCCCGCCGGACCTATGCAACGGCCGCCGAAGCCCTAACGGCTCAATGAAGGAGATCGATCATGCCGACATTCGTCACACTCGCGAAATTCACCGACCAGGGCATGAAGAACATTAAGGACGTGCCCGAGCGGCACCAGGCATTCAGAGCTGCAGCCGAGAAGCTCGGCGTCAAGGTCAAGGACGTCTGGTACACCGTCGGAAGCCACGACATCGTCGTGATCTGCGAGGGCACCGGGGAAGCCGTGACCGCCTCGCTGCTCAAGATCGGCTCAGCGGGCAACGTCCGGACCCAGACCATGCGGGGATTCACGCCCGACGAGTTCAAGAAGATCGTCGCCACGATTTAGAATCCAGCTCGAAATTGCGTCTAGACTAAGTGCGGGGCGGGCGCACCGATGCGCCCGCCTCACTCCATGTCGAGCAGACGGTAGATGCGGCGGGTGTACTCGCCGAATTTCTCCTGCGTCTTCATGTCCAGGGTGCGCGGATAGGACAGCGCGACGTCGAAGTTGTCCGCCATGCGCGCCGGTCCGGCGGTGAGCACCACGACGCGCGTGCCGAGGAAGACCGCCTCGGAGATGCCGTGCGTGACGAAGACGATCGTCTTGCCGGATTCCTTCCAGATGCGCAGCAGCTCGAGATTCATCTTCTCGCGCGTCAGCGCATCGAGCGCGCCGAACGGCTCGTCCATGAGGACGAGCTTCGGGTCGTGCACCAGGGCCCGTGCGATGGCCGCACGCTGTTGCATGCCGCCCGAGAGCTCGTAGGGATACTTCTCCTCGAAGCCGGTGAGGCCGACCAGCGCGAGAAGGCCCCGCGCGCGCTCGCGGCTCTCCTTCGCGGGCAGCCCGAGGATCTCGGTGGGCAGCAGGACGTTCTCCAGGATCCGGCGCCAGCGCAGGAGCAGCGGCTGCTGGAAGACCATGCCGACGTCGCGCGACGGATCGAAGGGGTGCGCGTCGGAGCCGATGCGCACCGTCCCCGCGTCGTGCGGATGCAGCCCGGCGAGGATCTTGAGCAGCGTGGTCTTGCCGCACCCCGACGGACCGACCAGTGCGACGAGCTCTCCCGGCATGACGTCGAACGACGCATCGGAGATCGCGAGGAATTCGCTCTTCCCCTTGCGATAGACCTTTCGCACGCCGTCCAGGTGGATGAACGGTTCCATCAGGCGATCCGTGCGTCCTTGGGAACGAATATCCGCTCGAGGACGAGCACGCTGCCATACAGCAAGACGCCGATGAGCGTGATGAGGATTACCGCCATGAACATCGCTGCGGTGTCGAGCGTGACCTGCACCTGAAGCATCAGGTAGCCGAGACCCTTGTCGGACGCGAGGAACTCGCCCACGATCGCGCCGGCCACCGCCAGAATCGAGGCGACCTTCATCCCGGAGAAGATGTATGGCAGCGCACCCGGCAGCTGGATCTTGACGAAGAGCTGCCAGCGCGACCCGCGCAGCGATTTGACGAGGTCGAGAAGCTCCGGCTCGACCTCGCGCAGGCCGCGCGCGGTGGTGAGCAGGATCGGAAAGACTGCGATCGAGAAGGCGATCAGGGTGTTCGGCCAGACGCCATACTTGAACCAGACGATGATCAGCGGCCCGAGCGCGACCTTCGGGATCATGTTCAGGCTGACGAGCGCCGGCATGGCGAGCTCCTCCAGCCAGCGCGACCAGGTGAACAGCAGCGCAAGCCCCACGCCGATGACGAGCGCCAGAAAATACCCGCCGAAGATCTCCGCCCCCGTCACGGCGACGTTCTGCCACCAGCCGTAGCTGCCGGTGAAGAGCGCCAGAAACGCCTCTCCCGGCGTCGGCATCACGTACTTCGGCACGTCGCCGAGCTTCACGAAGAGATACCACGCGACGACGAGCAGCACGTGCACGAGCACGGCAAGCGAGTAGCGACGCAGCGAGTCGCTCGAGATCTCCATGAGTAGCCTCCCGGGCGCGATCTTCTCGCCTGTCGCCGTGCCTCCGAGCGCCACGGCGCGAGCATCGCGCAGTCGCCGCATTCTACGTGATTCGATTTCAGCGGTTTTCCGCTGTTTTCCGCTGTTTTCCTTTTACACGGGGGTTTGATATTGTTCCCGGCCATGAGCGAGCGCCGCGTTGCGACTGCCCCAGCCCGGCCGGACCGGTCCGCTCCAGCGCGCTCCGACGCCAGCGGGGCTTGAGGCCATGGCGCATATTTCCGTCGTCACGCCGGTGTTCCGGGCCGAGGGCTGCCTGCGCGAGCTGTATGACCGATTAGTCGCGACGCTCGAAGGGATCACGCGGGACTTCGAGATCGTGATGGTCGAGGACTGCGGCGGAGACCGCTCGTGGGAAATCATCCGCGAGCTCGCCGACGAGGATCCGCGGGTCAAGGGTCTGCAGTTCAGCCGCAACTTCGGACAGCACTACGGCATCACCGCGGGGCTGGACCACTGCGACGGCGACTGGGTCGTCGTGATGGACTGCGACCTGCAAGACCGTCCCGAGGAAATTCCACGACTCTATGCCAAGGCGCTCGAGGGCTACGACGTCGTGCTGGCGCTGCGCGGCAAGCGCTCGGACTCGGCTTTCAAGCGAATTGCTTCACGGATCTTCTACCGCCTTTTCAGCTATCTCTCCGAGATGGACTACGACGGCGACGCCGGGAATTTCCGCATCGTCTCCCGCAAGGTCGTGACCAACTGTCGCCGCATGCGCGAACAGCTTCGCTTCTTCGGCGGCCTGGTCCATTGGATGGGATTCCCGACTGCGGCGATAGAGGTGCAGCACGGGACGCGACACGAAGGGCGATCGACCTACTCGTTCGCCAAGCTCTGGAAGCTCGCTGGCGAAACGATCATCGCGTATTCGGACAAGCCGCTCCGGTTGTCGATTCGGTTCGGTTTCCTGATGTCGCTACTCGCATTCGCCGGCGGCATGTTCATCCTGGTGAGGGCGCTTCTGTACGGATCGCCGGTGGTGGGGTGGCCAAGCCTGTTCGTCTCGCT
Source organism: Betaproteobacteria bacterium (assembly GCA_022340285.1). Classification (GTDB taxonomy): domain Bacteria; phylum Pseudomonadota; class Gammaproteobacteria; order Burkholderiales; family SG8-39; genus JAABRB01. The sequence goes on from JAJDOG010000052.1 coordinate 11,309, forward strand.
CTACTTTCTCGGTGGCATCATCATCAGCATCCTCGGCATCCTCGGCATCTACCTCGGGAAAACTTTCGACGAGGCCAAGAAGCGACCGCTGTACATCGTGTCACGCACGACGCTCGCCGAGCAGCCCGAGGAGCCTCGGCTACCGTGAAAGACCGTTGTCGCGTTTCTGGTGCGCGGACTTCGACATCAGGCGGCCGCAAATAATCACTACGGGACGATCGAGCCGATGAGCTACGCGTACGTCTTTCTGACGATCTTTCTGACCGTTTTCGGCCAGGTGGTCATCAAGTGGAAAGTGCTGGAGGCAGGCGCCTTCCCGCTGGACACCCAGGGCAAGCTTCTGTTCTTGGGCAAGCTCCTGATCGATCCCTGGATCGTGCTGGCGCTTGCCGCCGCATTCGGTGCCGCGGTGTCCTGGATGGCGGCGATGACGCGGCTCGAACTGTCGCACGCGTATCCGTTCATGAGCCTCGCGTTCATCCTTGTCCTCGTCTTCTCGGCGCTCTTTTTCAACGAGCCGGTTACCGCTCCGAAGATCGTCGGCCTGGTGTTGATCTCGGCCGGAATCATCGTCGGGAGCCAGGGTTGAGGCTGTGCCTGGGCTGTGGCGCGACATTCGATGGCAACGACTGGCGCTGTCCGCAATGCGGAGCCGAGCCGGCCCGGATCGCCGGGTTTCCGGCGTTCGCCCCTGAGCTCGCGCGCGGCGCTGCGGGCTATGATCCCGCCCACTTCACCGAGCTTGCCCGCCTCGAAGCGAGCAACTTCTGGTTTCGGGCACGCAACCGGCTCATCGTTTGGGCGCTCGAACGCTTCTTCCCCGACGCCCGCAGCATGCTCGAGGTCGGGTGCGGTACCGGGTTCGTGCTAGCGGGCATCGCAAAGGCGCTGCCCCGGCTGCGGCTCACGGGGAGCGAGGCGGCGGCGGAGGGCCTCGCGTTCGCCGCCGAGCGCTTGCCCGGCGCGACGCTGGTTCAGATGGATGCGCTGCGCATTCCGTTTCGTGAGGAGTTCGACGTCGTGGGCGCGTTCGACGTGATCGAGCACATCGAGGACGATCGCGCGGCGCTAGCCGAACTGGCTGCCACGATCGTTCCCGGAGGCGGTCTGCTCGTCACCGTGCCGCAGCACCCCGTGCTGTGGAGCGAGTACGACGTGCGCGCGGGCCACGTGCGTCGCTACCGCGCCGCGGAGCTCCGCGCGCGCGCCATGGAGGCAGGGTTCGAGATCGCTAGAATGACCTCCTTTGTGACCCTGCTGCTGCCGCTGATGTTCCTGTCGCGTTTCGCCCAGCGCGCCCCGAAGGGGCAATATGATCCGGCCGCCGAGCTGCGCCTCGCGCCTTGGCTCAACCGGACGCTGGAAACGGTGCTCGATGCGGAGCGCGCCCTGATCCGCGCGGGCGTGAGCCTGCCCGCCGGCGGCTCGCTTCTGTTGGTCGGAAGAAAGCGGCGATGAAAATTCCATTCAACAAGCCGTTCACGATTGCTGACGAGCTCGCGAACATCGCGAGCGCCGTGCGCCAGGGCCATATCGCCGGCGACGGTCCCTACACGCGGCGCTGCCACGAGTGGCTGGAGCGCAACCTCTCGACCCACAAGGCGCTGCTCACCCACTCCTGTACCGCGGCGTTGGAGATGTCGGCGATCCTTTGCGACCTCTCTCCTGGCGACGAGGTCATCCTGCCCTCGTTCACGTTCGTCTCCACCGCAAATGCGTTCGTGCTGCGGGGGGCCGTCCCGGTGTTCGTGGACATTCGTCGCGACACCCTCAATCTCGACGAGCGCCTGATCGAGGCCGCGGTCACGTCCCGCACCCGCGCCATCGTGCCGGTGCACTACGCGGGCGTGGCATGCGAGATGGACGCAATCATGCAGATCGCGGAGCGCCACGGACTTGTCGTTGCCGAGGACGCCGCGCAAGCAATCCTCGCGGAGTACAAGGGGCGCAAGCTCGGGGCGATCGGCCATCTTGGCTGCCTATCCTTCCACGAGACGAAGAACGTGATCAGCGGCGAGGGCGGCGCACTGCTCGTAAATGACGAGCGCCTCGTCGAGCGCGCCGAGATCGTGCGCGAGAAGGGTACGAATCGCTCGAAGTTCTTTCGCGGCGAGGTGGACAAGTACACGTGGGTCGACATCGGCTCCTCGTACCTGCCGAGCGAACTGATCGGCGCCTTCCTCTGGGCGCAACTCGAACATGCCGCCGAGATCATCGCCAAGCGACGCGCACTGTGTGCCGCGTACCGCGCAGGCCTTTCCGGACTCGCGGCAAGCGGCCGGCTCGCGTTGCCGCAGCCGGCTCCGGACGGCGTGATCGCGAACGGGCACATGTTCTATGTTCTCGCGTGCGACCTCGCCGAGCGCACGGCGCTGATCGAGCATCTCAAAGCACGTGGAATCTACGCAGTGTTCCACTATGTTCCCCTGCACTCTTCGCCGGCCGGGCGTCGCTTCGGGCGCGCGGCGGGCGAGTTGACCGTCACCGACGAGGTCTCGAGCCGGCTGGTGCGACTGCCGCTCTACTACGAGCTCGCCGAGAGCGATGTCGAGCAGATCGTCGATGCGGTCAAGGCATTCTTCGTCAAGTGATCGGGGGAATGCGAACGCGCTGGCACCTCGCATCTCTGCCCGTGACCCGCCCGCGGTTCTGGTGGCTGTGCTTCGGGCTGCTCGCCCTGTCCTTCCTTCCTTCGCTGCACTTCTATTTCGTCGGCGAGGAGCCCATCCTGCCGCTGACGTCGCTCGAGATGTGGTTCCGCGGCGACTGGCTGAAGCACACGATCTACGGCCTGCCGGTCGGCCACAACCCGCTCTTCAATTGGCTTCTCATACCGCTTGCGTCCGCGGCAGGCTGGGAGCACGGGCTGCTTCTCTCGCGCGCGCTGATGGTGGCCTCCTGCCTGCTCACGGCACTCATCCTCGCGGGTCTTGCGCGACGGCTCTTCGGCGACCCGGCCTTCGCAGGCTTCGCGGCAGCGATCTACCTCTCGCTGGGCGACCTCTTCCTGTGGCGGGGCGCGCTCGCCTACGTGGATCCGCTGTTCGGCCTGTTCGTGTTCGGCTCGATCGCGTCACTCTGGCTTGCTTGCGAGCGGCGGAACACGGCGTGGCTCTTGGCCGCAATGGTGGCACTCACGGCGGCCTTTCTGACCAAGACGCTCACCGCCTACGTCTTCTACGGCGCCGCCGGGTTCGTGATGCTGTTCCGGCGGGAATATCGGCGCTTCCTCTTTCGGCCCGCGTCGATCGCGGTGCACGCGGCGGGACTGGGCGCGGCCGCATACTGGCTGGGAGTCGTGGTCGGTGGGCAGGGTCACGGCCAATGGATGCTCCAGGAGGTGTTCCTCAAGCTCGTGCCCGAGAATGCAGGCGCCTACCTCCGCCGACTCGTCGCCTACCCGGCTGACGTCCTGGTCCGCCTCTCGCCTCCTTTTGCGCTCGCCCTATATCTGATCTTCCGCAAGCGGGTCACGGTGTCCGAGGCGGCGGGAGCCCAGTTCTGGACGGCGGCGGCCATTGCGGGCTTGAATTTCCTGCCCTACTGGCTCGCGCCCCAGGGCGGGATTCGATACCTGATACCGCTCTATCCGATCTTTGCGCTGGTGTTCGCCCGTGTGATATGGCGCTCGGGCGAACCGGCCCTTCGCCTCGCGGTTAGATGGTTCATCGTGATGCTGGTAGCGAAGCTGATCTTCGTCCTCGTCGCCTATCCCTATTACCAGGCGACCTATCGCGGCGAGAACTATCTCTCGACGGCCAAGGACGTGCAGTCGCGCCGCGGCGATCGGCGCCTCTACGTGAACGATCTGACGGCGACGGGACTCAGCGTCGTCACCCACATCGACATCCTCCAGCTCCCGGCGCCGCCGCTCCAGTGGCCGCCAGCATCCTGGGACGATGCGCTGCTCCTGACCGAAGTGCCCCAAGCCGAGAAGGATCAGGTGGTGGCGAAGTACCGCATAGGCGGCGACGACCTGTATCTGGTCTGTCGCGGCGGCGCCTGCCCGCCCCGCACAACCCGTTAGCGCTTCATCCGCCGCCGGGTGGGTTCATCCAGTAATGGAAGGTGTACCCCGTGTCCTTGAAACGGTAGCCGCACCGGGCGCACAGGTTGAGCGACTGGAGGTTGTTGCACGAGATCAGGGAATGCACGGCGGCGTACCCCTCGTCCTTCACCGCCTTGCACGTGGAGAGCCAGAAGAACTCGCCGAGACCCGACGAGGCGCGCTCGCGCGCGAACCCCGAGACGATCTGGTGGCTGTGCTTGCGCGCGAAGAACGCGATGGGCGTCCCGCGCAGGATCAGGAGATCGAACCTGACCTCCGGGTCCCGCGCGAGATCGTCCATCCAGAACGCGAAGCGGCGGTCGCCGATTTCCCGGGGACACTGGTAATCGCAGTGAAAGCGATCATCCTCGAAGGCATCGCGCGCCATCGTCTTGATCAACGCGACATGATCGGGCTCGACGGCGACGAGCGTCCGGAACTCGAGCTCCTCGATGCGATACCGCCGCGGCAGAAAGTCTGACGGGTCGCGCTCGAACGCCCGCAGCACCGGATTCCTGCCGAGCACCATCGTTGGCGACACGGTGCACTCGACGACGTAAAAGCCCAGGGACTGCAGTCGCGGAACCTGCGGAAGGCCGCCCTTGCCCAGTCGCGCCGCGACGAACAGCCGCCCGTGCTTCGCGGCCAGTGCCTGCAATGCCCGTTCGAGCCCGGTGAAATCGGGAGCCTCGAAGAAGCTCGGCGCCACGGCATAGCTGGGAACGCCAATGTTTCGCGTCTCCCAGGGCGTTTCCTTGAGAATCGCCGTGTCAGTCATAGAAATCTCGAGGATACCCTCCCTCAGGCTGCGGCGGACGCGGAATGAGACTCCCGACACGGTATCCTGCGGCAGAGCCAATTTGACATCACGTCGCCCGCATGGCTACGATGGTCTCGCGACAAGTCTATTGCCGCGCGCGGGCTCGCACCCGAGACCGCTTGGAACGCGGCACGTAGAACCACCAAAACAAGCATTTTGACGAGAGGAGGCTCCATGCGTGCACCGAAAGCAATCGTCGCCGGTTTTGTGACCGGACTTGGTCTTGCCGCACTCGCCGTACCGGCGTTTGCGCAACAAAAGATCGACTTCTTCCTCAACTGGGTGCCTGGCGGCGACCACGCGCCGTACTACTACGCCAAGAAGATGGGCTGGTACGCGGCCGAAGGCATCGATCTCAACATCGAACCGGGCAAGGGCTCGGCGCTCGCCGTGCAGAAGGTCGGCGCGGGCGCCAATCCGATCGGCCTCGCCGACATGGGCACCGCGCTCGTCGGCAAGGGCAAGGGCGCCAATGTCGTCGGCGTGCTGAACGTCTATGCCAATTCGCCACAGGGCCTCTACTGGCTCAAGAGCTCGGGGATCAAGGGCATCAAGGACTTCCCCGGCAAGAAGATCGGGAATCCGGCGGGCGACGCCGCCCGCACCATGTGGCCGGCGATCGCCAAGGCGAACGGCATCGATCCCAAGTCGGTTACCTGGGTGAATATCGACGCCAACTCCAAGCTGGCCGCGCTGAAATCGGGGTCCATCGACGTCACGACCTCGTTCTACAACATCCACCACATCTTCAAGAAGCAGCTGGGCGACGACATGGGCTTCGTCGCGTGGCGGGACGTCGGCCTGAACCCGTACGGCAACTCGGTCATCGTCAACGCGGAGTTCCTGAAAGCGAACAAGCCGCTGGTCGCCAAGTTCGTCAAGGTCACGCAGAAGGCCTTTGCGGCGTGCGTGAAGGACCCGAAGCCCTGCGTCCAGGCACTGGTCGAGGCGAACGGTGCGCTCAAGTTCGACAACGAGATGCAGAACTGGGCCCTGGTCGAGGTGCTGATGAGCGACGACGTGTCGCGCAAGGTCGCGCTCGGCTGGCACGATGACAAGCGCATGGCGGAGGACTACGAGCTGGTGAAGACCTACGTCGGCATCGAGAAGCCCTACGATGTCAAGACGATCTACACCAACGAATTCCTGGACCCGTCGATAAAAATGTCAAAGTAATCGACAAAAAGTGACGTGTCCCACGGATTGACCCGGGTCGCGCTGGACGCGGCTCGGGCCGCCGGGCTATCCTCCTTCGGGCATGTGATGCTCGTCAGGGAGGCTGAGGAGAAAAATGTCGTTCATTGACTACTACCTGATCGTGCTGTTCGTGGCGCTGATCGCGCTGCTCGTGTACAAGTTCAAGCACTAGGCCTGCTCCCGCTAGGGCGGGGCGCCCCCGCCCGGCCCAGCTTCAGGCGAGCCAACGTTCCAGGTTCGCCTTCACAAATTCCGCATCCCCAAGCTCGGGATAGGCTGCCAGCACCCGGGTGATCTCCTCCGCCTGCCCGGGGCCCAGGCCCTCTTCGGGGTCGAGACACCAGATCCCTTCCAGGAGTCCCTCCCGCCGCAGCACCTCGTGGCAGCCCGCGATGCAGCCCCGGAAATCGTTCGCGACGTCGAAGAACGCGCTGTTCGCATCGGTGACCTTCGCGTCGAGGGCGAGGAGATCGGCATCGATCCGCCCGGCCCCGATCGCGGCGTGAATGCGCGCCAGGATCTCCACGGCACCCTTCGTCCAGACGCTCCAGTGGCCGAGCAGTCCCCCGCGGATCCGAACCGTTACGGCCTCGCCTCCGCGCTGCACAACGTAGGGCGTCAGCAGGTCCAGCACGATGTGATCGTCGTTGCCCGTGTAGAGCGTGACACGGCCCTCCGCCCGGGCGTCCACCACGCCGCGCACCACGTCCAGCGTGCGGTAACGGCTGAACGGGGCGATCTTGATCGCCACCACGTTCTCGATCTCGGCAAACCGCCGCCAGAAATCGGCCGATAGCGCGATTCCCCCCACGGCGGGCTG
>JAJDOG010000057.1 GCA_022340285.1 Betaproteobacteria bacterium
TTCGCGGTGCAATTCGTCGGCGAGCGTGTTCAGGCGTGGCAAGGTCCCGTCGTTGATTGCCCGCGCCGTCGCGCCGACGTCGTCGGCGTTGTTGCCGACCTGGCCGAGCGCCGGCGCGTGTTCCTCGTACTTCGCCGCGAGGCTGGTCATTGACTCGACCATAACCTCAGCGCGCTTCACGGCGCCCCGTGCGTCGTTCACCGCGGCGCGCATGTCGGCAAGCAATGGCGCGAGCGACGTCGCAGCGGGCTCGAGGTTCTCGGCGAGCTTCCTCGCCTGCGCGGCGGCGTCGTCGATGCTAGCGAGCGTGCCGATGAGCACCTTCTGGTTGTCATGGGCGAGCAGCCCGTTCAGACGATCGGCAATCTCGCCGAACGCAGTAACCAGCTCTTCGGCCGTGTCGAATAGCGACGGCCGCATCGGGATGCGCGCCGGCAGATCGGCCGCGGTCGCAAGTGGCTGGCGCATGGCGCCGTCGTCGTCGAGCTGCACGAACGAGAGCCCGGTGACGCCCTGGAATCCGAGCTGCGCATAAGTCCCGCGCGTGAGCGGCGTGTCGGGGTCGACGGAGATGCCGATCAGGACGCGGCCGGGTTCGGTGGGATCGAACCGGATGGTCTCGACCTTGCCGACGTCCACGCCGCGATAGCGCACCGGCGCCTCGACCTTGAGTCCGGAGACGGCGCGGGTCGTCGTCACCACGTAGGGCAGCCCGCCCACGCGCTCGTCGCGGTTGAGCCACAGCACGCCGGCGACAAGCGCGATGCCGAGGACCAGCACGAAAAACCCGGCGGCCAGCGCGTAGGCTCTGTTTTCCATCTTGTCCTCCTGGTTGCTTAGTTGCCCGCGAGGGCGACGGGCCCGAGCACGCTCAACGCGCGCTGGCCCCGCTCGCCACCGAAGAAATTGTGGATGAAGGGATGGTCGACGCGCACCACCTCCGGGACTGTCCCCATCGTGATCAGCTCGCCCATGAACAGCACGGCGACGCGGTCGGCTAGCGAGACGAGCGTATCGAGATCGTGAGTGACCATGACGACGGTGAGCTCGAGGCGCTCACGCAGGGAAGCGAGCAGCGTCACGAAGCTCTCGCTTCGGTCAGGGTCGAGTCCGGCGGTCGGCTCGTCCAGGAACAGGAGCTCGGGCTCGAGCACGAGCGCGCGCGCGAGGGCGACGCGCTTCACCATCCCGCCCGAGAGCTCGGACGGCATCCGGTCGGCATGGCGCCGTTCGATGTCGACCATGTCGAGCTTGAGCAGCACCAGGTCGCGAATGAAGTCCTCGTCGAACGCGCGCAGCTCGCGCAACGGGAGCGCGAGGTTGTCGTAGACCGGCAACGCGCTGTAGAGCGCGCCCTCTTGGAACAGCACCCCCCAGCGCTTGCGGATCTTGGCGCGGATTGCCGTCGGCGCTTGGCGCAGGTTGAAGCCGAACACCTCCACGCTGCCGCGGCTCGGACGCTCGAGGCCGACCATCTGGCGGAGAAGCGTCGTCTTGCCGCTGCCCGATCCGCCGACGAGCGCGAGGATCTCGCCGGCATCGACTTCCATGTCGAGGCCGCGATGGACGACGTGGCCATCGAACTCGGTCCAGAGGCCCTTGACGGCGATAACGGGCCGTTCCGGGGTCCGCGGCGCGCGCGTTGCGGGCTTCCCGGCGGTTGCCCGTCCGGGGGCGGGTCGAGTGGGTGCCATTGCCTGGCCCGTCACGTGCTCAGCCACGGAGCTCGAGGCCGATGTGGGAGAACGCGATCGCGAACATCGAATCGACGATGAGCACGATCGTTATCGCGGCGACTACCGACTGGGTGGTGCCGGCGCCGAGGCTCTCGGTGTTCGGCCGGATGCGCAGACCGAAATGGCATGCGGTCAGCGCGATCAATGCACCGAACACGGCGCCCTTCACGAGCCCGAGCCAGAGGTTCGACGTCGGCACGGCGACCGGCAGCGTCTGCATGAACAGGGTGAAGCTGATATCGAGCTCGAGCCGCGCTGCGAGCATCGCGCCGATCAGCGCGATCGCGTCGGTCCACACGACAAGGAGCGGCACCGCGATGGCGAGCCCGACGACCTTAGGCAAGATGAGCCGGATGCCGGCGGGAATTCCCATCACCCTGAGCGCGTCGAGCTCCTCGGTCACCCGCATCACGCCGAGCTGCGCCGTGATGGCCGACCCCGACCTTCCGGCGACGAGGATCGCCGCGAGCACCGGGCCGAGCTCGCGGATGATCCCGATGCCGACGATATTGATGACGTAGATGCCCGCGCCGAATGTACGCAGCTGCTCCGCTGAAAGGTAGCTCAGCACGATCCCGATGAGAAAGCCGACGAGCGCGGTGACGGGAAGCGCCTGCGCGCCCGCCCGGCGGATCGTCGCGGACAGCTCGCGCCAGGGGCCGCGCGACGGATTGGCGACAACCCATGCGCCGTCGAGGGCGACTTGGCCGGCGAGGCGAATGATACGGAGGAGATGTCCCCAGACGCCGATCACGCGGCGCCCGAGCGCCGCGAGCGGGTCAAGCAGCGACCAGCGAGGCACGGCGAGCTCGCCGCCTTCGGCATGGGCGAGATTCTCGAAGAACAACTCTTGCGCGGGCTCGAGCCGTAGTCGCTCCGGGCGCTTTCGCTCCCACGCGCGCCAGAGAAGCAGCGCGCCGACGTGATCGAGACGCTCGATTCCGGTCAGATCCCAGGCGTCGCGCGCGGCGAACCGCGCGAGCTCGCTGGCCAGCGTTCGCGCGCGGGACTCGAGCGCGCGGATGTCCCACGCCCCGCTGACCCGGACGGTGCGCGTGCCGTCCGCGCCGGTGTCAGCGTCGATCTCGGGATCGTGGATCCGCGTGGGCGCGGAGTCGGCCATCGATTGTTGCCCCGCGCAGGTTTACCGCGACGCGGGTCCTCCCCCTTTGCTGTTCGGAGTGAGGCTAGCAAATTAATCCTGTCGGGGCTATCGGGTCCTATGTTCCGCCCTGACAAGCACAAGACGCTTTGGCCGGTGGCCTCGTTCAAGCCCCGCGCTGGCCGCGGACCATGCGCGGCTCGGCGAACAACGACGTAATCTCGACTTTCCGGATCGTGGGGTCGTCCGGAACCTGATACAGAACGGGGGTGATCAGCTCCTCGAAGAGCCCGCGCAGGCTCCGGGCCCCGGTTTTGTACTCGATCGCCAGATCGGCGATCTGCTCGAACACCTCGCGGGCTACGGTCAGCTCGACGCCCTCGCCGGCGAATATGTCGCGAAACTGGGTGTACATGGCGTTCGCGGGCTCGGTCATGATCCGCACCAGCATCTCTTGGCTGAGGTCCTGAAAGCGCGCGGTGATCGGCAGCCGCCCGGTGAATTCCGGGATGAGCCCGAACTCGATCAGGTCGGTCGGCTTGACCCGCGCGTTCAGGCGCTCGAGGACGGCGGGATTGTCCTCGCCCGACGTGGAGATGTAGCCGTACGTATGGCTGTGCGAGGCGATCTTCTCCAGCCCGACGAAAGCGCCACCGCAGATGAACAGGATGTTCGTCGTGTCGAGGTACTGGCCGTTGCCCAGCTTGACCATGCAGCCTTCCATGATCTTCAGGAGCGCGTGCTGCACGCTCTCGCCGGAGACGCCCTGTGGCTGACCGCGGGTGCCCTTGAGCTTGTCAATTTCATCGATGAACACGATGCCGTTCTGGGCGCGGCCGACGTCACCATCCGCGCCGTCGACGAGGCGCTGAAGGATCGCCTCGATCTCGTCGTTGACATACCGGCTCTGCGCAATCGACGTGGCCTCCGCCGTCACGAACGGCACCCGCAGTGCCCTCGACAGCGTCTCGCACATCAACGTCTTGCCCGTTCCGGTCGGCCCAATCAAGAGGACATTGCTCTTGGCAATCGGGGCGGCGTCACGGCGCGACCGCGCGATCTTCTTCTGGTGCGTGTACACGGCGACCGCCAGCGTCTTCTTGGCGTCGTCCTGCCCGATCACGTACTGATCGAGATACTTTACGATGAGGCTCGGCTTGTTGACGCTGTCGGGCACGGTCGGTCCTCGTCGGTTTCGATCTCTAGAAAGGCTTCACGACAGCGAGGATCACCCCGGCGAAGATGAGCAGCGTCGGCACCTCGTTGAACCACCGGAACCAAACATGCGATTTGGTGTTCCGGTCGCCCTTGAAGTCATTCAGCAGCTTGCCGCACCAGAGGTGGTAGATGATCAATGCCGCCACCACCGCGAGCTTCACGTACAGCCAGCCGCCGGAGAAGCCGTAGCCCAGCCACAGCCAGGTGCCGAAAACGATCGTGAGCACCGCGCCCGGCGTCATGATGCCGAAGTAGAGCTTGCGCTCCATTACCTTGAAGCGCTCGATCCCCGTCTTGTCCGCCGGATCCGTCATCGCGTGGTAGACGAACAGGCGCGGAAGGTAGAAGAGGCCGGCGAACCAAGTGACCATAAAGATGATGTGCAGAGATTTGACCCAGAGCACAGCGCTATCCTCTTCTACAGCCATCTGAATTGGGAGATATGCAAGGGGGTGTGCCCCCTTGCTCGATCGTGACCATAAAGATGATGTGCAGAGACTTGACCCAGAGCATGGCTATGAGAGCAATCGGCGGCGAAACAGGACGAGCGCGGCGTAGAAGGCCACTGCACCATAGGCGATCAGCACGGCGAGATGCAGCGCGATGTTTGCGGGAATCTCGCCCAGGATCAGTGGCCGCACCAGCAGCGTCGCGTGCGTGAGCGGCAGCACGTAGGACAGTGTCTGGATCGCTGCGGGAAGCTGATCGATCGGGAAGAAGACACCGGAGAGCATGGCCATCGGCGTGATGAACAGCGTGAAGTAGTACATGAAGAAGTCGAAGGACGGCGACAACGCCGTCACGACGAGGCCGAGCGCGCTGAACGTGAATCCGATCACGGGAATGAGCGGCAGGACCCAGAGCGCGAGCCAGCTGTCGAGGAGCCCGAGCGCCGCGGCGACCAGCAGGATCGCCAATCCGGAGAGGAACGATTTGCTCGCCGACCATGCGCATTCGCCCAGCACGACGTCTTCGAGCGCGAGCGGCGCGTTCAGCATGGCGTCCCAGCTTCGCTGCACGTGCATGCGCGAGAAGGAGGAGTACAGCGCTTCGAAGGTCGCGCTGTTCATGGTCGAGAAGCACACAGTTCCGGCCGCGAGGAACACGATGTAGCGCACTCCTCCGACCTCGGGCAGCAGCTTGCCCAGTCCGTAGCCGAAGCCGAGCATGTAGATCATCGGATCGGCCAGGTTGCCGAGCATCGACGGCACGGCGAGTTTCTGCCAGACGAGGAACATGCGGCGCCACACGGCCGCGAAGCGCCACGAGAGGTGCGGCACGCTGAACTTGCCGGTGGCTGCAGCAGGCGTCGCCCGGGCATGCATTTCAGTCACGCAGTTCCCGTCCGGTCAGTTTCAGGAAAACGTCCTCCAGATTCGCAGGCCGGTGCAGGTAGCGGAGCTCGGGCTCGCGCTCCACGCTCGCCAGGAGCGGCGCCTCGTCAGTCGTGTAGCAGAAAATGGTGTCGCCGGCACGCTCGATGCGGCTTGCCAGTCGGCGGCCATCGCGCTCCGCCCACGCTTCCACGCCATCGCCGTGCACTTCCAGCACGTGGCGCTCGATGTGATGGCGAACGAGATCGCGCGGCGCGCCCTCGGCGATGATCCGCCCGCGGTCCATGATGACCAGCCGCTTGCAGAGCCGCTCGGCCTCTTCCATGAAATGGGTGGTGAGAAGGATCGTCTTGCCCTGTCCGGTGAGCTGCCGAAGCCGCTCCCAGATCAGGTGGCGGGCCTGGGGATCGAGCCCGGTCGTCGGCTCGTCCATGAACACCACGTCGGGATCGTTGACGAGCGCCCGCGCGAGCGTGAGTCGGCGCTTCATGCCGCCGGAAAGCGTGGCGATCGGCGATTCGGCGCGCCCCGCGAGCCCGGCGAATTCCACGAGGCCGGGTATGCGCGACCGCAGCACCGAGTCGGAAATCCCGAAGTAGCGGCCGTAGACCAGCAGATTCTCGACCACCGTGAAATCCGGATCGAGGTTGTCCATCTGCGGCACGACGCCGATCCGCATGCGCGCCTCGCGGCCGCGCGCCGGGACGGGCTCGCCCAGCACGCTGATCTCGCCCGCATCCGGGGAGATCAGACCGAGCGCGAGGCGCAGCGTCGTCGTCTTGCCGGCGCCGTTGGGACCGAGGAGGCCGAAGCACTCCCCGCGGCGGAGCGAGAAATCGACACCCGCCAGGACTTCCTGCGCCCCGTACGACTTGCGCAGGCCGCGCACGCTGAGCACCGTGCCACCCTGATGCGGAGCGGCCGCGCCAGCGCGCTCGATCGTAGGCCGCGGATCGTTCAGTGCCAGCTCCCCTTCACGATGTTGCGCAGGAGGTTCAGGCGCCGGTGGAAGAAATGATCGGCGCCGGGAATCACGATGATCGGCAGCTCTTGCGGGCGCGCCCAGTCGAGCACGCGCGCGAGCGGCACGGTCTCGTCGACTTCGCCGTGAATCACGATCGTTCCTGCCGGTACCGGTGGCGTCTCGTACTTGCGCTCTCCGAGATCGCCGGTCGCCGTGCCCACCAGCACCATGCGCTCGGGAGCGACGCGCTGTGCCACACGCGTCTGCACGTAGCCGCCGAACGAGAATCCTGCCAGGGCGAGCGGGATTTCGCCGAAACGTTCGCGCGCGAATTCGATCACCGCGAGCATGTCATCCGTCTCGCCCTGGCCGTGGTCGTGCACGCCCTCCGATTTGCCGACGCCGCGAAAATTGGGCCTGATCGCGATGTAGCCGAGCTCGACGAATGCGCGTGCGAGCGTTGCGACGACCTTGTTGGTCAGCGTGCCGCCGAAGAGCGGATGGGGATGGCAGACGAGCGCGATGCCACGCGCGCCCTCGGAAACACCATCCGCCGGAAAGACGGCAGGATGCTCGATGACCGTTTCGATCTTTCCGGCCGGCCCCTCGAGGAACGCATGTTCTTGCGGCGGCCGGGTCATATGCGCAGGCGCTCGACGATGCGCCCGTGCACGAGATGCTCCTCGATGATTTCGTCGATGTCGGCCTTGTCGACGTAGGTGTACCAGACCTCCTCGGGATACACCACGATGACCGGGCCTTCCTCGCAACGGTCGAGGCAGCCGGCGCTGTTGATGCGCACCTTGCCCTGGCCGTTGAGCTTGAGCGCCTTGACGCGGTCTTTCGCGTAAGCGCGCACATCCTTCGCGCCGCGGTCGGCACAGCAGGTCTCGCCCGGCTCGCGCTGGTTGCAGCAGAAGAAGACGTGATGCTTGTAGTAGCTCATATTTCGGTTCACCGCCGGAGGGGGCGCGGCACAGGGTGCGCGAAACCCATCGATTATAGCCAGCGCGCTATCGTGGCGTGTGCCATCTGCGAAGCGACGCCCGATATTCTGCGAGGGATTGGTGATAGCCTTACGACGCCCCATCCGTCGTATCGCACCCTTCGCGGGCCGTTCATCATGAAGATCTCGCACTTGGAAGTCCACATCCTGCGTGCCCCGGACGAGAGCCGCCCGCACTGGGTCAGCCACTTCAAGGTCCCGAAGGCCAACGAGATCCTGGTGCGGCTGAGAACCGACGCGGGCGTCGAGGGCATCGGTCTCGCCACGAGCTACACGCCGATCGAGGCCGCAATCCATGCCTTTCGCACGGGTATCGGCGAGCTCGTCGTCGGCGCCAATCCGCTGGCGCCCGAGCGTCTCTATGAAAAGCTCTTCGCGCTCACCTCTCAACGCCTCGCGCACGAGAAGGGCTGGTCGCGCGAAGCGATCGTGCGCATCTCGGCCGCAGTCGACATAGCGGTCTGGGACATAATCGGCAAGGTTGCAAATCTGCCGCTCTACCGCCTTTTCGGCGGCTACCGCTCCGAGGTACCGTGCTACGTCACCTGCGCCTATTACCGCGATGGCAAGGACATGGCGGAGTTGCGCGACGAAATGCAGATGCTGAAGGCGCAAGGCCACAAAGGGTTCAAGGGTAAGGTCGGCGGCGCGCCTCTCGCGGAGGACATCGAGCGCATGGCGCTCGTGCGCGAAGTGATCGGCGAGGACAAGGATCTGATGATCGATGTCAATCGCGCCTGGGATCTTCCCACCGCGATCGAGGGCGCGCGCCTGCTAGAGCCTCTGCGGCCGCGCTGGCTGGAGGAGCCGGTACGCTGGGCCGATGATCGCCGCGAACTGAAGCTCCTGTCGCAGCGAACGAAGATTCCGCTGTCCGCGGGCGAGAGCGAGCTCACGAGCTACGGCTGCCGCGCGCTGATCGACGAGCAGGCCATTCAGATCCTGCAGTTCGACTGCACGATGATGGGCGGCTTCACCGAGGGCCGCAAGCTCGCCGCGCTGTGCGAGTTGAACCACGTCGAGGTCGCGCCGCATCACGACTGCTTCATCCACGCCCACATCGTCGCGGCCAGCCCCGCGGGTTGCATCGTCGAGTCCTTCACCGATCCGGAGCGCGACCCGCTGCAGGCCGAGCTCTTCGAGAACCCGCCCAAGATCGCGGACGGCCTGCTCACGCTCAACGAGCAACCCGGGCTGGGGCTCTCGCTCTCCCCATCCGCAATGAAGAAGTTCGGCGAGCGGATTCTCTAATCTGCCCTCCCAGCGGGAAGGAGGGTAACGGGAGGAATCCGGCCGGTTTCCTCCCGTTCGTGACCTACCGGGTTTGCTCTTCAGATATTCGGATTATCGGGCGTGAGACCCATGGCGACGCGCCCGAACGCGGCGCTATTGGCATCCCAGTTGACGTGGAAATGGCCCATCGCCGCGTTGATGTCGCGCATGTGCCGCTGCATGGGGTTCGAAAGGCGAATGGCGTTGCCGCCCGCCGCGCGAAAAAGCGACGTGCCCGCGGTCGAAGCGAGCACCGCGGCGTAGGTGCCGTCCCGCCGCCAACGCAGCTTGTCCGCCACAGACGGCACGGATTCCGCCTCTGCAAGGCGCAGGGATTCATGAAAACCCTTGTAGAGGAGCAGCCGCGCGGCGTCGACCTGCGCGCCGGCTTCCGCAACGCGGCTCTGGATGGTGCCGTGCTCGGCGATGCGTGATCTGCTGGACATCGACTTGCCGGCGCCGAACCGCTCGATAGTCTGATCGTACATGTCCTGTGCCATGCCGATGACGAGCGACGCAATGAGATGCGGAAAGAGCGCCGCCACCGACTGGCGGTAGAGCGGACCTGGATTGACTGCGCTTCCCGGCGTGAGATCGCCGCGCACCTCGCGCGCGCCGACCGTCATGTAGCTGGGAACTTCCAGATCCTTGCATGCAACGTCGTGACTACCCGTTGCGGCGAGACCCGCCACGTGCCAGGTGTCGATGACCTCGAGCTCCGATTTCGGCACCAGGAACATGCGCGGCTCGGGCGAAGCGTCGGCTGCATCCTCGCGGCGGACCATGCCCCCGAGCATCGCCCAGTCGCTGTGCAGGATGCCGCTGCAGAACGGCCAGCGTCCGGAGAGGACATAGCGATCGCCGTTCAGACGCGCCTGGCCGCACGGGTAGATGACCGCCGAAGCCATCAGCACATCGGGGTTCTCGCCCCAGACGCGGTCCTGGCCTTCGGGTGGCCACATCGCGAGCATCCAGTGATGGACCGCAAGATTGACGAACACCCATCCGGTCGATCCGCACGCACGCGCGAACTCGCTCGAGATCTCGACCAGCAGCTGATAGTCGAGCTGCGGCCCGCCGACGCGCGCCGGCTGGTTGATGCGCCACAGGCCGGTCTCGTGCAAGTCGCGAACGGTTGCTTCGGGAAGTCGGCGGAGTGTTTCCGCCTCGGGTGCACGCTCCCGGATGGCGGGAACGAGCGATTGCGCGCGCCGCAGCATCTCCTCGCGCGTGGCCGCCGCGGTGACCGGCATGCGTTTGGAATTGGTCTTGGCCATGTCCGTCGATCCCGGTCGATAAGCGTCGCCAAATTCTGCCTCAGAACGGCGTTCGGCCGCTACGGATGGCGCGCAGCGTGGTAGATTGGCTTGCATGGAAGCCGCCTCCGTCCTGCTCCTATCGGGGGGCATCGAGAGCACGACGCTGCTGCACCAGCTCGCCGCCGACGGGGAGCCGGTGCAGGCGCTGTTCATCGACTACGCCCAGCGCGCGGCGGCGCAGGAGAGTACCGCCGCGCACGTGCAGTGTGGGGAGCTCGGGGTCGAGCTGGTACCGCTGGAGCTCGGGAACGTGGGCGAGATCTTCCGGCGCGGGCAGGATCGCAAGCGTCACGTGCCGCTGCCGCACCGTAACCTCGTCGCCCTGAGCATCGGCCTGTCCTACGCGGCGAACCAGGGCGCGCGCAAGTTGTACCTGGCGGTCAACCTGGACGACACGGTGGATTACGCGAGCGCGTCGCACGCGTTTCTCGCACAATTTCGATTGATATGCGGGCTGCTTGGCGATGTACGCCTCGCGACGCCTTTCGTCGGTCTCTCGAAGCGCGAAGTCATCAAGCGGGGTATCGCGCTCGGTGTGGACTACGCGACGACGTACAGCTGTCTCCTCGGCTATGCGGTGCATTGCGGCCGGTGCCCGCAATGCCAGAAGCGGCGCGAGGCCTTCCACCAGGCCGGGATCGACGAGCCCGCCGAGTTCTACAGGACCTGAGCACGCCACGGCGGGCGGTTTCCCGATAACGCGAGCGTGAACGAAGCGGTCCCGCGCGCTGTCCGAAGGGATACGATGCCGGAGCACGCGAAGACGATATCGCTGGTCCTGGGCAGCGGCGGCGCCCGCGGCCTCGCGCACATCGGTGTGATCCGGTGGCTCACCGAGAACGGCTATGTCATTCGCTCGATCGCGGGCTCTTCCATGGGCGCGCTGGTGGGCGGGATCTACGCGGCGGGAAAGCTAGAGGTGTACGCCGACTGGGTCCTGGCGCTCGAGCGCATGGACGTCGTGCGGCTGCTCGACCCGTCCTTCGGTCGCGCCGGACTCTTCAAGGGCGAACGGATCATGGACGTGCTGCGCGAGCTGATCGGCGATTGCACGATCGAGGATCTGCCGGTGTCGTTCACCGCGGTCGCTACGAATCTCGACTCCGGTAAGGAAGTGTGGCTCAGAAAGGGAAAGCTGTTCGACGCGATCCGCGCCTCCATCGCGACTCCGCTGATCTTCACACCCTTTTCGCTCGGTGGGCGGAGACTCCTCGATGGCGGGTTGGTGAATCCGATCCCGATCGCGCCCACCCTCAACGACTCCACCGATCTCACGGTCGCGGTCAATCTGAGCGGCCGCTCCGAGGTGCGACCCGCGGCGCCGGCGCCGGCGCCGGCGCCTCGCGGCAACGCGTATCGTCAGCGCATCCGCAGCTTCGTCGAGAGTCTGTACCCCGCGCGCACTCCGGAGCCTCCCGCACTTGGGATGATCGACATCTTGTACGCCTCCATGGAGACGATGCAGAACACGATCGCGCGCCTCAAGCTTGCCGCCTACTCGCCCGATGTGGCCATCGACATTCCGCGCAATGCGTGCGCATTCCACGAGTTCTGGCGCGCGGAGGAACTGATCGCCCTCGGCCACGAGCGTACCGCGCGCGCCTTCGCGAAGACCAGCCAGCATTGAGCGACGCGGCGACCGGCGCGAGGTCGCGCCGGTCGCTCTCGCGTCGAATCAACCCAGGTTCTGCGCCCAGGCCTGCCCGCCGGAACCGTAGAACTGCAGGCTCCTCGCGTGCGCCGATGCGTCCTGGACGCCGTGCGCCATCTTGCGGAAGGCGTCGACAACGCGCGCCTTGAGCTCGTTGCCGCCCTGCTCGGTCAGCGAGTGCGCCCACTGCTGGCCGCTCGAGCGGTAGAAGGCTTTGGTTTGCTCTTCTGCGGTCGACACATCGACCCCACGCGCCATGTTGCGGAAGCCGTCGAGGACGCGCGCGCGCGGTGTCTGCTCGGTGATCGGCTGTTCCGCACGGGCATGACTGGGCGGAGCCGGGTGACGGGAAGCCGGATGCGGCCGGCGAGCGTGCTTGCGGATGATGGTGATGCTGCGCTCGGCGGTCGGAGTGATCGTCGTTTGCATGGTCATGGTCAATGTCTCCTATGGCGGCTCAGGTTTGCCGGCAACTCCGGCCGTCCTGTTGGGAGAGATGCTAGGGTCGGCGCGTATCGGCACGATTTCCGGAAGCGCCCAGTTTGTTTCCCGATTGTTTCAGGGACGTGCCATCGGGGGCGCGTCTCGTTCCTCTTCGTGTTGATCGCCGCGATCATCGGACTGAAGCTCGTTTCCTAGGTAACATTGCCGCCGTGCCCCGCGCATTGGAATCCGCTGAGGGACCGTCATGAAAGCCCGCCGTCTCGCCCTTCTGATGACCCTTGCATCGTTACTCGTATCCGGGTGCGCCCCGGCGACGAAGCTGACGAATGCGTGGGTGGACCCCTCTTACAAGGGCCCGCCCTTCGAGAACCTGCTCGTGCTCGGGATTTCGAAGAATCCGGGCGTGCGACGCACCTTCGAGGACGAGTTCTCCGCGAAGCTGCGCGCGGCGGGCGTGAAGAAGGCGGTCCCCGGCTACACCGTGCTCCCCGAAAGCGGCAAAGTCCCGACGCCCGTCCTGGAAGGGATCCTCAAGAAGATGGGCGCCGACGGCGCGATCGTTGCCCGCGTGCTCGACGTCGATCGCAGGACCGCCTATTCGCCGGGCTATGTCACGGTGATTCCCAGCGTCGGGTACGCCCGGGGCTTCTACGGGTTCTATGGTTCGGCGATCGCAGTGTCGACGCCGCCTACCCCCTATCAGTACGAGGTCGTGGTTGTCGAGACGAGCCTGTGGCAGACGCGCGACGCTACGTTGGTGTGGTCGGCGACCACGCAGACCACGGATCCAGGCGAGCTCAGGAAGGAGATCGCCGGTTACGCCGACATCATCATCGGGGCCTTGCGCGAACGCGACCTGATCGGCGCAGCACCTCAACAGAAGAAATAACCCGCGCGCGAGACCGCGCATTTTGGAGAGAACCATGCGACGTTGCAGACTGTTCCTGGCATTCCTGGCACTGACGTTGATCCCGGCACTCGCCGCGGCGGCGGGATGGGGTGCCCTGCTCCTGCAGGGCCCGACCGAATGGTTCAACGGGGACGACATGAAGCTGCTGGTCGACAGTGCGCGGGAAGCGCTCGAGAAGGCGCCGGTCGGCCGGACCATCGACTGGAGCAACCCGGCGACCAATAATTCCGGCGCGACCACGGTCCTCGCGGAATCGACGAAGAACGGCCGGGTCTGCAAGACGATCAGTGTCGCGACCCAGGCTAAGGGCTTGAAGGAGTCCATGCGCTATGTCGCCTGCCGGGAGCCCGACGGTCGCTGGGGGCTGAGCGTCGCGCAGTAGGCGGCCGAAAGCGTCGCTCATCGACAGCGGCGTGTCGCCCTCTTTCCGATGACCGTTCGCGCAATCAGGGCGCTCTTCGAGCCTGAGCGCATTGCTTTTGCGCCGGGCGCGCACGGCGACGCGGCGGCCGAGCGGACGCTCCGCGCCAATCTCGCCAAGCCTGGACTGGCCGTTCCGGTTCAGGAAATCACCCATCGGCTTCCGCGCGATGTCCGATTCGACCTCGGAGTGATCGCGCTGCCGAATCGTCATGCGGAAAGCGCGCTCGAGCGGCTTGCCCGGCACGGCTGCCAGGCCGCCGTGCTTGTCGACACCCACATGCGCCGCACGCCGGAGACGGTGCGGGAGTTGCAGGCATTGCGCGCACTTGCGCGCGAGCTGGGGCTCCGCACCCTCGGTCCTTCCCGCGGTGGGGTCATCGTGCCAGCCCTCGGCATGAGCGCCGGCACGGTGGGTGACATTCCGGTTGCGGGATCGTTCGCGTTCGTCACGCAATCCGATTCCGTGCTGGTCGCGATGCTCGATCGCGCGGCAGCGCGGGGCATCGGCTTCTCGAAAGTCGCATCGGTCGGAAAGCCGAGCGACGTCGTGCTCGGTGATCTGCTCGATTATCTTGCGGCGGACGAGGAGACGCGCGCAGTGTTGGTCCACCTCGAGAACGTCGCCGATCCGCGCCGGTTTGTCTCTGCCGCGCGTGCCGTCGCATGGGGAAAACCGGTTCTGGTGCTTCGCGGCGGACGATCGTGCGAGCCCGCCGACATTGGTGAAGGTCTGCTCGACGCGCTCGTGCGGCGCGACGACGTGTACGACGCCGTATTTCACCGCACCGGGCTAGTCCGCGTACCGTCGATCGACGCGATGTTCGACGCGGCGCTCGCGCTCTCGCGGTTCGGCCCGCGGCATGTGCAGGCGCTCCGCCGCGGTCGGCTTGCCATTCTGGCGAATGGCACGGGCGCCGCATTGCTCGCTGCTGACGCCCTGGCTGCAGGGGGCGGGACGCTGGCGCCGCTTGGCGCGGCAACCAGGAGAACGCTCGCGAGGTCGGGCGCGCTGACCGAGCGCGAATGCTGCGTCGATCTCGGCGTCGAGGCGACCCCTGCGAGATTTGCGGACGCACTGAAAGTCGTTCTGGCCGGCGGCGAGACCGACTGCGTTCTGGCGATTTTCGCGCCCGCTGCCGGTGCCAACTCGGTTGCGGTCGCGACGGCCGTCGCCGACGCGACGACGCGGAGCAACGGTGGCATCGTGATCGCCGCGTGGCTGGGCGCCGAGGGTTTTCGGGAAGCGCAAGCGGTCTTGGAGCGCGCGGGGGTGCCGCTGTACCGGGACACGGTCGAGGCGGTAGACGCCTTCCTCGCCGGCGTGCGCGCAGGCCGCGCCCGCGAGCAGCTTGCCGAGATTCCGTCCCTGGTCGTCGGCGCCGAAGCGCCTCGGACGGCAGAGGCCACGGCCATGATCGACGCTGCGCTCGCACGCGGTCGACAGTTCATTCAGGGCGACGATGCGCTCGAGCTCCTCGAGGCATACGGGATACACACTGCGGGGTCGCGTCGCGTGCGCACCATCGCCGAGGCGCATGCTGCCGCTCGTGCCGTCGGCTTCCCCGTTAGCGTAGCGGGCCTGGTACGTGGAGGCGGTCGCCGACCCGCGCGACTGGCAGCGCTCGAGGCGGGCGACGCCGGGGCACTCGCGAAGCGCTGCCGCACGTTGCGCGAGCGTGCGCGGCGCATGCATCCTGGTGCTCGGCTGGCGAGTTTTCTGGTGAGCGCCGCGCGACGCCCGGACGACTCGCTCTCGCTCATGCTCGGTGTGACGACCGATCCGCTGTTTGGTCCCGTGATAGTGGTGGGGCAGGGCGGCCCGCACTTCGCCGCCATGGACGACCTCGTCTGTGCGCTGCCGCCGCTCAATGCGGCATTGGCGCGCTCAGCCCTCGGCGACACGCGCATCGGGCGACTTCTACTTGGCGAGACGGGGCGCTCCACCGCGAACGCCGAATCGGTGATCACAGCGCTGGTTCAGCTCTCGCAGCTGGCCGCCGACCAGCCCGCCCTGGTGGAATTGATCGTGAACCCGTTGCTCGCTGCGCCGCATGGCGCGCTCGCGCTGGCCGCCGAGGCGCGGCTCGCGAAGACGCGTCGCGGCGCCCGTGGCGCCGACCGGCTCGCGATCCGGCCGTACCCGAGATCGCTCGAGTGCACGGTGCGCCTGCGCGACGGCACCGAGACGCGGATGCGCCCGATCCGACCCGAGGACGCGCGCGCGATGCAAAGCGCGTTTCTGAAGATGACCCCCGAGGATCGGCGCATGCGTCTCTTCACGCCGATGAACGTCCTGCGCGACGACCTCGCTGCGCGTTACACCGCAATCGACTACGACCGCGAGATGGCGCTCGTGATCGAGGATGTCGAGCACCCGGGCGAGCTCTGGGGCGGCGCGCGAATCGTCGCGGACCCGGATGGCGTCACCGCGGATTACGCGGTGTCGACGCGCTCCGACGCGCAGCACCGCGGCATCGGCGAGACCGCCCTGCGTGCCATCCTTGCCTATGCAGCCGAGCGTGGGATCCGGTCAGTGCGCGGCAGCGTGCTGCGCGAGAATGCGGCCATGCGCGCGCTCGCGAAGCGGGTCGGTTTTCGCGAGACGCACGATCCGGACGATCCGGCCTGCGTCCTGACGGTGATCGACCCCGCGCGGGTGCGGAGGCCGTGAAAGCTAGACGCCGGGCCGCCAGAGCCCGGGCTTGATCGACTCTCCGGAGTCATAGCGCTCCCAGAACCGGCGCAGAATCTTCCGATAGCATGCCGGGTAGGCGTGATGCTCGTCGAGGAACTCGGTGGCGGTGCAGCCGAAACGCTCGGATGCCCCGGCGTCGATGATGATCAGGCCCTCGCGTTTCGCCCATTGGTCCAGCGCCGCCTTGGTGCGTTTCACGGCGTCGCCGGCATGGGCACTCGCACCGAGCGTGCGCTCGAGCCCCGGGATGAGCGGAGGTGCGAACAGCACGAGCCGTCCACCTTTGGCCGCCAGCTCGTTTGAGAGCCGGACGAGGCCATCGAGCAATGCAGGGTTGATCTTGCCGTGGCCCTGCACGATTGGCTGCGAGTATCGGGAGTCGGGCGCCGCACCGGCCCGCACGAGCTCGTCGACCCGCGCCGGATCGACGGGCCGGCCGTCGGCGAAGGTGGCGCTGCCGTCGTTGCGGAAACCGACGCACATGCCGCGGTTGATGGTGTCGAAGTCGCGCGCCGGCGTTCCGTCGGGGCAGCGGTAGTCGGTGCTCGACGCGTCGAAGAGCGCCCGCTTGACCGCCGCGATGCCGCTCGGGGAGCGCCAGGCGAGGCGCAGGATGCTCCACAGATTTCTTACGCGCGGCCAGGAGATGGCGTCCTCCAGCTTCCGGAGGAAGGACACGCTGGGCAGCGCCTGCGGTGACACCGCTGCCGCGGGGGAGAGATCGAGCGTGTTCGGCTTACCCGGCCGATACAGCATGCCCACCGACCAGTCGAGCGCCAGGAAGATCCATTTCACCTGATCGGAATAATGGTGAACGATGTATTCCGCTTCGCCGATCGTCGAATGAAGCGGATTGGCGGTCTGGGCGAAGTTGTAGATGCGAACGTCGGGTGGAAACGCGTCCGCGGTGAGGCCCATCGACGTCGAAGCGCCGAGCACCACGCCGTTGATCTCCGGCAGCCGATCGGCCAGCCGCAGCGACTTGAATGGGCGATTCGCGGTGATGGGCGGGGAGTACGTCACCCCGCCGGTCGCGTGCTGCCAATCGCTCGCTGCCTTCACGAGCTCCGGTGTCCCCGCGGCCCGCTCGCCCAGCAGGAGATTCAGCCCGACGACGACTGCGAGCATCAGCCCCAGCCCGATGAGAAGCGCCGCGTTGTAGCGCCGGCTGCCTGCCTCCGCAGCGGCGTCGGGCGAAGCGACTGCATCGGGCAATGGTCGTGCGTTCTGTGTGTCCATCCGTGGCTCAGAACTGGAAGTACAGGAACTCCGAGTTCCGGTGCAGGTTGATGATCACGGTAAACGCCACCACTGCGGCGATCACTCCCAGCGCGGCCCGCGGGCGCCACAGCAGAAGCCGAGCAGGTTGCGAATCTCTGGGGATCCCGAGCGCTGGCTTGAAACGCGCCATGATCTGTTGCGTGTTGGGCGCGAACCACGCGATCGCCAGCAGGATGATCATCCAGTTGACCAGCCCGCCGCGCACGAGTCCGCGCCCCTCCGAGAAATCCATGCCGTGCACGGCCAGCCACTGCCCGAAGGCGCCCCATTTCGCGAGCAGCAGACCGGGCAGCGCGAATCCGTGAAAGCCGAACATGCCCTTGAGGATCATGACGGCGTCGTGCATGTTCGCCGCCCGGAAGAGCGCGAGCCCGACCAGCCAGCAGGCGAAGGTCAGCAGGATCGCAAGCGGGCGTCCCCACCACGTCGAGTGGCCGCGCTTGCGCCCGAGTCGCCGGTCGCGGTGCTTGCGCATGGTTCGCCAGACCTGGTTCACGGCGAGATAGAAACCGTGCAGGGCGCCGAACACGACGTAGGTCCAGCCCGCACCGTGCCACACGCCGCACAGGATCATCGTCACGATCAGACTGTAGTAGCGTCGCGCTGCGCTCTTGCGATGTCCGCCGAGCGGAACGAACACATAGTCGCGCAGAAAGCGCGAGAGCGTCATGTGCCACCGCTGCCAGAGGTCGGACATGTTGACCGCCTTGTACGGTGAGTGAAAGTTCAACGGCAGCGTGACCCCGAAGAGCCGCGAGAGGCCGATCGCCATGTCGGAATAGCCCGAAAAATCGAAATAGAGCTGGAGCGAGTAGGCGAGCACGGCGCTCCATGCCTCGACGAACGTGGGCTCGACGCCGGAACCCGGCAGCGAGAAGAGCGGGCCCACGTACGGCCCGATCCCGTCGGCCAGGATCACCTTCTTGAAGAGCCCGATGATGAAGATGGTCAGACCCACGGCCACGTTCTCCGCGCGCAGTCGATAGGTCTCGCTCTTGGCGAACTGCGGCATCATTTCGGCGTGATGCAGGATCGGCCCGGCGATGAGGTGCGGGAAGTAGGTGACGAAGAGGCAGTAGTGGACGAAGCGGTACTCCTGCACCTTCCCTTGCCAGGTGTCCACCAGGAACGCGATCTGGGTGAACGTGAAGAAGGAGATCCCCAGGGGGAGAATGATGTTCGCGTGGGGAAACGACGTGCCGACCAGCTCGCCCACGTTCTCGAGGAAGAAGTTGGCGTACTTGTAGTAGCCGAGCAGCGCGAGATCGCCCGCCACGGCAATGAACAGCATCAGCTTCGCCCGGGCGAGATCGCCGGCCGCGCGCGCCTTGCCGATCCGCATTCCGAGGACGTAATTGAAGACGATGGAGCCGAGCAGCAGGCCGACGTAGATCGGGTTCCACCAGCCGTAGAAGAAGAGCGAGGCCGCGGCTAGCCATCCGGCTGCCAGCGCGTGGTTCGTCCGGGCGACCACGTAGAAGACCGCGAACGTGATCGGGAGGAAGAAGAAGATGAATGCGTGGGAATTGAACAGCATCGGCAGGCTAGGTGGCCTGTAGCGCCGACCAGTCGCCGACTTTCAGACTCGCCAACTCGGCGGTCACATCGCGCTGCGCTTTCACGGCGCCCGTCACACCCGACATGAGCGTGGGGTGGCCGATGAGAATCGCGCCGGCCAGCCGGCCGCTGCGATCGACGACGAGCTTGCGATACTGGTACTCCGCCGCGTCCTCGTGGACGATGACCTCCTCTCCGTCGCCTTCCGGATTGACGCGCCCCACGGACGCGACATCCGCGCCGACGACCTTGAGAATGGTGAAGGCCACCGGCTCGCGGTAGGTCCGGTCGCCGCTCAGCGCATTGACGGCGGCCACCTCGCCCTGCTCGGCCGCGACCGGCCAGAGACCCGGGATGCGGCCGTCGAACTCCGCGACGTCCCCGGCCGCGTAGATGTTGGGCACGTCCGTCCGCATGTGATCGTCCACGATCACGCCGCGCCGCGTCGCAATCCCGCATGCTTGCGCGAGCGCGATGTTCGGTGCGATGCCCGCCGCGACGATGAAGACGTCCGCGGGAACCTCGATTCCGGTGCTGAGCCGCACGTAGATATGCCCGTCGTCGCTGCGCGCCACGCGCCGGATCTCCGTGGAGACCTGGAAAGCGATGCCCAGTCCTTCGAGATAGCGTCGCAGGAGTTGCCCGGCCGGCTCGTCGAGCTGACGATGCAATAACCACGGGTTGCGGTCGAGCACGGTGACCTGAACGCCGAGCTTGGTCAGCGCGTAGGCGGCTTCCAGTCCGAGCAATCCGCCGCCGGCGATCACCGCCTGTCGGGCCTGGGTGGCCTGCGCGTAGCGCCGGATCTCCATCGCGTCGTTCGCCGAGCGCACCACGAAGCAGCCCGCTCCCCCGTGGCCCTCGATCTCGGGCACGAAGCTCGAGCTGCCCATCGCGAGAATGAGCCGGTCGTAGCGGAGCGTGTCCCCGGTCGCGAGCGTCACGGCCTGCGCGGCCGGGTCGACCGCGCTCGCGGTGGTGTTCAGCCAGCAGGTGACTTCGCGCTCCTCGTACCACTTGTCCGGCAGCAGATAGAGTCCCTGCATCGCCGAGCGCCCGTAGATCAGCCGGGTGATCGCCATGCGGTTATAGAGCGGGTGGTTCTCTTCTGCAACGACGTGGATCGCGCAGACGGGGTGGCGACGTCGGGCGTAGTCGGCCGCGGTGATGCCGGCGATGCCGTTGCCGATGATCACGACGTCCTTGATGTTCGCATCGTATTGCGAGGAGGTGGGGTACTCGGGAAGCTTGCGTCGCTCGGGCTTGAGCGCGATCGCCACGCGTCCTTGCTGGACCTTTGCGCAGCAGGCCATGCGGGTGTTGGGTGCATAGCCGAGCCGCTCGAGCGTGCTCTTCTCGTCGCTCTCGGCCGGAGAGAGGTTTTCCATGCCTTCGCGCACCGCGATCGGATCGGCGCCGCACACGCCCATCCGGCAGCCGGACTCGATCTCGCCGCCGCAGCCCTCGATCACCTCGAGGAGGCTCTGGCCGGCGCTCGCGGCGATACGCTGATCGTCGGGCTGGATCACCACTTCCGCCTGCTGGCGCGAGCTCGCGCGCCGCATCGCCTGGGCGGCGTTTTCGCCCACGCGCGCGCCCTGTTGCGCGGTCTTCTGGATGACATGCTCGAGAAAGAGGCGCTCGGTGCGAAAGCAGCGGACGATCCATACCAGCGCGATGCCGATCACCACCGTACGCAGCGCCCAGGGCGCCGCAGGAGGAATGCTCACGCCCCCGAGCTGCTCCACACCCGACGCCATCGCGGGCGCCACGAACCAGTAATAGAGCGCGATCGCCGCCGCGCCGAACACGACGGTCAGGCGATTGCGCGGCAGTTTCAGGAAAACATCCAGCACCTGGAACAGGGCGAGGCTCAGCGCGCACCACAGGCCGAAATGCGCATAGATCTGCGGGAGCGATTCGTCGGTGGACACGGTGTAGAACGCGTAGATGAATCCGGGAAGCGCGCCGGCGAAGACCCGCCGGTAGCCGACGTAGTGACGGTCGTCGTCGTACTGGTCCGCGAGGTAGGCGATGGAAGGATTGAAGTCATAGCAGTTCTTGGTGCACCCGACGCACGGCTTGCAATGCGCGTTGGGAAGCACCGCGAAAGGCGCCTGGCCGTAGAGGCGCTGGACCGGGAGCAGGGGACAGATGCTGCTGCACCAGCCGCTCTTGCCCTTGAAGACGAGGCCGCCGAGAAACGCGCCGCCGAGCCCAAACAGCACCAGCGCCGCCGAGGCGACGCCGCTGCCGTCGAATAGCCACTTGCGCGACGAGACCAGCACGAAGAAGAGCGCGATGCCCACAACGAAGCTGTACTCGCGGATTTGCGGCGTGTGCGCGAGCCCGCGCGTGAAGCCGGCCATGCGCGGCAGCTGGTTGAGCGCGGCCATCGGGCAGAGATTGCGCCACAGCCCCGGCACGACGAGCATCACGAGCGGCAGGCTCGGTACCAATACCTGCCAGAGCAACACGCGTCCGCGCTCCGGATTCACGACGAGCAGCAAGGCGACCGCGAGCGCGGTCGCGATCGAGGCTGCGCGGAGCGCGAACCAAACCCACCCGGGAACCCTGGTCGGGATCTGAGTGTAGTTCGGGAACGGAGGTCGGGCAGTGCCTGCGGTCTGCGCCATCGTCACTTAGCGTACGATGCGCAGGAGCCGCTGGGTCATCTCGCGCAGCCGCAGCGAGAGGATCCTCGCAAGGTCTGCGACGACATCACGCGCCAGCGCGGGATCGCGGGCGCTCATCACTTCGAGCGCTTTCGCGTCGATACGGAAAAGCTCGCCGTCGCTCAGCGCGCGCACCGTGGCGGAGCGTGGCAGGCCGTCGAAGAACGACTGCTCGCCGATGATCGAATGCTCCTCGATCGCCGACAGCAGGAACTCCTTGCCTTGCTCGGTGCGCGCCACGGCCTCGAGCCGGCCGTTCGCGACGATGTAGAAGTCGCGGCTCTGCTCGCCGGCCTCGAGGAGCGTCTCGCCCTGCGCGAAACGGCGGTGCTGGGCATACCCGAGCAGCTTCGACCAGCCGGACTCGGAGAGTTGCGCGAGGAAGACCGGCGAGGCCGACTCCGGCTCGCGGTCCGGATTCTCGTAATTGAAGAACGAGGTGAAGTCCATGCCGCTTCGCTCCTCTCGATGCGCACGTTCGACGCGCATTGCCGCAGACTGCAGTAGGGTACCCGCATCGACGCTGGCCAAAAAGGGGCCTGGCGCCTAACCTCGTTCTGCGGGACGGGGGCCCCGATGATCTGGCAGAATCGGCGGTCAAGTCTCCGCGAGTCGTCCCGCTTGGCCCGGTCCCGCAAGAAATCCCCCCCGCAGGCGTCATCACCCGAGCCCGCCGCGCGTGCACGCGGCCGCTCCAGGTACGCCTGGCCGGCGCTCACGGTGGCTGCCGTGCTCATCGCCGGTCTGCTGGCCACGATACTGTGGAAGCCGCAGGAGCCACCTGCGACCACCGCGCGGGGCAAAGCGGAATTCATCGGCAGTCCCGCGTGCGGTGAATGCCACGCCGATGCATACCAGGCGTGGCAGGGCTCGCAACACCAGCGCGCGATGCAGCACGCGACCGATGCGACGGTGCGCGGCGATTTCAACGACGCAAAGTTCGACTACGCCGGCGTCGTGTCGACATTTTTTCGGCGCGACGGGAAGTTCTTCGTGCGCACGGACGGGCCGGACGGCGCGCTCGCCGATTTCGAGGTCAAGTACACGTACGGGGTCTATCCGCTCCAGCAGTACCTGATCGCGTTTCCTGACGGGCGTATCCAGGCCCTGTCGATCGCGTGGGACACGCGCGCGAAGGAAGCGGGCGGCGGGCGCTGGTTTCACCTCTATCCGGACGAACGCGTGGATTTTCGCGACGAGCTCCATTGGACGAAGCGCTCGCAGAACTGGAACTACATGTGCGCCGACTGTCATTCGACCGACGTCCGCAAGAACTACGACGCTGCGACCGACACGTTCAAGACGACCTGGTCCGAGATCACCGTCGGCTGCGAAGCGTGTCACGGTCCCGGGTCGCGTCACCGTCGCTGGGCCAACAACTCGGCGAACGAGAAAAGCGCCGATCCGACGCGTGGTCTGACGGTGGCGCTCGACGAACGGCATGGCGCGACCTGGAAAATCGACACCGCAACGGGCAACGCGACGCGGAGCGCCATCAAGCGCACGGATCGGGAGATCGAGGTCTGTGCGCAATGCCACGCGCGCCGAAGCCAGATTGCCGAGGGATACCACGCCGGCAAGCCCTTTCTCGACTACTACCGGCCCACACTTCTTTCAGCCGGTCTCTATCACCCCGACGGACAGCAGCGCGCCGAAGTGTACGTGTGGGGCTCGTTCCTGCAGAGCAAGATGTATCGGGCGGGCGTGACATGCAGCGACTGCCACGATCCGCATACCCAGAAGCTGCGTGCGGAAGGCAACGCCGTGTGCGCCCAGTGTCACTTGCCCGCAAAGTACGACGCGCCGTCGCACCATTTCCACAAGGCGGGCGCGCGCTGCGTCGACTGCCACATGCCGGCCGCGACCTACATGGTCGTCGACCCGCGGCGTGACCACAGTCTGCGCGTTCCGCGACCCGATCTGTCGGTGGCGCTGGGAGTGCCGAACGCGTGCAACGGATGTCATGCCGACAAAACCGCACAATGGGCGGACGATGCCGTGCGCAAGCTGTACGGCCACCGGCCGGAAGGCTTTCAGCGCTTCGCCGGCACGCTTGCGGCGGCCGAACGAGGCGACGCGCGCGCGGGCGCGAACCTCGCGGTGGTTTCGGGAGACCTGTCGCAGCCGGCCATTGCGCGTGCCACGGCGGCCGAATCGCTCGCGAGATTTCCCTCGCAAGCGACCCTCGCGGCGCTCCAGCGCGGGTTGACGGACGCCGACCCGATGGTTCGCCGCGCGAGCGTGACCGCGGCGGCGGCGCTGCCAAGCGCGCAACGGGCATCGCTCGTTGCGCCGCTCCTCGACGATCCGGTGCGTACGGTCCGTATCGAGGCGGCCTCGGCGCTGGCCGGCGTGCCCGACAGCGCGCTCGATCGAGCGCAGCAGGCCGGCTTCGCACGCGCCGCCGCCGAGTTCGAGGCCGCGCAGCGCTATAACGCGGACCGGCCCGAAGCGCGTACGGCGCTCGGAACCTTCTACGCGCAGCGTGGGCGAGCCGCGGAAGCCGAGCGGGAGTACCGGGCGGCGCTTGCAATGGACCCGCGTCACGTTCCGGCTTATGTGAATCTCGCCGACCTGTTCCGCTCGCAGCAACGCGAGGCCGACGCGGAGGCGGTGCTGCAGGAGGGATTGAAGCGATTTCCCGAGAGCGCTGCGCTCCAGCACGCGTACGGACTTTCGCTCGTGAGGCTGAAGCGGATGCCTGAGGCGCTCGACGCGCTGGCGCGATCGGTGGGGCTCGCGCCCGACGACGCGCGCTTCGCGTACGTTTACGCGGTGGCGTTGAACTCGAGCGGGAACACGCGCGCGGCGCTCGCGGAGATCGATCGCGCCCTCGCGCGGCATCCCGATGATCGCGATCTCCTCAACGCGGGCGCGGCGTTCGCGCGCGACTCGGGAAACAGCGCTGCGATGGCCCGGTATATGAAGCGGCTTGCGGCGCTACCCGGCGCGCAACGCTGAGCCGGGGTGTAATGCCGGATAATCGCGGGATCGTCGCGCGATTGCAGCCGAAAGGGGAGCCTGATGGCCGACGCTCGATCGCCGGATATCGAGACCGTTCCTACAGATCTCTCGCTCCGTGCAGGCACCGGGAAGGCGCGAGGCTATGCGCGTCTCGCGCTCGCGATCCTGCTGATCTGTGCGGGGTACTACGTCACCGGTGTCGTCGCGCTCTCGCTGCGGCTCGAGCCCGGGGGCATCTCCACCATCTGGTTGCCGCACGGCATTCTGCTGGCGGCGCTGATTCTCACGCCGCTACGCTACTGGTGGCTGGTGCTCGCCGCATTGCTGCCCGTACACCTGCTTCTCACGGCCCGCTTCCAAGGCGCCGTTCCGCTCGAAATCATGCTCATTCAGTTCGGCGGCAACGCCGCACAGTCGTTGCTCGGAGCGATCGCCGTGAGACGTCTCATCGGCACGCCGCCACGGCTGGACGTATTTCGAAACATGATCGTCTTCGTTGTCCTCGGCGTGATCCTTCCCGCGCTGGTCGTCTCCGTGGCCGTGGCAGGGCTGTTCGAGATCTCGGGGTGGGTCGACGAGTTCGGGCTCGCCTGGCATCGGCGGACGTTGACCGGCATCTGTGGGGCGCTGTTGCTCGCACCGTTCATCATCGGAGTGGCCGCCGGGGGGGCGGGAGCTATCAGAGGGCTGCCGCTGCGGCGCCTGCTGGAATACGCCGGTATCACGATCGGCGTCATCGCGCTGGAACTGCCCGCGGGCAACGTGATTTGGGATCTCGCGAGCCAGCAAGCGCTGCTCTTCGCGCCGCTTCCCCTGCTTCTGTGGACGGCGGTCCGCTTCGGGCCGACCGGCCTCACTCCGCAGCTGCTGATCGTCGCGCTTGCGGCGCTTACAGCGACGAAGGTCGGACACGGACCGTTCTTGGCCGAAACGACTGCCGAAAGCGTGCTTTCCGTGCAGGCGTTTCTGTTGTCGATCGCGGTCCCGAAGCTGTTGCTGGCGGCCCTGGTCGCCGACCGGGATCGGTCCGCGCGCGCGCTCGACGAGCGACTCAACTTCGAGCGGCTGGTCTCCGGGGTGTCCGCCAGCCTGATCAATCCCCCGCAGGACAAGCTCGACGAGGAGGTTGGCGAGGCGCTGGGCAAGGTGGTTGACGCCATGAAGCTCGACCGTTGCTCGGTGTTCCAGTACTTGCCGATGCAGCACGGCTGCCGGATCACGCACAGTGCCGAATCGGCCGAGAGCCCGCCCTTGCGGCGCGAGATGGCCGAGGCGGAGCTCCCCTGGATGCTCAGGCAACTGCGGGCCGGCAGGACCTTGGTGCTGAACGATGTCGATCGCGACTTGCCGGCCGAGGCGACTGCCGAGCGCCGTTATGCCGCAGACTACCGCTCGCGGTCCTGGCTCACGGTTCCGGTGTCGGTCGGCAACGAGCTGGTAAACGCCGTGTCATTTCACAGCATCAAACGGCGGGAGTGGACCCCCGATCTCGTGGCGCGTCTGCAGTTGCTGGCGGAGATCTTTGTTTCATCGTTGACGAGCAAGCAGGCCAAGGAGGCGCTTCACGCAAGCGAGGAACGCTACCGCGAGGTCGTCGAGAGCCAGACCGAGCTGGTGTGCCGCTACCTGCCGGACACCACGCTGACCTTCGTCAACAATGCCTACTGCCGATTCTTCGGCCGCCGGCGCGAGGAGCTCATCGGACGCAAGTTTCTCGAGCTGATCCCGGAAGCGGCTCACCCGGCGGTGTTGGGTCAGGTCGACTCGCTCGTCAGAGAGCCGCGCGTGCACACCTACGATCACGAGGTGATGCGCGCGGACGGGACCATCGGCTGGCAGCAGTGGGTGGACTCGGCGATCGTCGGTGCCGACGGTCGCGTGACGGAGTTGCAGGGCATCGGTCGGGACATCACCGACCGCAAGCGTGCGGAGGAGGCGACCCAGCGGCTTGCGCATGCGTCGCGACTCGCGGTGATGGGCGAGCTGACGGCATCGATCGCTCACGAGATCAACCAGCCGCTCAATGCGATCCTCAACAACGCCGACGCCGCCGAACTGCTTCTCGAGACGGGCTCGGGGCGATTAGACGAAGTGCAGCGGATCCTGGCCGACATCCGCAGGGACGACCTGCGGGCGAGCGAGGTGATCCGGCGCATTCGCGCACTGTTGCGGAATCGTCCCTTGGACCGCCAGCCGGTCGACCTGAACGATGTGGCGGCCAGCATGCTTCAGCTGGTCGGCAACGACGCGTCGAAGCGGGGGATCCGGGTGGAGACCGAGCTCGAGCCGGGCCTGCCGGCGGTGCTCGGCGACGGGGTGCACCTGCAACAGGTGCTGCTCAATCTCGTCCTGAACGGCATGGACGCGATGACCGACGTGCCCGAACCACGACGCCGACTCTCGGTGCGCGTCGCGCGCGAGGGCGGTGGAGTGGAGATCGCCGTGAGCGACTGGGGCAACGGAGTCGACCCGAGCAGGATGCCGATGCTTTTCGACTCCTTCTTCACGACGAAGGAGGACGGAATGGGTCTGGGATTGTCCATCGCCCGATCCATCGTCGAAGCGCACGGCGGACGAATCTGGGCGGAGAACCGCGCCGAAGGCGGAGCGACGTTCCGTTTCTCGGTGCCGATCGAGCCCGCATGACCGAGCGTGGACCCGTCGTCCACGTCGTGGATGACGACAACTCTGTGCGGACCGGGGTCGTGCGCCTGCTGAAAGCCGCCGGCTACGAGGCCCGGGGCTACAGTTCCGCGGGCGAGTTCCTGCTGAACCGATCGGAAGAGAACGGCCCCGGCTGCGTGGTCCTCGATGTCCGGATGCCGGGCCCGAGCGGCCTCGAGCTGCAGGATGCGCTTGCCCGGCTCGAGGTGCCGCTGCCGATTGTCTTTCTTACCGGCCATGGAGACATTCCGATGAGCGTGCGCGCGATGAAGGCCGGGGCGATCGATTTTCTCACCAAGCCGGTGAGCCGCGAGGCGCTCCTCGGCGCCGTGAAAAACGCGCTTGCGCGCGGTGCGGCGACGAGGGCGGCCCGAGCGCTTGCTCAGACGTTGCGCACGCGCTACGAGACGCTGACGCCGCGTGAGCGCGAAGTCTTTGCCGGTGTCGTCGCCGGTAAGCTGAACAAGGAGATCGCCTACGAGCTGGGCACCGCGGAGCGCACGATCAAGGCGCACCGCGCACAGGTGATGGAGAAAATGCAGGTTGCCTCCGTTGCCGAGCTCGTCCACGTCGCGGAACAGCTGCGCGAGGGATCGGCGCACTCGTAGGATTTCCTGTTTCTGAGATTCCAGCGCTCACCTGGGCGGCGCTGCCGTCGTATTCCGCGCCTCCGCGGGCCGTCATGCCCGTCGGCGCGCGACGACACCGGCACCAAAGGGCAATAAGGCCTATGCACCAAGATCCGATTCCCGGCCTGCGGTGGTAAGACCATCATTTCCCGCGTTGGCCCCGGCGTCTTGTGACCCAGCCGCAGCACGAAAGCACATTGGATGCCGGAAGAGGTGGGAGCAATCGTTGTCGTGGAAGACGACGCCAGTTCCAGGCGAGCGTTCGAGAGGATGCTCAATGCGGCGGGGTTCAAGACGGAAGGATTTGCGTCGGCCGAATCGCTGCTCGCGACCGACGCGGCGTCCCGTGCGGCGTGCTTGGTATTCGACGTTCGCCTGCCCGGCCTGTCGGGCTTCGAGCTCCGTCGCGAGCTCGCTCGCTCCGGTTCCGGGCAGCCGCCCGTCATCTTCATCACGGCGCACGACGACCCCGCTGTGCGTGAGCAAGCCGCGGCGCTGGGCGCGGCCGCGTATCTGCCGAAGCCGTTCGCGGGCCGAACGCTCGTGGAGACGGTGGCCCGAGTCGTTGGTGTGGGATGAGATGAATGGCGCCGCGGAGTTCCGATCTCGAGATCGAGACGCAACCGGCATGAGAGAAAGGTCGCAATCGTGAGCCACGACATCCCCGCCAAGTCCAGGCTGCTTCCGACGATCCCGGTCACGAGCCCGCAGTTCGTCTACCGTCGGGCCCGCGAGACCGACGTGCGGATTACGTTCGCGCGCGCGCGAGTGGGTGGGGCGACAACAACGTTCGCGCGCGCGCGAGTGGGTGGGACGACAACACGCCCGGCTCTAACGATCGCCAGTACACGAGCTGGTACCGACGTCGATCCGGAAGCCAAGTAGAAACACGAAGCGTATGGAGATCTTTCTGACCCTGGCGGGCGGCTTCTGTATCGGCGAGATCGCGCGTCACGCCTTGCCCAGCGAGCCGCCGATGAGCAGGCTGGCGACGGCCCTGCTCGGCATCGGCGGCGCGCTTGCAGGGACGCTCGCGGGCGAGGTGCTCGGCCTGCACATGGTCGGCGAGCCGCTCGGCTGGGTCGGCGCGGTGTTCGGCGCGGTGCTCCTGCTCGTGCTCTACCGCGCGATCAGGCTATCGGCTCATGAGATGTCCCCGCAGGCACGGCCGCTCGCTTCGCGGCGCACGCGGCGCGGCAACCATGCAAAGGGCAAGCCATGGTCAACAATCTGAAGGTGATTGTGCTGATGGCCGGCCTCACGGCGCTGTTCGTGGTCGTGGGCGGCGCACTCGGCGGCCAGCAGGGAATGCTCATCGCGTTTCTCCTCGCAGGCGCGCTCAACCTCTTCGCCTACTTCAATTCCGGCAACGCGGCGCTGCGCGCCTTCAAGGCGCGTGTCGTCTCGCGCGACGAGTCGCCCGATCTCTACGACATGGTGGACCGCCTGCGCCAGCGTGCCGGGCTGCCGATGCCCAAAGTGGCGATCGCCCCGCATCAGCAGCCCAATGCCTTCGCCTCCGGACGCAATCCGAAACATGCGGTGGTGTGCGTCACCGAGGGCATCTTGCAGCTCGTGGACCGCGACGAGCTCGAGGGCGTGCTCGCGCACGAGATCGGGCACATCAAGAACGGCGACATCCTGATCCAGACGCTGACCGCAACGGTCGCCGGAGCGGTCGGCATGCTGTCGCGCTTCGGCATGGTCGGCGCGGCGGCAAGCGGCGGGCGCACGCGCGTCAATCCGCTCATCGTGATCCTCGCGCCGCTCGCGGCGATGCTCATCCAGTTCGCGATCAGCCGTCAGCGCGAGTTCGGCGCTGACCGGGTAGGGGCGGAGCTGAGCGGCCGGCCGCTCGATCTCGCAAGCGCGCTGCAAAAGCTCAACGCGGCCGCACGCCGCGTTCCCATGCGGATCGTGCCGTCGTACGCGCCCATGGCGCAGGTGGATCCGCTGCAGGCTTACGGACGCGGCGTACTGAGCCTCTTCTCTACGCATCCGCCCGTCGCGGAGCGCGTCGCGCGACTTGAAGCCATGGCAAGGGACAGCCTGGCGGCGCCGGCCGCTGCGTGACGATTCGCGCGAGGGCGTAACTCGGGCCGGCGCGGCGGCCCCGGTCGTCACGGGTCGCGGTCTGAGGTAGGGCTATACTGGTGGTTCGGGCCATCGGACACGCTGGCACGCCCGGTCACCAATCAAAAGAGCACGTGAATCATCCAGACGGTCGTCACGGCGCGGCGCGCCATGCGCTCGGCGCGCTGATGTTGCTCTCACTGGTCGTTTGCGGTGCTTCCGCGCAATCCGACCGTGCACCCGATTCGCTGTGCCGCGTCGTCCTGCTGAACGTCGGAGATCCGCTTCTTCCGGCGTTCATCGCACTGGACCGGGCGACCCGCGACGAGATCCGCGCCAAGGTCGGGCGGCCGGTGCAGTTCTACGCTGAGACCCTCGACATGCTGCGTTTCCCCCGCGCGCAGCTCGAGCAGGAAACGGTTGCGCTGCTGAGCAAGAAATATCGCGGTGCGAAGGTCGAGGCCGTCGTCGCCATCGAGACGACTGCGCTCGAGTTTGCCGAGAGCCATGGCGATTTGATCTGGCCGGACACGCCCATCATCTTCCACAGCGTGCCGACTTCCTACCTCGCACGGCGTACCCTCAGTCCGCGCATCACGGGTGTGCCAGTGCGGTACGACATCGAACCGACGCTCGAGCTCGCGCTGCGACTGCGGCCCGCAACCCGCCGCGTCGTCGTGATCGCGGGCGCCGGGGAATTCGACCATGAGTTGATTCGCCTCGCGCGCGGGGCGATCGAGGGCCGTGCCGGAAAGATCGACGTGGAGTTCCTCGTCGACCGGTCGCTCGCCGAAGCCCGCGCGGCG
This sequence comes from Betaproteobacteria bacterium, assembly GCA_022340285.1. Classification (GTDB taxonomy): domain Bacteria; phylum Pseudomonadota; class Gammaproteobacteria; order Burkholderiales; family SG8-39; genus JAABRB01. Next base: position 30,724 of record JAJDOG010000057.1, read on the forward strand.
GTCGGGAAGCTGCCGGTCGATGCGATCGTGCTCTTCCTGTCGATGGTCCGGGGCGGCGACGGGGCGCCGCACACTTCGCGCAATGTAGTCACCCAGCTCGCCGCCGCGTCGAGCGTGCCGATATTCGGCATCTTCGAGACGTACCTGAGCGATGGCATCGTGGCGGGCTCGATCGCGAGCTTCGAGACGCAAGGCCGGCGGGCGGGCGACCTCGTCGCACGCGTGCTGAAGGGAGAGCGCCCGGCGGACCTCAACGTTCAGCCCCCGGTGCAGCCGGGTTGCATTGCCGATTGGCGGCAGCTCAAGCGCTGGGGGATCGACGAATCGCTGCTTCCCGACGGTTGCGACGTGCGGTTTCGGGAGATATCGACGTGGGAACGCTATCGATGGCAGATCGATCTGGCCATCCTGGTCATGTTCGCCCAGACGGCGCTGATCGGCGCGCTCCTCTTTCAGCGCTACCGGCGGCGGCAGGCCGAGAGTGCGGGCGCGCAGCTCCGGGTCGAGCTCGCGCACGCTGGACGGCTCGTGACGATCGGCGAGCTGACCGCAGCGATCGCTCACGAGGTCAACCAGCCCCTCGGGGCAATTCTCGCGAACGTGGATTCCGCAGAGATGCTGCTCGATTCCGACGATCCCCGCATCAGCGACGTGCGCCAGATCCTCGCCGACATCCGCAAGGACGATCTCAGGGCGAACGACGTCATCAAGCGTTTGCGAACGCTCCTCGCCAAGCACGAGATGACCCGGGAGCGCATCGATCTCAACGAGACGATCTTGGAGGTGCTGCGAGTTCTCGAACCCGAGGCGCAGCGGCGCCACGTGGAGCTCGTGACCGAGTTCGACGACGGGATTCCCAGGATCCTCGGCGATCGCGTGCACCTTCAGCAAGTGCTGCTCAACCTGGTCCTCAACGCAATGGACGCGATGGCCGACACGCACGTGACCTCGCGCCGCGTGACCGTTCGCACGGCGCGGCGTCCCGACGGAGACGCGGAGGTGACGGTCAGCGACCGGGGTCACGGCATCGCATCCGAGCATCTATCCAAGCTCTTCGTCTCGTTCTACACGACCAAGCAGCGTGGCATGGGACTCGGTCTCTCGATCGCGAAATCCATCGTCGAGGCTCACGGCGGCCGAATCTGGGCCGAGCCCTACAGGGGAGGCGGTGCGACGTTCCGGTTCACGCTGCCGGTCACCGGGGATTCTGGTCGAGCCGCTACCGCGGAGCGTCCCGCATGAGCGTCCCGAAGGCGATCGTGCACTTGGTGGACGACGACGAATCGTTCCAGACCGCCGTCACGCGCCTCCTGCAGATCGCGGGCTATGAGGTTCGCGGCTACGCGTCTGCGGGGGATTTCCTGATGTCGCGGCCGGCCGATGCGCGAGGCTGCCTCCTGCTCGACGTGAACATGCCGGGCCCGAGCGGTCTCGACCTCCAGGCCGCGCTGTCCGACCACGGGATCGACCTGCCCATCGTCTTTCTCACCGGGCATGGCGACGTGCCGATGAGCGTGCGCGCGATGAAGCGGGGCGCGGTGGACTTCCTCACCAAACCGGTCGAGCGTGAGCCGCTCCTGCGGGCCGTGAGCGAGGCGCTTGCGCGCGACGCTGCGGCGCGCGAGACCGGCAGCCGACGGCAGTTGCTGCAGTCGCTCTACGATACCCTCACCCCGCGGGAGCGCGAGGTCTTCGGCGGCGTGATCTCGGGCAAGCTCAACCGGCAGATCGCGGTCGAGCTCGGGGCGGCCGAGCGTACGGTCAAAGCGCACCGCGCCCAGGTGTTGACGAAGATGCGCGCCGGCTCGGTCGCGGACCTCGTGCGCGCTGCGACGGAGCTCGGGCTCATGCCCGACTCGCACCCGCGCGAGCCTCGCGGCCGGTAGCGTCGCTCGGCCAGATCGCGGGCCCGCCCGGGGCCCCGCGGAAAGGGCGCATTGCACCAAAGGGCAGCGCCTGCCTGTACCCACGGCCGATAGGCAATGACGCTCGGCCGGGGGAGCATCGTCGTAGCGGATCCTCTTGTAGGCGCATGCGTGTCGGAGTCACCCATGAACGTCGTCATAGTCGAAGACGATATCGGAATGAGAATGGCGTTGGCCCGTGTTCTGCAGATCGCCGGCCACAAGGTGGAGGCCTTCGCTTCGGCCGAGGACTGCGTGGTCTCGACCGCGGCGCCGCGAGCGGACTGCCTTGTTTTCGACATCCGGCTCCCCGGCGAATCGGGATTCGACCTGCACAAGCGCCTTGCGCGGTCCGGATCGAAGGCGCCGGTGATCTTCATCACCGCGCACGACTCGGCCGCTGCCCGCGGCAAGGCCATGCAGAGCGGCGCGGCAGCTTTTCTGACGAAGCCGTTCGAAGGCCGCGCACTGATCGGCGCGGTGAGCGAGGCGATCCGATCACAAGCCGGCGGCTGATCGAAAGGAGACAGTCATGCGTAACCCTTGCGAACGATGCGTTCATGCCGTGGCCGTCCCCGATTCGGGAATGCACTGTGCGCGCTCCGGCGGCTGGTACCGCTGTGAAGACGAGCGCGCGCTGAGCTGGGTCGCGGCGCTTGCCTATCACGCCTGCGGCGCTGGCGGACGGTTCTTCGCCGAGCGCCCGGAAGAAACCGACGGAAGGCTGCCGGCCGCGGCTGTCGCCGGGGCGACAAGTCATTTCCGGACGCAGGCATAGGATCCGGGATCGCGCGCGACGACTTGTATCGAGCGACCCAGACCGCCATGACTGAGCCTCCTTTCCACCGCGCTGCCGTCGCCCGATGCATACAGCGATTCATGAAACGCTTTTACGCCTGCTGCCGTAACACCGCGCTTGTCGGACTCCTCCCTCTGCTCCTCACTGGCATCGCGGGCCCGTCCTACGCGCAGCAGGTCTTCTCTTCCCCGGAGGTGGCCACGACGGCTTTTGCCGACGCGCCTGGTGGAAGCGTGCTCGGCGCAAACTGGCGGCGCTATATTCCGACCGAAAGCGTGGACATGGACGACGTGTACCGCTTTCTCTCGGAAGTCGCGCCGTAGTCACGCGCGCTCGCGGCGGCTAGGAAGCGATGACGTGAAACGCCTGGTTGTTGTGACGCTCGCGGTCCTTGCCGGTTGCACCTACTACGTGGCCCAGCCTCCCACCTACGCTTCGGCGCCGCCGCCGGCGATGGCGCGCTTCGATCGCTCCTGGTCGGCGGTGGTCGGGGCATTCGGCGACGAGGGCGTGCAGGTCACGTCCGAGGACCGGAATGCGGGCATCGTGAGCGGCTCGCGCGGCGGGATCGACGTCACCGCGAATGTCCGCGCCCAGGCCGATGGCAGCATACGCGTGGAGCTCAACACCCGAGGTGCGACAGAGCGCGACCCGGGACTGATCGATCGGATCTCACGCGCCTACGATCGACGCATGGGGCGTTGACTTCAGCAACGCGCCGGCGGATGTGTTGACATTCGCTTTTGACCACGCGGCCCGGGGCCAAGGGGACGGAACATGAGGTGGCGGACCGGACGGCAGAGCCAAAACGTGGAGGACCGTCGCGGGCAGACCCCGCGCTTTGGCCGTGGCGTGCGCGTGGGCGGAATGAGCGGGCTGGGGCTGGTAGTACTCCTGGTGATCGCGCTTCTGACGGGAATCAATCCCCTCGCACTGCTCGAAGGGATGGACGGGGGATCGATGGTTCAGCCTGGGCCGCGCACCGGTGCGTCGTCCGCGCCGCCACCGGCGAGCACCGACGAGCCGGCGCAATTCGCCTCCGCGATCCTCGCCGACACCGAAGACACGTGGACCAAGATCTTCTCGGCGGGTGGCAGCCGTTACGAGCCGCCACGGCTCGTGCTCTTCGACGGGGCGACGCGTTCCGCATGCGGGCTCGGCTCCGCCGCGATGGGGCCCTTCTACTGTCCGCCGGATCGTCGGGTCTATCTCGACCTGGCGTTCTTTCGGCAGCTCGAGCGGCGCTTCGGCGCGCCCGGAGACTTCGCGCAGGCTTACGTCATCGCGCATGAAGTCGGCCACCACGTGCAGAACCAGCTGGGGGTCGCGGAGCGCGTGCACAGCCTGCGCACGCGGGTGAGCGAGCGCGAGGCGAACGCGCTCTCCGTGCGCATGGAGCTGCAAGCGGATTGCCTTGCCGGTGTGTGGGCCTACCACGCGCACAAGGAGCGCAATCTCCTGGAACCCGGAGACGTCGAGGAAGGCCTGCGCGCGGCGGCAGCCATCGGCGACGATACGCTCCAGCGACGCACTCAGGGCCACGTCGTGCCGGAGAGCTGGACGCACGGCTCGTCGGAGCAGCGCGTGCGCTGGTTTCGGCGCGGAATGGAGAGTGGAAGGCTGGATGACTGCGACACCTTCACCATGGGGCGGCTCTGAACCGGGCATGCCGCTTATCCCGGCTCTTTTGGGAAACTAGATCTCAATCCAGTGGTTGCCCAGACGGATGGCGCTGGATCGCTGCCGCATCATCGGCTCTCGCACCGGGCGCGGCCACCAGCGCGAGGAATAGAACGATAAATCGCCATCTCGTCACAACGACTCCACGAACTTCACCAGGGCGTCTCGTTGCGCTTTGCTCATGCTCAACACCCGCTGACGGCTTTGCTCCGCCTCACCCCCGTGCCACAGGATAGCTTCCAGCACGCCGTCGGCGCGGCCGTCATGGAGCAGGCGCATGTGGCCGTTGACGTCCTTGATCAACCCGATGCCCCAGATCGGCGGGGTCTTCCACTGCTGGCCGGTGGCGCCGAAGTCCGGGCGGTCGTCCGCGAGGTCTACGCCCATGTCGTGCAGCAGGAGATCAGTATAGGGAAAGATCCGCTGGCCGCTGACCGCCTTGCTCGTGAATTGCGGATTCGGTCCGCGCGCGGTCACGTAGCTCGGCCGATGGCAGACCGCACACTGTGCGTCATGGAAAAGCTTCTGCCCCTGCAGCACCTGCGGATCGTCGGGCGTGCGTCGCGCGGGGGGCGCCAGGGTGGCCTGATAGAACACCACCTCACCGAAAGTCTTGTCGTCGATTTCGGGCGACTTGCCTGCGCCGCCGCGCGGGGCGGCAAGACAGTCCTTCTGCTCGGGCGTGCAAGCCTCATCCGGAAACACCGATGAAGTGATACCGATGTCGCCGTTAAACGCGCCCGCCGTCTGGTGAGCGATGGTGGCGACATTGGCCTTCCAACCGAAGCGCCCCAGCATCATCTGCTTGGACGGTGCGTCCCAGACCTGATTGGGAACGCCCTTGATGGGCCCAGGCGCGGCGGCCTGCTCCTTTGCATTGGCCATGATGTCGGCCGCGTCGATGGCCTCGATGAGCCCGACTCCGATTAGCTGGGGCGCTATCCTCGGGCTCACCAGCACGTTGTTGCTCATCGGGCCGTAACCCAGTTCATCCATCGTGTAGCGGGGCTTTCGCAGCGTGTACGGCGTGCCGTCGGCGAATCGTCCAGCCACATTCTCGTAGGCGATCGCGACCTTGCCCTCTGGCTTCACCCGCTGCACGGCCGCGTTGTCGAGCTGATCGCCGTAGGTGGGTTCGGGAACCACGCCGCCGTGCGCGCCGACGCCGGCCACCGACAGGCGCAACAGCAGTGCAACGGGCTGCTCACCCGGTGCGGGAGGCGCGCCGCGCCCGTCTTCGGTGTGACAGCCGCCGCAGGAGCGCGCGATGAAGTGGGGGCCCAGACCGTCTCGCTTCTTCGTCGACGAGGGCGCCTCGACCCAGTTGCGCTTGAAGAACGAGTTGCCGATCACGAAGCGGGTGCGCTCCGGGTCGGTCAGGTTGGCCGCGGGAAACGAGAACGCATTTCTCCCGGTGGCATAGACCGTGGTGTTGCCGCCTACCTTCTCGCCCAGAGGATCGTCGGTCGGCGCCGCGTGCACCGATCCCCAGACGAGCGAGAGAATGACGGCGAAGCGTACGGGACTTATGGCACGAGCTCCGGTGTGCGATGGAGGAAAGCGTGCCGACGCATCACGGTTGCCCCAGCGTGAGCTTGGTGATGCCCAGTGCTGCCGCGGCGTCCACGAGATCCTTGCTCTGCTGGATGAGGCTGTCGACGGTGGCCTGGACACGCTGTCGGCCTGGAGCATCGCGACCACCGACGATTTCCCGATCGAAGGGGGGCTGGATCGCCCTCGCGAGCATCACGGACTTCGCGATTTGCTGCGTGGTGCGCTCGGCCACCGCGGCATCCTGCCTGGCCACCAGATCCCGCAGCGACGGTCCGTCTATGACGGTGCCGTCGGCGCGCTTGTAGCGCGCGAGCCAGACGTTCTCGATACCGAGCGCGTCGTTGACGATGTCGCGGTGCGTGTTGTCCGAGAAGCAGGAGTGTTCGTCCTCCTGATCCTGGCTCGCCAGCGCGACCTCCATGCGCTCGCCGGCGAGCTCCCCGCGGGAAAGGGAGCCGAGTCCCACGAAGATCTTGCGCACAGACTCCGCCCCGCCTTTCTCGAACTGCGCCCGGTAATTGAACTTGCGGCCCGACTTCCATTCCTTGGCCACGGTCGTGAGGTCTTGGATCAGAAGATCGGTGATCACTTTGAGATACTGGCGTCGCCGGTCGGCGTTGGGCGCCTGGCCATCCACGAAATCGGTGTAGCTGCGATTGCCCGGGCCGTTCTCGTTCGTGTCCTGGCCCCACAGCAAGAACTCGATGGCGTGCCAGCCGCTCGCGATGTTCTCCTCGCCACCTCTCTCGTTCTGGGCGATGACGTTTTCCCGATTGATGACGAAGCGCGGATCGTTGATCAGGCCGGCGTCGGGCCGTTCCGGAACCGCGTCCACGTAGGACTCGTCCATCGGCCAGGCGTTGATGCGCGGCTCCGGGCCGTTCTCGCCGTCGATGGGTCCGCCATAGAAGCGGAACGCCTCGGTCTGGCCGTAGAACTCGCGCGCATCGCGCCAGGCCTTTTGCGCCGCGCGTTGCGATTCGGCCGAAGGCCGGGCAATGAACGCATCGATGGCTTGCTGCATGACCTTGGCGGTCTGCAGGCTGTCCTCGTAAGTGGCGTGAGCGATATCGGCGTATTGGGCAAGCACCGCGGACGTGGTCGCCGGCGTCGCTGCCGCAAGGAGTTGAGACGTGACGCTCAGCGCCACACCGAAGGCGAAAGCTTGCAACCCATGTTTCATACCGGAACCTGTTTGAAGATTTGCGTTCAGAAACCTGCCACGGCGCGCAAGCCGAGCACCCAGAGGTTCTGTGCGCTAGGGTCGCCGCCGGGCTGGACGATCCATTGAATGTTCGGCGAGAGCTGGAGGTTCTTGTCGATCTGCCAGGCGTAATACAGCTCGATGTCCTGCTCCGCGCCGGTCGGGCTGTAGCCGTAGATGGGGGGAGCGGCGGCCTTGAACCCTGAGCTCGTATCGAGCCAACCGTAAGCAAGCCCGATCCGGTCCTCCTGGCGGCCCCAGTGGTAGCCGTTCAACTGCGCGCCGACGGTGACGGCGTTGTTAAACCGCATCGGCCCGCTGAAGGAGTGGCCATACCGGGCGAACACGGTGAGGGAACGCGGGGCCACCTCCTGGTCGATCGAGAAGCCCCAGCCCGTTTCGCGCGTGGTGGTCCCCGTGTCGTCGTTGTAGGGGAAGAATTGCCCGTTGGTCCACGCGTAGATCCGGTAGTTGCCGGGGCGATCGCGGAGGACCCGCCCGTTGTATTCCCATTGACCGATTACGAAGGGTTTGCTGAAAGTCGAGTCGAAGCCCGCGCCCCCCGCGGTGCCGAACACGCCCAGGGACGCCTTCCAGTGATTGACGCTGTTGATGTCGTTCGTATAGCTCCCGATCACGCCGGGCTGGAAGCCGTAGCTGTCGCCGCCGATCGCGCCGCCCGAGTCGAGCAGCGGGTTGTGAACGAAGACATTGTTCAGGAACGCCGCGTTTTCGTTGTCGGCGATCTCGTTCCCGTCGAAGAACCCGAACAGGTCGATCTTGCCGAAGGTGCCTTCGATCCGCGGGAGGGCGCCGGAGCGGGTCTGCGTCAGCGGATAGCCGAGGTGATACCAGGCCTCGCCGAGGACGGTCGCCGAATCCTCGCTGTTCTGAAGGAAGAACGCCGTGGAGTTGGGCGTGGCGGTGTAGGTGGGACTGGCGAATGTCAGGCCCTCGCCCTGGCCGGCGCGAAGATGGAAGAAGAGCTTGCTGTCCCCGACTCCGGCGAGCTTGCCGAAAGTGTCCAGCGGGACTTCGACCGTGACATCGGCGCGGTAGTTGAGCTGGCTCTCGCTGCCCTGGGTGGCGCCGCGCTGAGCACGCTGCGACACCATGGCCAGTTCGGCGCCGACGGTAACGCCGCCGAGGGCCTCCTCGAGCCCGCTCGGCTTCTTCAAGGTCACGACCTGGTTCTCCAGGTCTTCCACGCGGTCATCCAGATCGTTCACCTTTTCTTTCGTGGCCTGCTCGGTCGCGGCCTGCTGCTTCGTCACCTGCGGCGTCGGCCTCTGCTCGGCGGCTTCTTCCTTCTCCAGGGCCGTTTCCAAGCGCTTGTTGGCGGCCTCGAGCTGTTCCACTCGCTTGAGCAGGCGCTCGACCGCGCTCTTCAACTTCTCCACATCGGTTTCGGCCCGCGCCGGAGGACCGAAAGCGGCTCCGCCGAGCAGCGCGGCGAGCAGCAGAGGCCGCGCGATCCCTCTTTGTGTTGTCAATGGACACGCCCCTGTAGTCAGTCATGACGAACTCACTGGCTGGCTACAGGGCATGCGCGCCCGTTGGCTGGCTGAAAAAATCACACATCGACAAGCGGTGCCGCTACGCGGTCAGTATCAATTTCCCGTTCTGCGTCAGCCGCAATCGATACTCGCGACCGTTGTGCACGATGACCAGCTCCTTGCGCGGTCCGAGCAGCGTCTCGCTGGACACCCGCAGCTGAGGTGTTGCCGGCGTGTTTGGCTGCGGCGGATTAGCAGGGCTCATACACAAACAATAATCATTCTCAATACGGTGGTCAAGACCTATTTGTTTGATATCAAAGCAGTAAGAGATCGGGGCACCTGCGGGGCTTGCCAACTCCAGGATATTGAATAATAATGATTCGCGTTCAACCACCGCTTCTTAGCACGGCATCTTGGCACCATGTACATCTGCATCTGCAACGGAATCACCGAGCGCGAGATCCGGGCGCGCGCCGACAACGAAGGGCTTCGCACGCTCGCCGAGCTCGAGAGTTGTCTCGGTGTCGGCGCCGGCTGCGGGCGCTGCAGGCACGCGGCGAGCGAAGTGCTGAACGAATCCTGCTCGAACCCGCGAAACGTCGCGTCGGGCGCCTCCGCCTAGTCTTCCGTTAGACTGCGGCCGTTCTTTCGAACGAGCGAGGACGGCGATGAAAGGCGACCGGAAGGTCATCGAGCACCTCAACAAGGTGCTCTTCAACGAGCTCACCGCGATCAACCAGTATTTCCTCCACGCCCGCATGTTCGGCAACTGGGGGCTGAAGAAGCTGGAGGAACACGAGAAGAGCGAGTCGATCGACGAGATGAAGCACGCCGACCGGCTCATCGAGCGCATCCTGTTTCTCGAGGGCCTGCCGAACCTGCAGGATCTCGGCAAGCTGATGATCGGCGAAGACGCGCCGGAGGCGCTGAAGAGCGACCTGAAGCTCGAGTTGGCCGCCCACCCTGACTTGAAGGCCGCCGTCGCGCACTGCGAGTCGGTCGGGGATTACGTCTCGCGCGAGATCTTCGAGGACATCCTCCAATCCGAGGAGGAGCACATCGACTGGCTCGAGACGCAGCTCGATCTCATGCAGAAGGTCGGCGTGCAGAACTGGCTGCAGACCTGGAACGGCGCGTCCTAGCCGAGACATTCCCGCGCAGCGGCTTCACGGTGTTGGGCAGGTTTTCGGTGATCACGTCCGCGAGCGCCTCGAGCAGCCTAGCGCGCGGATAGGACCGACGGTAAACGAGGCGCACCGTCCGCTGCGCGTCGTGCGCCCGGAATGGGCGGGCGATGACTCCGGCGTCGGTGGTCCACGATCCGCGCAGGGCGAGCGCCGGGACGAGTGTGGTGCCGAAGCCGGCCCCGACAAGCTGAAGCAGCGTCTCGAGACTCGACGCACGAAGGTCGCCCGACTCGAGCGTGTTCCCGGCGACCCGCGATCCGCAGATGCTGCGCGCCTGGTCCGCAAGGCAATGGCCGTCGGCAAGTAGCAGGACTTCGCCGGTGTGGAGATCGCGCAACGATACCTCGTCGGCGTCGGCCAGTGCGTGCTTGCGGGGCATCGCCAGCCAGAACGGCTCCACGAATAGCGGCAGCGCAGCAAGATCGTCCCCGCCTTCATCCGTCGCGACGAGCGCCGCGTCGATCTCGTGGCGGCGCAGGCGCTCGATGAGCGGTGCCGTCAGCTTCTCCGAGAGGACGAGCCTGAGCTTTGCGTAGCGGCTGCGGAGTGCCCGCAGCACGAGCGGCATCAGGTACGGCGCGATGGTTGGAATGACACCGAGGCGCAGCGGCCCCGCAAACGGATCGCGGTGCGCGTGCGCGAGATTGGAAATGACGTCGGCCTCCGCGAGGGCGAGCCGCGCGTGGCGCACGATCGCCTGCCCCGCCGGTGTCGCAGTGACTGACTTGCTGTCGCGCTCGAAAAGCGTCACGCCGAGCTCCTCTTCAAGCTTTCTGATCTGCCCGCTCAGCGTCGGCTGGCTGACGAAGCACGCCTGGGCCGCGCGCCCGAAGTGGCGCAGGTCGGCGACGGCGACGAGGTAGCGAAGGTCGCGAAGGTTCATGGTGTCGCCAATAGGCGACTCCTATCGCTTCGATCGTATCAAACGATTGGCCCTATCGTCAGCGGGGGCGTACTTTGCTAACAACCCTCGGAAGCTCGAATAGTTTCAACACACGATCGGAGAGAAGGATGGACACAAAGACTGATGACAGGAGCGCGGGCAAGTGCCCGTTCAACCACGTCGCCGGCCTCGGCAGGACGAACCGCGACTGGTGGCCGAACCGGCTGCGGCTCGAACTGCTGCACCAGCATTCGGCGAAGTCCGACCCGATGGGGAAGGAATTCGACTACGCGAAGGAATTCAAGAACCTCGATTACAAGGCGCTGAAGAAGGACCTGGTCAAGCTGATGACCGACTCACAGGAATGGTGGCCGGCGGACTTCGGCCACTACGGGCCGCAATTCATCCGCATGGCTTGGCACGCCGCCGGCACCTACCGTATCGATGACGGCCGAGGCGGCGCGGGCCGTGGCCAGCAGCGCTTCGCCCCACTCAACAGCTGGCCCGACAACGTCAACATCGACAAGTCGCGCCGCCTGCTGTGGCCGATCAAGCAGAAGTACGGCAAGGCCATCTCCTGGGGCGACCTCATCATTCTCGCCGGCAACGTCGCGCTGGAGTCGATGGGCTTCAGGACCTTCGGCTTCGGCGGCGGCCGCGCGGACGTGTGGGAGCCGGACGACGACGTGAACTGGGGTGACGAGATCGCCTGGCTGGGCGTCGACAAGCGCTTCAGCGGCGACCGTGATCTGCAGCCGCCGTTCGGCGCCACCCACATGGGCCTTATCTACGTCAACCCGGAAGGCCCGGACGCGAGCGGCGATTACATGGCTGCCGCCAAGGACATCCGTGCGACCTTCGGCCGCATGGCCATGAACGATGAGGAGACCGTCGCGCTCATCGCCGGCGGCCATACCTTCGGCAAGTGCCATGGCGCTGCCCCGGAATCGCACAAGGGACCCGACCCGGAAGGCGCGCCGGTGGAAGCGCAGGGCCTGGGCTGGTTGAGCGACTACGGCACGGGGCACGGCGGCGACACGATTTCCAGCGGCCTCGAAGTGACCTGGACCAAGACCCCGGCGCTGTGGAGCAACAACTTCCTCGAGAACCTTTTCAATTACGAATGGGAGCTGACCAAGTCGCCCGCCGGCAACAAGCAGTGGGTGGCCAAGGACGCGCCGGAGATCATTCCCGACGCACACGATCCAAAGAAGAAGCACAAGCCGACCATGCTGACCACCGACCTGACGCTGCGCTTCGATCCGGAATTCGGCAAGATCTCGCGCAGGTTCCTCGACGACCCGCAGGCCTTTGCGGAGGCCTTCGCGCGCGCCTGGTTCAAGCTGACGCACCGCGACATGGGCCCGCGCGCCCGCTACCTGGGACCGGAAGTGCCGAAAGAAGAGCTGATCTGGCAGGACCCGATCCCCGCGGTCAACCACAAGTTGATCGACGCGAAGGACGTTGCGTCCCTCAAGGCCAAGGTCCTGGCATCAGGGCTGTCGGTCTCGCAACTGGTTTCGACCGCCTGGGCGTCGGCGTCCACTTTCCGTGGCTCCGACAAGCGCGGCGGTGCGAACGGCGCGCGCATCCGCCTCGCGCCGCAGAAGGACTGGGAAGTCAACCAGCCGGCCGAACTGGCGAAAGTGCTGAAGTCTCTGGAGGGCATCCAGAGTGAGTTCAACAAGTCGGCCTCCGGCGGCAGGAAAGTCTCGCTCGCAGACCTGATCGTTCTGGGTGGCTGCGCAGCCGTCGAAGCAGCAGCAAAGAAGGCCGGCGTCGAGGTGAAGGTTCCGTTCTCGCCGGGGCGCATGGACGCGTCGCAGGACCAGACCGATGTGGACGCGTTCGCCGCACTGGAGCCGATCGCGGACGGCTTCCGCAACTACGTCCGCAGGGGATGCGAGGGATCGGAGGCTGAGCTGCTGCTGGACAAAGCGCAGTCGCTGACGCTGACCGCTCCCGAGATGACGGTCCTGATCGGCGGTATGCGCGCGCTGAATGCGAACGTCGGCCACTCCAAGCACGGAGTCTTCACCAAGCAGCCCGAAACATTGACCAATGATTTCTTCTGCAATCTCCTCGACATGAACACGAAATGGCAGAAGTCCGCCAAATCCGAAGGCGTGCTGGAGGGGAGCGATCGGAAAACGGGCAAGCCCAAATGGACCGGCTCCATCGCTGATCTGGTCTTCGGTTCTAACTCCCAGCTCCGGGCCCTGGCCGAAGTCTATGCAAGTGCTGACGCGCAGGAGAAGTTCGTGCAAGACTTCGTGGCGGCGTGGGCCAAGGTGATGGACCTGGACCGCTACGACCTCGCCTGATCTCTGCGGATAGGCTTGCGAACGCTTCCAGAGCGCGGCCACAACCGAATATTCGGCCAGAAGCCCGAGATCGCGTGATGCTACGCAGCGCCCGGTGACCCCGGGCGCCACGTGTCACTCCACGAGCGGAATGTTGTCCGCGAGCTCCATGCGCACCAACGCGCGGATCTTGTTCTCGATCTGCAGGTAGCGCGCAGTCTTCGCGCCGGGCAGCGCTGCGTTGAGCTTGGGCACGTAGCTGCGCTTGAGCTGCGTCTCGGCCTCCTCGATCGAGAGTGCCTCGTCGAGGAGTTGCATCGCGACGTCGTTCGGGAGCGGGCCTTTCTTGTAGGCCTCCGCGTATGCGGTGATCGCCCGTCCGAGCCGGACGTTGATCTGGTCGAGATCCTTCTGATAGGCCTCGTAGATCGGCCAGAATGCCTTCGCCTCGGCCTCGGAGAGGTTCATGTTCTTCGCGATGAGCAGCTTCTTGTCCGCCTTGACCTTCTCGAGAAGGATCTCCGCGTTCGTGTTCTGGGCCATGGCCGGTGCCGCGAGCGCCGTTGCGAGCAGGAGGGCGGCGATACGAATGAACTTCATGCGTGACTTTCCTATCGTTTGGCGTTGGGGCCACCCATTCTAGCGCCGGCTTCCGGCGCACTGCTTACAGCGGCCGGTCGCCGGCGAGCGTGATCCGGTGCATGACGCGGCGAAAGCCGTGGTAGTCGTTGACCGGATTGTGCTGGGTGCAGCGGTTGTCCCATAGTGCGATGGAGCCGGGCTGCCAGGCGAAGCGGCACGTGTGCTCCGGGCGCACCTGGTGCGCGAAAAGATAGTCGAGCAACGGCGTGCTTTCTTCCTCGGTCATGCCGGTGAAGCGCACCGTGTGTGCGACGTTGACGTACAGCGCCTTGCGACCCGTCTCCGGGTGGGTGCGCACGACCGGGTGCTCCGCGACGTATTCCTTCTTGCCCTCCGCACGCCCGTCCGACTGGATGCGGTCCTCGCGCGTGCGCGACACGTCCGCCTTGGCCGAGGAATTTACCGCTCGCAGCCCGTCGATCAGTGCACGCATGCCCTCCGACAGCGTCTCGTAGGCGAGGTACATGTTCGCGAACAGCGTGTCGCCGCCGAACGGCGGCACCTCCCGCGCAAGCAGCATCGAGGCCATCGGCGGCTCGGTCAGATAGGCGGTGTCCGAATGCCAGATCCCGCCGAAGTTGACCGTCTCGTGCTCGAGCTTCTTCACCTCGATGATTTCGGGAAACCCGTCGATGCCCTTCACGAACGGGTACTCGATCGGCTTGCCGAGACGCCGCGCGAAAGCCATGTACTGCTCCGGCGTCAGCGCCTGGTCGCGAAAGAAAAGCACCAGGTGCTCGAGCCACGCGCGCCGCAGCGCTATAACCACCTCCTCCTCGAGCGGGCGCGAGAGGTCGACGCCCAGCACCTCCGCGCCGAGCGCGCCCGCGACGCGCCGAACCTCGATCGTTACCCGCTGCATGCCAAAAATCTACTCTGTTCGGGTACTTGCGCCAAGACCACGCTATAACCCGGTGGTATATAGTCGAAAGAACCCGCCGAAAGCGCTGGAGCAGGCGTTTTCGGACGACTTGCGCGGCAGCGCCCGGGGCCGAGCGCAGCCGGCAGCCAATAACTAATAGACGCCCTTGCTGCATGACAGATCGCGCCTCGACCTACGTCGCGTCTTACGCGAATCCGGAGAAAGAGCCGGACGTGACCGACACCCATTATCTCGAGCTGCTGAAGGCATGGGGCGTGCGCGACGACGGCAATTTCATCGTTACCGACATCCGCGAGAAATCCGAAGCGCGCGCCAGCGTTCGGTTGCGGGAGTTCACCGAGCGTCACTTGCGCATGCGGCTCGACAACGCCAAGAACGTGGTGCTCGTCATCAGCGAGACGACCCGCGAGGACAACGAGTGGATTCCGCTCGAGATCCGCTATGCCGTCGACGATTGCGAGATCCCGATTATCGCGGCCTACCCCGGGCACGAAGTGATTCTCGACCCGACCGAGCTCGCGCCGCTCTGGCCGGCAGCTCTCGCCAAGCGCATTCGCGAAGGCACCGCACGCGTGATCCACATTCCGTTCCGGCTGGAAGCCCTGAAGGATGCGGTGGCCCAGTTCGGCCCCGCGAAGCGGCCGCAGAGCGGCTTGAGCTTCTACGATATCGAGACCTATCGCGGTTGGGGGTATTGACGGTTCAAATCGACCGGTAGGGGAATGCCACGGTGGTGGCGGGTGTTTGCTCCTGGCACGCGGGATTTTCCCGCGCGGCCGACCCCCGAAGGAGACCGCCATGACTCTCCGAATTGCGTTCCTGGCCGCTGCGCTGGCGCTGGCAAGTGCCGCGGCCGACGCCCAGACCAACATGCGGGTGCGGGGCACCATCACCGCCATCGAAGGAAACACGATGATGGTCAAGTCCCGCGATGGTAAGGACTTGACTCTCACGTTGCCGGACAACGTGGGCGTCGCAACGGCGAAAGCGATCAAGTTCGAGGACATCAAGCAGGGCGACTACGTGGGCACGACGGCGACCAAGCGCGCCGACGGCATGCTCGAGGCGCTCGAGGTGCACTATCTCCCGCCGCAGGTGCCCTCCGGCCACATCCCCTGGGACCTCGCGCCCAACACGACGATGACCAACGCCAACGTCGAAGCGATGGTGCAGGGCACGGGGAAGCGGGAGCTCACCCTGAAGTACAAGGACGGCATGCAGAAGATCCTGGTGCCCCAGGGCGTGCCGATCGTGCGCGCCGTGCCGGGCAATCGCTCGGACCTCAAGCCCGGGGAGTACGTCTTTCTCATCGCGCAGGTGAAGCCCGACGGCAAGATGGTCGCGCCGCGCATCCAGGTGAGCAAGGACGGGGTGAAGCCGCCGCAGTAGACGCATCGCCGTTGCGACGCACAATGGGAGGCTTTGGGAGCACCTAGGGAGGGTGCGGGAGACGCTCGCCTGTCGCCCCCCGCAGATATTTGCTATAAAAAAACGAACCTCATCCCGTGGCGGACGGGGTTGGGCGCTACACGGAGGGGACCTTGCACTCCTTCTGGACCGGATTGGTCGTCGTGGCGTGTTTCGTGGCGCTCAATGCGGCGAGCGCGGGCATGGCATGGTTGATGTTCACGCTCATGGAGGCGATCACTCCGGGATTCATGCGGCAGCCTCTGCTCGTCTATTTCATCGCGCTCCTGTGGCTGGCCGCGACGATCGCTCTTGTGTTGTTGGTCGTCAACAAGATCGGGCGAATGGGTCAGGGTCGCCACTTTCCGTCGCATGGGTCGCAACGGCCGCGCCCGAATTGACAATCTTCCACCTCGACCTCCCTCCCATCGTGGCGAGGAGGTTTGCCAAGTAAGCGGCCCTGGTCAAGCGACGGTCGCCGGCATCCACTCGAACGCCGCCCGCACGAAATCTTCACCTCGTTGCAGCACGCGCAAGAGCCTGAGGTCGCGCGTGCCCTCGGCCGTCATGGCCTCGTAGATTCGTCCTTCTTTCCAGCTTTCCGGCGGCAGCAGCAAGTGCGGCGGATCTGTCGGCTGTGATGCATCCGGCATCAGGATTGCGTTCACGCTGACGAAGGCGAAGGTGCCCGCTGACGCTTTCCAGTCAGCGCCACCTGGGCTGCCCTTGGCTTGTGGGCGCAGCGTCACCGCAACCGGCTTGCGGCTGATGGCCTGGATGTCGACGTGGGTGGCCTTGTCGATCTCGGAGTGCGTTCTGCGAATGAGGCCCAGCCACCATTCGTCGCGCCCGGCAACGCAGAAGGTGACCAGCATGCCGCTGCGCGCCCAGTTCGCGTCCGGCTGCGGCATCTCCGCGCCGACTTCGCTGCCGCCCTGGTCGCGGATAGTCCAGGTCTCGGGCACGGCGGGCGCGATGTCATCGTCGCTCGCGAGTTCGAGGCCGCGCGACTTGCTCTGGGCGGTATCGCCCCCCGTGGAGAGATGCTTGCACACGCTGGCGAATCCGTGCACGACCCGCAGCTCGCCTTTCGCGGGCGAGTGGGCCGGCGCGGGGCGCGGCGGGTTCGGTCCCCAGGTTCGCAGTAGGTGCTCGACGGCGGCGATCTGCGCGTGCGGCGGGATGTCGCTGCCGAACATGGCGGTGTTCCTGTCGTTCTCCGTGACGAGCTGCTTGTGGAGTCGCGCCAGCGCGTCGAGCGCCACGCCGGGCCCGAAGTAGCGCGCGTCGGCGGAGGGAGATTCGGGCGTCGCGCGCTGCGGCGGGTGGTGGCCGTCCGGATCGAAGCAGAAGGGATTGTCGGCGGCGCCGCGCGGCCGCAGCGCGAATTCCTCGCCGAGCTGTTCGGCAACCCGGTCGACCACCTCGATCTGCTCCGAGGCGAGCGACTCCGGCGCGGCGACGTGCATCATGAGCAGCCGCAGGAGATCCTGCGTTGCGGTGGTCGAGATCCGCTGGCTGCGGTGCGGCGGCACCGCGATGCTCGCGCAGCCAGCGGCCTCCGCGCCACCATGCATCGCGTACGCACGTCGCCACAGGTCAGCGGGTACGTCCGCGTAATGGAGTAAGCAAAGCTTCGCGAGCATGCGGCACGCGCGCAACCCGCGCACGGTGCCCACGGCCGCGGCACCCGTGGCGGTCTGCTCCGACTTGGCGATAGCCTGGAGGCGTTCGGTCGATGCGCACACGACTTCGGTGAGGCGCGTCGCGTAGGCGAACATGGCTTTCCACTTCGTCTCGCGCAGCACCTGGTTGTCGTTTGTGTCCGCGAGATACTGCCGGAGCAGCTTCGCGACGTGCGCTGCGCCCGCTTCCTGGATCAAGCCGAGGATTTCGCTGACGGCCTGGTCGTCGATCTCGGCGCCGTCGCCGGGTGATGCGAGCCAGCCGCGCAGCTCGCCGAGGGCCGTGACCGGATCGCTCTCGCGGAGATCCGCAAGCATCGCCGACGCGGACGCGGGACTCCGCATCGGATCTTCGGGGCCGACCCCCGGACTCTTGATCCACTCCAGCACTGGCGCCCTCCTCTGATCGCTCCCCCGGGAGGAGGTCGGGGCGCGCAATCGGGACGCTGACCCATCCATTCTAGGCAGGCGGGCGGGGGCGGGCGGCGGGTCGGGCGTCTCACTGAGAACGAATGCCGTCGCCCGGTGCGGCATTCGTCACGTTTGGCGAGCGATATTAAGGGGAAACGCTGTTATACCAGTCGAGGATCTGAGCGCCGTTCCAGAAAACCACGCCAGGCCGCCCGGCCATCTCGGCGAGCGCACGCTCGACGTGCCGGATGCGGTGCGGCACGCCCGAGAGATAGGGATGGCACGCGACCGCCATGAATTTCGCCCGCTCCGTGCTCTCCTCGTACAGGCACTCGAAGTGGTCCATCACGCGTGCGTGGAAGGCGTCCGACGTGTGGTTCTGCAGCGCCATCATCACGATGTCGTGCAGCTCGAAGTTGTAGGGCAGCGCGACGACGGGCTTCGTCTTTGTCTTCAGGCGCACGGGCTCGTCGTCGAGCACCCAGTCGCCGATGTACTCGATGCCGGCCTCCGCGAGGTAGTCGATGGTGTCGAAAGTCTGAGTGAGTCCGGGGCCGAACCAGCCGCGCGGGCGCTGCCCCGAGAACTTGGTGATGATCTCGACCGCGCGCTGGATCGTCTCGCGCTGATTCTCGAGCTTGTGCATCGGGATCTGCTCGTAGCTGTGGGCGTTCAGCTCCCAGCCGCTCTTCATGCACGCCTCGACGAGCTGTGGATAGGCTTCGCAGGTCTTCGCGTTGAGCGTCACCGTCGGCTTCATGCCGAGGCGCTCGTACATGCGCCGCAGGCGCCAGAAGCCGACGCGGTTGCCGTACTCGTGCCAGGTCCAGTTGGGCAGATCCGGAATCATGGGCTGGCCTTGGGGCGGCGTGATCACCATGCGCGCCATCGGGCGCGAGAGATCCCATTCCTCGAGAGCGAGCAGGGGCCAGACCACGAGCCGCGCGCCGTCGGGCAGCTTGAGCGGCGGGCGGCCTTCCATTGCCGAGTAGGGCAGTCTTTCGTGCGGTTGCATCGTTCTCTCCTCCAGGAAGGGTGCTCCCGAAATGGTACTCGATGCGTCTTGCATCGTGATCCGATAACCGGCAAATTTCGGTTACCGACAGATTGTCGGTTCGCCGCCGGTCGAGGAGGAGCCATGGCCACCGATTTCCCGTTCGTGCACGTGGACGACGTCCCGCCGCGCAACATGGATCCGAAGCAGGGCTGGAGCATCTCGGATTTCCGCATCATCATGGACGGACGCATCGGCTGCTCGTCGACGATTTTCCGCGGACTCTTCATGCCGGGCGCGATCCACAAGAAGCACCGCCACGACAACTGCGACGAGATGTACTACGTGCTGCGCGGGCACGGGCTCGCCGGCGCGGGAGACGACCGCGTCGAGCTCTTCGCGGGTCACTACCACTACATCCCGCGCGGCACGGAGCACTGGCTCATCAACCTGAGCAAGACCGATCCCATCGAGGTGTACGGCATCTACGACCGCGCGCCGAGCGTGGAGGCGACCGGCTACGTCTACACCGGCGACATCACCGACGCAGACCTCAAGGCGCCGCGCACCGCGATTCGCGACTGCAAGCACCCGGTGATCCACGACGATCTCGTGCCGATCTACAAGACCTCGCGCGGCGAGGGCTGGACGCAGGATTACTTCAACCAGCCGATCAGCCGCGTGCACGGCGCGACCACGACCTGGATGCAGGGCTACTTTGGCGCCGGCACGGTTCATCAGAAGCACGTGCACGAGAACTGCGAGGAGGTCTGCTACATCCTCAAGGGTCACGGGCTCGCGGGGGTGGGCAAACACCGCGTCGAGTTGCACGCGGGGCACTTCCATTACATCCGTCCTGGCGAGGAGCACTGGCTCGTCAATCTGAGCAAGACCGAGGTGCTCATCGCACCCGGCTGGTACATCGGCGCGGGCGATCTCGACGAGACCGGCTATCGGCACCTCGGACCGGTCGCCCCGGAGGATCTCAAGGAGCGAACCGCGTAGCTTCTCCGCGACGCGCGGCGCGATTCGCGTCATGCACCGATTCGGTGCCTTGTCGTGTCCGATCTCGAAGCCCCGTGGTCCTCTGGCACATTGCCCTATACTTGCGGTTCGGCCGCGGCCACGCCGGGCGGATAGGGGGGCCATTCGGAGGGCCACTCCGCTCGGGGTCTGGACCGGGGAAGCCATCGAAGCTTGAGCCACGGGAGCGGGGAGGCTTTACCATTTGCGATCGCGCCATATCGCATGGCTCTGCCGACTTCCAATATTTTCACTGGACCTGAGGAGGAAAAACATGAAACGTCGTAAGTTCCTGACAGGCGCCGCCGCTGGCACCGCAGTCGCAGCGAGCACGCTCGCCGCTCCGGCCATCGCGCAATCGCGCAAGGAGATGGTGATCGTGTCGACTTGGCCGCGGGACTTTCCGGGCCTCGGCACGAGCGCGCAGCGACTCGCCAAGCGCATCACCGACGTCAGCGAGGGGCGCCTCAACGTCCGTTATTTCGCGGCCGGCGAGCGGGTTGGTGCGTTCGACTCGTTCGACGCAGTCGCTTCCGGTAACGCGCAGGCCTACATCGGGGCCGACTACTACTGGAAGGGCAAGCATCCGGCCTGGGCCTTCTTCACCTCGGTGCCGTTCGGCCTGACCTATACCGAGATGGGCGCATGGATCTTTCACCTCGGAGGCCAGCAGCTTTGGGACGAACTGGCCGGCGGTTTCGGCCTGAAGTGCCTGCCCTGCGGCAACACCGGCGTGCAGATGGGTGGCTGGTTCCGCAAGGAGATCAACACCGTCGCCGACCTCAAGGGACTCAAGATGCGTATCCCCGGTCTCGGCGGCGACGTCATGGCGAAGGTGGGCGCATCGCCGGTTTCGCTGCCGGGCGGTCAGATCTACGAGAACCTGGTGTCCGGATCGCTCGACGCGACGGAGTGGGTCGGCCCCTGGAACGACTACTTCCTCAAGTTCTACGAGGCGGCCAAGTACTACTACTGGCCCGGCATGCACGAGCCGGGCGGCTTCATCTCCATGGGCATCAACAAGGCCTGGTGGAGCAAGCTGTCGAAGACCGAGCAGCTCATTCTCACGTCCCTCACCACCGAGGAATGCGAGCTGATGATGTCGGAGGTCAACGCGAACAACGGCGTATACCTGGAGCGGCTCATCAAGGAGCACGGCGTGCAGCTGCGCGAGTTCAGCGACGAGATCTACGACAGCTTCGGCAAGGCGGCGCAGGCGGTGTTCGACGAGACCCGCTCGCACAGCCCGCTCGCGAACAAGGTGTACGAGAGCTTCGTCGCCGCGCGCAAGACCGTCGGCGGATGGCTGAAGATCTCCGACATCGCCTACTCGGTCAAACGGAACCGGGTCCTGGGCATCTGAGCCAGAGTCGAGTCGTGTAAAGCGAGGGACGGGCCCGAGGCCCGTCCCGTTTTTTCGCGAGGGGTGGGGCCCGCATGGAGTCCACTTTTTCCAGCGTCGCCGAACGGGGCTACGTCCCCACGCCGTTCACGCTGGTCGCGCGATACTTCGCGTGGAGCGTCGTCGCGATGCTGTTCGCCTTTCTCCTCAACGTTTACCTGAGCTTCTGGCGCAAGTGGCCGGGGGCGGACGCCGCCTTCGGCCCGGACGCGCCTGCGCTCGCGTGGCTGCAGGTTCTGATCTACGCGCTTGCCCTCGTCGCGCCCGCTGTGTACGTCTCGCTCACCCGGGGACGCAGCCTGCGCGAGGACGACGCGGTGATGACCCGGCTCGCGGCCTACATCGCGGCCGCGGCCTTCTGGTGCGTGCTCCTCGTCGGGGTGGCTGACTACGTCATCTCGTTCCTGCGCGTGGAAGGGATTCTCGAGAACCTGTTCGGCCACCAGCTGGCAACGGACCTGGGGCGCAACCAGTTCCGCGCGCCCTACGTGCACGGACCGCTCATCATCGCGTCGCTGGTGATCGCCGCTGTCGCCCGCCCGCCCGGGTTCACGTGGCTTGCGTTGCTCGTCGTCGTTGCCGAGCTGCAGATCGTGATCTCCCGCTTCATGTACTCCTACGAGCAGGCATTCATGGGCGACCTCGTGCGCATGTGGTACGCGGGCCTGTTCCTCTTCTCGAGCGCCTATACCCTCATCGAGGAGGGGCACGTGCGCGTCGACGTGCTCTATACGAACTTTTCCGCCCGAACCAAGGGCCTCGTGAATGCCATCGGTTCCGTCTGCCTCGGGCTGCCCTTGTGCTGGACCATCCTGCTCCTCGGCATGAGCAGCCCGGCCAGCATCATCACCAGCCCGCTGCTGGCGCTGGAGGTGACGCAGTCCGGATTCGGCCTGTACATCAAGTACCTGATGGCCGCGTTTCTCGCCGTCTTCGCGGTCACGATGTTGATCCAGTTTTCGAGCTATTTCCTCGAGAGCGTCGCCGACTATCGCGGCGATCCGGGGAAGCGCAAGCTCGCGCCTGTGGGCACGGCCTGAACAACCCGGAAACGAGCCGCCCCGATGGACGTCATCTTTGTCCTGATGCTCCTGCTGACGATGGCGATCGCGCTCGGGTCCGGGTTCCCGGTCGCGTTCGCGCTCCCGGGCTCGGCAATCCTGACCATCGGCACGGCTGCGCTTGCGGGGTGGATCGTCGCCGACGATCCGAGCGCTTACTTCGCGCAGGGCGGCCCGGTCGAGTGGCTCACCGCGGGCGTGACCAACTTCCGGGGCGTCTACTGGGAGGTCGAGCGAGATACGCTCATAGCGATCCCGCTCTTCGTGTTCATGGGGATCATGCTCCAGCGGTCGCGCATCGCCGAGAACCTGCTCGTCACGATGGCGCAGCTGTTCGGGCCGCTTCCCGGTGGTCTCGGCATCTCCGTCATCTTCGTCGGTGCGCTGCTCGCCGCGACGACCGGCATCGTGGGCGCGACGGTCGTCGCGATGGGGCTCATCTCGCTCCCGGCGATGATGCGCAGCAAGTACTCCAACGCGCTCTCGACGGGAACGATTGCGGCGTCAGGCACGCTCGGCCAGATCATTCCCCCGTCGATCGTGCTGATCATCCTCGCCGACCAGCTCTCGAGCGCCACCGACCAGGCAAGCAACGCGCGCAAGGCACTCTACAAAGTGTCGACCGGCGAGTTCTCGATGCCCACGGAGTTCGACACGGTGTCGACGAGCGCGGGCGACATGTTCATGGGCGCGCTCGTTCCGGGGCTCCTGCTGGTCGCCGCGTACATGATCTTCGTACTCGTGCTCGCGCTGATGCGCCCCAAGCTCGCGCCCGCGGTGCACTACGAAGGAAAGCTCGACAGGCAGTTCGCCTTCAAGGTGTTCGTGTCGCTGGTGCCGCCGCTGACGCTCATCTTCATCGTGCTCGGCTCGATCATCACGGGCGTGGCGACCGTGAACCAGGCCGGCGCGATCGGCGCCGTGGGCGCGATGATCATGGCGGGCGCACGGCTGCACGAAGGGCGCCGCGACGCCTACTGGCCGGCGCTGCTCGCCATAGGCTCGGTGTTCGCGATGGGCGTGATCGCGAGCATCGCCCCGGTCAACGTGAAGAACCTTCGCACCACCGGGGACATGGTCGCGCTGGTGCTGGTCACCATCGCCGTCGTCGCTTTCGTCGTCTCGCTGGTCTGGAGCGGCCTGCGCACACTGCGCGTCGAGAACACCCTGCGCTCGGTCATGATCGACACCGCCAAGACGACCTCACTGGTGTTCATCATCCTGCTCGGCGCGGCCATGCTCACGGCCTCCTTCCGCGCGTTCGGCGGCGAGTCGCTCGTGCGGGATTTCCTGACCACGCTGCCGGGCGGGTTCTGGGCCCAGTTCGTGACCGTGATGGCGGTGATCTTCTTCCTCGGGTTCTTCCTCGACTTCATCGAGATCTCCGTCGTGGTCGTGCCGATCGTTGCGCCGATCATCCTCATGGATCCCGGGGCCAACGTCACCGCCGTGTGGCTGGGCGTCATGATCGGGCTCAACATCCAGACCTCGTTCCTCACCCCGCCGTTCGGGTTCGCGCTCTTCTATCTGCGCGGGGTCGCGCCCCCTTCCGTGAAGACGATCCAGATGTACCGGGGCGTCGTCGCCTTCATTTGCCTGCAGCTGATCGTGCTCGGCATCGTGGCGGTCAATCCGCGGCTGGTGAATTATCTGCCGACTCGTATTTCGCTTCTGTCCGAGACGGCGCCCCCGCCGCTCAATCCCAAGCTCCAGACCTGCCTCGAGGAGCGCGTGATACGCGAGTACGACCGCGACGGCGCGACGATCCGCAAGGCCATCGAGACGGCGCGGGGGCTCGACTACAGCATGGTGCCGCAGCAGTTGCGCAGTGCCGCCGAAGGCGCGCTCGACAAAGCTGAGAAGACCTTTCCGCTCGTCGCGGAGATCAAGACGGCCGAGGCGGCGGTGCAGGCGCAGACCGACGCCTACCGCCCGCTGCACGTCGAAGTACGCTCGCTGCAGCAGCAGGCCCACCGCGTCGAAGAAGAGATCAAGGTGGTCCAGCGACGCCTCGACCAGCTCGGTTACGGTCCCAAGGCCGATCCGGCCCGCAAGCAGGTGCTGCAGGCCCGCATCGACGCGCTCGAAGCGGAGCGCAAGGCCATCCTGGCGGAAGTGCCGGCCCGCTGGGAGGCGGACCACAAGGCGTTCCAGGCGCTGCAGAAGGCCGAGCTGAACGCGCGGCGGGCCTACCGCCGCAACGTCGACGAGGCATACGCGCCGATCAGCGAGCTGGTCGCGACCGTCGCGGCGGCCGACGCCCTCGCCAAGCTCGAAGGAGAATTCGCGACGCTGCGCAAGAGCGTCGAGAGCGCCCCGCCCGCGGAAAACGTCGATCGAATCGCCGATCTCGCGAAGAAGGTCGGGGAGATCAAAGGAACAAACGAGATCCGCTCCGCGCTGTCGAACGCCCGCCGGGTTCTGCGGAACCAGGTGCCCGACCAGAAGGAAGCGGCCGAGTCGATGGCGAAGGCCGAGCAGCTCCTCGGCGAGGAAGTGGCGTGGCGCCAGCGCGCCAAGACCGCGCTGCTGCCGGGACTGCAAGCCTACGAAGCGACGATCCGCGACACCATCGGCGTGCGCCTGCAAAGCAAGTTGACGCGCGACCAGGCGCTCGACATGGCGAGCTGCACGTCCGCGCATCGCGACATCTCGCTGCACTTCTGAGAGGGCACGCCGCGCGCGCGGTCAACCAAGCGCGCCCAGCCCGCGCAGGACGATGAAGCCCATCGCTAGGCCGATGAAGCCGAAAAGGACGGCGATGGCGCGCTCCATCGTGCGCTGCGCGAAGCGGCCTTGCAGCCGGGGGCCGATCTGGCCGCCGATGATCACGCCGGGCACCGTGTAGCACACCAGGTTCCAGGGAATCGCGGCGACGCCGCCCGCAGCGACGAGGGCGGCGATCTGCGTGAACGAGGCGGAAACGAAGACGAGGATGACCGTGAACACCGAAGTCGCCGCCGCGACCGCGACCGGCACGTGGTTGCGCTTCACGAGCTGCGGCATGATCACCTCGCCCATGCCCACGCCGAGCAATCCTGTCAGAAAAGCGCCCAGCGCCGTGAAGAGCCCGCCGCTCGCTCCCTGTTTCGGCTTGCGATAGACATAGGAGTTTCCCTGCCGATCCGTTAGGCGTCGAGTCGGCCGGCGCGCGCTCTCCGGATCGTTGTCCGGATGCAAGGGATCGATGTGCGGCGGTGGCGCGTGACGCAGGATCACCGGGCAGAGCGCGAGCATCAGCGTGGCGTAACCGCCTTTGAGCAGCAGCTCGTGCTCCTTGAGCGCTGCGAGGAGCAGCGCACCGACGACCGTGACCGGCACCGCGACGCCGAGGAAAGGCACCGCGCTGCGAAAGTCGATCAACCGCCTGCGGTGATAGGTCAGCAGACCGGACGAGAAGCCGAACACGCCGGTGAACAGCGCGGTTCCGATCGCGGCCGCCGTGGTCATCGGGTATTCCGGCCCGAGCAGCGGGAAGACGATCACGAAGATCGGGATGAAGAGCGCCGGCCCGCCGATGCCGCTCAGATTGGCCAGCGTCGCAACGCAGATGGCCACCGGGAACATGAACCAGTACATCGTCCAATCCATGCCCGCCCGCTTCGCCTCTTTCCGTGTCCCGGTTTCCGGGCCCCGGCGGCCCGCGTGGAGCTTAGCCGCGAATGCCGCGCGGTTCAAACGCGCAGCGCGGCCGGGCCGCTGCGGTAAATAGGGCTTGACATCCGGCCGCCCTGGCGAAATACTAAACCGTATGGTTAACTATAAGATGTCCCCGGCAAGGGCGGCGAATCTCGACGGGGTGTTCGCGGCGCTCGCGGACCCGACACGCCGCGCGATCATCGAGCGTCTCGCCGGCCGACCCGCGGCAGTCGGCGAGCTTGCGCAGGACACCACGATGTCACTGCCGGGGTTCATGAAGCATCTTGCAATTCTCGAGCGCGCCGGCCTGCTTGCCCGGCGCAAGGACGGGCGCGTCGTGCAAT
The DNA here is from genome assembly GCA_022340285.1 of Betaproteobacteria bacterium. Classification (GTDB taxonomy): domain Bacteria; phylum Pseudomonadota; class Gammaproteobacteria; order Burkholderiales; family SG8-39; genus JAABRB01. The sequence goes on from JAJDOG010000057.1 coordinate 57,228, forward strand.
GCGCGCTCGCCCCGCACGCGCTCAGGGAAGCCGCCAATTGGCTCGAGCGTTACCGCCGGTTCTGGGAAGAGCGGCTGGACGCCCTCGAGCGCTTTCTCAACCGACAGGAGGACCGACCATGGCCCAAGGCACCGTCGAAACGAAGCCCTCGCTCACCGTCGAACGCACGTACCGCGTCCCGCCGCAGCGGGTCTGGCAAGCGTGGACCCAAGCGGAAGCGTTGAAGCAGTGGTTCGCGCCGAATGACGCGTTCAAGGTGGAGGTGATCGAGGTCGACGTCCGCGTCGGCGGTCGCTACCGCATCAAGATGAACGCGCCGGACGGCGAGGTGCACGACGTGAGCGGCGTGTACCGCGAGGTCGTGCCGAACGAGCGCCTCGTCTTCACCTGGGCGTGGCGTACTACCCCCGAGCGCGAGTCGCTGGTGACGGTGACGCTGCGCCCGGTCGGAACCGGTACGGCGCTCACGCTGAAGCACGAGCAGTTCTTCGACGAGAGCGCGCGCGATCATCACCGCGAAGGGTGGATCGCCCTGCTCGGCAGGCTCGAAGCGGCGCTCGGCTGACCGGAGTGCTCGGCGCAGGACAACGAACGGGAGATTCAGACATGCCACAACATCGCGTGGTCTCGCACGAGGAATGGGTCGCGGCGCGCCGCGAGCACCTTGCCCGGGAAAAGGAATTCACGCGCCAGCGCGACGAGCTGAGCCGCGCGCGCCGCGAGCTGCCTTGGGAGAAAATCGACAAGGAATACGTCTTCGACACCTCGGCCGGGCGCAAAACGCTCGCCGACCTGTTCGACGGCCGCAGCCAGCTGATCGTCTACCACTTCATGTATGGCCCGGACTGGAGTGACGGATGCAAGAGTTGCTCCTTCTGGGCGGACAACTTCGATGGCGTCATCGTGCACCTGAAACACCGGGACGTGACGATGATCGCGGTCTCGCGCGCCCCGCTCGAGACGCTCATGGCGTACCGCAAGCGGATGGGCTGGCGCTTCGAGTGGGCCTCGTCGTATGGCAACGATTTCAATCGCGACTTCGGGGTCACGTTCACGCCCGAAGAGATGGCCAAGGGCGAGATGGTCTACAACTATCGGGTCACCAAGTTTCCCAGCGACGAGGCGCCCGGCATCAGCGTGTTCTACCGGTCCGGCGACGGCGAGGTGTTCCACACCTACTCGTGCTACGAGCGGGGGCTCGACATGCTGAACGGCGCGTACCACTACCTCGACCTGGTGCCCAAGGGTCGCGACGAGTCAGACCTTCCCTACACGATGGCGTGGCTGCGCCATCACGACAAGTATGCCGATTGAACCAATGCCTTTTCCCCCTCCTCTTCGAGGAGGGGGACCCGCGTAGCGGCCGGGGTGGTGTCCTGATTGACCGAAGCCTCAACCACCCCCCCGCCCTTCGGGCGGACCCCTCCTTGAAAAGGAGGGGATGAACCAAACCGGCTCGAGCGCCTCAGCGCTTCTCGCCGAGGAGCAATGCCCGCGCCGTGGCAAGCTCCTTCTTGACGGCGGCGTCAACCTTTGGAAAGTGGAGGTCGAGCCGCTCCATCGACTCGACGATCGCGGCCGCGACCACGAGGCGGCTGAACCACTTGTTGTCCGCGGGAACGACGTACCACGGCGCGTGCTCCGTCGCCGTGTGGCGAATTAGGTCCTGGTAGGCGGCCATGTACTTGCCCCAGTAGCCGCGCTCCCGGGCGTCGGCGCTCGAGAACTTCCAGTTCTTCTCGGGGCGGTCGAGTCGCTCGAGGAAACGTTTCTTCTGCTCCCCGCGCGAGACGTTCAGGAAGAATTTCAGGATGAGATAGCCGTTGCGCGCGAGATAGCGCTCGAAATTGGCGATGTCCTCGTAGCGCTCCTGCCAGATGCGTTTCGTGACGAGCTTCGCGGGCAGTTTCTGCTTCGCCAGCAGCGCCTCGTGCACCCGCACGACGAGCACTTCCTCGTAGTAGCTCCGGTTGAATATCCCGATCCGTCCTCGCTCCGGCGTCGCCTTCATGCAACGCCACAGGAAATCGTGATCGAGCTCCTCGCTCGACGGCGCCTTGAACGACGTCACCTGCACGCCCTGCGGATTGACGCCGGACATTACGTGCTTGATGGTGCCGTCCTTGCCGGCCGCGTCCATCGCTTGGAAGACAAGCAGCACGCCCCAGCGATCCTGCGCGTAGAGCTTCTCCTGTTCCTCGGCGAGCCACTCGACGCCGCGCGCGAGGAGCGCCTTCGCCTCGGTCTTCTGCTCCGATTTGATCCCGTGCGTATCGCCCGGGTCGTGATCCTTCAGCTTGAAACCCTTGCCCTTCGTGACGCGATACGGGCGCAGAAACTTCTCGAGCCGCTTCAAGTCTATCTTAGCCATGACGCTTTGTTCCTCTCGTGCGCGGGTGCGTGATCCGTCGCGCGGAAGTTAGCGCATTTGCACCGGTCTTGCCCGCGCGCGCCCAACGAATTGCCGAGCAGGTTGCGCCGTATCAAATCACGTAATACGGTCGGGTCTATCGTCAACGAGGCAGATCAGAACGGAGGATTTCAAGTCATGGCGAGAAATCAGACGAAGGTTCGCAAGCAGTCCAGAGCACGCGCGGCGAAGAGCGCGCTCGCACCGGAAGAGCTCAAGCAGATCGACGCGTACTGGCGCGCGTGCAACTACCTCGCCGTGGGCATGATCTACCTGCAGGAGAACCCGCTCCTACGCAAGCCGCTGCGTCCCGCGCATATCAAGAACCGCCTGCTCGGCCACTGGGGAACCAGTCCGGGACTGGCCTTCACATACGTCCACCTCAACCGCCTCATCAGGAAATACGACCTCGACGCGATCTTCCTCGCCGGCCCCGGGCACGGCGCGCCCGGCGTGCTGGGGCCGGTGTACCTCGAGGGCGCCTACTCGGAGATCTATCCGAACAAGGGCGAGGACGAGGAGGGCATGCGGGAATTCTTCAAGGAGTTCTCGTTTCCCGGCGGCATCGGCAGCCACTGCACACCCGAGACGCCCGGATCGATTCACGAGGGCGGCGAGCTCGGCTACAGCGTCTCGCACGCGTTCGGCGCCGCGTTCGACAATCCCGATCTGCTCGTCGCGGTCGTGGTGGGTGACGGCGAGTCGGAGACTGGCCCGCTCGCGACGGCGTGGCACTCCAACAAGTTCCTGAATCCGGTGCGCGACGGAGCAGTGCTACCGATCCTGCATCTCAACGGCTACAAGATCAACAACCCGACGATCCTCGCGCGCATCTCGCACGAGGAGCTCGAGAGCCTGTTCAAAGGCTACGGCTGGACGCCGCACTTTGTCGAAGGCTCCGACCCGATGAAGATGCACGAGGCGATGGCGGCGACCATGGAGAAGTGCGTGCGCGACATCCGGCGGATCCAGAGCGATGCGCGCGCCAGCGGGAAACCGCAGCGCGCCCGCTGGCCAATGATCGTGCTCCGCAGCCCGAAGGGCTGGACCGGTCCGAAGACGGTCAACGGCCACAAGGTCGAGGGCTACTGGCGCGCGCACCAGGTGCCGCTGGCCGAAGTACGCGCGAATTCGCGTCACCTCAAGCTCCTGGAAACCTGGATGAAGAGCTACCGGCCCCAGCAGCTCTTCGACAAGACCGGCCGGCTGATTCCCGAGCTCAAGGCGCTCGCGCCCGTGGGCAGTCGACGCATGGGGGCGAACCCGCACGCGAACGGCGGATTGCTGCGCAAGGCGCTGCGAATGCCCGAGTTTCGCCACTACGCGGCGAAAGTCGGCAAGCCCGGCCGCACGGAGGCCGAGAACACGCGTCCGCTCGGCGCGATGCTGCGCGACATCCTGCGCGAGAACCCGACGAACTTCCGCGTCTTCGGCCCCGACGAGACGGCCTCGAACCGGCTGGATGCGGTGTACGAGGCAAGCAAGAAGACGTGGCTCGCGGACTATCTTCCGGAGGATGCCGACGGCGGGCAGCTCGCACCCGACGGGCGCGTGATGGAGATGCTCTCCGAGCACACGCTCGAGGGATGGCTCGAGGGCTACCTCCTCAGCGGGCGCCACGGCTTCCTGTCGAGCTACGAGGCGTTCGTGCACGTCATCGACTCGATGTTCAACCAGCACGCGAAATGGCTGGCTATTGCCGAGCACTTGCCGTGGCGGGCGCCGGTGGCCTCGCTGAATTTGCTGATCACCTCGACGGTCTGGCGCCAGGACCACAACGGGTTCACCCACCAGGATCCGGGCTTTCTCGACGTGGTGGTGAACAAGAGTCCTGCGGTGACCCGCATCTACCTGCCGCCCGATGCGAACTGCCTGCTCTCGGTCGCCGATCATTGTTTGAGGAGCACCGACAACATCAACGTCATCGTCGCTGACAAGCAGAAGCACCTCCAGTACCTGGACATGGACGCGGCGATCAAGCATTGCACCAAGGGCATCGGCATCTGGGACTGGGCGAGCAGCGACCAGGACGGGGTGCCGGACGTCGTGATGGCCTCCTGCGGGGATATCCCGACCAAAGAGGCCCTGGCGGCGGTGATGCTGCTGCGCGAGCACTTCCCGGACCTCAAGATCCGCTTCGTCAATGTCGTGGACCTCTACAAGATGACCCCGGCCTCCGAGCACCCGCACGGGCTCTCGGACCGGGACTTCGACAGCCTGTTCACCGTGGACCGGCCCATCATCTTCAACTTCCACGGCTACCCCTGGCTCATCCACCGACTTGCGTACCGCCGCACAAATCACGGCAATCTGCACGTGCGTGGATACAAGGAACGAGGCAACATCAACACGCCGCTCGAGCTCGCCATCCAGAACGAGATCGACCGCTTCAGCCTCGCGATCGATGTCATCAACCGCGTTCCGGGGCTGCTCGTGGCCGGTGCGCACGTCAAGGAGAAGCTGCGGGATATGCAGATCGCCTGTCGCCAACACGCCTACGAGCACGGCATCGACATGCCTGCGCAGGCCGCGTGGAAGTGGGGAGATTGAGGTCTTCCTCCGCCCGATGCCCTCATCCGGCCGCTCGAAATTGATCACGCGGGATCGTTTCGATGCGGTCCTGTTCGACCTGGACGGCGTCCTGACCGACACCGCGCAGATCCATGCGTCGAGCTGGAAGCGCATGTTCGACGAGTTTCTTCAGCGGCGTGCGGTGGCAAGGCGTGAGGAATTCCACCCTTTCGAGATCGCGACGGACTACAAGCTGCATGTGGACGGTAAGCCGCGCTATGACGGGGTGCGAGACTTCCTGCACGCGCGCGGCATCGATCTTCCGGAAGGCGCGCCGGAGGACGGACCGGATGCCGAAACGGTCTGCGGACTGGGGAATCGCAAGAACGATCTGGTCAACGCCGCCATCGCCGCGGGCGAGGTGGTGACCTACCCGGGGTCCGTGGCCCTCGTGCGCAGGCTCCGGGACGAAGGCATCAAGTGCGCGGTCGTCACATCGAGCCAGAACCGTGCGGCGGTGCTCGAGGCTGCGGCGATCTCGGATCTGTTCGACGTGGCCGTGGACGGCAATACGATCATCGAGCTGGGCCTGGCGGGCAAGCCGGCCCCCGATTCCTTTCTGCAGGCGGCGAAAGCGCTGGGTATTCCGCCCAAGCGCGCGGTCGTGGTCGAAGACGCCCTCTCTGGCGTCGAGGCGGGTGCGAACGGAAGGTTCGGCCTGGTGATCGGCGTGGCGCGCCACGGCGACGCCGAAGAGTTGAAGCGGCGCGGCGCCCATGTGGTGGTCGCGGATCTTGCAGAACTGGTCGACGGAAGCTGACTTGCAATGCGCCATCACGAACGTCTAAAGCCGCCGCCGCACGACTATGTCGCAGACGAATGGAACTGGATCGAGCGTCGGTTCAATCCGGAGTTCATGGCCCAGACGGAGACCATCCTCGCGCTCGGCAACGGGTACCTCGGCATGCGCGGCTCGCCGGAGGAGGGCGGGCCGGTCGTTCAACCTGGCACGTATGTGAACGGCCTTCACGAGACCTGGCCGATCGTGTATGGCGAGGAGGCCTACGGCTTCGCCCGGACCGGCCAGACGATGCTGAGCGTCACGGACGCGAAGACCATCAAGCTCTTCGTGGACGACGAGCCGTTCTGGCTGGCGACCTCCAACATGCTGCGCTTCGACCGGCGCCTGAACATGCGTGCGGGCACGCTTGACCGGGAGATCGTGTGGGAGACTCCCGCGGGCAAGCAGGTGCTCATCCGCTCGCGGCGCTTGATCTCCTTCGAGCACCGTCATGCCGGCGCGATCTGGTACGAGGTCACGGTGCTCAACGCGCGCGCGCCGGTGGTGATCTCCTCCGAAGTGCTCGCCGAGCGGCGCAGCGCGCCGCGGGGCGGCAACGATCCAAGGCGGGGCAGGGCTTTCTCCGGACGGATCCTGCAGCCTCGCACGAGCCACGCCGGCGAGCAACGCATCGTCCTCGCGCACGGCACCGACCGGACGAAGATGGTTCTCGCATGCGGCATCGACCACCGTCTCGAGACCGAATGCCGGCACTCCTGGACGGCTTCCAATACCGACGATTTCGGCCAGGTGGCTTTCACGATCGACGCCGAACCCGATCGCCCCATACGGCTCGCGAAGTTCATGGCGTATCACACGTCGTCGACGGCGTCTCCCGAGCAGGTTTGCGGACGCGTCGAATGGACGCTGGACCGCATCGTCACCGAGGGATTCGAGTCGCTCGCCGCCGGGCAGCAGCAATACCTGGACGACTTCTGGCGGCGGAGCGACGTGCAGGTGCAGAACGTCCGCGCCGACAAATCGCGACGCACGTCTGTCGAGGTGCAACAGGCGATCCGCTTCAGCCTGTTTCACATTCTCCAGGCGGCCGCCCGCGCGGAGAATGCGGGCGTTCCCGCAAAGGGCCTGACGGGCACCGCGTACGAGGGGCAGTATTTCTGGGACACGGAAATCTACGTCCTGCCGTTCCTGATCTACACGACGCCGCGCATCGCGCGGAACCTGCTGCACTTCCGCTATCGGATGCTCGACAAGGCGCGCGAGCGGGCGAAGGAGCTCAGCCACAAGGGCGCGCTCTTCCCGTGGCGGACGATCAGCGGGGAGGAAGCTTCCGCGTACTACGCCGCCGGCACCGCCCAGTACCACATCAACGCGGACATCATGTACGCGCTGCGCAAGTACGTGAACGCGACCGGCGACGAGGAGTTCCTCCACGAGTACGGCGCGGAGATGCTGATCGAGACCGCGCGCTTCTGGGTCGACATCGGCTTCTTTTCCGAGCGCAAGGGCGGCAACTTCTGCATCAACGGCGTGACCGGGCCCGACGAGTACACGACGGTGGTCAACAACAACACCTATACGAACCTCATGGCCCGGGAGAATCTGCGTTACGCCGCGCAGACCATCGAGGCGCTGCGTGCTTCAAATCCGCAGACGCTCGACGTGCTCGTGCACAAGACGTCACTCGATCTGGCGGAGGTCGAGGACTGGAAGCGGGCCGCCGACCGCATGTACGTCCCCTACGACATGGAGACGGGGATTTACCCGCAGGACGACAGCTTCCTCGACCGGGAGCGATGGGACTTCGAGAACACGCCGGCGGAGAAGTATCCGCTGCTCCTCTACTATCATCCGCTCAACATATACCGTCACCAGGTGATCAAGCAGACCGACGTCATCCTGGCGATGTTCCTTCTCGGGCACGAGTTCACGCTGGAGGAGAAGCGGCGCAACTTCCTCTTCTACGATCCGCTCACGACCGGCGATTCCTCGCTCTCCTCCTGTGTCGAGGCGATCATGGCCGCCGAGATCGGCGAGTTCGACAAGGCCACCGACTACGCCATGGCGGCGCTGCTCATGGATCTCGCCGACGTCGGCGGCAACGTGCACGACGGCTGCCACATTGCATCGATGGGCGGCACGTGGATGGTGACGGTGTACGGCTTTGCGGGAATGCGCGACTACAACGGGATGCTCTCGTTCCGCCCGGTGCGCGCGCCCCAGCCCCAGTCGACGGTGCGGTTCCCGCTCACCTACCGTGGCCAGATGCTCGAGGTCGAAGTCGGACCGGACGCGACGCGCTATACCTTGCGAGACGGGGAGCGCATCCAGTTCCAGCACGAGGACGAGGTGATCGAGCTCACCCGCGACGCACCGAGCGCGGTCCGCGCCAACGTCAAGTAGCGACGTAGCGAGCAGCCGAGGAGGGCGAAGCGAGCGGAATCGAGGTATCGTTCTCGCATGCCCGCTACGCCGATACGCACGCCGGATTATCGCCTGCGGGTCTTTGTCAGCTCCACTTTGGGTGAGCTGAGCACGGAACGAGCGGCGGTCCGTCAGGCCATCGAGCGCATGCACCTTGCGCCCGTCATGTTCGAGCTGGGGGCGAGACCCCATCCGCCCAGGGCGCTCTACCGGACCTACCTCGCGCAAAGCCACATCTTCATCGGGATCTACTGGCAGCGCTACGGGTGGGTGGCCCCCGGCGAGACCATTTCCGGTCTGGAAGATGAGTACCGCCTTGCCGGTGATCGACCCCGGTTGCTGTACATCAAGCACCCGGCGCCAGAAAGGGAGGAAAGGCTGAGCGCGCTGCTGCGGGAGTTCCAGACCGACGACCAGGCCTCGTACAAGCGCATCGCATCGGTGGAAGAGCTATCCACGGTGGTGCAGAGCGACCTCGCGCTGCTCCTCAGCGAACGCTTCGCGGCCGCCGTCGAGGCGGACTCACGGGAGCGACCCCGAGCGTCCGATGCCCCCGCTCCACTGACGCGCACCGTGGGCCGCCGCGGAGATCTCGATCGTATCGTCGCCAAGCTGGACGAAGGTCACCGCCTCGTCACGCTCACCGGCCCCGGAGGCGTGGGCAAGACCCGCCTTGCGCAGGAAGCGGCGGCCCGCCTGCGCTCGCGCTACCCGGACGGAGTCCATTTCGTGCCGCTGGACACGGTGACCGAAGGCAGCCTCCTGGGACGCAGCATCTGTGACCGCCTCGGTATCCGCACCGAAGGCAACTGGACGGCGCAGGATGCGCTGGTCGACCGTTTCGCCGGGCGCGATGCCTTGCTCATGCTCGACAACATCGAGCAGATCGCCGACGTCGAGCGCCCCCTCCGCGGGCTGCTGGAGCGAATACCGGATCTCACGATCTTGACAACAAGCCGGCGTGCGCTGCGCATCGCCGGCGAGCAGGAGATTGCAGTGGCGCCCCTAGCAATACCGGATCCGGGCCAACCGCTCGCATCGCTCGCCCATGAGCCGGCTATCCAGCTTTTCGCGGACCGGGCCAGGGATGCCGATTCGCGCTTTGCGCTCGAAGGTGAAACGGTGCGGCAAGTGGCCGAGATCTGCCGGCGACTGGACGGCCTGCCGCTCGCCATCGAGCTCGCCGCGACCCGCAGCAGGCTCTTGCGCCCCGCCGTGCTGCTGGCACGCCTCGATCAAGGCTTCGACCTGTTGCGCAGCCGCGTGGCCGACCTGCCCGAGCGGCAGCGCACGATACGTGCGACGCTGGAGTGGAGCCATCAACTGCTCGAGGCGAAGGAACGGGCGTTGCTCGCTTGCCTCGGCATCTTCGCCGGCGGTTTCTCCCTTGAAGCCGCGGAGGCGGTCTGCGATCCGGACGGAGCGCTCGAGTTCCTTGATTCGCTGACCGCCCTGCTGGACAACAGCCTTGTACTCGTGGCCGACGATCGCGATCTCGGCCAACCGCGCTTCCGAATGCTGGAGACCGTGCGCGCCTTCGCTTTCGAGCAGCTGAAAGTGCGCGACGAGGCGGGGCCGGTGTCGCAGCGACATCTCGCCTGGTATCGACGACTTTCGGCCGAGGCTCGCCCCTCTCTCTGCGGACCCAACCAGACGGCATGGGCTGTCAGGCTGGCTCCCGAACGCGCAAACTTCCGTAAAGCCGTCCAGAGTAGCTTCGAGCTCGACGACCTGGAGGGCGTCGTCGAGCTCGCTTGGGATCTCGCGGTGTTCTACGAAATCCGCGACGCAAGCGACGAACCCCGTGACTGGATGCGGCGGGTCACGGCCCGAAATCCCAAGTTCGACGGGGTGATGCGCGCCAAGCTGCTGTCGATCGACGCGCTCCTGCGGGTTCAAGCCGGCGACTACGGAGGCGCCCGAGAAGCGCTGGAGTGGTCCCTGTCCGTGTTTCGGTCCAACGCGCTACCGTTCCAGGCGGCGGTTACCCTGATGGTCCTGTCGGATGTCCATTTCGGCATCGATCACGATCCCGCACGGGCGGTGGCGACCCTCGAGGAATCGACCCGGCTGTTCGAGTCGGTGGATCACGAGTGGGGCGTAGCGCGCACAGAGATCATGCTGGCGACGATGCTCTGGAGCGCCGGTGACCATGAAGACGCGGAGCGGCACCTCCGCCGTTCGCTAGACCACTCCCGTCAGATCGAGAACGAACCGCAGATCGCGCGGGCCCTTTCACTGCTGGCGATGCTCGCGAAAGGCCGGAGCCCGTCGGGTTCGGCGATGCCGCTGCTACGGGAGGCGGGAGAGATCGTCGCAAGAGGCCGCTACCGGACGGAGGCAACGTTCTTCCTTGCGGCAACGGCCGGCGCCTTGCTCGAGCGCGGCGATGCGCAGGGCGCGGCCGAGACCATTTCGATGTCCGAGTCGGTGCGCGACGGTCTGGGGGTGCGGTTCGCACCCATCTTGGACGAATTCGTTGACTCGGTATCGAGCGTGGCTGCACGCGCCACATCCAACGCGGGGCGGGCCGACCCGCAGCCGCACTCGGTCTTCGACTACGTGACTGAAGTCCTGGAGCGAATGACGGCACGGGGCTGACGCGTCGGGTAACGGTGACACGCGCTTCCGCGCGTGGCCCCGCGCGATCGCGTCCCACAAGGGAACCCGGCCTGTTCGCTGCAGCCTGCGACGCCCGTCCGCGAGTGCGCTATGCTTACGGCATAAGCTGGTAAATCCGAAAGGGGTAGCGAAATGAAGGTCGGTACGATTGCGACGTGGGCTGCTATTGCGACGGTGGTATTCATTGCAGGCTGCGCGAGCTACTACAAGGTGACTGACCCCTCCTCGGGGCGGACCTTCTACACCGAGAAGGTCGATCGGCCGAAGGACCAGACCACCATCATGTTCAAGGACGCGAAGACGGGCGCCGAGGTGACGCTACCCTCGTCGGAGGTCCTTGAAATCTCGTCCGACGAGTACAAGAAGGCCACGGGCAAGTAGTCAGTCGTTTCGACGCGACCTGGGCTACCCGCCCGGAACGCTCGTCCCATCGTCTAGTGCTACCATCGCCGGCTACCGTCGAGCGAGTCGGCGCATGCCTTCGCCGGCGGAAGCCGCCGCGCGTGCCTTTGACCGCGCCATGACGCAAGGGGGAAGCCATAGCATGACTCGGCAAGCTGTCATGATCGTCACTTCTGCGGCGCTCGCACTCGGGTTCGTGGGGTGCAGCAAGGAGGCGCCGCCACCACAGCGGCCGGCGCCCATGGTGAGCGTGCTCGAGATCAAGCCCCAGACCATCCCGATCACGCCCACATTTGTCGCGCAGACCGAGAGCTCGCAGCAGGTGGACATCGTCGCGCGTGTGTCCGGCTTCCTCGACAAGATCGCGTATCAGGAAGGCGACCTCGTCAAGGAAGGCCAGATCCTCTTCCAGCTGGATCCGAAGCCGTTCGAGGCGCAGCTCGATGCCGCGAAGGGCGAACTTCAAGCGCAGCAGGCGCGGCTCTTCACGGCTCGCGCCACCCTCAACCGCGTGAAACCGCTCGCGGCGCAGAATGCGCTGTCGCAATCCGACCTCGATCGCGCGACAGGCGAATTCGAGGCGGCGACGGCGGCGGTCTACGCCGCACAGGCGAAAGTGACGGAGGCCGAGCTCAATCTCAGCTACACGACGATCCGTTCCCCGGTCACCGGGGTCGCGAGCCGGTCGATTCCGCGTCAGGGCGCGTATCTCAACTCGATCTCGCCGGACGCGAAGCTCACCTACGTCGCCGCGCTCGATCCCATCTGGGTGAACTTCAGCGTCTCGCAGAATCAGGTCGCGAAGACGCGCAATGAGAGCGCCAAGGGTCTCATCGTCATCCCCAAGGATCAGGCTTACGAAGTGGAACTCGTGCTGCCGGACGGGACGCCCTATCCAGAGCGCGGCAAGATCAGCTTTGCCGACCCTTCATTCAGCCCGGATACGGGCTCGTTCCTGGTCCGCGCGGTGCTTCCGAACCCGAAGACTCAACTGCGCCCCGGCATGTTCGTCACTGCGTTGCTTCACGGCGCGCAGCGGCCAAACGCGATCGTGGTGCCGCAGCTCGCCGTGCAGCAGGGGTCCAACGGGCACCTGGTATACGTCGTGAAGGAAGACGGAACCGCCGAGGTGCGCCCCGTCATCGTCGGCGACTACTACGGCGACAAGGACATCGTGATCGTCGACGGCCTGCATGCCGGTGACCGCGTGGTAGTCGACGGCGTGCTGAAGGTGGTGCCGGGCCAGCCGGTCAAGATCGTCGCGCCCGGCGAGGCCGGAGCCGCCAAGGCGGGCGACGCCGCCGGCAAGTCGGGCGCGGCGAAGAAGTAGCCGGCCCACGCGATGTTCACCCACTTCTTCATCGACCGGCCGGTCCTCTCCTCGGTCATCTCGATCCTGATCGTGCTGGCCGGCGCGGTCGCCATGTCGGTGGCGCCGATCGAGCAGTACCCGGAGATGGCGCCGCCACAGGTCACCGTCACGGCGCGCTATCCGGGCGCCACCGCCGAGGTCATCGCCAACACCGTTGCAGCACCGATCGAGGCGCAGATCAACGGCGTCGACAACCTGCTCTACTTCTACTCGACCAGTTCGTCGACCGGCAACATCACGATCAACGTCTTCTTCAAGCCCGGCACGAATCCGGACATCAACCAGGTCAACGTCCAGAACCGGGTCAGTCAGGCCACGTCGCAGCTGCCGCAGGCGGTCGTCCAGCAGGGCATCACGGTCGACAAGCAGTCGTCGAGCTTCCTGATGGTGCTCTCGATCTACTCGCCCGACGACCGCTACTCGACCACCTACCTCGACAACTACACGAACCTTTACGTGCTCGAGGAGCTCAAGCGTGTTCCGGGTGCGAACCGCTCCCAGGTGCTTGGCCTTCCCGACATCGCCATGCGGGTCTGGCTGCAGCCCGACCGGATGGCGCAGCTCGGCATCACGGCACAGGAAGTCGCCAACGCGATCAATAGCCAGAATCAGACGTTCGGCATCGGCCAGATCGGCGGCCAGCCCGCGGTGCCCGGCGTGATGCAGCAGTTCGTCGTGACCGCCCAGGGACTGCTCACCAAACCCGAGGAGTTCGAGGAGATCATCGTGCGCGCGGCGAAGCAAGGCACCGCCATCGTGCGCATCAAGGACATCGGCCGGGTGGAGCTCGCCAAGCGCGACTACTCGATCTCGAGCCGCCTGAACGGCAAGGCGGCCACCACGATCGCCGTGTACCAGCAGCCCGGCGCCAACGCGGTCGCAACGGCGGGCGCGGTCCGCGCGCGCCTCGAGGAGCTCAAGGCCCAGTTCCCGACCGGGCTCGACTACAAGATCGTGCTCGACACGAGCATCTTCACGCTGGCTTCTGTCGACAAGGTGGTGCACACGTTCTTCGAGGCGGTGGTGCTGGTGGTCGCCGTCGTGTTCCTGTTCCTGCAGAGTCTGCGCGCGACCATCATTCCGATCCTCGCCGTGCCGGTCTCGATCATCGGCACGTTCACCGGCATGCACCTGCTCGGCTTCTCCGTGAACATGCTGACGCTCTTCGGCATGATCCTCGCGATCGGCCTGGTGGTGGACGACGCGATCGTGGTGGTCGAGAACGTCGAGGCGAACATTGCGAAGCACGGGCTCTCGGCGCTCGAGGCGTCCAAGCGGGCCATGACCGAGATCGCCGGAGCGCTGATCTCGATCGTGCTCGTGCTGGTCGCCGTGTTCCTGCCGGTGGCTTTTCTCGGCGGCGTGACCGGCACGCTCTACAAGCAGTTCGCCATCACGATCGCGATCTCGATGGTGATCTCGGGGGTCATGGCGCTCACGCTGTCGCCGGCGCTCGCAGCGATCATCATCAAAGGGCACCACGGCGAGAAGAAGGGCTTCTTCCGCTGGTTCGAGAACACCTTCGATGCCATCACGCGGGGCTACATCCGCCTCGTGGGCGGCATCATCCGGGTCTGGCCCATCTCGCTACTCGCCTTCGGAGCGGTGGTCTTCGGCATCCTCACCCTGTTCCGCGTCCTCCCGTCGAGCTTCGTGCCGGACGAGGACCAGGGCTACTTCTTCGTCGTGGCCCAGGCGCCGGACGCGGCGAGTCTCGATGTCGTGACCGATCTGACTCACAAGACCGAGAAGATCATTCTTGACGACCCCGCGATCCAGGACGTCGCCGTGGTGGACGGCTACAGCCTGATCGACGGCCAGTTCTCGAACAACACGGCGGTCATGTTCGTCCTGTTGAAACCGTTCGAGGAGCGTACCGACCGCTCGCTGCTCGTTTTCGACACGCTCAAGCGGTTGAACGCCAAGTTTTTCGGCCTGCGCGAAGGTTTTGCATTCGCCCTCAACCCGCCGTCGATCCCGGGGCTCGGCACGACCGGCGGCTTCGAGTTCTACATTCAGAACCGCGGTTCTGGCGACTCGCGCGCGACGGGCGCCGCAGTCGACGAGTTCCTCGCCAAGGCAAAACAGCGTCCGGAGCTTTCGGGCGTGAGCACGACCTTCCGTGCCGCCAGCCAGCAGCTCTTCGTCGATCTCGATCGCAATCGCGCCGAGGTGCTCGGCGTGCCGGTGAGCGACGTCTTCCAGACAATGTCGGCGTTCTTCGGCTCGCAGGTCGCGGGCCAGTTCAGCCAGTTCAGCCGGGTGTGGTGGGTGATCATCCAGGCCGATGCCAACTACCGCGCGAAACCCAGCGACTTCGACAAGGTGTACGTGCGCTCGAAGTCCGGGGCGAACGTGCCGCTGTCGGCGCTGATCACCACGCGTTACGTCGCCTCGCCGAAGCTCCTGACCCGCTTCAACGGATTTCCCGCGGTCAAGATCAACGGCGCCCCGGCGCCGGGCTACAGCTCCGGGCAGGCACTCACGGCGATGGAGGACGTCGCGAACGAAACACTGCCGGGAGGCTTTTCCTACGCCTGGGCCGGTCAGGCGCTGCAGGAGAAGGGATCCGGCGGAACGTCGGCCACTGCGTTCATCTTCGGCCTGATCGTCGTGTTCCTCCTCCTCGCCGCGCAGTTCGAGAAATGGACCCTGCCCATCGCGGTGGTCCTCTCGGTTCCGTTCGCGATTTTCGGCGCGCTGGCGCTGACCTGGTTTCTCGGACTTCAGAACGACGTGTACTTCCAGGTCGGTCTGGTGACGCTGGTCGGCCTGTCCGCCAAGAATGCGATCCTGATCTGCGAGTTTGCGATCGAGCGCGTGCACGCTGGCTCGACCGCCAGGGAGGCGGCGATCGAGGCCGCCGGCCTGCGGCTGCGGGCGATCGTGATGACCTCGCTCGCGTTCGGCCTGGCGTGCGTGCCGCTCGCGATCGCCACCGGTCCGGGCGCGAACAGCCTGCGCGCCATCGGCACCGGCATGGTCGGTGGCATCGCGGCGTCGACCTTCCTCGCGATCTTTTTCATCCCGCTCTTCTTCTGGCTGCTGGAGAGCCTGAGCGAGCGGTTCGGCGGGAAGAAAGCCGGACTGGCCCCCGCGCACGGCGGCGCCGCGACCGATGCGCCCCACGCGAAGCGGGAGGGCGACTGAGATGCACCGCTTGCGGGAGTGGTTTGAACGGTGTTTCCCCTCCTTTCCAAGGAGGGGTCCGCCCGAAGGGCGGGGGGTGGTTGCGGTTTCGATCAGCGCTGCCCGAACCACCCCGCCCGCTTCGCGGGCACCCCTCCTTGAAAAGGAGGGGAAAAAGAATCCACACCACCGTCGCATCACAGTACTTCTTGCGACCTGCCTTCTCGCCGGCTGCGTCCTCGGCCCCGACTACGAGCGTCCGAAGGTGGATT
>JAJDOG010000060.1 GCA_022340285.1 Betaproteobacteria bacterium
AGCACCTTGAGGCCGCCGAAGGCAAGCGAAACGTCAGCGAGCTTGAGCGTGGAGCTGTCAACCATACCAGCGCCGACTCCTGCGGTACTGCTTGACCTCGCGATAGCTGCGGCGCCGCTGGCCGCCGCCCGCGCCGAGGTAGAACTCCTGGATGTCCGCATGGGCGCGCAGCCGCTCCGGCGTCCCGTCGAGGACGATCCGGCCGTTCTCCATGACGTAGCCGTAGTCCGCCACCTCGAGCGCGATGTGCGCGTTTTGCTCGACGAGCAGCACGGTCGTGCCGAGCTCGACACGAACGCGCAGGATCTGGTCCATCAGCTCTTCCACGACGACCGGTGCCAGACCCTGCGACAGCTCGTCGACGAGCAGCAGGTCGGGGGCGCATGCGAGCGCCGAACCGATCGCGAGCATCTGCCTTTCGCCGCCCGAGAGGTACCCGGCCTCACGGGCGCGCAAGCGGGCGAGCGCCGGAAAGAGCGCGTAGATGGAATCCACGAGCTGACGTCGGTTCGCGCCGCGCCGCGTCACTACGGCCTCCAGGTTCTCGGCGATGGTGAGGTTCTCGAAGACCTTGCTGCGCTCGGGCACCAGCGCGATGCCGCGAGCGGTGATCCGGTGCGGCGCGAGATTCTCGATGCGCTCGCCGCGATAGTGGATGGCCCCCTCGGTGACGCGCGCGTCATCCAGTCCGATGAAACCGGAGATCGCGCGCAGGGTCGTGGTCTTGCCGGCCCCGTTTGTTCCGAGCAACGCGACGATGCCGCCCTGGGGAACGTCGAGCGACACGCCCTGCACCGCGGTGATCACGCGGTGGTATACGACCTCGAGACCTTCCAGCCTTAGCAGTAGGTCACTCACGCGTCTTACTCACTTCGCCCCTGCGAGCGGTTTCTGCTTGAACGGCCACAGCAGGAGCCAGGCCTGCATGCGGCGCCAGATGCCCACGAGTCCCTGTGGTTCGAAGACCAGGAAGAGGACCATTGCCAGGCCGAACGCCGAGTAATTGACGGCGAACACCACGGAGCTCAGCGCGTCGGTGAGCCCGAAAGCATCCATCAGCCATTCGATGAAATAGGGAAAGAGGGTCACGAACACCGTGCCGAGAATCGCGCCGAGGATCGAGCCCATTCCGCCGATGATCACCATCGCGACATACTGGATCGTGAGAAAGAGCGAGAACGCCTCGACCGAAACGAAGCCGCGGAAATAGGCGAAGAGGCAGCCCGCCACGGAGGTCAGGACCGACGAGACCACGAATGCGGTGAGCTTTGCGCGATGCACGCTGATGCCGAGCGCTCCCGCCACCGCCTCGCGCCCGTGGATCGCGCGCCATGCGCGTCCCGTCTTCGAGCGCAGGAGGTTCAGGCTGAAGAGCACCGTCGCGGCGGCTGCGATGAGCAGCACGAAATACCAGGCGCGCGGGTCATAGACCGTCCACTCCCCTATGCCAGGCGGATCGATCAGGATGCCCGTCGAGAAGCCGCGTTTCGTCTCGTATTCGCTGCCCAGGTAGATGACGATGAAGTGCAGTGCCAGCGTCGACACCGCGAGGTAGAGCCCACGCAGGCGGAGGCTCGGCAACCCGAAGATCAGGCCGAGCGCGGCGCCGACCATGGCGGATGCGGGAAGCGTTACCCAGAACGGGGCGCCGAGCTCCTTGTAGAGGATGCCGGTCGCGAATGCCCCTGCCGCGAGCAGCCCCGCATGGCCGAGCGAGATCTGACCCGCGTAGCCGGTGAGCAGCATCAGCGCGATGGCCCCGATTGCCCCGAGCAACACCTGGTTGGCAAGATCCATCGCGAGCGGCCCGGCGAAAAATGGGTAGACCACGAGCATGACCGCGAAGGCTGCCAGTGAGGCCTTCCGTGTTCGTGTGTCGAGCAGCGCGAAATCGCGCTCGTACCGCGTGCGGAAATAGCCGCTTGCGCGCGGCACACTCATACTCGGTCCAGTTCTTCGCGCGAGCCGAAGAAGCCCCAGGGTCGCACCACGAGCATCGCGAGCAGGATGAAGAAAGGCACCACGTCGGAGAGCAGCGGATCGACGTAATAGACCATCAGCACCTCCGCAGTGGCGATCACGAGCGAGCCGAGGAGTGCGCCGGCGAGGCTGTCGAGCCCGCCGACGAGCGCCGCCGGGAAGGCCTTGAGACCGATGACGACCATCGTGCTTTCCAGTCCCGCATCGCTGGCGATGAGCATTCCCGCCAAACCGCCGGTCAGCGTTGCGAGTCCCCACGCGAGCGCGTAAATCACGTGCAGCCCGATGCCGCGCTGCGCGGCAAGCAGCGGATTCTGTCCGGCGGCGCGCATGCGGATTCCCCAGCGCGTCATCCGCAGGAAGGCGAACAGCAGGCCGTAACAGACGGTGGTCGCCAGCACGAGCGCGAGCCCGACGCCGGAGATCCGGGCGTCATCGCCGACCTCGATCGACGCGTTGGTCCAGCCGAGTTCCTCCAGCGGATGACGCGTCTGCGTGCCGAACATCAGGATCATCGCGCCGCGCAGCAGGATGCCGAGCGCGATCGTCGCGAGCACCGCCGCAAGCACTGATTCCCCCGTCATGCGCCACATGAGCGCGACGTAGACCAGCACGCCGACCAGCAGGGACAGTGCCAGCGCCGCGGCGACGGCGACCAGCGGCTGGCCGGAGAAGAGCGAAGCCGTGGCGTACAGCCCGTACGCGCCGAGCATCATCAGCTCGCCGTGCGCGAGCGAGAGCACGCGGCTCACGCGGTAGATGAGCACGTAGCCGCAGCTGATCAGTGCGTAGATCGACGCGAGAACGGCGATGTTGACCGCTAGCTGCATGGCATGCTGCGCGGGTGCAAGTTACCCGCCGCGCGGCGGCGCGGGCCGCGCGCGGACGGGCGATCCACCCGGTGTGCCCTCAGCGCTTCGCGCCGATCACCTTCCAGTCCTGCACGCGGACGATCGCGCTCTTCGCCGGATCCCAGTGCCAGACCCGGTAGTACTGCGCGGTGCGGAAATGGTTGGTCTTGGTCCATTCCAGCGGCCCGCCGCGCAGGCCCTTGAGGTCGACCTTGAGGTTGCTCATCGCCGCCGCGACTTTCTTCGGCGTCGGCGGCCAGGACGTCTTCTTGAGCGCCGCCTCGAGGACCAGGCCAGCCACGTAGCCCTCGGTCAGGTAGGACGTCGGGTACTTGAGCCCGGCGCGATGCGCCATCGCCCGTATTTCCGCGTGTACCGGCAGGTTGTCCTCGAGGAATGCGTTCGTGCCGATGACGTAAAACTTCCCGTCCTTGATCCGGGCGAGCTCCTCTTCGGCGTTGAGATGCGCCCAGCTCAGGTAGCTGCCGTCCCATCCGAGGCGCCGCAGCGCCTCGAAAGTCCGCACCTGGGACACCCAGGGCGACCAGGAGAACACCCAGTTCGGATCGGCATCCTTGATCTTCGTGGCAAAGGGCGTGTAGTCGGGCGTCGGGGGCGGCGTGTATTGCGTGCCGACGGTCTTCATGCCGAGCGAGCCCGCGAATTTTTCGGCGTGCTCGATGCCGGTACGCACCAGCGGGATCGCCATGCCCGCGAAGCCGATACGGACCGGTCCGCCGGCCGTCGACTTGATGAACGACAGCGCCGCTTCCGAGTCGAGGTTAGCGCTGTAGGCCGTCGAGCAGAACTGCAGCGCGTCGGCCGGCGGATACGTTGCCGGCGGGCACACGCCGCCCGCGAAGAAGAGCGGTACGCCTGCACGCTTCGATTCGGCGACCATCGGCGCGTACGTCGAGGACAGGCTCGTGTTGATGAGAACGATGACCTTGTCCTGTCCGATGAGTTTCTTCGCATCGGTGGCAGCCTTCGAGGGCTGCGCGCCGTTGTCCTGCACGATGATGCGCACGGGCTTGCCGTTGATGCCGCCGCGCTCGTTGACGAGATCGATGTAAGCCTTCATCGATTCGACGATGGGCGCATAGCCGCCGGCCACCGGGCCGGTCATGGCCGCCGACACGCCGACGACGTAGGCATCCTGGGCGAGCGCTGGCGCGCCGCAAAGGGCCGCCGCGATCGGAACTGCAAGCGTCAGCTTTGTCTTTGTCTTTGTAAGTGTCAGCTTCGTCAGCCTTCGCATCGCCAGTGCCCACTTCGTTTTTCGCTTGATCATGGCTGTCTCCTCCTTGTGGTATTCGCCGTTGAATTCTACTCCCGGCCGATCACGTCCCCCGCGCCGGCCGCGAGAAGCTGCTCTTCGCGGTGGTCGTACATAGCATCCACCAGCTCACGGAACCGCTCGATCATCAGCGCGCGCTTGACCTTGCGCGTCGGCGTGACCGGCTCGCCCTCCTCCTCCGGATCGAGCGCCTTGGGCAGGATGCGGAACGTCTTGATCTGCTCGACGCGGGCGAGCTCGGCGTTTGCGCGCGCCACTTCCTTATCCAGCAGGGCGCGCACTTCCGGATTCTGGGCGAGATTCGTGAAGCTCGTGTAGGAGACGTTGCGGCTGCGCGCCCAGTCGGAAACGGCGTCGAAGTCGATCTCGATGAGCGCGGTCAGGTATTTCATGCCGTGCCCGATGACCATCGCCTCGGCAACGTAGGGACTCGCCCGAAGAAGGTTCTCGATATAGGAAGGCGAGAGCGATTTGCCGCCCGACGTGACGATGAAGTCGCGCGCCCGGTCGACAAGTCGCAAGCCGCCGTCGACCCATGCGCCGATGTCGCCGGTGCGCATCCATCCGTCTTCGCCCTTCGTCTCGCGCGTCGCTTCCGGGTTGCCCCAGTAGCCATCGAAGAGGTCCGCGCTTCGCACGAGGATCTCGCCGCGGTTCGCCTCATCCTCCGAAAGCCTGATCTCCCAACCGGGCGGCGTCGTGCCGACATTGCCCGGACGCGGAAACCATCCGCGCTGCCCGGTGATGATCGCGCCGGCGGTCTCGGTCTGGCCGTAGAGCTCCATCGCATTCACGCCCCAGATCTGCCAGAGCGCCGTCGTATCGGGCGGCAACGGCGCCCCGCCCGCAACGAGCAGCTCGAGCTCGTCCAGTCCGAGCTTGTTGAGCAGCGGGCGAAACACGGTGTAGCGGGCGAGCGCGTAGAGCGGGGCAAGCGCCGAGCGGCCTTCCCAGAGCGCCCGGACGTGCCGTCGACCGATGCGCATCGCGAGCTCGTAGGCGGCATGTTTGAGAGGCGACGTGCCGGCAATGCCCACCAGCACCTGCGAGGCGAATTTCTGCAGGTAGCGCGGCACCGTGAAGAGGACGGTAGGCGCGGTCTCGAAGAGCGTCTGCGGCAAATCCTCCAGGCTTTCGCCGAAGTGCGGCACCATCTTCGAAAGCAGTGGCAGCGTGACGGCGATGTCCCGCCCGAATATGTGGCACAAAGGCAGGTAGGCGACGGTTCGGTGCGCCCGCTCGGCCAGTGTCTCGTAGTGCAGAACCATGTTCGCCGCCGCGGCCAGATGTGTGCCGTGCGGAATGAGCGCGCCCTTCGGGTGACCCGACGTCCCCGAGGTGTAGACGATGAACGCACCCGATGCCGGATCGATCGATCGTCCGAGCTGCTCCAGGTCGGCCACACCGGCCCCGCCCGCGGATTCGAGGAGCTGGGCAAAGGTTCTGAGCTTGGGGTGATCGTAGGCGAACATTGCGGAGTCGTCGATCACGACGATCCAGCGCAGCGCCGGCAGCTCGTCGGCGTAGGGCAGGATCTTGTCGACATACTCCTGATTCTCGGCGACGAAGATTGCGGCGCCACCATCGCGCATCTGGTATTCGACTTCTGCCGCCGACGCGGTGGGATAGATCCCGTAGGTGATCGCGCCCACTGCCTGGGCGCCGAGATCGCACAAGATCCATTCTTCGCAGGCGTCGCCCATGATCGCGATGCGCTCACCCCGCTCAAGGCCGAGCTCCGCGAGGCCGCGCGCGCTGTGCGCGACAAGTTCCGCGTACTCGCGCCACGTCCGCTCGCGATACAGGCCGAGGTGCTTCGCGCGATAGGCGACCGAATCCGGCTCGTGCCGGGCGCGCTCGGCGAGCAGCAACGGCGCGTTCTTGCCGCGCAGCTCGGCGTACCACTCCGCGGCCTCACGCACTGCGGCGAGCCTCTTTGGCGCAGGCGGGCACGCGAGACGCTTGCACTTCCACCGCCGCCTCCTCCTCGACTGGTCGATGTCCGGGCGATTGTCCATTGATCCCGTGATGCGATCAACCTTGGCAGATGTCTGGATATCACCGTGCAGAGCCTGCAACGCAGCAGGAGCACGCCGTGAAATAGACGATAGAATTCGGCATGCGCCGTTGCCGAGGGGCGTCACGTTGCAGCGTCCCCCGGCGTTCTTCAAGCAAGGAGCCTCCCATGACGATAAGGCCCGACGGACGCCCGCCGTTCCGCGCCGACCACATAGGCAGCCTGCTGCGGCCGGCGAAGCTGCGCCAGGCGTTTCGCCAGCACGCGGCGAAGGAGATCGACGACGCGGCGTTTCGCGCAGCGCAGGACGACGCGATTCGGGGCGTCGTCAAGCTGCAGGAGGATTGCGGCCTCGAGGTCGTCACGGACGGCGAGTTCCGGCGCGTTTCCTATTGGGCGCGGTTCGTGTTCCTCACCGAAGGCCTCACCGTGAAGGAGGCGCTGTTCAAGTTCCACGACGAGCACGGCCACGAGACCGATTTCACCACGCCGCACGTGGACGGGCGCGTGCGACGGACCGGTCCGATCACGCTCGACGAATACCGCTTCCTGTCGGGCATCACGCGCGCGACGGCGAAGATCACGATGCCGTCCCCTTCGACGATGCATTTCTGGCGCGGTAGCCAGTACGCCGACCCCGGCGTGTACCATGATCCCGCCGAGTTCTTCGCCGAGCTCGGCAAGGTCTATCGCGAGGAGATCACGGATCTCGCTGCCGCGGGCGCGCGCTATGTGCAGCTCGATGAAGTCGCGCTGGCGGCGCTGTGCGACCCCGCGGCGCGCGAGCGGGTGAAGGCGGACGGCGGTGATCCGGATCACCTGGTCGATCTGTACGTCGATGCAATCAACGAAGCGGTAAAGGGCATCCCGCCCGATGTCGTCGTCGGCGTGCACATGTGCCGCGGCAACTACAAGGGCAAGTACCTCGCGGAGGGGGGCTACGAATCGGTGGCCGAGAAGCTCTTCCAGCGCGCGGCCGTCAACCATTTTCTGCTGGAATTCGATACGCCCCGCGCGGGCGACTTCGCGCCGCTGCGCCTCGTGCCGAAGTCCAAGGGCGTGGTGCTCGGAATGGTCAGCTCGAAGGTTCCGCAGCTCGAGTCGCTCGATTC
>JAJDOG010000085.1 GCA_022340285.1 Betaproteobacteria bacterium
GCAAAGGAGGGGGAGGGGCCCCTCCTTACCCTCCCTGCGCTCGAGGACGCGCCCTGCGGCACCATGAGCCCGAAACAGGCCGGCTCGCCTGCAGCGGAGGCTGGGCCCGGCTAGAAGAACAGCCGCGGCAGCCAGAGGCTGATGATCGGAAACGAGATCAGCAACGTGAGGCGAACGAAGTCCGCGACGATGAATGGCCCAACCCCGCGAAACATGGTGCCCAATGGAATCTCGGGCAGCAGCGTGCGCAGCACGAAGACGTTCAGTCCCACGGGCGGCGTGATCAGGCTGATCTCTACGACGGTGACGACGACGATCCCGAACCAGACCGGATCGAGCCCGAGGTGGGAGACGAGCGGGAAGAAGAGCGGCACCGTGAGCAGGATCATGGAAAGGCTCTCGAGCATGCAGCCGAGAATGATGTAGACCACGCACATCGCGACCACGACGAACACCGGATGCAGCTCGAACTGGCCGACGAACGTCCGCAAGTCGGCGGGCATCGTCGTGAAGTTGATGAAGTTGGCGAAGATGAGCGCGCCGATGAGGATGACGAAGAGCATCGCCGTGGTGCGCGCCGACTCGATCAGCACAGCGAAAAGGGTCTTCCATGTGAGCGCGCGGCGGCCGAGCGCGAAGAGGAAGCCGCCGGCCGCCCCGACGCCCGCCGCTTCCGTCGGTGTGAAGACGCCGCCATAAATCCCGCCCAGGACGAGCACGAAGAGCGCCACGACGCCCCAGATGTCCCTGAGCGCCCTCAGCCGCTCGGCCCACGATGAGCGCTCGCCGGGGGGGCCCGCCTTCGGATCGCGCCAGGTCGTCCACCCGACCGCGCCCATGTAACAGGACACGGCGAGGATCCCCGGCAGGATCCCCGCGGCGAAGAGGCTGCCGATGTTGGTCTCGGTCATCAGCCCGTAGATCACCATGATCACCGAGGGCGGGATCATGATGCCGAGCGTGCCGCCGGCGGCGATGGACCCGGCGGCGAGGCCTTCGGAGTAGTGAAACTTGCGCATCGAGGGCATCGCGACCTTGGACATGGTCGCCGCAGTGGCGAGGCTCGAGCCGCAGATCGCGCTGAATCCGCCGCAGGCCACCACGGTCGACATCGCCAGGCCGCCGCGCCAGTTTCCGAAGAAGGTGTATGCGGCGCGGTAGAGTTCCTGGGACATTCCGGCGCGCGTCACGAAGTTGCCCATCAGGATGAACAGCGGCACCACCGACAAGGCATAGGAAAACCCGGTCTCGTAGATGACGGCGGTCGCGGACGCGATCGACGCGTTCCAGCTCCGGAGCAGGCCGAGGCCGACGAATCCCACGACCCCCATGGAGACGGCGATCGGTATCCTGAGCAGGGTCAGGACAAACATCGCCGCGAAACCGAGCAGGGCCTCGACCATCTAGGCCTGCTCCGCGCGGAGTTTCACGAAATCCGGGCTCACCCCATGCCTCCGTCAGCCGAGGTCGTCCGGCCGGCGAAAGGCCTTGAAGAAATGGATGAGCGCGGTGACGAGCGCGAGCACGCTCATGAAGTACACGTAGGGCCACAACACGACCCGCAGCGCCGCGGTGACATCGCCGTAGTCGACGACCTCGCCGCCCTTGCGCCACATGAGCCAGCTCATACCGAGCAGCGCGACGCCGCAGACGAGGTGCGCGATGACGCGCAACACCCTGCGGACGGGCTTGGGCAGCATGTGCTCGACCAGATCGACCGTGACGTGCTCGTCCTTGCGTGAGACGAGCGGCAAACCCGCGAAGATGAGGATCACCATCATGAGCTCGGTGATCTCAAAGCTGCCGCGAATCGACTCGCCGACGATGTAGCGCATGAAGACGTCGACGAACGTGAGCGCCATCATGCCGAACAGGATGGTGGCGGCGATGCCGCCAAGCAGCGCGTCACTCGCGCGGCCGATTGCTCCCGGTCCGAGCCGCATTGAGCACGCGGCGGGGCTTGCCGCCCGCGCCGCGCCTTTCTCTTATTGGACCGTGCTAGTTGCCCGCTTCGACTTTCTTGATCTCGGCACGGAATTCGGCGAGCACCTTCTTGCCGTCGACGCCTTTCTCCGCGGCCAGCTTGTACCAGGCATCCTCCAGCGGACCGATCTTCGTGTTCAGCGCGCTGATGAAGGCCGCGTCCGCGGTGATCGTCGGAACGTTGTTGGTCTTGAGCGCCTCGCGCCCGATCTGGTCGCCGCGGTCCCAGTGCTTGCCGATCAACCGCGCGAGCTTCTCGCCGGACCAGTCGTCGATCACCTTCTTGTCGGCCGCCGACATCTTGTTGTACTTGTCCGGATTCATGATGAACGCGAAGGAGGTGTTGTAGAGGCCGCCGGGCACGAGCGTCGCGTACTTGATCAGCTTCTCGAGCTTGAACGAGGCCACCGATTCCGCCGGGAAGAAAACTCCATCCGCCACACCCGTCGACAGGATCTCGTAGGACTGCGGCGCCGGCTTGAGCAGGGCGTCCACCCCCAGACTCTTGGCGAGCTCGTTGATCATCCCGCCGCCGACGCGGATCTTCAGCCCCTTCAGGTCGGCCAGGGTATTTATTGGCCGCTTGGTATTGTAGATCTCGCCCGGTCCGTGGGTGAACACGGTGAGTACTCTCACGCCTTTGTGCTCGTCCGCCTTCGCGAAATAACGGCGGGAGATCCGCTCGTAGGCGACCGAGACGGTCGTCGCGGTCTCTCCGAGCTGCGGAAACTCCGCGATGCGGGTCAGGACGAACCGACCCGGCGTATAGCCGTCGACGCTGAACGACACATCAGCGAGCCCGTCGCGCACGGCGTCAAACGTCCCGGGCGGCTTGGCCACGGCCTTCGGCACAAGCGTGTGCTTGATCCGGCCGTTGGAGGCCTTTTCGACCTCGCCTGCCCACTCCATCATCGCCCGCGTGATGAGATGCTGCGGCGGCACCCAGCTGGATAGCGTCAGTGTCGTCTGGGCCGCCGCGGGCGCGGCGGCCAGAAATCCGGCGGCCGCGACCGCGGACGCGATAAGCGGTTTCGAAAACATGGAAGTCCTCCTCGATCGACTGGTTGGCTCCCGGAGTCGCCTGATCCAATTTGTGCGCCGTGCTGCGGCGTTCTCATCGTTGCAGCTGTCGGCTGCAACCCCTTGGCGGCGGTGCCCGGTGAGGCGCTAGATTAACCGATCTGACTCGCGCCGGCCAATGTGCGGCGAATCAGCGTATCGGGACGGAAGCGCTTCCGTGATGCACGTCAAATCCGCGCCGGATGGCGCACTAGGCGGGAGGCACCGTATGCTTCTCGCGAGCGCGAATCAGCGCCGCGACGTTCACGATGTTCGGCGTCTCGACCCCGGCGCGGCGGCCGAGCTCGACCACCGCGGACACGATCGCGTCGAGCTCCAGGGGGCGACCTTTTTCGATGTCCTGCAGCATCGAGGTCTTGGCGCCCCCGACCTTGCGCCCCAGCTCGATGCGCTGGTCGATCGTTACGGCGATGCGGGCGCCGTAGGCTTCGGCCACGCGCATTCCCTCCGCCATCATCGCTCTTGCCAGCGCGCACAGCTCGGGATTGTCCAGCACCTCGCCGATGCGCGCCCCGGTGAGCGCCGAGATCGGATTCACCGAAAGATTGCCGATGAGCTTGGTCCAGATCTCGTCCCGGATACGCGTCGTGACTCGGGCGGAGAGGTCCGCACCATTGACCACGCCGGCAAGCGACTGAATGCGCTCGCTGGCGCTGCCATCGATCTCGCCGAGGATGAAATCACGGCCGCCGGTATGATGCACCGTCCCCGGCGCGGTCACCTCTGCCGCCGCGTGCACGACGCAACCCACCAGGTGGGACGCGTCGAGCGCGCGCCGCATCGCGTCTTCCGGGTCGAGACACTCGATCCGGCTGCCTTCGTGCGCGCTCCCCTCGCCGTAGAAGTACCACCAAGGCAGCCCATTGATTGCGGTGATGACGGGCGTGTCCGCCGCGAGCAGGGGCCGAAGGCGCGGCAGCATCGGCGCGATCGAGTGCGCCTTTAGGGCGATGAACACGGCGTCCTGCCGGCCGAAATCCTCGGGCCGGTCCGAGGCCGACAATCGCAATCGCGTCTCGCTGCCGTCCGGCGCACGATAAGTGAGCCCCTGCAAGCGGATGACCGAGAGGTGTTCGCCACGCGCGACGAGCGCGACCTCGTGCCCGGCCACGGCGAGGCGG
This sequence comes from Betaproteobacteria bacterium, assembly GCA_022340285.1. Taxonomy (GTDB): domain Bacteria; phylum Pseudomonadota; class Gammaproteobacteria; order Burkholderiales; family SG8-39; genus JAABRB01. The sequence goes on from JAJDOG010000085.1 coordinate 4,185, forward strand.
GCGCCGATCAGGCCGCCGATCGCGCCGGCTCCGACGATGCAGAATTTCATTGCTGAAACGGGCAATGAGCAGTGAGGGAACGCGGAGGATAGCCTGCCATGGACCCGTCTGCAGTCGGCACTTGTCACCGCGTCGACTACGTCGATTTTGCGACTGACGCCGGTGAAGGCCCTTGCGGGGCGGCGGGATTTGGCATCCGCCTCGATTCCTATCCGCCCGCAGCACGGTCATGGGCTAGAATCAATCGTTCCGGGGGGAATTGGCGAACGCTTTGCTAACCGATCGCATGTCGGGCAATGCAGGCGGGCGAGCGGTGGCCGTATGCGCGGTCGCGCTGCTCGTTTCGATCCTGCTCGCCCAGACCACTCTCTACCAGCGCCTGAACTGGTGGCTGTATGACGTGCACCAGGGCATGCTCGCCCGCGCGGTCAATCTGGACTCGGTCGTGGTGTTCGATGCGGACGAGGCAGCGATCGAGCGACTGTCGCGCGAGTACGGCCCGTGGCCCTACGCGCACGACGTGTTCGCCGACACGGCCCGGTACCTCACGAAGCATGGGGCGCGAACCGTCGCCTTCAACCTGCTGCTCGCGGAAGAGCGGCCCGGTTCCCAGCACTTCGCCAAGGCGCTGCAACCGAACATGGTGCTCGCCGCTGCAGGCCTTCCGGTCGCGCTGGAATCAGCAGAAAGCTACGGGCGCCGTCTTGCGGCACGGGCAATCGGCCGCGAGCTCATGTACACGACAACGCCCGGCGCGTTCCTGCGCGGCGGCAACGAGCAGGGCTTGCCAAACATCGGCTGGCACTACCTGAAGCTCCCGCTGGAGAGGTACCTGACGGATAGCGGCGTCCGGGTCGGCGTCGTGAACATCCGCGCGGACGAGGACGGGGTCGTGCGCAAGGCGGGTCTGTTCCATGCGGCGCAGGGCCTCATCTACCCCAGCCTGCCCGCCGCGGCCCTGCTCGCTTCGGCAGGCGAGGAAGCGCGGCCGACCTATTCCAATGGCGTGGTGCAGCTCGCGCGCGTCCGCATACCGGTGACGCGGGACGGTGAGGCGCTGCTCCGCTATCCGGCCAACATGGACAGCCTGCGGGTCATCCCGTTCGATCGCCTCGCGCTCGCCGCCGCCGGCAAACCGGGTTACGAGGACGTGGCGCGTGAAGTCGCGGGCAAGACCGTGTTCATCGGCGTGTCGAGCCTGACATCGGGCGACTTCGTCTACACGCCGCTCGGCCCCGTCTCCAACCTGCGCCTTTCCGCGATCACCTACGCAAGTCTGGGCGACGGCTACGTGCTCACCCCACCGATCCCATGGATAGATGGTCTGCTCGTGATCATGGCGCTCGCCTTCGGCGTGCTGCTGCTGCGGCGGGGCGCGGAGGCGACGCCGAGACACTTCGTGGCCGCGTTCATCGCGCTGCCGCTCTTCTTCCTGGTCACCGGCACGTTGCTGTTTGCCGCCGGCTATCAAAGCCGGTGGCTGTTCGCGATGATCGCCGGCCTCTCGACGCTGGGAATCGTCTTCTCGGTGTGGTTCTTCCTGCTCTACGACGAACGCCGCCGGCTGCGGTACGAGACGCTGGCGGCCCAGGAAGCCAACCGGCTCAAGACGTCGTTCCTGAACGATCTCACCCACGAGCTGCGCACCCCCCTCACTGCGATCATGGGGTTCAACAAGATCAACCAGTTCACCGAGGATCTCGGCCGGGAGGCGCGGATCAAGAACAGCGCCATCATCGCGCGCAACTGCGAGCACCTGCTGCAGCTCGTCAACAACAACCTCGACCTCGCCAAGATCGAGGCGGGTACGCTCACGATCGCGCCCGCCCCGGAGGATCCGGACCAGCTCTGCCGGGGCGTGGTGAATTCGATGCTCCCCTTCGCCGAGGAGAAGCGGATCCGGTTGAAGTTCTCGCGGGCCACGCCGCTTCCTCCCGTGGTGATGCTGGACGCGTTCCGGGTGCGCCAGGTCCTGATCAATCTGATCTCGAACGCGCTGCGCTTCACGGAGGCCGGGCAGGTCGAGCTCAACGTCGCCTGGCACGTCGCCGCGCTGGTGTTCGAGGTGCGGGACACCGGCCCGGGGATTGCGGACGAGGCGCTTCAGCGCATCTTCGAACCCTACCAGCAGGCAGATCCCACGATCGCACAGCGTCACGGCGGCACCGGGCTGGGACTCGCGATCACGCGCAATCTCGTCGGGTTGATGGGCGGTACGCTCGACGTCGAGTCCAAGGTGGGTGTCGGCTCGACCTTCCGCGTGCGCCTTCCGACCGAGGCGGCCACGAAGCCGGCAACCGTGCGGCCGATCAGCGAGGCCCTCGCGGCACGCGACCCGCTCGCCGGTCGCGTTCTGCTCGCCGAGGACAACGAGGACATCCGTACGCTGCTCGAGCTGCAGCTCGGCAAGCTCGGACTCGACTGCGCCAGCGTCAGGAACGGCTTCTCGGCAGTGGAAGCCGCGCTGGCGGCCCGTTTCGACGTCGTGCTGATGGACATCGAGATGCCGGTGATGAACGGATACGAGGCGGTCAACGTGCTGCGCACTCGGGGTTATACGGGAACCATTCTCGCGCTCACGGCCCATCAGGAAGGGGTGGAAGTAGAGCGAGCGCTCGCATCGGGATGTGACGGAATCATCACCAAGCCCGTAACGTTCGAATCGTTGGGTGCCGCGCTGCGTCAGGTTCTGCCCGAAGCGCGACGCAGTGCCGCTTCCTGGTAGCGAATCGCAGCAATACCGTGCCGCAGTTGCCTTGCCACCGGGCAAATTGCCGCGTTGGCCCCTCATCCTGCCCCTAGAATCCTCGCTATGGGCGATCTGCCAACCTCGATTCCCCGCCGCACGGTGCGAATCTCGGCCGAGCTGAGAGAGCTCGCACCGCGTTTTCTCGCGCACCGGCGGGGCGACGTGGACTGCATGCGCGAAGCGATCGACCGCGAGGACTTCGAGACGGTCCGCGCCATCGGGCACACCATGAAAGGCTCCGGGTCCGCGTACGGCTTCGACGACATCACCACGCTCGGCGCAGAGATCGAGCGGCTCGCCAAGGCACGCGACGCGCAAGCGCTCGAAACGGTGGTGACCGGCCTGATCGAGTATCTCGATTCGGTGGAAGTGATCTTCGACTGAACATGCGAATCGCGCTCCTCGAGGACGATCCGGCGCAGAGCGACCTCGTCCGGCTGTGGCTCTCGGGCGCCGGTCATATCTGCCATTCATTCGACCGGTCGCGGGAGTTCATGCGCGTCCTGTCGCACGACAGCTTCGACTTGCTGGTGCTCGACTGGGAGCTGCCGGACGTAAACGGCGACGAGGTGCTCGCCTGGCTGCGGGCTAACGGCCACGATAGCGTTCCGGTCCTCTTCACGACCGCCCGGAACGAGGAAAAGGACATCGTTGCGGCGCTGAAAGCCGGCGCCGACGACTACCTCGCCAAGCCGCTGCGCAAGGAAGAATTGCTCGCCAGGATCGGCGCGCTCGCGCGCCGCACCGGCGGCCGCCCCTCGCCGCGAACGGGCTTCCGGGTCGGCGAATTCGAGATCGATCCCGATCGGCGGCTCGTCGTCCGCAGCGGCCAGGCCATCGAGCTCACGCAAAAAGACTTCGATCTCGCCACGTTCCTGTTCCGGAACGTCGGCAATCTCGTTTCGCGCGGCCACATCCTGGAAACGGTCTGGGGCCGCAGCCCCGAGCTCAATACCCGGACCGTCGACACCCACGTCAGCAGGCTGAGAACCAAGCTCGGACTGTTGCCGGAAAACGGCTGGCGCCTGTCGGCCATCTACCAGCACGGCTACCGCCTCGAGCA
>JAJDOG010000055.1 GCA_022340285.1 Betaproteobacteria bacterium
TCGTCGTCGTCACCCGGAACCATGGAGCTCTGCGCCTCCGACGCGCGCGCGATAACCATTGCCACCTTCGTCCAGTGGGGCCCGACCGTGGCGAGGATGACTTCGTCGAGGGCGGCGTCTGTCATCGTGAGAGCCCTAACGCTCGCGCTGAGCCGCCGCCGAGGCGCAAAGCGCCGAGGGAACCGCCAGCCGGCGAAGCCCGCTGGCGGCGGTCGGCTCGAGCGCGAAGTTAGGCATGCAACCTCCGTTTAGCTGCGACACTGAGGAACGGCCTGAGTAACTTAACAGTCGGGGCACGGCGGAGACCCTCAAAGAAGCAGGTGTCAAAGGCGTTCTCAAGGGGCCCAGGCGATTCAGCAGCGGCGTTTGCGAGCGCAGCCAGCCCCTTCAGTTGCTTCCCCGAAAACTCAGTAGCGTGACGTCCGTAGAACGGCGTGAAGTCCATGAGGACAGCGTGAAAGGTAATCTCATCGCTTTCAAGATCGCAGTCAAACTCCGGGAATAGCTGCTCCAGCATGTCGCGGAGCTGGTCGGGCGTTTGCGGAGCCACTGCCTTCATGACATGCCTAACAAGAAGTAGACGACCCAAAAGACGCTTTATAAAGCGTCTTAGCGGTGCCTATGTGGGTACTTGTTGAGGGGGAGTGCACGGGAAACAAGGGGTTAGGAGAATTTAGTACGACCTAAATTCTCCGAGCAAACCCGTCTTCGGGGGTGCTGCCATGGGCCGACTCCGATCTCGTCTGCTCGACAAGCTGCGCGACCAGATGCGAGGAAAACTATAGCACCGGGGTTGGGCGAGGTCCCGTCAATTGCGCCTTCGGACTTCGTAGAAAATCACGCCACCACCCCGCCCGCTCCGCGGGCACCCCTCCTCGGAGAGGAGGGGAAAAGAACAGAAAACAATCGCAACGCCAATCAGCCTTAGGGAACCTGCGCGGAAGGCATGCGGGCGAGGATGCGGTCCGTGTAGCGCTCGAGATAGGGCGTGCTGCGATTGCGGTCGTAGTAGCGCGGGCGCGGGAGCATCGCCGCAAGGCGGGCGGCCTGGTCGGCGCTCAGACGTGCGGCACTCGTGCCGTAGTAGTGACGGGCGGCGGCCTCGGCGCCGAAGATGCCTTCGCCCCACTCTGCGACGTTGAGGTAGATCTCTAGGATGCGGCGCTTCTCCATCAGCGCTTCGAGCATGATGGTGATGAGCGCCTCCTGGCCCTTGCGGACGACGGAGCGCTCGCCGGAAAGAAAAAGGTTCTTGGCGAGCTGCTGGCTGATCGTGCTGCCGCCGGCGACCACCTTGCCGCGCTTCTGGTTGCGCTCGAGGGCGCGCTGGATGCCTTCCCAGTCGAAGCCCTCGTGATCGATGAACTTGGCGTCCTCGGCCGCGATCACGGCGCGCTTGAGGTTTGGCGAGATGCGCCGGTAATCCACCCAGCGCTGATCGAGCGTGGCCTTGGGGTTGCGCCGCCGCAGCTCGTCGAGGCGCCGCTCCATGAAGCTCGTCTGCCGGGGATCGACGTGGTTCCAGTACGCGATGTGAAAGAGGAACCAGGCCTGCACGGCGACGAACACCACCACCACCGCGCCGAGCGCGAAGCCGATGACCCTGCCGATCCGTCGTGCGAGCTTCTTCACTCCGTGCCGCGCAGCATTTCGAGCACCGGCGCGGTCTGCGGTCGCACGCCGCGCCAGACCTCGAACGACTCGGCGGCCTGCTCGACGAGCATGCCGAGGCCATCGGCGAGCCGCCCGGCGCCCGCAGCGCGCGCCGCGGCGAGGAAGGGCGTCTCGCCCTTGCCGTACATCATGTCGTAGGCGACGCAGCCGGGCGCGAAGACGCCGGGCTTGAGGGACGGCGCCTCGCCCGAGAGGCTCGCCGAGGTGGCGTTCACGACGAGGTCGAAGCCCGCATCGCCGAGCGCGTCCAGGCCGCATGGCTCGACGGATCCGCCGAAGCGTTGCGCGAGATCGCGCGCCCGCTCGACCGTGCGGTTGGCGAGCACGAGCTTCGCGACGCGTGTCTCGAGCAACGCCTGGATGACGCCGCTCGCCGCGCCGCCGGCACCCACGAGCAGCACGCGCTTGCCCGCGAGCGGGACGCCAAGATTGCCGAGGATGTCCTGCACGAGGCCCGCGCCGTCGGTGTTGTCGCCGAGCACGCTGTCTTCGTCGAAGCGCAGCGTGTTGACCGCTTGCGCGGAGCGCGCCCGCTTGGTGCGCTCGGTGGCGAAACGGAACGCCTCGCCCTTGAAGGGCAGCGTGACGTTCAAGCCCTTGCCACCGCCGATGCGGAACCGCTCGACCGCCTGGTCGAAGCCGTCCAGCGGGGCGAGCAGGCGCGAGTACGTCATGTCCTGCCCGGTCTGGCGCGCGAACGCGGCGTGGATCGCGGGGGACTTCGAGTGCGCGACGGGATTGCCGACGACAGCGTAACGATCAGTCATTGTGGAGGCCCGTTGTCGGGCATTGCGGGCGGGAAGCCCCCGTTCTACCGCAAACTGCGGCGCCGCGCGATCAGTCTCCGAACAGCCGGTCGCCGCGCGCGAACGTCCACGTGCGAGTGATGACGAGGATATCGGTGTCGCGCCGGATGTTGTCCGGAAAGGCCGCGAACGGCGACGCGATCTTCACGATCCGCTCGGCGGCGCGATCGAGAATCTTGTGGCCCGACGGCCGGTCCACCTGGACGTACTCCACGGAGCCGTCGGACTTGATGGCCACCGTGAGACGCAGACTCCCGTAGAGGCGCCCGCGCGCCTGCTCCGGATAGTTCATGTTGCCGATGCGCTCGACCTTCTGGCGCCACGACTCGACATACATCGCATAGCGGGTCTCCGCCGCACGCGCGCCGACAAACTTCCGGCGCGGACGCTTGGCGTAGTCCTCGGCCTGGCGCGCGACCTGCGCTTCCATGCGCGCGATGGCGAGCGCGCGATTGGCGAGATCGAGGCCGGAGATCTGCGGCGGATCGGGCGTGGGCACCGGTTCGGGCTTGGGTGGCGGCGGCGCGGCGACCTCCACCTTCTTGGTATGGATCTGGCTCAGAAGCTGGCGTTGCTTCTTCTCCAGCTGCTTCACGCGCTTCTTGGCCTGCTTGACGTCGTCGCCGCGCTGGTCTTGCTTGATCACGGGCAACGGCGTCTTCGCGCGCCGGTCCTCGTCGACGTTGCCGCCGGCATCGAGGTTCGCCTGCGCGAGCACCTGCGGCTTGTCGGGCTGCGTCTGGGTCTTGCTGTTCACGAGCACGACGTCGAGCGTCTGCGGCGGCGGCTTCAGCCGCGTCATGTCGGGCATGCGGAAGTTGAGCGAGAGCACGAACGTGTGCAGCAGGATCGAGACGCTCAGCGCCGCGACCAGCACACCGGCCGGCGGTTCCGGCGCGGGAGGGTATGCAGAAAGGACCTGCACTGTGCTCTGTGAACCTTTGTAAATCAGCGTATTAGAAGTGTTACTTCAAGCCGATTCTTGTTGTTGGGCCTTTTTATAGACGCAACGCACCTGGGTGTCAATCAGGTCGACCTCCGCGACCTCGACTACGGCCTCGACGCCAGGTTCCAGGTCGGGCAGCGACGGCACCCGCAGGAAGAGCGGCAGGTCCGCGAACTTCACCAGATTGTCCCGCACGACCACGGTCCGGGCCAAGCTCACTTTTTCCTGCAGGAGCCAGCGCAGGCACCAATAGTGTTCCATTTGCCGCTGGAACTCGTCGTAGGCGGCATACGTGACCTCGAAGTCGCGCAGCGCCGCGAGCAGCGTCTCCGAATTGGCCGCGAACGGCGGCGACCCGCCCCGTAGAACGGCGAGCAGTTGCCACTGGTTGACCAGGTCGACGTAGCGCCGCAGCGGCGAGGTCGACCAGGCGTAGTGGCTCACGCCGAGCCCCTGGTGCTCGGCGGCGGCCGTCGTCATGCGTACCCGCCCGGCGGGACCTTGCGCGCGATAGATCGCCGCGGCGCCGCGCTCGTCGAGAAGGCGGCCCCAGCTCGAGTTGGCGAGGATCATCAGCTCGGCGACGAGTATGTCGAGCGGCGCGCCGCGTTTGCGCGGCTCGATGCGCACGCGGTCGTCCTCGACGTAGAAGCTGTACTCGACGCGCTCGCCCGGCCCCGTGGGACCCTTGCCACGCAAGGTCGCCTGCGCGCGCGCGAAGCCGTACAGGAACCACAGCTCGGCGACGAAATGGCCCTCCCCGTGGTTACCCGCCTCGAATCGCGCGTTGAGCTCGTCCACCTCGTGGTGGCGAAGGTTCGCGGCGATCGGAACGTTCTCCAGTCGCGTGTCGGTGTCGCGAATCGTGAAGCTCGTGCGGTCCACATCCACGTAGAGCGACACGGCCGGGCACACGCGGCCCTCGGCGAGCGTGAACCGCTCGATCACGGCCGGCGGGAGCATCGTGATCTTGGTGCCGGGCATGTAGGCCGTGGAAAGGCGCTCGCGCGCGACGGTGTCGATCGGCGAGCCGGGCGAGATGGCGAGGCCGGGCGCGGCGATGTGGATGCCTACGCGCGCCGTTCGCTCGTCGAGCCACGTGACGGAGAACGCGTCGTCGATCTCGGTGGTGGTGGCGTCATCAAGGCTGAACGCCTGGACCTCGGCGCGCGGGAGGTCCGCCGGCGGCTCCGGCACGGTCAGCTCGGGAAACTCGATTCCGCGCGGGAAGTGCTCGAAGAGGAAGCGGCCGAGGTGATAGTCGTGGGTCGACGGCAGTGCGCCGCAGCGCGCGAGGAGCTTGGGTGCGGTGAGGCCCGTCTCCTCGCAGGCCGCCTCGAGCGCCTTGGTCTCGATGCGATTGCGGTCGGGCTTGTAGAGAAGCTGCGGGAGGATCGGACGGAACGCTTCGGGCAGTTCGGAGCGATTGAGCATCTCGGCCCATTCGGCGATCTGCTCGGCCTGGCGGCGTTTTCGCTCGAGACCGGCGAGGGCTGCCTTCAGCGTCTCTTCGGGCGCTGCCCTGAAGCGCCCGCGACCCTTGCGGTGGAAATAGATCGGCGCCGAATGCAGCCGCAGCAGCACGCCCGCCGCCTCGACCGGCACCGGGGCACGGCCGTAATACTCGGCGGCGAGATCGGCGAACCCGAACTCCTCGGCGCCGCAGACCTCCCACAGGAAATCGACCTCGATCTCCTCGGCCGTTGCATGCGCACGCTCGAGGAAATCCGCGAGACCGCCTTCGTTGAAGCCGAGGAGCACATTCGCGCGCTTCACCTTCACGCGCTTGCCCGAGGCGGCCTCGACCTGCATGGAGGCATCCGTCTCGGAGAGCACGGTGCCCACCTTGAACGATCCGTCTTCCTCGAAAAGTACGTTCATGGCGGCAGGATGGGCAGGGTTCGAGGCGGACGGTGGAAGAAGGGAACGCAGGGCGCTGTACGCCGCGGCCGCAACCGGATGGAAGCCGTCGATTATATCCGGCCGAAGCGCCCGTTCCGAGGTCGATCCCGAGGTATCCGGTGGTTCCCGCGCGGGACGCGTCAGACGGACACGAGCCCGGCAAACTCGAGGATGAGCGGAATGTGCTCGGGAAAGCTCTTCAGCGTGTGGTCGCCGCCCGCCACGACGACCTGGCGCGCGCCGCGATACTTGGCGACCGCTTCGCGATAGTCGAGCACCTCGTCGCCGGTCTCGACGATCAGCAGATAGCGCTCCGGGCGCGTGACCGGCACCGCGAGCGCGCGCCACTCCGCGAGATGCGACGGCGTGAGCTCGTACTCCTCGCCGGAGTAGAGATTGCGCTGCACGCCGAGATAGCTTTCGAGATCGGCCTGCGGCGTGACCGCCGGATTCAGCAGCACGGCGCGCGTGGCGTGTTTCTCGGCGAGATAGGTCGCGTAGAAGCCACCGAGCGAGCTGCCCACGAACGTCACGGCGTCCGCCGCATGCTTCGCAACCTCGCGCTCGATGAGCGCGATCGCCTCGGCCGGCCGGTGCGGCAGCTTCGGGCAGGCGAAGCGGTCGCCGAGCCCGCGGCGCGCCATCTCGCGCCCGAAGTGCTGCGCCTTGTGGGACTGGGGCGAGCTGTTGAACCCGTGCAGGTAAATAATCACTTGCTCGCGCTCTTCTGCAAGCGCGCGAGCAGCTTTGCGTGGATGCCGCCGAACCCGCCGTTGCTCATCACGAGCACGTAGTCGCCGGAGCGCGATTCGGCCGCGATCGCCTCGACGAGCGCGTCGAGGTCGTCATGGCAGCTCGCCCGCGCCCCCAGTGGCGCGAGTACCGGCGCAGGGTCCCAGCCGAGATTCGCGGCGTAACAGTAGACGCGGTCGGCCGCCGCGAGGCTCTGCGCGAGCTCGTCCTTCATCACGCCGAGCTTCATGGTGTTCGAGCGTGGCTCGAGCACGGCAAGGATGCGCGCGCCGTTCACGCGGCTGCGCAGTCCCGCGATGGTGGCCGCGATCGCAGTCGGATGGTGGGCGAAGTCGTCGTACACGGTCACGCCGCCGACGGTGCCGCGCACCTCCATGCGGCGCTTCACGTTGCGAAAGGCGCCGAGCGCCTCCGCGGCTTGCGCCGGTGGAACCCCGGCGTGGCGGGCGGCGGCGATCGCGGCGAGCGCGTTGGCGCGGTTGTGCTCGCCGAGCAACGACCAGTCGACCGTGCCGGCCCGCCGGCCGCCGTGCACGACCTCGAAGCGTGCGGCGTCCAGCGCCTTCGATTGCCATTCACCCTTGGCGCCAAACCGCTCGACGGGCGTCCAGCATCCCTGGGCGAGGACCCGCTCCACCACCGGGTCGTCCCCGTTGGCGACGATCAGCCCATTTTCGGGGATGATGCGGACAAAATGGTGAAATTGGCGCTCGATCGCTGCAAGATCGCCGAAGATGTCGGCATGGTCGAACTCGATATTGTTCAGAATCGCGGTCCGGGTCCGGTAGTGCACGAACTTCGACCGCTTGTCGAAAAAGGCGGTGTCGTACTCGTCCGCCTCGATCACGAAGGAATCGCCGCCGCCCAGGCGCGCGGACACGCCGAAGTTCTCGGGCACGCCACCGATGAGAAATCCGGGCGCGCGGCCGGCGTGCTCGAGGATCCAGGCAAGCATCGCCGCGGTGGTGGTCTTGCCGTGCGTGCCGGCCACCGCGAGCACCCGACGTCCGTGGAGCACGTGCTCGGCGAGCCACTGCGGCCCGGAAACGTAGCGATCGTCGCGGTCGAGGATCGCCTCCATCAGCGGATTGCCGCGCGTGACGACGTTGCCGATCACCCAGAGATCGGGGGCGAGCGCGATCTGCTCGGCGCCATAGCCCTCGACGAGGTCGATGCCCGCAGCCTGCAGCTGATCGCTCATCGGCGGGTACACGTTCGCGTCGCAACCGGTGACGCGATGGCCGGCGGCACGCGCCAGCACGGCGAGCCCGCCCATGAACGTGCCGCAGATACCGAGGAGATGCAGGTGCATGAACGTGAATTGTAGCCGGCGGTCACGCGCGCCCCGTGCGGTAAGATTGACATTCCCCCCGCGTTGCACCCGCCGCATGCCCAGAATGCCCCGAGAGAACAAGCTCAAGCACTCGCACATGCGCGCCCGGATCGCCGCCGCGGCGGCGCGCATCATGGCCGAGGACGGCGTCGAGGACCTCGCCTCGGCGAAGCGCAAGGCGGCGCGCCAGCTCGGCGCCGGCGAGACGCAGTCGCTCCCGACGAACGAGGAAGTCGAATCCGAGCTGCTCGCCTATCTCTCGCTCTACCAGGGCGACGAGCAGCGCGAGCGGCTGCAGGCGCTTCGCTATGCGGCGCTCGACGCGATGCGCGGGCTGCAAGCCTTCCGTCCGTATCTCTCCGGTCCGGTGCTCAAGGGCACGGCGAGCCGCTATTCGGACGTCGACTTGCAGCTCTTCACCGACGACCGCAAAGGGCTCGAGCTCTTCTTCCTCAACCGCGGCATCCCCTACGAGCTGCGCGAGCACCGGCACTATTGCGGCGACGAGCCGCGCGAGGTGCAGGTCCTGCGCGTGGAATGGGACGGCGTTCCCTTCACCCTGGCCGTGTATGCGGCCAAGGACGAGCGCAGCACGCTCAAGGCCACGCCGGGAGGCCGCCAGATCGAGCGGGCGGGGATTGCCGCGGTCAGCACCCTGGTCGAGGGGAATGCGTAAGCCGGCCAAGATCCTGCTCGCTGTGGTGGTCGCTGCAGCGGCGCTCGCCGCGGGCGGCTACGTGGGACTGACGCGCTATGGGACCGACGCGCCCGCCGACGGGGCACGGGTCGTGCTGGAGCGGACGGCGCTTCCCGATCTTGCGGGCAAGCAGGTCAACCTCGGGACCTGGAAGGGCAAGGTTCTGGTGGTCAATTTCTGGGCGACGTGGTGCGCGCCCTGCCGCCGCGAGATCCCCGGTCTGATCGGGATTCAAAGCAAACATGCGGCGAACGGCCTGCAAATTGTCGGGATCGCCGTCGATCAGGCCGATAAAGTGCGGGCCTACGCCAAGGAGATGGGTATCAACTACCCGATCCTCGTCGCCGGCATGGAAGGGGCTTCCCTGTCCCGGGAGCTCGGCAACCGGACCGGGGCGCTGCCCTTCACCCTCGTGCTGGATCGCGATGGAAAGGTCATGAAGTCCCATCTCGGCATGATCACTCCGGAAGAACTCGAGAAATTGCTGGATCCCCTCCTTGCGGAGGCCGCGAAAAACGGCTAACTCGCCGCCCAAAGTTGGACATCTCCGGCGATCTCCGGCAAACTCGCCGGCCATGGTCAAGGGGGCAAAGGGACGGGGGACCGGGGCCGGAAAGCGCAAGCGCCGGATCCTCGTGCTGCACGGTCCCAATCTGAACCTGCTGGGCACCCGCGAGCCGGAGGTCTACGGTCGCGAGACGCTGGAGGAGATCAATCGCCGGCTGGAACAGGCGGCCAAGTCCGCGGGCGCGGCGATCGCGTTCTTCCAGAGCAACCACGAGGGCGATCTCGTCGACCGGGTGCAGGCCGCCCGCGCCGAGAACTTCGGCTTCATCGTCATCAATCCCGGCGCCCTGACCCATACCAGCGTGGCCCTGCGCGACGCGCTGGCGGGGGTGGCAATCCCGTTCGTCGAGGTGCATCTGTCGAACGTTCACGCGCGGGAGCCGTTCCGGCGGCACTCGTATCTTTCGGATACCGCGGTCGGCACGATCTGCGGCCTGGGCAGCCGCGGCTACGATTTCGCGCTTCAGTACGCTCTGCAAGCCTGACAGGAGGGGCCGGCGCATCCCGCGCACGGCCGGGGGGAACAATCCAGATGGATCTGAGAAAGCTCAAGAAGCTCATCGATCTCGTGCAGGAATCGGGAATCGCAGAGCTCGAGGTCACCGAAGGCGAGGAGAAGGTGCGCATACGCAGCGGCTCGGCGCCGGAGGTGTGGACCACCACGGCGCCGGGCGTCGCGACCTCGCAGCCGATGCCCGTGCCCGTCCCGGGCGCCGCAGGCGCGCCGACGGCCGAACCCGCACCGCCGGAGGAACCCGCCGGACACGTGGTGAAGTCGCCGATGGTCGGGACGTTCTATCGCGCGGGATCGCCCGGGTCGAAGCCCTTCGCCGAGGTGGGCGACGAAGTGAAGGCCGGCCAGACGATCTGCATCATCGAGGCGATGAAGCTGATGAACGAGATCGAGTGCGACAAGGACGGCGTGGTGAAGGCCATCCTCGTCGAGAACGGACAGCCCGTGGAATACGGCGAGCCGCTGTTCGTGATCGAGTGATGTTCGAGAAAATACTTATCGCGAACCGCGGCGAGATCGCGCTGCGCATCCAGCGCGCGTGCCGGGAGCTCGGCATCAAGACGGTGGTCGTGCACTCGGAGGCGGACCGCGAAGCGAAGTACGTGAAGCTCGCCGACGAGTCCGTGTGCATCGGACCGCCGTCGTCGGCCCAGTCCTACCTCAACATTCCGGCAATCATCTCGGCCGCCGAGGTGACCGACGCGGAGGCGATCCATCCCGGCTACGGCTTCCTGTCCGAGAACGCGGATTTCGCCGAGCGGGTGGAGCGCAGCGGGTTCGTGTTCATCGGGCCGCGGCCCGAGAACATCCGCCTGATGGGCGACAAGGTGAGCGCCAAGGACGCGATGAAGAAAGCCGGGGTGCCGGTCGTGCCGGGCTCCGACGGCCCGCTGCCCGAAGAGGGGACGGAAATCCAGAAGGTCGCCCGCGCCCTCAAGTACCCGGTGATCATCAAGGCCGCGGGCGGCGGCGGCGGGCGCGGCATGCGCGTCGTGCACACCGATGCCGCGCTGCTGCCGGCGGTATCGCTCACGCGCACCGAGGCGGAAGCGGCGTTCGGCAACCCGACGGTGTACATGGAGAAGTTCCTGGAGCATCCGCGCCACATCGAGATCCAGGTGCTCGCGGACGCGCATCGCAACGCGATCTACCTCGGGGAGCGCGACTGCTCGATGCAGCGCCGGCACCAGAAAGTGCTCGAGGAGGCGCCGGCGCCGGACATCACCGCGCGCCAGCGCGCGAAGATCGGCGAGCGCTGCGTCGAGGCCTGCAAGAAGATCAACTACCGCGGCGCCGGGACCTTCGAATTCCTCTACGAGGACGGCGAGTTCTACTTCATCGAGATGAATACGCGATTGCAGGTGGAGCATCCGGTCACCGAGCTCGTCACCGGGATCGACATCGTGCTGCAGCAGATCCGCATCGCGCGGAACGAAAAGCTCGGCATCCGGCAGCGAGACGTGGAGGTGCGCGGGCACGCGATCGAGTGCCGCATCAACGCCGAGGACCCGTTCACGTTCACGCCGTCGCCCGGCAGGATCACCTCCTACCATCCGCCCGGCGGTCCGGGGATCCGCGTCGATACGCACATCTATCAGGGCTACGTCGTGCCGCCCTACTACGATTCCATGATCGGCAAGCTGATCGCCTATGGCGCGACGCGCGATCAGGCGATCCGCCGGATGCGGGTCGCGCTCTCGGAGATGGTGGTGCAGGGCATCGAAACGAACATTCCGCTGCACCAGGACCTGCTCACCGACACCCGCTTCCTGCGCGGCGGCACGAGCATCCACTATCTCGAGCAGAAGCTCGCGCAGATGGCGAAGCGCGCCACCGCAACGTAAGAGCATGGCGGGCCGCGCCACGCGCCGCCCGAACGCGCCGGAAGCTACGATGCCCTGGGTATCGCTCATCGTCGAGACGTCGGCCGCGGAGGCGGAGCGGCTTTCCGACGCGTTGCTCGAGCTCGGCGCAGTCTCGGTGAGCGTCACGGACGCGGACGCGGGCACGCCCGCCGAGAAGCCCCTGTTCGGCGAGCCCGGCGAACCCGCGGCCGGGTCCTGGGACCGTAGCGTCGTCAGCGCACTTTGCAAGCTCGACGTCAATTGCGACGGGCTGCTCGCAGCGGCGGCTGAACGGGCCGGTCTTGCGCGCACGCCCGTCTTCCGCACCACGCGGGTCGAGGACGAAGATTGGGTGCAGGTGACGCAGGCGCAGTTTGCACCGATCCAGGTGACGGAGCGTCTCTGGATCGTGCCCTCGTGGTGCGAGCCTCCCGATGCCGACGCTGTGACCATCGCGCTCGATCCCGGCCTCGCGTTCGGCACGGGCAGCCATCCCACGACGCGACTCTGTATCGAGTGGCTCGCGCGGCGCGTGGCAGGCGGCGAGCGCGTGCTCGACTACGGCTGTGGATCCGGTATATTGGCCATTGCCGCGATGAAGCTCGGCGCTGGGGCGGCGCTCGGCGTCGATATCGATCCCGAAGCAGTCACCGCAGCGCGTGCCAACGCGGCGCGTAACGATGTGGTGGCGCGTTTCCAGGATACTTTCGCGCCCCTCGACATGAACGCGGATCTCGTGGTTGCCAACATTCTCGCCAACCCGCTTAAGGTGCTCGCGCCCCTGCTCGCCGCGCGCACGCGACGCGGAGGAAGCATCGCGCTTGCCGGACTGCTGGCGCCGCAAGCCGACGACGTGTCCGAGGCGTATACACCGTGGTTCGACATGTCGGTGTTCGGATCGCGCGAGGACTGGGTCGTGCTGGAGGGCGCGCGGCGATGACACTCATCACCCGCTGCCCTTCATGCGGCACCGCATTCCGTGTGCGGGATCAGCAGCTCGAGGCGCGCGACGGCCGCGTGCGCTGCGGGCGATGCTCGGTCGTCTTCGATGCGCGCGAATCGCTTGCCGAGCATCTGGACGTGGGCGAGCCCGATTCGCGGCCGTCGGATCACCCGGAGATATTCGAACCCGTTTCCACGCCGTTTCCGGAGCCGACTCGCGAGTCCGCCGCGGGCCCCGCGCGCGGCAGGCCCAGTGTCCCGCTCGCGGATCAGGGCAGCGTGCCGCTTCAGGATCGAGGCAGCATTCCGCTCCAGGATCATGGCAGCGTTCCGCTCCAGGATCATGGCAGCATTCCGCTCCAGGACCGTGGCAGCGTCCCGCTCCAGGACCGCGGCAGCATTCCACCCGAGGATCGCGGGAGCATTCCGCTTCAGGACGGGGGCAGCATTCCGCTCCGGGATCGCGGGAGCGTGCCGCTACCGGATGAAGAACCCTACGAAGACGACCTCGAATATTCCGAGGCAGAGGGCGACGAGTACGGATTCGGACCCCAGCGCAAGCGACGCGCGCGCTACGCCACGATCGTGTGGGGGCTGGCGAGCCTCGCGCTCCTGCTGATCTTCGGCGCACAGCTGATCTACGCGTTTCGCAGCGACATCGCAGCGAGAAGTCCCGACGCGCGCCGGTGGCTGGGCCTCGCCTGCGAGCGTTTCGGTTGCGATCTCCCGCTGCCGGGCCATGCCGACCTCGTGACGATCGAGGTGTCCGAGATGCACCCGGAGCCCGATATGCCTGGAATCCTGTCGCTCACGGCGATCCTGCGCAACCGCGCCGCATTTGCTCAGCGCCAGCCGTGGATCGAGCTCACGCTCACCGACGCGCGCGACCGCGCGCTCGCGCGGCGCGTCCTGGCGCCCGCCGATTACCTCGGCGAGCGCATCGAGTTCGAGCGCGGACTCGCCCCCGGAACGGAGCAGTCCCTGCGACTCTTGCTGGACACCGCAGGCATACAGCCGACCGGATACCGGCTTCTGCTTTACTACCCCTGATCGGAGATCAATGCGCACACTCATCTGCGGCTCGATCGCCTACGACAACATCATGGTGTTTCACGGGCGATTCAAGGATCACATCCTTCCGGAGCAGATCCATATCCTGAACGTCGCGTTCCTCGTTCCCGACCTGCGGCGCGAATTCGGCGGTTGCGCCGGGAACATCGGCTACAACCTCAAGCTGCTCGGAGGAGATCCTCTGATCATGGCGACGGTGGGAGACGACGCGGATCCATACGTCTACCGGCTCGATCGCCTCGGCCTCGCGCGCGACTTCGTGCGCAAGGTGCCCGAGACGCTCACGGCGCAGGCGTTCATCACGACCGATCTCGACGACAATCAGATCACCGCATTCCACCCCGGCGCGATGAACCAGTCGCACCTGAATCGCATCGCGCCCGGCCTGAAGGCGGGGCTCGCGATCGTCGCGCCCGACGGCCGCGACGGGATGCTTCAGCACGCGCGCGAGCTCGTCGCAGCCGGCATTCCGTTCATCTTCGATCCGGGGCAGGGGCTGCCGATGTTTTCCGGGGAGGAGGTGCTCGCTTTCCTGAAGGATGCGACCTATCTCGCGGTGAACGACTACGAGGGCAAGATGGTCGAGGAGAAGACCGGCCGCAGCCTGGAGGATCTCGCGAGCCTGGTGCGTGCAGTGATCGTGACGCGGGGCGCCGAGGGCTCGACGATCTTCGCGGAGGGCAAGCGGCACGACATCCCGTGCGTCGAGGCGAGCGAGATCGTCGATCCCACCGGTTGCGGCGACGCATACCGCGCGGGCCTGCTCCATGGAATCGGCCAGAAATGGGACTGGCAGAAGATCGGGCGGCTCGCCTCTCTGATGGGATCGCTCAAGATCGCCTCGCGCGGCGGACAGAACCACCGCGCGACACGCGAGGAGATCGGCGCGCGCTATCGGGAGGCGTTCGGCGCGGAGCTTTGATTTGGTTTCCCCTCCTTTTCAAGGAGGGGTGGCTGCGAAGCAGACGGGGTGGTTGGCGTTCGGCCATCGCCGCACACCACCCCGCCGCCTCCGGCGGCATCCCTCCTCACCGTCCGCCCGCCTCCTGCTGCAGCGCCTTGCGGATCGCCGCGGCGTCCCCCTCGAGCACATCGCGCCCCGGGTTCCGCACCGGCCAGTCGACCTTCATGCCGTCGTCGCGCCGGCGCGGCACGAGGTGGACGTGATAGTGGAACACGGTCTGCCCGGCAAGCTTGCCGTTCGCCTGGTACTGGCTCAGCCCCTCCGGCGAGAACGCCTCGCCGATCGCGCGCGCGACGCGCGCCAGGGCGCGACCGACGGCGGCGCCCGTCGCGTCGTCCAGCGCATAGATGTTCTCGACATGCTTCTTGCTCGCGACGAGCACGTGACCCGGATTGACCGAGCCGATGTCCATGAAGGCGATGGTGTCGGCGTCCGCGTGGACGATGCTCGCAGGGATCTCTCCCGCGACGATCTTGCAAAACACGCAATCGGACATTTCTTTTCTCCCCCGTTACCCCATTACAATCCCGCGTCCCTCCGACCCGCACCCACGATGCGTACCGATCCGGCCCCTCTTCCCATCCGCTTCGCGCGCATCGCGCGCATCGCGGGGCACATCGTACGCGGCTTATGGGTGACCGGGGTGCGCTTTCCGCGGCTCGATGCGGCCGGTCAGGACCGCGAGCTCACACGCTGGGCGAGACATCTACTCGCAATTCTAAATGTGCGCGTGACGAGCCTCAACGAGCCCGCGGCGATGCCGCTGCGCAGCATGCTCGTCGCCAATCACGTGTCATGGCTCGACGTGATGGCCATCTTCGCGGTGCGACCGGCGGTCTTCATCGCGAAGGAAGACATCCGGCGCTGGCCCGTGATCGGCCCGCTGTGCGCGCAGGCCGGAGCGCTCTTCATCGAGCGCGGCAACGGCTTCCATGCAAGGCAGATCAACAGCCGCGTGGCCGACACGCTTGCCACCGGGCGCCTGATCGCGATGTTTCCCGAAGGGATGACCACCGATGGCCGGTCGCTGAATCCTTTCCGCGGGGCGCTTTTCCAGAGCGCGGTCGATGCCGACGCGGTGCTGCATCCGGTCGGGATCCGCTACACCGGTCCGGACGGGAGATGGACGGACGCGGCGGCCTTCGTCGGCGACATGTCGCTCGTCGAGTCGATGTGGCGTCTCGTGTCGGCGCGGGGACTCGTCGCAGAGCTGCGCTTCGCACCCGCGATCCCCGCGCGCAGCGGCCATCGCCGGGACCTGGCGCGGCTCGCCGAAACGGCTATCGCCGGCGCTTTGAATTTGGAGCCGCCCCGCAGGACACCTGGATCACGCTCCGATCCTCGAGACGCACCGCGGTAAGCCGGCCGCCCCACACGCAACCGCTGTCGAGCGCCAGCAGGTCGGGCCGAATGAGCAGGCCGAGCGCCGACCAGTGTCCGCAGACGATCGGGACGTTCGCACTTGCGCGCCCCGGGGCGTCGAACCACGGCAGGTACCCGTGCGGCGCGTTTTCGACCTCGCCTTTCGCGCGGAAGTCCATGACCCCGTTCGCATCGACGAAACGCATGCGCGTCATGGCGTTCACCACGACGCGCAAGCGGTCGATTCCGCGCAAGGCGTCGTCCCAGCGGTCGGGCCGGCTTCCGTACAGCCCCGCGAGGAACGTGCGGTAGTCGGGCCCGCGAAACGCCGCTTCCACCTCCGCCGCGAGCTCGCGCGCTTCTTCGGCGGACCACGCCGGCAGCAATCCCGCGTGCACCATCGCGTAGCCGGCCTCCACGTGCATCATGGGCCGCATGCGCAACCACTCGATGAGCGCATCCCGGTCCGGCGCGGCGAGCACGTCCCCGAACGAGTCCTCGCCACGCTTCTTTCCGTAGCCCGCCACGTGCGCGAACAGGTGAATGTCGTGATTGCCGAGCACGGTGACCGCACCCTCGCCGAGCGATTTCACGAAGCGCAGGACTTCGGCGGACTGCGGACCGCGGTTGACGAGGTCGCCGACGAACCAGAGGCGGTCGCGAGCGGCGTCGAAGCGGATCTCGTCGAGCAGCTGCTCGAGCGCGGCAAAGCAGCCCTGCACGTCACCGATGGCGTAGGTGGCCAAGCCGTGCCCCTTGCGCTCAGTCCATCGGAAAGCCGACGTAGTTCTCGGCGAGGCTCGTCGACGCCGCCTCGGAGCTCGTCACATAGTCAAGCTCGGCGAGCTGCACACGATGCTGGAAGGCGTCGCCGCCGGGCGAGCGATGCAGCATCGACGTCATCCACCACGAGAAGCGTTGCGCCTTCCAGATGCGCCGCAGGCACGTCGCGGAATACGCCTCGAGCCCGTCGTCGCTTCCCGTTCGATAGTGAGCGACGAGCGCCTTGGCGAGCACGTTGACGTCGGCGACGGCGAGGTTCAGTCCCTTCGCGCCGGTCGGCGGAACGATGTGGGCCGAATCGCCGGCGAGAAAGAGCCGGCCGAAGCGCATCGGTTCGGCGACGAAGCTCCGCATCGCGACAACGCCCTTCTGGAAGATCGGCCCCTCGATCAGCTTCCAGCCGTCGCGCGTCGCGAGGCGCGCCTGGAATTCCTCCCAGATCCGGTCGTCGGGCCAGTTGTCCACGTTGTCGAGCGGATCGCACTGGAAGTAGAGGCGCTGCACCTCGGGCGAGCGGGTGCTGACCAGCGCGAAGCCACGCTGATGCAGTGTATAGATAAGCTCCTCGGTGGAAGGCGGCGCCTTGGCGAGGATGCCGAACCATCCGAAGGGGTACGTGCGCTCGTAGACGGTGAGCGCTCCTTTCGGGAGCGAGCGCCGGCACACGCCGTGGAAGCCGTCGCAGCCGGCGATGAAGTCGCACTCCAGCGCGTGCTCGACACCGCCGTGCTCGTAGCGAATCAGCGGCTTCTCCGCCATGAAGTTATGGATGTTCACATCCTGCGCTTCGAAAACAATCTTGCCGCCCGTGTCAAGCCGCGCCTTGACGAGATCCTTGATGACCTCGTGCTGGGCGTACACGGTGATCGCGCGTCCGCCCGTAAGCCCGGTCAGGTCGATGCGGTGCGAGCGCCCGTCGAAGCGCAGCTCGATGCCCTTGTGAACGAAACCCTCGCGCTTCATTCGCTCGCCAACGCCGGTCTGCGTCAGCAGATCCACGGTGCCCTGCTCGAGCACGCCCGCGCGGAGCGTCGCCTCGATCTCCTCGCGGCTGCGAATCTCGAGCACGACGGAGTCGATTCCCTGCAGATGCAGAAGGTGCGAGAGCAGCAGCCCCGCGGGGCCCGCTCCGACGATGCCGACTTGTGTGCGCATGGGCGATTCTCCTCGATCAACCGGATCGGGCGTGCGCGCCGCCGGCGCGCAATCCGATCGGTCCAGCGTCCGTTACTTTACCGTCTCCCGGAGGTGCGTCGCGCGGGCCGCGCGGCGTTCCATTGTCCGCGACGCAAGTGACAAGGCCGCGGCCGCGATGGCGAAGCTCAGCAGGAGTCCGAGCGTCCCTTCCCAGCTTCCTGCGTACTCCCGGCCGGCAGCGAGCACGGGCGGGCCGAAGAGCTGCCCCGTGTTGGATCCCATGACCATGAGTCCGCCCATTGAGCCGATGAGGGCGGGTGATGACGCGTACACGGGGGCCGCCGCAAGCGCCGCGGCCGGGATCATGCCACCGGCGATGCCGAACCCACAGGCAATGACGAGCCGCAACGCATCCGGTAGCGCCTCGGAGACCATGGCGATCTCGGTGATCGCCATGCCGACGGAACCGAGCGTGAGCAGAAACCAGATCGGCGCGCCGCGTCCCATCGCCCAGCCGCCGAGGTAGCTGCCCGCCGCGTTGAAGGCCAGCACCAGCGCAGGCACGCCGGCCGAGATCAGGGCCGCCGAGCCATGAACCTCGACCATGTAAGTGGGTAGCCAGTTCATCATCGAGATGTGCTGGGCCGCATAGAGGCCGAAAGTGAGCGCAACCAGCACCGCGCCCGGGACCGTCACGCTGCGGCCGACGCTGCGGAGGATGGAGTCCCGGTGCGTGCTTCGAATCTGCGTGCGCTGCCAACCCGCGGTCGCGAAAAGAAAGATCAGGGCGCAGGCAAGCGTCACGACGCATCCCATTCCCCAGAGAAGCCGCCAGCCGAACCGCTCGACCACCAGTGCCGAAACCATAAGCATGCCGGCGAATCCGACCGGCATGTACGCAGCCCAGACGCCGAGCGCCCACCGCCGGTCCGCGTACGAGGTCGCGCGCGCGATGATCGCGCCGCCCGCGACGATGCACGAGGTGAATCCGAGGCCTTCGACGAAGCGGGAAGCCAGCATCGATTCGCCGGACTGCGCGAAGGCCCCGAGCAGGCTCCCCACCGCCAGCGTGCTCAGACCGAATGCCAGCACGCGGCGATGGCCAACGCGATCCGCGATAGCGCCGGCAAACAGCCCCAGCGCAAAGCTCGTGGCCGAAATCGTCGACGCGATCCAGCCCGCCGTGACGAGACCGACGTTCAGTTCGGCGCGGATCTCCGGAAGCGCAGGGGGCAGCTTGCCGATGTGGGCCGCGGCCACCACGCCAGCGGCGAACGCGACCCAGACGACGAGCCATTGCGTACCGGCAGCGAGATGGTCGGAAGATCGGTCGGGCTTTGACATTCTTGTTCTTCAGCTCCTGTCGCAGTGACGCCTGCGACCGGATGGCCGGACGCACCGTAGCCTACGCTCGAGGCGCGCGTCACCCTGCGCGGTCGAGCCGCCGGTACTGTACCGCTTCGGCGACGTGTGCCGTGCCGACCGCGTCGGCGCCGGCAATATCGGCGACCGTGCGCGCGAGCCGCAGAACGCGATGATAGGCGCGCGCGGAGAGATTGAGCCGGCCGATCGCGGTTTTCAGGAGCGCTTGCGCGGGCAGGTCGATGCGGCAGTGCTTGTCGAGCTCGCGCGCGCCGAGCTCGCTGTTCGACTTGCCCTGCCGCGCCTGTTGCACCGAGCGCGCCCGCTCGACGCGCGCACGCACGGCGGCAGAGGACTCGCCGGTCGAGTGACGCATGAGGTCCTCCTGCGGGACCGCCGGGACCTCGATCTGGATATCGATGCGGTCCAGCAGCGGACCGGAGATCTTGCCGCGGTAGCGCGCGACCTGGTCCGGCGTGCAGGAGCATTTCCCGCTGTAGTGCCCGAGGTAGCCGCACGGACAGGGATTCATCGCGGCGACGAGCTGAAACCGCGCCGGAAAATCCACCTGGCGCGCGGCACGCGAGATCGTCACACGACCCGACTCGAGCGGCTCGCGCAGCACCTCGAGCACCCGGCGATCGAACTCCGGCAGCTCGTCGAGGAAAAGTACACCCCGGTGTGCGAGCGAGATCTCGCCTGGACGCGGGTCGCCACCGCCGCCGACGAGTGCCGCGCTCGATGCGGAGTGATGCGGCGCGCGGAAGGGACGCGTGCGCCATTCGGTCAGACGAAAGCCGCCCGTCGCGAGCGAGCGCACCGCGGCCGAGTCGAGCGCCTCGGCCTCCGTCATCGGCGGCAGCACGCCCGGCAGACGCGCCGCGAGCATCGACTTTCCGGTGCCCGGCGGGCCGACCATCAGCAAGCTGTGCCCGCCCGCTGCGGCCACCTCGAGTGCGCGCTTCGCATGCGCCTGGCCTTTCACGTCGGCGAGGTCGAGGTGCTCCTCGGCGGGCGCTGGCGCGCACGGCGGCTGCGAGGCGAGCGGCGTTCCACCCGACAGATGCGCGCAGACGGCGAGGAGGCTCGATGCCGGATGAACGCTCGCGCCGTCGACCAGCGCCGCTTCGCGGGCACTCTCGGAGGGCAGCACGAATGCGCGCCCGTCGCGCGCGGCGCGCAGGGTCATCGCCAGCGCGCCTCGCACCGGTCGCAGTTCGCCGGAGAGGGACAGCTCGCCGGCAAACTCGTAGCGCTGCAGCGACTCCGCCGGGACTTGGCGCGATGCAGCCAGGATGCCGAGCGCGATCGGCAGATCGAAGCGTCCGCTCTCCTTCGGCAACTCGGCCGGCGCCAGATTGACGGTGATGCGGCGTGCGGGGAACTGGAAGTTGCAATTCACAAGCGCAGCGCGCACCCGCTCGCGGCTCTCTTTCACCTCGGTGTCGGGCAATCCGACGATCGTGAAGCTCGGCAGACCGTTGCCGAGGTGGACCTCGACGGTCACGTGCGGGGCTTCGAGCCCGGCGAGCGCACGGCTGTGCACGACCGCGAGGGACATATCGGAGATATCGGAGGCAATGAGCGGGAAAGGGTGAGACTAGAACGCGCCGGCACCCGCTCGCGATGACCGGGTCGCCGCCCGGCGCGGGTCAACCGCCTGATCGAAGCTCGCGCTCGAGCTCCGCGACGCGCGTCTCGAGCGCCGCGAGCTTCTCGCGTGTTCGCGCGAGCACCTTGGCCTGCACGTCGAGTTCCTCTCGGGTGGCGAGCTCGAGCCGCTCGAAAGCCGACGCGACGAGTGCCTTCACGTTGCGCTCGATGTCCTGTGCCGGGCTCGCCGCCAGGAGCTCACTCAGCTTGGCGCTGACCTCGTCGACGAGTCGGGCGGGCTCCATGGGTCGGGGGGGGCAAAAACGGGTCGAGAGCAACTTCGCGCGACGAGTCTAGCACGCCGCTGAGCGACGGCTCTTGTGCCCGAGAACGATGCACCGCAGCAGTGCATCTTGCGATCTTTTCGCACCTTATCGGGGCGTCGTTAGAATCGTTCGCCCTCCTTGTTCTGATAAGCCATTGATAATCCTAACTGATTTTTCTGGCATGGCCCGTGCAGTGCGAATTCCGCCTGAATCACTTCTTTTGCACTTACTCGGAGGATCCGCCATGAGAAAACTTCTGATCAGCACCGCTGCCGCGGGTCTGCTCGCCCTGCCAGCCGCACCGGTCTTCGCCCAGGCGAGTTCACCGCTTTCCTGGAGCGCCAACGTCGGCTTGTTCAGTGACTACCTTTTCCGCGGCGTCTCCCAGACTGGTGGCGAGCCGGCGGTACAGGGCGGCTTCGACTTGGGCTATGAGGCGGGCCCGGTGAACCTCTACGCCGGGACCTGGGCGTCGAACATCAGCTGGCTCGAGGACGCCGGCGCCTATACCAACTCCAGCTTGGAGTGGGACTTCTACGGCGGTGTCAACGGCTCCATCGGCAACACCGGCCTCGGGTGGGACGCCGGCCTCATCTACTACTACTACCCGGGATCCAAGACTCCGGGCGCCGTTTCGGCCAACACCACCGAGATCTACGGCGCGCTCTCCTGGAAGTGGCTCTCGGCGAAGTACAGCTACTCGCTCAGCGACTACTTCGGCGTGCGCGACATCACTGGCGCCAAGAGCGACGGCACGTGGTATCTCGACCTCAAGGCCAAGTACGACTTCGAGGACGGCCCGGCCAAGGGCGTCTCCGTGTGGGGCCACTACGGCATCACCGAGGTCAACGGCACGTACGCGCCGGGCGCTGACCCAAGCTACAACGACTGGCAAATCGGTGCCTCGTACACCGTACAGAGCTCGGTCTTCAAGGACACCGAGATAGGCGGGTACTGGTCGGACACTGCCAAGATCGATCGCGTCGTGTACACGAACGCGCAAGGCTATGACACCGCGAAGGGCATGTTCGTCGTCTACGTGAAGAAGACGTTCTGAGGACCTCGTGCGCAGCTCCATTCCCGCCATCATGAAGTGAGGGGAAGCAACATGAAATTCGTAACCGCCATCATCAAGCCGTTCAAGCTCGACGAGGTGCGCGAAGCGCTTTCGGGCATCGGCGTGCAGGGCGTCACCGTCACCGAGGTGAAGGGCTTCGGGCGCCAGAAGGGTCACACCGAGCTCTACCGGGGCGCCGAGTACGTGGTCGACTTCCTGCCCAAGGTGAAGATCGAGGTCGCCATCAAGGATGATCTGCTCGACCAGGTCATCGAGGCGATCGAGAAGTCCGCCAACACCGGAAAGATCGGCGACGGGAAGATCTTCGTGGCCGATCTCGAGCAGGTCATCCGCATCCGCACCGGCGAGACCGGCGCGGATGCGCTGTAACGCAGTAAGGGAGAACTGACGTGATTCGAAAATTATTCGCATTGATCGCGCTCGTCGGTCTGGTCGGCATCGCCGCCGTCCCGGCGATTGCGGATGACACGTCCGGTGTCACGCCGATCCAGCTGGCACAGGCGCCGGCCGCCCCGATGGCCGAGGAGGCCAAACCGGCCGAGGCGACGCCGACGCTCGACAGCGGCAGCACCGCTTGGATGATCACCGCCACGGTGCTCGTGATCCTGATGACCATCCCGGGACTGGCGCTCTTCTACGGCGGTCTGGTGCGCGCCAAGAACATGCTGTCGGTGCTGATGCACGTGTTCGTGACATTCTGCGTCGTCTCGGTGATCTGGGCGATTTACGGTTACAGCCTGGCGTTCACCGAGGGCAGCGCGTGGAACGCCGTCTACGGAGGCTTCAGCAAGGCGTTCCTGGCCGGCATCACGCCCGATACGCTGAGCGGCGTGATTCCCGAGTACGTCTTCGTGATCTTCCAGCTCACGTTCGCGGCGATCACGCCAGCGCTGATCGTCGGGGGCTTCGCCGAGCGGATCAAGTTCTCGGCGGTGCTGTGGTTCATGGCACTGTGGCTCACCTTCGTGTACGCGCCGATCGCACACATGGTCTGGGGCGGTGGCTGGCTCGCCAGCCTGGGCGCGAAGGACTTCGCCGGCGGCACGGTGGTGCACATCAACGCGGGTATCGCCGCGCTGGTCGGTTGCGTGCTTCTCGGCAAGCGCATCGGCTACGGCAGGGAGGCGATGCCGCCGCACAACCTGACGTTCACGATGGTTGGCGCCGCGCTGCTGTGGGTGGGCTGGTTCGGGTTCAACGTCGGAAGCGAGCTCGCCGCCGACGGCATCGCCGGCCTGGTGCTCGCCAACACGCAGCTTGCCACGGCTGCAGCAGTGCTCGGCTGGATGTTCGCGGAGTGGATCGTGCGCGGCAAGCCGACGATGCTGGGCGCCGCCTCGGGCGCCGTCGCCGGACTCGTCGCTATCACGCCCGCCTGCGGCTTCGTCGGACCGATGGGCTCGATCGTCCTCGGCATCGTGGCCGGAATCGTCTGCTTCTGGGCGGTCACGGGCCTGAAGAGCGCGTTCGGCTACGATGACTCGCTCGACGTCTTCGGCGTGCACGGCATCGGCGGGATCATCGGCGCGCTCGGCACCGGCGTCCTGATGGCCAAGGGCCTCGGCGGCGTCGGCTATGACGAGGGTGTCAGCATGGGCGGCCAGGTCTGGGTACAGTTGATCGGCGTCGTCACGACCATCGTATGGAGTGGCGTGGTGAGCTTGATCCTCTACAAGCTCATCGACATGACGATTGGCCTGCGCGTGGTGGAAGAGCAGGAGCGCGAGGGCCTGGACGCGACGCAACACGGGGAAGCCGCGTACCACATGTAACCGAGGGACGGGCACGGGACTCTGCCAACCCCGTGCCTAAACTTCGAGCAGGGAAGGGGCCCGCGAGGGCTCTTCAAAAGGCGGGAGCACCTCATGGGTGCACTCGCCTTTTTTCTCTTGGACTGGCGCCCTGCCGGCGACAATTAGAAAGCAGGTGAGAGACGGGATCCCTCCACCAGGGCGGGCCGAAGGCGCCCGCTCAGGACAGGGTAGTGCCGTCCGTCGCTCTGGATGCGTTCGAGTCGGCTGGATCGCGCCCGCGCGGGCTGCGCCGAGATCTCCAGGGTCACGGCGTCGATCGGCACGACGAGCACCAGGTCGGAGCGATCGACGAGGAAGCGCGCGCCCGCCTTGAGAACGATGTCGCGGCTGCCCTGTTGCATGACCGACGCCGTTCCGGCACGAACGTAAAGGGAGATGCCTTCGGCCTCTGTCAAGCGAACGAGTTCGGCGCCGGTGAGGTCGAGGATTTCGCGAGAAAGCACGTCGCTCATGATCAGCCTCGCCTCGCCTTTCATCGTCGGTCTCCTCGCGTCGCGCGGCGGGCTCACGAGGTGCGAAGCCGGTACACGCGAACGACCGGTGTGCCCACGGTCGGCCGCCATGCCCGGATGCGGTAGAAGAGATCGGTGAGCAGCTGTCTCGAATCTTCCGCCAGCATGCGGCGTCCCCGGGCGCGCACCGCCAAGATCAGGTCGGGATCGCGCCACAGGTGCTCGATGGTCAGGGGATCGGGAATCTGGCGTTCCATGGGTCACCTCCTTGCATTCGGCGAGGCGCACCATGCGCCGCTCCATGGAAGGCATTACATAGGAAACGCGTCCTCGGGTCGCGAGACGCGGGTCCCGGGAGCGCCCGGGCAAGCGGTCAAAATGCGCCTGGCCGGCCGGGACGCGTGTCCCGGGTAGTGTCCGATGCCGCGAAGCGGGGCCGGAGACGCCAACTAAGCGGAACTAGCCGGCGCTGGGCAAGGGCGTCGCCGCGAATCCGGCCTCGCGCGCGCGCACGATCGCCTGCGATCGCGTCTCGACCTCGAGCTTGTCAAGGATGGGGGTGATGTTGTTGCGCACGGTCTTCTCCGAGAGCCCGAGGCGCGCGGCAATCTGCATATTGTCGAGCCCGTGCGCCAGGAGCTCGAGGATCTCGCGCTCGCGCGGCGTGAGGTTCGGGAACGCATTCTCGCTCGCCGAGGCACCGTCGCCTTCGCGCAGGAACTCGCGGAATTCGGCGAAGAGCCGTGCGAGCGCCGGCTCGCTCTCGAGGAGCACGTGATTGCGGCTCTCGAGCGGCACGAAGCGCGCGCCCGGGATGAGCGCGGCGATCAGACGCCCCTCTTCGAAGGGCATGCGCACATCGTCGCGCGCGTGCAGGACGAGGACGGGACAGCGGATCTGCTGCGCAAGGTCGGTAACGTCGATCGACGCCCACGAGGAGACGATCCGAACCGCGTTCGCCGGCGTGGTCGACATGCGCTCGAGCTCGTTGAACCACGCCTGCTGCTCAGGTTTCGAATCGGGGATGAACTGCGAGGTGAATATCTGGCGGTAGGCGGGATTCTCGCGACCCCATCCCAGCTCGATGAGCTCGTGCATCGCCCGCGTCTCGCGCACCTGCTCGGGGGTCGGATTTCGCTTCGCAAATCCTCTCGCGTAGCCGCCGCAGATGACGATGCGGTCGACGCGCTCCGGGTGCCGGGCCGCATACGCAATGGAGATCGCGCAGCCCTGCGAGCTACCGAGGAGCGCGAAGCGCTGGAGCCCCGCCGCATCGATGACGGACTCCAGGTCAGCAACGTTCGCCTCGAAGGAGATCTCGTCCACCTCACGATCCGAGAGACCGCAGCCGCGCTGGTCATAGCGTATCAGCGTGTTGTAGCTCGAAAGCTCGGCCAGCCACGGTGCCCACACGGGGCTGTTCAGCTCGAACTCGAGGTGGGTCAGGAAATGCGCAGCCCGGACTAGCGGCGGCCCCTTGCCCATCGTCGCGTAGGCAATGCGCGTGCCGTCGTGTGACTTGCAGAAGCGGATGCTCTGATTCAGCTTGGGCATGCCTACTCCTCAGACCGGCGGACGCGACGACGGTACCACAGGGGGCGCCACCCGAACCGGATGCATCGCAGACTGGTCCGATGCCCTATCCTGCCGAGGACATGTCCTCGGGCATCGATAGCATGGTGTCGCTGCCGGATGGGCGCCGGCTCGGCATCGCCGAGTACGGCGACCCGCAGGGAACCCCGGTGCTTGCTTTCCACGGGCTTCCGGGTTCACGCCGGCAGCGCCATCCGGACGATTCAATTGCCGCATCGCTCGGCGCCCGGATGCTGCACGTCGACCGCCCGGGATTCGGCCGCTCCGATCCGCACCCGTCGCGCACGCTTCGCGATTGGGCCACGGACACTCGCCACGCCTGCGACGCGCTGGGACTCGGCCGGATACGTCTCGTGGGGGTCTCCGCAGGAGGACCTTATGCGCTCGCCTGCGCGGCGATACTCGGCGAGCGCGTCATCGCCACGGCGGTCGTGAGCGGGGTCGGGCCACCCGGTAGCATGCCGTCGCCGTCGACTTCGCCTGTGGTACGCCTCGGCTTCGCGCTCGCATCACGGGCGCGGTGGGGCGTCAGGCCGTTCGCGTTCGTCGCCGGCCTGTTCTCGCGGCACACGCCCGGTCGCTACCTCGACGCCGTGGCCGCGCGACTGAACGCCGCGGACCGAGAAATCCTGGCGCGCCCCGCGGTGCGTGCGATGTTCGCCGAGGATCTGCGCGAAGCGTTCTCGCAGTCCGGTGCGGCGTTCGCACAGGATCTCACGGTGATCGCCGCGCGCTGGCCGATCGACCTCGCGCAGATTCGTTCTCCGCTCGAGCTCTGGCACGGGGAAGAGGATCGCGTTACGCCGGTCGCGGGCGCCGAAGCGATCGCCCGCGCGGTGCCGCACGCGTCGTTCCATCGCGTGCCGGGCGCCGGACATTTCCTGGCGTTCGACCAGTGGCGCGAGATTCTCGCCCGCCTCCTGCGCTAATGCGTTTCGCCGACGTGCCGAACACGGGAGTGGGACGAATAGTGGGATATGCCCCAAGTCGATGAATCTGGGCAGTATGAGGGGTATCGCGTAATTAGTAAGCTATTGATAATTAGCATATTCTTTTGCGCCCACTTCGTTTCCCACTTGGGGAGTGGGCGATAATCCAATTGACAGCCTTGGGGATCGGGCATGCAATATTGCAAACGCAAGTCCTTTCTGGAGGGGAGAGGATGGAAGCTGAATCGCTGCTTCGCGAGATCACGGAGTACTGCCGGAATACCGGCGTCGCGGAATCCACGTTCGGTCGCCTTGTCGTCAACGACGGCAAGTTCGTAAACCGCTTGCGCGACGGGGGCCGCATCACCACCGCCACGCTCGAGCGCGTCCGCTCCTTCATGTCGAGCAACATGCGCGCCCATCGCGACGGGAAGATGGTGACGGTGGCGCGGCAAACCCCGGCCGCGCCCCCCGTGGCGCTTGGGGCAATTCCCACAGCGCCCGCGGCGCCCGCACCCGGCGTTCCGAAGGACAAGAACTTCCGGTTCTTCGACAACCGCCAGAAGTATCTTCTCTTCGTCAACACTTGCTCGGAGAAAGGCGTCGTCGCGCAGCGCGTGGCGATGGAGCTGACGAACATCCATCCGCGGCCGCCGGCGGTACGGGTCTTCGACGCGGGCGTCGGCGACGGGACGGTGCTGACGCGCGTGATGCGCGCGATGCACAACCGCTTTCCGACCATGCCGTTCTACATCGTGGGCAAGGAGATCAGCCTCGAGGACGTGCGCCTCGCGCTCGAGAAGATGCCCGACCGGTACTTCGAGCATCCGGCCACGGTGCTCGTGATGACCAATCTCTACTATCGCGAGGCGCCGTGGCTCGTGCCCTCCTCCGTGGCCGCCGCCACCGGCCTCGTATGGCACGAGCTCGCGCTCACCGGCACGACCTCTCACGAGTTCGAGGAACAGATCACGGGGCTCGCCCCGTTCCTCGCCGAGCACTGGCGTGCGCACGTCAGCCCGAACACCGGCAATCCGGTGTACGAGCGCCCAGCCGTTCTCGTCATCTACCGCGAAGACCATCGGTTCCTGCTCGACCCGATCATCCCGCGCCGTGGCGGTGCCGCCGCCGACTACGATCTCGTCATGGCCTCGCAGCCGTACCGTCTGCGTGCGCCGCTCGAGTTCAAGGCCGAGCGCGTCATTGCCCCGCTTGCCAGAAGCCTCGGTCCGGGGGGGCGCCTGCTCGGAATCCATTCGCACGGCAACGACCCGGGCCTCGAAATCCTCCAGGGCGTGTGGCCGACCGAGCAGCCATTCCAGCATGACCGGCACAATATTCTCAAGGCGGTCAAGGACACGCTCGGCAGCACGGCGCGCAACCTGAACTTCAATGCTTATTCGGACGCGCGCTCGCTCTTCAGGTACGACATGCACACGCTGCCGAGCGAGATTTCGGAGTCGATCGGCACGTCGACGCTCTTCGCCGCGTGGAACGCTGCGGTTTACGTTGGCCAGATCGAGGACGCACGCCTGGAGGGCGTGCTGACCGACCGGCAGTATCTCAACGCCACGCGCGACGTGTTGCACCGGCACGGCGGGCTCTGGTTCTGGGACGAGTCCTACGTCATCTCGCGGCGGCGCGACTGAGGCGCGACGACCGATCTCAATGCGATCTTTCTCCTAGAGACGGGAAACAGGCCATGGCCCAGGTCCAGGAAAACTTGAACACATCGGCGCCTGCAGGACTTGCCGACGCGATTAGCGCGCTGGTGCGGGCCGGATCGCTCGAATCCTCCACACGGAACTTGGCCGAGATCGACGGTTACGCCGGGCTGATGCCGGCAGGATCCGACGTCTTCGTGCCCTGGTTGCCCGCCGCCCCCTACCATCACCTCGTTGCCGTGGCCAGGCACCTGCGGCGTGCGGGCTTCAATCCGGTACCGCATGTTTCCGCGCGACGCCTTCCCGATGCCGCCGCGGCACGGGATTTCTTCGGGCGTTTGCGCGACGAGGCAGGTGTCGAACGCGTGCTGGCCATCGCCGGCGACAGCCAGGCGGCGGCCGGACCGTACGATTCCAGTCTCGCCCTCATCGAGACAGGACTCCTGCAGGAGTACGGCATTCGCAGCGTCGGCATCGCCGGTTACCCGGAGGGTCATCGCAAGATCCCGGAAGCGGTCCTCCATGCCGCGCTCGACGGGAAGATCAGCGCTGCGCAGCGCGCAGGCATCGACCTCTTCATGGTTTCGCAGTTCTGCTTCGACGGCGACGTGATCGTCGACTGGCTGCGGCGCCTGCGCGCCCGCGGCATCTCGATTCCGGTGCGTGTCGGGGTGGCCGGCCCCGCGACGATCCGTGCGCTGCTCAGCTATGGAATGCGTTGCGGAATCGGCAACTCCCTGCGCGCGGTCGGGACCCAGGCGATCTCCCTCACGCGGCTGGTGGTCCAGCAAGGGCCCGAGAAGGTCGTCCGCCGCGTTGTGCTCGACGGAAAAGGGTTGGGGATCGCCGGCTTGCACTGCTTCGCCTTCGGAGGCTTTGCACAGACGGCGCGGTGGATGGAAAATGTCGCCTCCGGCCGCTTTCGCCTCGACGAGCCGGGCGAGAGCTTCAGCCTGACCGGCTGACGCCGGCACGCACCCGGAGGACGCGCAGGATCCGCCGAGCGACGCGGCGTACGCCGCGTTTCGGCCGCTGACCCGGCTTACACACAAACAGGAGTACGACCATGACTCACCGCAACACGCCTCCATTCCGCGCCGATCACGTCGGCAGCTTCCTCCGTCCGAAGGAGCTTCTCGAGGCGCGCGAGAAACAACAGAAAGGCGAGATCACCCGGGATGCTCTGCGCAAGGTCGAGGACGCCGCGATCCGCGACATCGTCAAGTTTCAGGAAGACCTCGGGCTCGAAGGCATCACCGACGGCGAATTCCGGCGCACCTACTTCCACGTCGACTTCCTCGAGCAGCTCGGGGGCGTCGAGGTGCGCGGCGGGATCACATCGAAATTCCACGGCGCCGCGGGGGAGGTGAGCTTCGCGCCGCCCGTGATGCACGTGGTGAGCAAGCTGAAGCACGAGAAGCCGATCCAGGTCGCCGATTTCGAGTTCCTGAAATCGGTGACGAAGCGGATGCCGAAGGTGACCATCCCTTCTCCGACCATGCTCCATTTCCGCGGCGGCCGCCAGGCGATCAGCAAGGAAGCCTATCCGGATCTCGAGGCGTTCTACGCGGATATCGCGACGTGCTACCGCGACGAGCTCAAGGCGCTCGGCGCAGCCGGCTGCAAGTACGTGCAGCTCGACGACACCAACCTTGCCTATCTCTGCGATCCGAAGCTGCGCGAAGGAGCAAGGCAGCGCGGCGACGATCCCGACGAGCTGCCGCGCCGCTACGCGAAGCTCATCAATGCTGCGATCGCCGACCGGCCGAAAGACATGGTCGTCTGCACGCACCTCTGCCGCGGCAACTTCAAGAGCGCGTGGGTGGCGGAGGGCGGCTATGAGCCGGTGGCCGAGGCGCTGTTCCGGGACCTCGCGGTCGACGGCTATTTCCTCGAGTACGACGACGCGCGCTCGGGCGACTTCTCGCCGCTGCGGTTCGTGCCGAAAGGCAAGATCGTCGTGCTCGGCCTGGTGACGACCAAGGTCGGTGAGCTCGAGAAGAAGGACGATCTCAAGCGCCGCATCGACGAGGCGGCAAAGTTCGTGCCCCTCGAGCAGCTTGCACTCTCGCCGCAGTGCGGGTTCTCCAGCACCGTGCACGGCAACGAGATCATGCGCGATTCGCAGGCGGCGAAGCTCAAGCTGATCATCGAGACGGCCAAGGAAGTCTGGGGGTAGCGCTGTTTTCCCCTCCTTTTCATGGGGAAGGAGGGGAAAAGACACCCTGAACCCCCGGCCCAAGCCAACTAGTTCGCGCTTCGCGGGCAGCCGCCCGCCCGTTCCCTTATGATCACGTCATAATCGGCTCCGCGACGTCCTGTCGCGTCGACAAAGGGGAAATCCAGATGAGAGCTATCGTGCTGCTCGCCGCGCTGATGCTTGCCGCATCCCCGGCGCTCGCGAGGAAGGACTGCGAGGAACTCAAGGCCGAGATCGATGCGAAGATCAAGGCGAACGGCGTGCCGGTCTACACGCTCGAGATCGTGCCGAACGAAGAGGTCAAGGACGGCCAGGTCGTCGGCAGCTGCGACGGCGGCACGAAGAAGATCGTCTACAAGCGCGGCTAGGCCTTCGCCACGAACGCCGGTCGACCCGGACTTTCGCTGAGCTTCGCAGCGCCTGAGTAGAGGCGCCGCCGGCGCACGGCCGGCGAATCATCGTTCCTGCCGTACCGCGCGTTGCCGCGGTGATCTGGCATTACAATCGAGAGGTTGATGAAATGATGTCACCCTCTCGCAGCCAGCGCGGGGAGGAGGAGCGAATGACCGACACGACGCCTACGCGCCGGTTGGCGCTGGGCCGCGGGCGCGTGATCATGGATCGCAACGCGCGCGGCGTCATGCGAATGAGAACTTCGCTGCCGCTGGGGCGGTATCCGGCGAAGCTCACCGAGCGCCTGGTGAAGTTCGCGCAGGATGCACCGGACCGCACTCTCTTCGCGAAGCGCGACGCGTCGGGAGCGTGGCGCAAACTCTCCTACGCCCGAGCGCTCGATGCGGCGCGGCGCATCGGCCAGGCGCTGCTCGCCCGGGGACTCGACGCGGAGCGTCCGCTCCTGATCCTCTCGGAGAACGACCTGGAGCACGCGATGCTCGCGCTCGCCGCGCTGCACGTGGGCGTGCCCTACGCGCCCGTGTCGCCGGCGTATTCTTTGATCTCACAGGACTTCGGCAAGCTGCGCTACATCCTCGAGCTGATGACGCCCGGCCTCGTGTTCGTGGCGGACGGCCGGCGCTACGAGCGGGCGTTGCGCGCGACGCTCCCCGCGGCGACCGAGCTCGTGGTGACCGAAGCGCCGCCCGCGGAACGGGCCAGCACGTCGTTCGAAGCGCTCGCGGCAACCGAAGCCACCGCCCGCGTCGATTCAGCCCATGCCGCAGTCGGGCCCGACACGCTCGCGAAATTTCTCTTCACCTCCGGCTCGACCGGCATGCCGAAAGCCGTGATTCACACTCAGCGGATGCTCTGCAGCAACCTGCAGCAGATCATCGACTGTCTGCCTTTCATGGCGGAAGAGCCGCCGGTGCTCGTCGACTGGCTGCCGTGGAATCACACGTTCGGCGGCAGCCACAACTTCGGGCTGACGCTCTACAACGGCGGCACGCTCTACATCGACGACGGCAAGCCGGTGCCGCAGCTGATCGGCAAAACGATCGACAACCTGCGCGAGATCGCGCCGACAGTCTATTTCAACGTGCCGCGCGGCTTCGAGGAAATCGCCGCGGCGCTCGATGCGGACCGCGCGCTCGCCCGGCATTTCTTCAGCCGCGTGAAGATGCTCTTCTATGCCGCGGCAGGACTGTCGCAGCCGATCTGGGACCGCCTGCACCGCGTCGCCGAGGAAACGTGCGGCGAGCGCATTCTCATGATCACCGGCTTGGGCATGACCGAGACCGCGCCGTTCGCGCTCTGCGCGAACTGGGAGGCGGGTCGTTCGGGTCTGGTCGGCATTCCCGCACCCGGTCTCGAGCTGAAGCTCGCCCCTGTGGAGGACAAGCTGGAAGCGCGCTACCGCGGCCCGAACGTGACGCCGGGATTCTGGCGTCAACCCGAACTCACGCAAGCCGCGTTCGATGACGAGGGGTTCTATCGCAGCGGCGACGCCGTGCGCTTCGCAGATCCCGCGGACCCCGACAGGGGCCTGATGTTCGACGGGCGCATCACCGAGGACTTCAAGCTCGACAGCGGCACGTGGGTCAGCGTCGGCCCGCTGCGCGCGCGGATCATGGCGGAAGGAGCGCCCTACGTCCAGGACGTCGTCATCTGCGGTCTGAACAGGCGCGACGTGGGAATCCTCGTGTTTCCACACGTGGATTCGTGTCGGCGTCTGTGCCACGCGGCTGCGTCGACGGCGGGGCACGCCGAGATCGCTCGGGACCCCGGCGTGCGTGCATGGCTCCAGGGGCTTCTCGACGCCCTGAACGACGGCAGCGAGGGCAGCGCCAGCCGGGTTGCAAGGGGAATGCTCCTCGAGGAGCCGCCCTCGATCGATCTCGGCGAGATGACCGACAAGGGATCGATCAACCAGCGCGCCGTGCTCACGCACCGTGCCACGCTGGTCGATGAGCTCTATGCCGAGACGCCTTCTGTACGCGTATTCTTGGCTGGTGCAGAAACGGCAAACAGGGCAAGATGAAGTCGAAAATGAATTGGGTCTTCCCCTCCTTTTCAGAGCGGGGCTAAGGACTAGAAGATGGCGAAACACGCAGGCATATTCACCCAGTACGACGACGTGTGGCTCCTCGACGGGTTGCGCACACCGTTCGTGGATTACAACGGTGCGCTGGCGCGCGTCTCGCCGACCGACCTGGGCATCAAGGTGGCGCGCGAGGCGTTCCGGGCATCCGGCGTCGATGCTGCCGATGTCGGGCACGTGTTCGCCGGAAACATGGCGCAGGCGAGCTTCGACGTCTATTGCCTCCCGCGCCACGTCGGGCTGTATTCGGGCGTGCCGGTCGAAGTGCCGGCCACGATGACCCAGCGCGTATGCGGTACGGGCATCGAGCTGATCATGCAGGCAGGCGACCGGATCAAGCTCGGACAGATCACGCTCGGGCTGTGCGTCGGCACGGAGTCGATGTCCCGCAATCCGGTCGCGGCCTACACGCAGCGCGGGGGATTCCGCATGGGGCAGGTGGAGTTCAAGGATTTTCTATGGGAATCCCTGCTCGACACCGCGCCCAACGCGACGATGGGCGATACGGCGGAAACCCTCGCCAAGCGGTACGAGATCACCCGGGAAGAGACCGACCGCTTCGCCCACGAGAGCTTCGAGCGAGCGGTCCACGCGAAGCAGAGCGGCTTCTTCGCCGGCGAAATCACTCCCGTGATCAATGAAACCTTCGAGCTCGAGGGCTATCGGGCGCGCGGCGTCAGCCTTGCATCGAAGACCGAAAGCCTCGAGACCGATACCCACATCCGGCAATCGTCAATCGAGAAGCTTGCGCAGATCCGGCCCGCGTTCGGCGGCGTGCAGACGGGCGGCAACAGTTCGGCGATCGTCGACGGCGCCGCCGCTGCCCTCGTCGCCTCGGGCGACTATGCGCGTGCGCGAGACAAGCCGCCAATCGCCCGCGTCGTCGCCGGAACGGTGGTCGGTGTGCCTCCGGAGATCATGGGCATCGGCCCCGCGCCGGCGATCCGTGCGCTCACCGAGCGGTGCGGCGTCGCGCTGGAGGCCATCGATCGCTTCGAGATCAACGAGGCGTTCGGCGCGCAGTGCCTGGCGGTAATCCGGGAGCTCGGTATCCAGCGCGATAGGGTGAACGTGAACGGCGGCGCGATCGCGATCGGTCATCCGCTCGGCGCGACCGGCGTGCGTTTGACGCTGACGCTCGCCCGCGAATTGCGCCGCAGCGGCAAGCGCTACGGCATCGCCTCCGCGTGCATCGGCGGTGGGCAAGGCATTGCGCTGCTCATCGAGAATCCGGGCACCGCTCACTAGCCGGGTCGGCGATGCCAAGCGCGCCGGACACAGTGCGCGTCTCTGATATATTGCGCGCGGGAGTCTCGCCGCAGAGGTTTTTGAAAGCAAGGAGATCGCATGAAACACCGAATCGTCTTGTCGGCGCTCGCCGTCATCCTGGTCGCGACACTCACCGCGTGCGCCGGCGGCGGCATGGGCATGGGGGGCGGCAACGCGGCACCTGTAGAAATCCGCCAAGGGCGGATCGAGCAGATCACCGATGTGCAGGTTCACCATCCCCACGAGCTCGGGGTCGGCGCCATCCTGGGCGGTGCGGGCGGCGCGGCGATCGGCAGCCTCATCGGCGCAGGGACCGGTCGTGACGTCGCTATCGCGGTCGGCGCGATTGCCGGCGCCGTCGGCGGCCAGTACGCGCAGAACAGGTTCGACAAGCCGAAGTCCGCCCAGCAGATCGTCGTGCGCCTCAACAGCGGCGTCCTGGTCGTCGTGACGCAGCCGACCAACCCCAACCTGCGGAAGGGCCAGCGCGTCTACGTCGAGGGATCCGGATCCAACGCGCACGTCGTCCTGCAGCAGTGAAGACGGGATCGCATAACGACAAAAAGTGCCCGCGCGGCCGAAGCCGCGCGGGCCAAGCCGCTCCGAGGATAGGGAGAAGCCCCGGAGGGAACTTCGTGCGCTAGGCCGATTGGGACCCGCACGAAGATTCGGGTCTCTTCGCGCTGCGGCGGGCGCGCTTGGCGTCCGCGTCGAGGGCGCGCGTGATGTCGGCGACGATTCTGAGGAGCGATCCTTAAGGCGGGCTTAAGAGCCGCTGACGCATCGTGTCCGCGGCTGCGCCGCGTGAATCACAATGCGGTTCGCGCGAACCAGTCTTCGATGGCTTCACGCATCGCCGCCGGCTGCTCGGTGGGAATCCAGTGCTGGCAGACCAGCGTTCGAAGCTCGTGGTGGGGTGTTCGCTCCAGTGCCAGACGGGTGCGCTCGTTGTCGGCGTACATCTGCCCGGAGGCGAGCAGTGCAAGAAGCGGCACGCCGATGCGCGCGAGCGGAAGGGGCCGCACGACCTCCACCAGGTCCTGCAGATAGCCGGCCGTCGGCATGATGCGCAGGTCATGCAAAGTGGACGCATAGCGCTCTGCCAGGGCCTCGCTGCCGTGTGGCTCCGCAAGGCGCACGCGAAACTCGCGGTCGAGTGCCTGCAGGTCGAGCGCTTCCAGCCGTCGCCGATGCAGCCCGAGGCGATTGAGAAGGCGGATGCCGCCGGTCGCAACGCGCAGCAGCGGCGCAAGCCGACGGAGCGCCCCGAGCCTGCCGCTCAGGGCTTCGTGCAACATCGGCTCGACCAGCACGAGGCCGGCACTGCGCGCAGGATGGCGTGCGGCGAACATCACCGCGACGTTTGCGCCGAGGCAATGCCCCGCCAGCACCGCACGGGTAATCTCTTCCTCACCGAGGATCGCCGCGATGTCGTCGCACCAGATCTCCAGCGACGTCGGGCCCCGCCAGAGCGACTCACCGTGTCCCCGCATGTCCAGGCGCACGATGTCGCGACCCGTCTTGATGGTCGTTTCTTCCACGAACTCGGACCAGCGCGTGAGATTGCTCGCCGCCCCGTGAACGAGCACCAGCGGCGCGCCGCCCACCGGTGAGGCGCACCGCCAGCGCCGATAGGCAATGGTCGCGCCGCCCGGTGCGGTCAGAGAGTGCCGGGTTTCCATCGATGCGGCATTGTCGCCCGCATTGTTCCCCTAGTGGAGCGAACGGGGTGTGACTCGTACAACCGCCGGATCCGCGCGACCCTGCTACAGTTCACGGTTAGGACAGTGTCTCAGGAGGAGATTCACATGACCACGCAGGCCAAGCATCGCGTCATCGCGATCGAGGAACACTATTACGACAAGGAGCTGGCGGCTCTCTTCACGGGGTTGGACGGGCGCACCGGCGGAAAGCTGCGCGAGCGGCTCGAGGACCTGGATGCTCTGCGCCTGAAGGAGATGGACGAGGCGGGTGTCGACGTGCAGGTGCTCTCTCACGGCGCACCGGCTACGCAAAAGCTCGACGCGCAGACCGCGGTGCGCGTGGCACGGGCCGTGAACGACCGGCTTCGCAAGACCATCGACACTCACCCAGACCGCTTTGCGGGTTTCGCGGTGCTGCCCACTGCCGATCCGAAGGCCGCGGCCGACGAGCTGGCGCGGTCAGTCAACGAGCTGGGCTTCAAGGGCGCGATGATCCACGGGCTCACAGGCGGCGAGCAATTCATCGACGACCAGCGGTTCTGGCCGATCTTCGAGCGGGCGCAAGCGCTCGACGTGCCGATCTACCTGCACCCGGCGATTCCGCACCCCGCGATCATCGATACCTACCTGAAGCCCTATCACGAGAAATTTCCCGGTCTGCTCAACGCCGGGTGGGGCTTCACGATCGAGACCGCGACGGCGGGAATTCGCATGGTGCTGTCAGGTGTGTTCGACAAGTACCCGAACCTGAAAGTCATACTCGGACATCTCGGCGAGACCCTGCCCTACCTCGTGTGGCGGATCGACCACGCGCTGTCGCGTCCCGGCAATGCGCCGAACCGCTTCCGCGACACGCTCTGCAAAAACTTCTACGTCACCACGAGCGGCTTCTTCTCCGACCCGGCGATGCTCTGCTGCATGCAGGAGATGGGCATCGACCACATCCTCTTCGCCGTCGACTGGCCGTTCGTCGACTCGAGCAAGCTCGGCACGCAGTGGATGGAGCGCATCGCGCTCTCGGCGGAGGACAAAGCGAAGGTCCTGCACGGCAACTCGGAGCGCCTGCTCAAGATGTGAGGCTAGGTTCCTTCTCCTCCTCTTGGAGGAGGGGTGGCTGCGCGGCAGCCGGGGTGGTGTTCCAGAGCGTTTGCAACTCGCGCTACTCGGTCGGCGCGCCGCGGACGATGGCCATGCCGGTGATCCACTCGGGAATGATGCGGTAGTAGTCGAGCGTCATCTCGAAGGGTCCCGCGGCCTGCATCGCGGCCGCGGCGGCCACCCACGTGCGCACCTCGTGACCGCCGAAACCGGCTTCGCGGTCCATCATTTCGTCGGTGTAGGCATCGAAGGCTTCGAGATCCTGGCGAATCAGGCGATCCAGAAACCTCCTGTCCCACTCCTCGCTCGGCGGCAGGCAGGGTCCGCCACCTTCCACCATCGCACGCGCCGCAGCGACCACCCGCGCCTGGCGCGCATCGAAATCCTTCTTGGTGGCCACATGCCGGTCGACGAGGCGTGCCACGACCTCGGGCGAGTCCATGTCCAGGCGCGGCGTGGGCGGATCATGCGAAAGGCCGCCCGAACCGATGACGACGATGCGCCGATCGAGGCCGCTCAGGAAGCGCCCCACCGACGCGCCGAACTCGCGGATGCGCTTGAACGATGGGCGCGTGACGGCCACGCAGTTGACGACGATCGGGAGAACGGGATAGGCATCCAGCGCGCCGACCAGCTCATAGAGCGGTATGGTCGTTCCGTGATCGACGGTGAGCCGGTACGAAATCGCGGGATCGAAACCGGCCTCGCGCAAGGCCTCGTGGCAATCCAGCGCGATCTGCTCGGGAACGTTCAGCTCGCCCGGCTTCAGATCCCAGTCGCGCGATCCCGTGGCCGCGGCGCCGATGCAGAACGCGGGCATCATGTCGTAGAAGAGCCCGGTGAAGTGATCGGGCCCGAATACGACGAGCAGCTCCGGGTCGCGCTCGCGAAGCCACGCCCCGGCCGACTTGATGCTGTTGAAGAATCCATCGCGCGCTTCGCGGTCGGCGGGCTCGAGCGCACCGAGAAGCAGCGGACTGTGGGAGCAGCAGACCATCGAAAGCGGCATCTTCGACTCCTCGCCGGGCGGCGCGTCGGCGCCTGGGCATGAACACTACGAATGTTACGTTTTGGGCTCGCTCAACGTCGAGGGCACGAACATCTCCTCGACCGTCAGGCGGCGCACCGCAAGCCCCTGCTCGTACGAGTAACGCGCGAGCGCCTCGAGCGTAACGCGGTTCGGCTCCACGCCGTAAGGCCAATAGTCGTCGCCCATCAGCGCGCGCGTTTCCGCCACCTCCTGCGCCACCCACGGCAGGCCGATCTTCAACGCCACCACCTCGCGCAGATCCTGGTCGGCGATGCGCTTGGCCGCAACGAATGCCTTGTAAAGGCTCGCGGCGAGCCATGGATACTTCTCGGCCACGTCGTTGCGGATACCGAGCGCATGCATGATCGGAAAGATCCGCGTTTTGCGGAAGTAGTCCTGCTCGGCCTTGCGGAAATCCTCGAACAGCCGGACGACGCGGGGATGTGACTCGAGGTAGCACGTCGGCGCGCGTGCGCTGATCACCGCGTCGAGGTCGCCCGCGGCGAGCATCTCGGACAGCGACCGTCCCGGCGGTGCGGCCTCCAGCGGAAAGCCCGGCGGTAGGTTCAGCTCGAACTTGTCCTTGCGGCCAGGCTCCTCGAGCCCGCCCTGCACCCACTGCATCTCGGCGTAGCCGACGCCGTGCTGATCGTGGATCATGCCGCGCGCCCACAGCGCGGCAGACATCTGGTACTCGGGCACGCCGATGCGCCGGCCCTTGAGGTCCGCGGGGGAGCGGATGCCGCGATCGTTCCGGATGTAGATCGCGGAATGGCGGAACATGCGCGAAAGGAAGATTGGTATCGCCTGGTAGGCGTTGGTGCCACGGGAGAGCGCGATGAGATGCGGACTGAAACCGATCTCCGATACGTCGAATTCCCTGTGAAGGTATGCCCGGTGGAAGCATTCCTCCGGCGAGAGCACGAGGAAATTCGGTCGGCAACCCTCGACTCCCACTCGCCCGTCCATCAGCGGGCGAACGCGATCGTAGTCCCAGGAGGCGATCGTGATTTCCAGAGCGCTCATCAGTTTGCCGGTCTGAGTGTCAGGCCGCGGGGGCACGCCGGTGGCCCGTGCGCCACAGTACCCAGATCGTCAGCGCGAGGAGCGCCAGCACGATCGGGCGCGTGAAGAGCTCCATTGGCCGATCCATGAAGAGGATGACGGTCTGGCGGAAGAAGACCTCGAAGTTCTCGCCGAGTGCGAACCCGATGATGAACGTCGCGAAGGAGAAATCGAGCTTGCGCATGAAGTAGCCCAGCACCGCGAAGACGAGCATGATGCCGACCGAGAACATGCTGCTGCCGGTGGCGAACGCGCCGGCGATGCAGAGCAGAATGATGATCGGGTGCGTCGCGCTCTCGGGGAAGCGCACCAGCAGCGCGAAGAATCTCAGCCCGAAGCCGCCGATCACGAGGTTGAAGAGGTTGGCTACCGCCATCGCCGCGAAGATGCCGTAGACGAGCCGGGGGTACTCCTTGAAGATCAGCGGTCCGGGGTCGACGCCGTGGATCAGAAACGCCCCGATGAGAATCGCCGCCGAGAGGCTGCCCGGAATGCCGAGCGCAAGCAGCGGAATCAGATTGGCGCCGGTCACCGCGCTGTTGGCCGCTTCTGCCGCGGCGACGCCCTCGAGCTCGCCGGTGCCGAAGCGCTCGGGGTGCTTCGAGGCGCGCTTCGCCGCCCCGTAGCCGAGGAACCCCGCAACGATTGCGCCGATGCCGGGCAGCGCGCCGATGCCGGTGCCGATCAGGCTCGAGCGCATGATGGTCCTGAAGCACGTCTTCCATTCCGCCCACGAGACGACCTTGTCCTCGCGCGGGATGCTGCGACCGAAGATGTCGATGGAGCGGTGCCCCCCGCCGCCCGCGATCAGGTGGCGTTCGATCTGGATCAGGATCTCGGAAAGAGCGAGGAGCCCGATCGCGAGCGGGATGATGGGTATGCCGTCCTGGAGCTCCGCGAAGCCGAACGTGAGGCGCGGCTCGGCGGTCTGGATGTCGAGTCCCACCGTGCTCAGGAAGGCACCGAGCGCGGCCGCAATGAGGCCGCGCACGAGCGAGCGGCCCGAGAGCCCGGCGATGATCGTCATCGAGAAGAGAAGGACCGCGGTCATTTCCGCGGGCCCCATCTTGAGCGCGACGATCGCGAGCGGCGCTGCAACCGTGAAGAGAACGATGTCGCTGAACGTGTCGCCGAAAACCGAGGCGTACAGCGCCATTTTCAACGCTTTGAGGCCCTTGCCCTTCCTCGCGAGCGGATAGCCGTCGAACGCCGTCGAGGTGGCCTCGGGCGACCCGGGCGTATTGAGGAGGATCGCGGTGATTGAGCCTCCATAGGTTCCGCCCTTGTTGATTCCGATCAGGAAGGTGATCCCCGCGAGCGGCGACATGTAGTACGTGAGCGGCACTGCGATGGCGATCGCCATCGGCGCGTTCAAGCCGGGAATGGCGCCGACGAGAATGCCGGTGAACACACCCGCGGCGATGAAAAACAGATTGATCGGGGTGAGGGCATCCCCGATGCCGGCGAGTATCGCTTCCATCGGCTACGAGGCGCCTCAGGGCAGAAAGACGGTGAACACGTGCTTGAAGACCAGGAAGATCGCGGTCGGCGCGAGCGCCGCAACCAGCACCACGCGCAGCGGGTAGCGGCGCGCACCCATCACCAGCATCGTGAAGGCCACGATCGCGGCGCCCCCGGCGAGAAATCCGAGCGTCGCGATCGCGATGAAACC
Organism: Betaproteobacteria bacterium; assembly: GCA_022340285.1. Lineage (GTDB taxonomy): Bacteria > Pseudomonadota > Gammaproteobacteria > Burkholderiales > SG8-39 > JAABRB01. The sequence continues at coordinate 40,641 of JAJDOG010000055.1, forward strand.
GGCGGCCAGCGCGATCGCCGCCACGCCGATGAACACGATGTTGTGGAGCTCCAGCGGCGGGCCGTCGCTCCGGCTAGGCCTCGTCACGAGTCGCAAGACGACGAGCAGAACGGACAGCGCAGTAATAGTCCAGAGCAGGGTGAGCGGAAAAACGTCAGGGGCGATGCCGATCGGTGACGTGCTACCGACCTCTCGCGGGACGATCACGAAGATCGTGATCAGTCCCGCGAGGGTCAGTATCAGGCCCGCGATGATATCGGCGCGCCGCAATGCCCCCTCCCTTTCCCGCGTCGCGAGGTCTACGCGCCTGGCGCTACTTCTTCTGCTTCTTCTTGAGCTCGGCGACGAGCGGCGCCATGTCGTCGTGCTGCTTGTGCAGGTAGGCCGTCGTCTCGGCCGGACCGCGATAGTCGGTCACGAGCCGCATCTTCGAGAGCAGGTTCTTCGAGAATTCCGGAGTCAGACTGGCCTTGACCGCCTCGGAGAGCTTCGCGAGCACCTCCTTCGGCAGGCCCTTCGGCGCCGACAGCATGAACGTGTCGACGAACTCGAAGTTGTAGCCGAGCTCCTTCAGCGTCGGGAGGTCCGGATATCCGGCATTGCGCTTGGGGCCCATCGACGCCAGCGCTCTCATCGTGCCCGCGGCCACCTGCTTGTGCCAGCCGCTGCCACTCCAGGTCACGTCGACGTGGCCGCCCAGCACTTCCTGGATGCCGACCGCGCCACCCTTGACCGGGATGACGTTGAATTGAACCCCCGACTTGTTGCTGATCGCCATCGTCATCAGCGTCGCAATCGAGACCTGCGATGCAAACGACAGCGGCCGGTTCTTCGCCTTGGCGTCCGCCAGCAGCTGGTCGAGCGTCTTCCACGGCGACTCGGTCCGCACCACGATGGCGTCCTGGGGGATGCTCACGGTCGCGATGTGGTCGAAGTCGTCGATCTTGAACTTGAGCTTCGTGTTCATCTGCGGCGCGAGCGCATAAGCGGCGCTCGCGCCCATGCCGATCGTGTAGCCGTCCGGCGCGGCGGTCACGAGCGTGCTCGCCATGACCGTACCGCCGCCGCCTGCCTTGGTCACGCCGACGACCGGCTGGCCGAGGATCTTCTCCATGCTCGCCGCGAGCAGCCGGCCGGTGGTGTCGACCGCCCCGCCCGGGCGGAAGCCGATGAGCATCGTGATCGGCTTCTCGGGATACTCCGCCGCTGCGATCCCCGGCAGCAATGCCGCGGTTCCCGCCGCGAGCGTGGCGACCGCAATGATGGAAAGGTTCCTTCGCATGTCATCCTCCTCCAAAAGTGACTACGCACAATCCACGAGCAAGAAGATTCGTGCTCGCAACCTGAACTGGCTCCCTCCTACACGTCGGCCGACGCCCTCATCTCGGATAACCCTCGTAATCCGGTCTGATCCGGACGTCGATGAGAACACGTGCTCCACTCCCGACCGCCTGCGCGCCCGCGGCGATCGCGTCGCGGAGCTCGCCGCGCCGCGCAATCGGCCCGCAAACGTCGAATCCTTGCGCGCGCGCCATCGCGAGCAGGTCGATCTCGGGCTCCGCGATCCGCTGTCCCACATGCGCGGTCTCCGCGGATCGGCCGCGCGTCGCCGAGGTCATCGCCTGATGCTGCTCGTCGATATAGTAGCCCCCGTTGTTCGCAATCAAGACGAGCATCGGAGTCTGCGTGCTTGCCGCCGTCCACAGCGCCGAGACGCCCATCAGATAGTCACCGTCGCCGAACACCGCGACCGGAATTCGTCCGGTGCCGCGCAATGCGATCGCGGAGCCGACCGACATCCCGGGCGCGCCGCCGATCCCAGCGGCGCCGTCCGCGCCGAGATACTCGAGCGGATGCCTGATCGGCAGAGCGTCGACGTGCCACCCGAGCGGTGCGCGCATCAGGCAGTAGGCCTTTCCCTCGAGCACGTCGCGCAGCGTCGCGCCGATATCCCAGAGGCCGATCGCATCCGGACCCCCATCGAGGGGCCGGACCGGCGTGGGCGGCCGACGCGCACGTCTTCGCGCCTCGAACCGCGCCGCCGCGCGGCGCCGGAACGCGTCATCCGCCGAACGCTCGATCTCGGCCATCAATGCCGGCACGACGCTGTCCGGTTCGGACAGGATGTCGACGTCCACGGGCGCGAGCCCCATGTGGTCGCGCGTCCAGCCGCGATGAATGTACGTGTCGAGCGAGCAACGGATCACTTTCGCGGGCGTATTGATTTCGCCCCACGCCTGCTTGAAGAGCGTCGCCGGGTCCCACCAGTCGAGGCTCAGTATCACGTCGGCGCGACGCAGGATCTCGACGCCGTCGTCGGGCGTGAACGCGATCGCGGGCTCGGCGCCGTGCAGGACGTGATCGGTCGGGAAGGCGGCCGCGACCTTCAGATCGGTGAGCACCGTGGCACCGAGCGCTTCGGCAAGGCCGACCCGCTCGGCCCACGCGCGCTCGTCGCGCGAGACGCGACCTGCGAGCATGACCGGAAACTCCGCCTGGATCAGCAGGCCCGCCGCCTCACGGATGAGCGCCGGATCAGGCGCCGGCGACGTCGGCGCGTGAAATCGCCGCGCATCCGGCTTGTCCGCGTTCGGGAACGGCGCACTGTCTTCCTGCAACCGCTGGTCCAGCGTGATGTACACGGGTCCCTTGGGCGCGGTGCGCGCGATCTGGTTGCCGCGCAGGATCGATTCGATCGCCGCGCGCGGCGACAGAGGCTGGTCATCCCACTTCACGTATTGACGCACCAGCGCTCCCTGGTCGGTCACACTGTGCAGCCAATCGATCGGCGTGCGCCGGCGCGCTGAATCCATCGGACCGATGCCCCCGAGGATCAGCACCGGCATGCGATCGCACCAGGCGTTGTACACGGCCATGGTCGCGTGCATCAGGCCCACGTTGGAATGCACGATCACGCCCATTGGCTCGCCCGTCACCCGCGCAAACCCGTGGGCGATCGCCACGGCGTGCTCCTCGTGCAGGCAAAGGATAATCTCCGGATCGCGGTTGCCGAGCGCATTCACCAGGCTCTCGTGCAGGCCGCGGAAGCTCGATCCCGGGCAGAGCGCGACGTGCTTCAGGCCGATCTCGCGCAGCACCTGGGCGATCGTGTCGCTGTTGTAGAACGTACCGTCGAGATCCTTCGGCGCAGGCTGCGCCGGCTTGTCCAGCGTCGAGATGCGCGACCGGGTCGTTTGGCCTGTCATCGTGGTTTCCGAACCTGTCGCGTCATTTCGTCGTCCGCGGCCCGCTGTCAGCTCGCGACCACCGGACCGGCCGGCCTGGTTCGCGCAACGCCCGCGCCGTCAGTCGACCCGGCGCGCAGCGGATAGAAAGGCGTCGGAATCGGCGTCTTGCCGAACTCCGGCCGACCCTTCCGCTCGACCGCATCGACCCAGCAGAGCCAGTTCTCGTCGTCACGGAAGTCGAAGTCTTCCCGGAAGTGGTTGACCCGTGACTCCTGGCGAAACAGCGATGCGCCCAGGATGATCTCGGCCGCCATCACCATGGCCTCCGTTTCGGTCAGGCGCACCAGCTCGTGGGTGTTCGGCGCGAGCAGTCCCGCGAACTCGTCGCGCAGGCGCGCCAGTTCGTGGAGCGCGTGCGTGAGCCGCTCGGCGTGCTTCCACACCGACACGTCGTACGCGAACATCAGCGCCTGAAACTTGCGCAGGAATGCATCAGACCTCGCGCTCGCCGTCTCATCGAGTGTCCGGTAGCTCGATTGGCGCAGCGCCGCGAGCTCGGCGGCGTCGAGCGCGGGCGCCGGAAGCGCATCGAGGTCTTCCATCGCGCTGCGGCCTGCCACCCATCCGGAGCCGATGCACATGCCGAAGTGAAAGCCCGCGAAATGATTGGCGCAGCCCGCTTGCGCGAGACCTGCCGCGAGCAGTCCCGGCAGATCGGACCGGCAGCCCGAGTCGGTCCGGATCCCCATCTTCGTCATCTGATTCTGGGGATAGTAGGGCGTCGCACCGAACATGTCGGTCTTGGCGTCCGGGCCGAGCTTCCGGAAGAAGTACTCCATCCACTTGACCTTGCTCTGCACGAAGTACTCGCGCGTCGCCTCGGGCACTCGTGACATGTCGAGATAGACGGGCGCCTTGCCGCGCTGCCGCTCCATCGCCATCGCACGCGCGATGCGCTGCACGTCTGCGCGGTCGCCCCATTCGGGCTCGTAGCGATGCATGAACTGCTCGCCGTCCGCATTGGTGAAGCTCGCGCCCTCCTGGATGGCGAACGTGATGCCTTCGAAATAGAACTTGGGGGTGCCAGGACGCAGGTAGCTCTGCTCGGCGTTGCGCATCGCCGCGCCGGCCTTGTATGCCAGCAGCGTGCCGGTTCCGGTGATGTCGCGCACGAAGCCGGAGCGGAAGGTGATCGCGTTGGTCGCGACGATCGTCGCCCGGGCGCTGAGCACGTGAAAGCCGCCGCTGCGCGTGTGCACGCCCACCGCACCGGTCACACGCGCACTGTTCCCACGCATCAGGCCGGTGATCATGACGCGATCCAGGAGCCTGACGCCCTCCTTTTCAAGCGCGAGTCGCAGCTGCCAGCAGAAATCGAGTCCACCGCCGACAGGGTGCAATACCCGCGAATGGACCAAGCCGCGAGTCGGCCGCCGCGCGTAACGACCGTGCTCGTCGGTCGGAAACACGAGCCCGGTGCCGCGCAGATCATTGAACCGGTCGTACGAGGTCGCGAGCACTTCGCGCACCAGGGCCTGGTCCGCAAGCCAGTCGTTGCCGGCGACGATCTCGCGCCCGATCGCATCGAGGTCGTCCTCCGGAAACACGACCAGGGTCCAGGCGTTGGAGAACGCTCCGTGCCCGGTGCGTCCCACCGTCCAGGAGTCGACCAGCGTGACCTGGGTGCCGGGCGGACTGTGGCGCTTCGCGCTCAGCGCGGCCAGCAGCCCGCCCGGGCCCGCGCCGATCACGAGGATGTCGCTGCGGATGAGCGTCCCGTCAACCATGCCCGGATCTCTCGGCGTTCCGGATGTGAGGCGCCTTCACCATGGGCGCGGCCGGTTCTTCACCACGGGGAACACGTCCACGATCCGCTCGGGGCAGTAGATCTCGCAGTTGAAGCAGGTGATGCAGTGCTCCCGGTACCTGATCACCGGAAGCAGCCGCTCCTCCCGCAGCCCGGCGACTGGCGACGGCCCGGACACCGGCTCCATGTGGATCACGTCGGCCGGGCAGACCCAATCGCAGATTCCGCACCCCGTGCATTTCTCGATCTCGATGTGCTCGATCACTTCGCGCGCCTCAATCGCCGAAACGCCGCCTCGAAACCCCGCCTGCGCGCCGATTGCTCAATCTTGATTCGCGCGTCAATATTGCGTTTCATGGCATTTGACCCCCGCACCCGCGCGGCGGACCCCCGCACCCGCACGGCAGACTCCCGCTCCCGTCCGGCGAACCCGCGCGCCCGCGCCGATTCGCTCGCCGACTATCTGTCGCGCAGCGAGGCGCTGCGCATCCTCCGCGTCAAGCCGCAGACGCTCTACTGCTACGTGAGCCGCGGATTCATCCGCCGCGTCCCGCAGCCCGTCGGCCGGTCGAGCTACTACCTGCGCGAAGACGTCGAGAAAATGCGTATGCGCAGCACCGCCCGGGCCGGGCATGGACCGGCCGCGGCGAGCGCGATGCGCTGGGGCGCGCCGGCGATCGTTACGTCCGTCACCGAGATCACCGATTCGGGGCCGCGCTATCGCGAGCGACTCGCGGTCGATCTGGCCCGCGCAAACCACGCCTTCGAGAACGTCGCCGAATACCTCTGGACCGGAACGCTGCTCGACGAGCCGCTCGCCTGGCGCGCGGAGCCCGGCGCGGACGTTCCGCATTCGCTGCTCGTCGCGCAAGCCCGGATCGGCCCGGGGATGCCGATCCTGCAACGCCTTGCCGCCACCGTCCTCGCCATGGGTGCGCTGGAGGGCAACCTCGGCGACCGTCTTCGCTCGGGTGGCACGCCGGTGACTTCCGCGCGCAGGCTGATCCGGGCCATGACCGGCACGTTCGGCTGCCTGGGTCCGCTCGGCACGCACGTGCCGATCGAAGACGGAGAACCGATCGTGGGTGGACTCGCGCGCGCGCTGGGCGTCGCCGCGGACAACTCCCGGCTGCGGGCGCTCAATGCAATGCTGGTATTGATCGCCGATCACGAGTTGAACCCCGCGACGTTCGCAGCGCGCGTCGCCGCGTCGGGCGGCGCCGACCTGCATGCCTGCATCAGTGCGGCACTCAACGTGCACACGGGCAGGCTGATCGGGGGTGTGCCGGAGAGCGTGGAGCGCCTGTTCGCGCCCGGCGCCGGTGCCAAGGTCGTCGTCGGCACCGCACGCAAGTCGATCGGCGCGGCCGAGAGACTTCCCGGTTTCAATCATCCTTTGTACCCCCGCGGCGATCCGCGCGCCGAAATGATGATCGAGCTGGCTCGCGGCTTCGGGCGAACGCAGCCGGCGCGCGGCATGCTGGAAGCAATGGACCGCTTGAAACTGGAACTCGCCCAGTCGCCGAGCATCGAGGCCGGACTCGTCACGCTGTGCCGGGCAATCGGCGCCCCGGCCGGCACCGCGAGCGGGTTGTTCGCGTTCGGCCGCGTGGCGGGATGGGTCGCGCACATCCTCGAGCAGCGTCTGCAGGGATTCATGATTCGCCCGCGAGCGAAATTCGTTCGCGCGGCCTGACCGACCGAGCCTTTCTCCGCGCTCACACCCACTCCCACAAGCTGCCCACGTTCGGATTCGGAACTTATCCGCCCGCGAAGTGACCCTGTCAACGAAGCATTGATCGGCGAATCAATGTTTACTCACGGTGCCGGGGCATCGGGCCGCGGCGCGCCTGGACCAATCCTCCTTGCGTCTGTGGGATCCACCCCACGACTCCGGTGCAGCGACGCCGATCTCGTCCCGCACGCTCGCGCTAGGCACGCGGGGCGTCGGGGCACCCGATGTGATTGCCTGGCCTGCGACTGCGATGCTAGGCTTGCCCCGAAAGAGATCGAAGCGAGAGAGACGCAAGCAAAGCGGCCGATCCAGACGCCCCGGCGCGAAGCGTCCAGCGCCTCAGCGCGAACAATGCGAACAGCGCTGCGGCACCATGAACCCGCGTCGCCACGTCGTCATCTCCGATCGCCACGTGTCCGACGTGTCCGGAGCGCCGGCTCCGGAACGAAACGCTTATCGCACCAGGAGAATGCAGTTCATGTATACCGCAACCGCCGGAATCGTCCTCCCCACCACCATCATCGGCTCGCTACCGCGGCCGAGCTGGTACACGGAAAATCTGGGGCGGCGAAACTTCCGCGAGGCGATGGTCGACAAGTTCTACCGCGAGCAGTACCTCGACGCGGCATCCGCCTACCTGCGCGACCAGGAAACAGCCGGGCTCGACATTCTCACCGATGGCGACTGCCGCTTCGACGCCGATGTCGGCGGCCACAACTGGTTCTCCTACCCGGCGCTTCGCATGGATGGCTTCTCGGGCGCGCACGCATATACCGCCAAGGGCGGGCGCGCCGGCATGCCGCACAAGCGCGGTCACATCCTGCACGACATTCTCGAGGCGCGTGTCATGCCCGACCTGGTCGGTCCGGTCGGGCGCGGCACGTTGCAATACACGGCCATCTGGAAGGCAGCGCAGCGCCTGACGACACGTCCCGTCAAATTCGGCACGATCACCGCGGAGCTCGTCGCGATGGCGGTGCGCGATTTTCACTACAAGGATCTGCGCAAGGCCATCATGGCGATCAGCGACGCCCTGAACGACGAGCTGACCGAGCTCGCCGACGCCGGCTGCCCCGTGATCCAGATGGAAGAACCGCAGATCCATCTGCTCGCCGCCAAGGGGCTCGTCGACCACGTGCTCAACGCCGATTTCATGGTCGAAGTGTTCAACAACACCGTGCGCGGACTGCGGGGGAAGACCGAGGTGTGGTGCCACACCTGCTGGGGCAACCCAGCCGGTCAGCGCATCTTCGACACCCAGCCGAGCTACGTGCCCGCGATCGCGGCGCTCAACCGCGTGGATGCCGACGTCATCACTTTCGAAAACTGCAGCACGGGCGGGATGGATCTCGAGGCCATCGGCAAGGGCATCAAGGAGCACAAGATCGCCATCGGCGTGGTCGACCATCACACGCTCCAGGTCGAGAGGCCGGACAAGATCGCCGACATGATTCGCCGGGCGTTGCAACACATCCCCAAGGAGCGGCTGGTGGTCGCCACGGACTGCGGCATGGGCCGCGAGGGCATGAGCCGTCGCCACGCCCTCTACAAGATGGTGTCGATTGTGCAGGGCACCAACATCGTACGGCGCGAGCTCGGCCTCCCCGAAGCCGCATGCCTCGCCGCCGACGAGCGATACTCGATGGTCGAGGAAAGCTGATACAACCCTATCGGTGAACACCGCGATCAGAACGGTGATCGGGAGAACATTCAACCAAGCAAGGAGGAGAGCATGACCAGAACGACAGGTCTTTCCACAGGGGCCGTCATCGCGGCCGCCATGCTGGCCCTGACGGCAATTCCGGCAGGTGCTACCGACTACAAGATGACCATGGGCTCGAGCCATCCGCCGGTGCTGCCGTGGACGATTCCGCTGAAGACGCTGGTCGTCCCGGACTCGAACAAGATTCTCCAGCAGGTCGGTATCCCCGACCGGATCATCTGGACCGAGGCCTACGGCGGCGCGCTGTACAACTTCAACAATACGCTCGAGGGCGTTGGCGACGGGCTTGCCGACATCGGCTGGGTCGGGTCGCTCTGGGAGCCGGCGAAACAGCCGTTGCAGAACGTGGCGTACTACATGCCCTTCGTGACGGGTGACTTCCGCAACATGGCGAAGATCCAGGACAAGCTGATCGATACGGTCCCCGCCTTCGCCGCCGAATGGACCAAGAACAACACGGTCTACCTCGGGGCAGAGGTTGCCGACACCTATCACCTTGTCACCAAGTTCCCGGTCACGAAGTTCGAGGACCTCAACGGGAGGAAGCTGATTGCGCCCGGCGCGATCGCCAGCCGCCTGCAAGGGACGGGCGTGGTCGCAGTCGACGCCGGGCTGCCGGTCTTCTACAACATGCTGCAGACCGGCGTAGCGGACGGTGCGCTCATCCTGATCACCGGCGTGCTTCCGTTCAAGCTGCACGAAGTCGCGCCCTATATCACCAAGGTCGATACCGGCGCGGTGTTCGCCGGCGCCCTGGCGATGAACAAGGACACCTGGGACAAGCTGCCGCCGCATATGAAGGTGCTGTTCAAGGGGCTCGGGCGCGAGTACGCCGAGATGACCAACGATATCGTCGCCCAGCGCGAGGCGGCTGCCTGGGCAGCGCTCGCGAAGATGCCGAACGTCAAGATCTCGGAGCTGCCGCAGGCAGAGCGCGTGAAATGGGCCAACGCGCTTCCCGACATGGGCGCCGAATGGGTCAAGCGGAATGGCGAGCCTGGGCGCCAGGTGCTGAAGGTCTTCATGGATGAGGCGCGCAAGAATGGCGCGAAGCCGCTGCGCGAATGGGACAAGGGCCTCTAAGCCGCGCGCACTGACCGGCGGGCCGCTCCGGCCCGCCGGGATGCTACCGTCCAATCATGATCCCGTCCCACGTGGCGCCGGCCAGCGAGCGGCCGGCAGGCCCTCTCGCGTCCATCGCGAAAGGATTCGCCGCGTTGACGTTCGGAATGAACAGCGTGGGCACGTTCTGGATCTTCTGCCTCATGTTCATCATTTGCGCGGACGTTGTCGGCCGATACATTTTCAACGCCCCGATCCGCGGCGCCGCCGAGATGGTGGGTTACTCGATCGTCACCGCGGTGTTCCTGCAATTCGCCAATACACTGCACGTCGGACGATTCACGCGCTCGGACATGCTGATCGAGCGGCTCGAGGGCCATCGGCCGGCTGCCGGTTACTTTTTCAATGCGGTCTTCGATGCGCTCGGCGTCGCGGTGTTCGCCGCAATCGCGTACGGCACCTACCCTAAACTGCAGCACGCCTGGCGCACGGACGAGATCACCGGAACGCCCGGGGATTTCACGTTCATCATCTGGCCGTTCCTCGCGGTGATCGTCTTCGGCGCGGCGGTGACGACGATCGAATTCGCGATCCGATTTGTCGCGTCCGCGCGCCGCGCATGGCTTGCGGCCGCACGCCCAGCGCCTGGCGATGGGTCGGGCTGGCCGTGGATCGCGGGATTCCTGGTGCTCGTTGCAGCGGGCTGGTTGGTTGCCACGAGCGGTCTCAGCGCCTCGCAGGTCGGAATCCTCGGCATCGTCAGCCTGCTGGTGCTCATTTACGCGGGCATGCCGATCGGCGTAGTGATGATCGTGCTCGGTTTCCTTGGTGTCTGGATCATTCGCGGCGATCCCGACTTAGGCGTGCGCGTGTTGTCGCGCAGCTCGACCGAGTACCTGAAGAACTACTTTTTCGGCGTGGTGCCGCTGTTCGTGCTGATGGGACTGCTCGTCAGCGTTTCCGACGTCGGGCGGGATACCTTCGACGTCGCCCGCTGGGTGCTGCGGCGCGTGCGAGGCGGTCTCGGTGTCGCCACAGTCCTGGCGAACGCGATTTTCGCGTCGATCACCGGATCGTCGATCGCCTCGGCGGCCGTGTTCACCAAGATCGCAACGCCGGAGATGCTCCGCCACGGGTACACGCCGCGTTTCTCGGTCGGCGTCGTCGCCGGGTCCTCGGTGCTCGGGATGCTGATCCCGCCGAGCCTGTTGCTCATCATCTACGGCTTCATCGCCGAGCAATCGGTGGGTCACCTCTTCCTTGCGGCGATCGTGCCGGGACTCGTCCTCGCCGGCGCAATGGCGCTTCTCATCGTCCTGCTCGCGACGTTTTGGCCTGCCTTCATCGGGGGCTCGATCGTGAAGGAGGAAGAGCTCGGCATAAGCGTGCCCGCAGCGGCCCTCAAGCTCACGCCCATCGTCGCGCTCGTCGCGCTCGTGCTCGGAGGAATCTACGGCGGGGTGTTCACGCCAACCGAGGCGGGTGCCGCCGGGGCGCTCGGAGCGCTCGTCATCGCGATCCTGCGCAGGAAGCTCAGTTGGCGAAAGCTCTGGGCGACCATGGTCGAGACGGGATATGTCACGGTATCGGTGCTGTTCCTGCTCCTGGGTGCGCGCGTATTCGGGCAGATGCTCGCCATGTCCAACATGCCGCAGCAGATGAGCGCCCTCGCCGCCGGCGCGGATCTCGGGCTGACTGGCTTCATCGCGCTCTATCTCGTCGTGGTCGTCCTGCTCGGCACGATCCTCGACTCGGTCTCGATCATGGTGATCACGCTACCGTTCGTTCTTCCCGTCGTGCAGCACCTGGGCGGCGATCTGATCTGGTTCGGCGTGGTCTCTGTCGTGGCAGTCGAGATCGGACTGCTCACGCCGCCGTTCGGCATTTCCTGCTATGTGGTCAAGTCGACGCTGGATGACCGACGCATCACGATCAACCAGATCTTCGCAGGGGCTTTCCCGTTCGTGATCGTAATGCTGCTGGTGGTGGCGCTGCTGGTGGCCGTTCCGCGATTGAGCCTGTTGTTCCAGTGAGCGTCTCACGCGAAACTGCGGCCACGCCCTTGATCTCTAGCCCTTGGGTCCGAGCGCGCGATCGAGATTTACCGCGGCGCTGATCAGCGCGAGGTGCGTGAATGCCTGGGGAAAGTTGCCGAGCGCCTCGCCGCGCGGGCCGGTCTCTTCGGCGTACAGCCCGAGATGGTTGGAGAATCCCAGCATGCGCTCGAACATCAGCCGTGCATCCTCCAGCCGCGCGCGCTCGAAGCGACCGGCACGGGTGAGCGCCTCGGCGAGCCAGAACGTACAGATGTTGAATGTGCCCTCCTCGCCTTGCAGGCCGTCCATGAACTTCCCGACGTTGTAGCGATACACGAGGTTGTTCGCCACGAGCCCGCCCTGCGCGGGCGGCTTCAGTATCGCGTCCACGGTGCTCATCATGCGCCGGTCGAGCGGCGACAGGAAAAGCGTCATCACCATCATCAGGTTCGCCGCGTCGAGGTCGTCGCTCCCGTAGTGTGCGACGAACGCGCCGCGGTCCGCGTTCCATCCGAGCTCCATGATCTCGTTGTAGATCGCGTCCCGGGTCTTGAGCCACCGGTCGCGGTCCGCGGGAAATGAGCGGTCTTCGGCGATGCGCAGAGCCCGATCGATGGCGACCCAGCACATCAGCTTCGAGTAGACGAAGTGCCGCGCGCCGCCGCGCACCTCCCATACGCCCTCGTCCTCGCGCTGCCAGTTGCCGCACACCCAGTCGACCAGACGCCGAATCCGGAGCCAGGCCTCGTAGCCGATCGGAACGCCGTACTTGTTGAACAGGTAGACACCGTCCATCAGCTCCCCGTAGATGTCGAGCTGCAACTGCGTATGGGCCCCGTTGCCGATCCTCACTGGACGTGAGCCCATGTAGCCGTCGAGGTGTTGCAGGACCTCTTCACCGATGTCCATGCGCCCGTCGACGCCGTACAGGACCTGCAGCGGACCGGCCGCATGCGAATCGCGGGCAACTCCGGCCACGAAGCGCAGAAAGGCGGCAGCCTCCTCCTTGAATCCGAGCCGCAGAAACGCGTACATGGTGAACGCCGAATCGCGGATCCAGGTGTAGCGGTAGTCCCAGTTGCGTTTGCCGCCGAGCCCTTCCGGCAGGCTGCACGTCGCCGCAGCGACGATCGCGCCGGTCGGCTCGTAGGTGAGCAGCTTGAGTACGAGCGCCGAGCGCTCGACGATCTCGCGCCAGCGGCCAGAGTACGTGCACCCCGATATCCAGTGGCGCCAGTAGGCGACCGTCGCCCGAAATGCGCGCTCGCACGCCTGTTCCGACAGGCTCAGGGTTCGCGTTTCGTTCGGGTCGCGCTCCTTCAGGACGAACGTGGCGGTTTCACCGGCATTGAGCGTAAATCGCGCCACCACGCCGCTCCCGTCGACCTGCAGCGGGATGTCCGTGGCCAGGCCGAGCTGCGCATTCTGCGAGCGGAACTCCGCACCTTGCGGCACGATAACGGTCTCGTGCTGCGCTCGCGCGTAGTCGAAGGCCGGCCTGCACTCCATGAGAAACTCGATCGACCCGCGCGTGACGGTAACCCGGCGGATGATCTGGCGTCGGTCGACCCGCTGGGTCGAACCCTCCCCCACCGGCATAAAGTCGGTGAGCTCCGCGGCGCCGTCCGCGAGGAGAAAGCGGGTGATGAGGACGTTGGTGTCCGGCCAGTAAAGCTGTTTGCACTTTGCTTGCTCGTCGGCGGGGGCGACCCGAAAAAAGCCGCCCTTCTTGTCGTCCAGAATGGCGGCGAAGACGCTGGGTGAGTCGAAGCGCGGCATGCACAACCAGTCGATCGACCCGTTCGTCGCGACCAGCGCAACCGTGCGCATGTCGCCGATGAGCCCATAATTCTCGATGGGTTGATACGCCATGCCGCGAGTCCTTTCGGAGAATGTCCGGGTGGGCCCGTTTCAGCCCGGTCGGGTGCGCCCGATCAGGGATGCCCCGTCAGTGATATCCAACATCCGAGCGCACCTTGCCACGGAACACGAAGTACGACCAGCCGGTGTACATCAGCACGATCGGCAGCAGGAACAGCGTACCGATGAGCAGGAACGCCTGCGACTTGGGTGACGACGCCGCGTCCCAAAGCGTGATCGTGTGGGGGACCACGTACGGCCAGACGCTCACGCCCAGGCCGAGATAGCACATTGCGAAGAGACCGAGCGCGCAGACGAAGGGCAATATGTCGCGGTCGCGTCGCAGCGCCTGCCACAAGGTCAGAACGATCAGCCCCGTCACGACGGGAACCGGCGCCAGGAAAGCGATATTCGGCCAGGAGAACCAGCGGTTCGCGATGTAGGGCTTCAGAAACGGCGTCCAGATGCTGACCACCGCGATGAACGCCAGCACACCGATCAGGAAGAACCGGGCGCGGCTACGCGCCCAGGCCTGCAGTTCGCCCTCGGTCTTCAGCACGAGCCAGGTTGCGCCGAGCAGGCCGTAGCCGAAGATCAGCCCGACTCCCGTCATCACGGAGAACGGTCGAAAGAAGTCGAAGCTCGTGCCGGCGAAATGTCTCCCCGCTATCTGGAACCCCTCGATGTAGGTGCCGAGCACCATGCCTTGCGCAAACGTAGCAATGAGCGAGCCCCAGAAGAACGACCTGTCCCACCAGTGGCGCCCCCGCGTCGTCTTCAGTCGGAACTCGAAGGCCACGCCGCGAAAGATCAGTCCCAGGAGCATCAACAGGATCGGAAAGTAGAGCGCCGGGATGATGATCGTGAACGCGAGCGGGAACGCGGCGAGCAGCCCGGCGCCGCCGAGTATCAGCCACGTTTCGTTGCCGTCCCATACGGGAGCAACCGAGTTCATCATCAACGTGCGCGACGCGTCGTCGCGCGCGAAGGGGAAGAGGATGCCGACACCGAGATCGAAGCCGTCGAGAAAGACATACATGAAGACGCCGACCGCGAGGATGGCGGTCCAGATCGGGACGAGGTCGATTTGCATGATCACCCCTGCCTACAGCTGACTTGGGGAATCTACAAGGGGGCGCCGCCCCCTTGTTCGATCGGGATACATGAAGACGCCGACCGCGAGGATGGCGGTCCAGATCGGGACGAGGTCGATTTGCATGCCAGTCCCCCTCTACCCGCCCGCATCCGCCGCGGAGAGCGGCCTCGCCGGCCGGTGGCCGAGCTCCGGCTCATGGGCCTCGATCGCCTCGGGCGGTCCCGTGCGAACGAGTCGGACGAGATAGAAGAGGCCCGCGCCGAACACCACGGCGTACACCGCAATGTAAAGAATGAGCGACATCACCACGTCGCTACCCGTCAGCGAGGGCGATACCGCATCGCTGGTGCGCATCAGGCCGTAGACCACCCAGGGCTGCCGCCCGACTTCGGTGACGATCCATCCCGCAATCACCGCGACGAATCCAAGCGGGATCATGGCCTGGCAGACGACAAGGAACAGTCGTGAATCGAAAAGCCGCTTGCGTGCGCGAAGCCACCAGCTCCATGCGACCACCGCCAGCATGAGCACGCCGATCCCGACCATGGCGCGAAAAGCGAAGAACACCGGGATGACCGGCGGTCGGTCTGCACGCGGAAATGCCTTCAGGCCCTGCACGACGCCGTCGATGTCATGTGTAAGGTAGATGCTCGCCAGAGCCGGAATCGCGATCTCGTAGCGGTTCGTCTCCGCGGCCTCGTCGGGAATCGCGAACAGCACCATCGGCGCGCGCGACTCCGTTTTCCACAATCCCTCCATCGCCGAGATCTTGACCGGCTGGTGCGCGAGCGTGTTCAGGCCGTGACTGTCGCCAATCACCAGCTGAAGCGGGACGGACAGCGAGAGCAGCCAGAAAGTCATGGACATCATCGTTCGCGATTCCGTGACGTGCCTCCCGTGACGAAGATAGTACGCGGCCACGCCGACGACGACGAACCCCGTCGTCACCATGAACGCCGTCACCGTATGAGCGAAACGGTACGGAAACGACGGATTGAAGATGACGGCGAGCCAGTCCGCCGGAAAAAATCTGCCGTCCACGAGCTCGTAGCCGGCCGGAGTCTGCATCCAGCTGTTCACTGCAAGGATCCAGAATGCCGAAAGCAGGGTTCCGCTCGCGACCATGATGGACGCAAAGAAATGCGCCCATTGCGGGACCAGCTTGCGCCCGAAGAGCATGATGCCCAGAAACCCAGCCTCGAGGAAGAACGCCGTCAGCCCCTCGTAGGCCAGGAGCGGCGCCGTGACGTTGGCCGTGGCATCGGCGAACTCGCTCCAGTTGGTGCCGAACTGGAACGGCATCACGATACCCGACACAACGCCCATGCCGAAGGACACCGCGAAGATCCTGAGCCAGAAAAGCGACAGCCGGAGGTAAGTCTCGTCGCGCTTCACGAGATACAAACCCTCGAGCACGACGATGAACGCAGCGAGTCCGATCGTGAACGCCGGCAAAAGGATATGAAATGCGACGACGAACGCGAACTGCAGGCGGGACAGGAAGACGGGGTCGAGATCCATGTGCGCTCCTGGCGACGTCCTGGTGCGGCTCTTGTCAGAAGTGGCCGCGCGCGACCTCCGCACTATAACCGAGGCGCGGCACGGTGTGCCACCCCGATGCCGCGTCTTTCGCCGATGCTACGATAGCAGCACGATGAAGATCACCGCGATCAAGAGCTGCATCCTTGCCGTCCCCACGCCGCCGCCGATGGCCGCTCAGTATCCGCAGCAGAAGCTCGTCGTCGCCGAGATCGAGACCGATGCGGGAATCGGCGGCCTCGGTTACAGCCTCGTGTTTGGCGGCGGTGGCGCCGAGGCGGTGCTCGCCTATGTCGAGCGGCTGAAGGGCGTGCTGATGGACGAGGACCCGCTCTTCGTGGAGCGGCTCTGGGAAAAGATGTTCCGCGCGGACCAAGGAATCAAGAAGCAGGGTATCGCGGCCTACGCGCTCGCCGCGCTCGACATCGGCCTGTGGGACATCGCCGGCAAGGCAGCTGCCTTGCCGCTCTACAAGCTCTGGGGCGCAGTGACTGACCGCGTCCCCGCATACGGAAGCGGAGGCTGGTCGAAGTACAGCGAGCAGGAGCTCGTCGCGGAGGCGGAGCGCTATGCCGCGCTGGGGTGCCGCTACTACAAGATGAAGATCCACCACCCCGATCCACAGGAGAACCGCAAGCGCGTCGCGACCGTGCAGCGCGCACTGGGCGGAAGCGTGCGCATGATGGTCGACGTCAACCAGCGGCTCGACGTCCTCGGAAACGTCCGGCAGGCGGCGGCGCTGGAGGATCTCGACCTCGTCTGGTACGAGGAGCCGGTGCTCGCCGACGACAACGCGGCCTGTGCCGAGGTCGCGCGCGCGATCCGGATCCCGGTTGCGACCGGCGAGAATCACTACACGCGCTGGGAGTTCCGTGACCTGATCGAGCGGCGGGCAGCCCGCTACCTCATGCCTGACTTGTGTCGCGCGCTGGGATTCTCGGAAACCCTCAGGATCGGTCGTCTCGCCGCCGCGCACGGCCTCGCGCTCTCGCCGCACGTCGTGCACGAGCTCTCGCTCCACGTGGTCGGCGCATTGCCCAACGGCTTCCTGGTCGAGTTCATCGACTGGACCCCACCCGATCTCTTCGCGGAGATGCCCCAGTGTCGTGACGGTCACTTCGTGATCCCCGACCGTCCCGGGCACGGGATGGCGCTCGCGCCGGGCGCCGTGGCCAAATATCGAAGCAGCTAGATCTTCGCAAGCGCAGGCATCTTCGCGGCGAGCCGATCCCAGAGTACCGAGTCCACACCCGCGCATGCACCCGGCCATCGCCCATATTCTCGCGACCGCCCGGCCGATTCTCAATGAATACGGCTATACCGCGTTGTTCGTCAGCAATTTCACCGAGGGCTTCGGCATTCCTCTGCCGGGACAAACGCTCCTGCTGGGCGCATCGGTGCTTGCCACCACCGGCGATTTCGACATCCGGCTGGTGGGCCTGATCGCATTCGTCGCCGCGGTTCTCGGCAATTGCATCGGCTATCTGATCGGCCGGGCCGGCGGCCGTGCACTGCTGCTACGCCTCAGGATCTCGCACGCCCGCCTGGAGCGCGCCGAATCCTTCTTTGCCCGGCGCGGCGCGATCGTCGTGGTGATCGCGCGCTTCCTGGACGGCCTGCGTCAAACCGCGCCACTCGTTGCAGGCAGCCTGGAAATGCCCTGGTGGCGCTTCTTCGCCGCAAGTGTTGTCGGCGCTGCCATGTGGGTGGGTCTATTGGGCATCGGCGCCTACCTCGTCGGAGAACATATGCGCGGCGTCCTCGCCGTGCTGAATCAGCTCGGTCACCACGGCTGGTGGATCACCGGCCTGCTGGTGATCGCGATCGCGCTGTGGCTAGTCCGGCGCAAGCGCCGCAAGTGAGCGTCGACGCCACGTCACATCCACTTGCGCCAGCGAATGAGAAGTATTGCCAGCACCGCCACGCCTAAGAGGATTCCACAGACCACCCAGAAGCCGAGCGGGTTGTGCGCGTCGGGAATCCCGGCCACGTTGATCCCCAGCAGCCCGGTGATGAAGGTCAACGGCAGAAAGACGGTCGCGACCAGCGTCAACTTGTGCATCGAGCGCGCCTGCCGCGAAACGTCACGATTCTTCAGCTGATCGAGGATCAGCAAGACCCGGTTATGCGAGGAATCCAGCGCACTGACCAGGCGCGCAAGCGATTCGGCCGCTCGGCGCAGGCTCTTCGCCTCGACGCTCCCCGGCAATTCGTCCGGATTGAGCGCGAGATAGGACACCTCGTCGTGCATGGGCGCGAGGTAACGGCGCAGGCTCAGCGCGCGCCGCCCGATGAGCACGACCGCGTCGTCCATGCCGTCTTCACTCGCCTTCATGGCCTGGTCCTCGAGCGCGTCGATCCGGTCGGAGAGCAGCGTGATCTCCGAGTCGAGCGGCCTGATCAGCGCGGCGACGAGCAGCGACAGGATACGGGAAATGCCGGCAGGAACGCTGCCCGTCGTCTGCCTGTCCAACGCCTCTTCCACGATCGCGTCCGTCCCATAGCAAACCGTCACGAGGCGGTGCGTGTCGATGACCATGGTCAAACCGGTCGGGTCGTTGCGTGTCGTGCTGTCCCGTCGTGCCAACGTCAGTATGATTTCGGTACCGAGGTGAACGCGCCTCACGTGCGTCGGCGGCATCGAGACGATCGCCTTGACGGCCTCATCGAACCCGCTCTGCTTGTCGATCCACGCACGATCCTGTTCGTCGTGACCATTCAGGATGATCCACTCGATTGGGAGTGAGTCAGAACCTGACTGTTCTGCGGGCGCAAAGGATTGCGTCTTCACGGGCCGGCTCCACACGTGTCAGCCGGGATGATACGTGCTCGACTCTGGCGTCGCAGCGGGTGGCGTCAGCGCGAAGAAAGAGGTTAAGATCACGCGGTCCAGCGCTGGCAGCGGTTGACGACCCTGGTGGTCGACAACCAGTTTGACCCTCGATGCCGGCCCATGCCCAGCTGGCCGATACAGAGTGCCCCAAGGGAGTGCGGCATGCTACGGAATCACGCGGTTCTGCTCGGCAGCGCGTTGGTCGCCGCACTGGCTGGCGCTTGCCGGGATACCGCATCTCCGCCGCCAGCCCTCACACCCGTTCGCGTGCAAGCAGCTGCGTCAGCGCAAGGCGCGAGCGCGCTGCGCTATGCCGCCACGCTTCAGCCCGTCACGCAGGTGAACGTCTCATTCAAAGTGGGCGGATACATCGAGAGCATCCTGCAGGTGCGCGGCGTCGGCGGGCAGCCACGCGACGTCCAGGAGGGCGACCGGGTCGCGCGCGACGCGGTGCTCGCGGTCGTCCGGCAGAACGATTACAAGGTGCAGGTCTCCTCCGCCCAGTCCCAGCTCGCGTCGGCGCAAGCAGTGCTGGACAAGGCGCAGCGCGACTACGCGCGCGCGGAGAAGCTTTACGCGGCGCAGGCCATGACGCGTCCGGACTACGACTCGGCGGTAGAGAGTCTCAAGACCGCGCAGGCCAGTGTGACCGCCGCGCAGGAGCAGGTGGCGAGCGCACGCATCCCGCTGGGCGATACCTCGCTCCGCGCACCGCTCGACGCGGTCGTGCTCAGCCGGAAGATCGACGTCGGCACGTTCGTCCAGCCGGGAACGGTGGGTTTCGTCGTCGCCAGCGCCGGGCCCGTGAAAGTCGTGTTCAGCGTACCCGACGACGTGATGCGCACGCTGCGCATCGGGCAGGAGCTGGCGGTCATCTTCCCGAGCAGTATCGCCGATCCGGTGCGCAAGGGACCGATCACGACGATCTCGCCGGCCGCGGATACGCAGACCCGGGTTTTCCAGGTCGAGATCACGCTGCCGAACCCGCAGGGCGACCTGCAGCTCGGAATGATCGGGACCGTGGAAGTCGGCGACAAGCGGCCGCCGTCGGATCACCCCGCAGTGCCCCTGTCGGCTGTCGTACGCGTGGCGCCCGGCGCGAAAGAATACGCGGTGTTCGTCGTGGAGGGCGCCGACGGCAAGGAGATCGCGCGGCGCCGCCCCGTCGCGCTCGGCGGCGTGATCGGCAACCGCATCGTCGTCGAGAGCGGATTGCGCCCGGGCGAGCGCGTGATCGTGAGCGGCGCGCAGTTCGTAGTCGACGGCCGACCCGTCCGCGTGCTCCAGTAGGGCGCATTCAATGGAGCACGGCCGGTCCGACGCCGATTTCGTCCGCGAGACGCACAACATCGCGCGCTACTTCACCGAGCAGCGCGCCATAGCCTGGGTGGCGCTGGTCGCGGTGACCATCTGGGGCGTCTACAGCTACGTCAACATGCCGAAGCGCAAGGACCCGGACATTCCGGTCCGGATCGCGCTCGCCGTCACCGACTGGCCGGGCGTGAGCGCGGAGAAGGTCGAGCAGCTGGTAACGCGGCCGATCGAGGAGCGCATCTCCGAGAACACGCAAATCCATCCGCCCACTGCGTCCGCCTTCGGCATCAAGTCGCTCTCGCTCCCGGGCGTGTCGATCATCCAGATCCAGCTCGACGAATCGGTCGACGACGTGCGCAAGGAGTTCAGCGACATCAACCTCAAGCTGAATGCGCTCAACTCGCAGCTTCCTCAGGGCGCCGGGCCGATCCAGTTCAACAGCGACTTCGGCGACACCGCGGCCCTCATGCTCACCGTTGCCAGCCCCCCCGAGACGCCCGTCGCAATCGCCCTGCGCGCCGACGCGGTCCGCCGTGATCTCTCCGATATCCGCTCCCGGGCGCCATCCGGCCCACGCGTCGCCGTGGTGGTGTGCTACGCGGGATCGCTGAGTCCCGACCTGCCGTTGCGGGGCCGCGACCTCGTCGCGCGCCACCTCGTGGCGCAGGGCCTCGCCCGCGACGCACGTCCGATCGACGGCCCGGGTTTCGTCGGACTCGACTTCGTGACAGATCTCGACGACGCCGCGCTTGGGGCCGCAATCGAGCGATTCATGCGCGAAGTCATCGGCGCCCCGCGCATACACCCGGATTCGTGGGCGCCGGCGATCATCCGGGACCTCGCGGAAACGGAAGCGAAACTCGCCGCGGTCGCGGGCCCCCGCTACACCTACCGCGAGCTCGACAACGCGACAGACCTCATCCAGCGCGCGCTCGAGCGGGTGCCGCTCGCCTCGACCGTCAGCCGCTCGGGCGTCCTCAACGAGCAGGTCACGCTCGTGTACTCGCAGGCGCGCCTGTCGGCCTACGGCGTACAGCCGTCGAACCTCAAGGACGTCCTCGCCGCCCGCAACATCACGCTCGCGGGCGGGGTGCTCAACGTCGACAACCTGAACGTGACCGTCGACCCCTCCGGGGAATTCAAGAACGCCCGCGAGATCGGCGGCGTCATCATCACGCGCGATGCAAACGGCAACGCCGTGTACCTGCGAGATCTCGTCGATATCGTCCGGACGTACCAGAGTCCGCCGAGCTACCTCAACTACTACACGTGGAAGGACGCGAGCGGCCAGTGGCACCGGAGCCCGGCCATCACGCTCTCCGTCCAGATGCGCTCGAGCGAGCAGATCGCCGAGTTCGGACGCCTGGTCGATGCCGCGCTCGCCGAGGTCGCGCCTCAGCTCCCCCCGGATCTCGTCATGGCCCGCACCTCGGATCAGCCGCGCCAGGTGCGGGAGAACATCGACCTCTTCATGACCGCGCTCTACGAGGCCATCATCCTCGTCGTCCTGATCTCACTCGTCGGCTTCTGGGAATGGCGCTCGGCGCTGCTGATCGCGCTCAGCATTCCGACCACGCTCGCCATGACGTTCGGCGCCGCGTTCACGCTCGGCATCGAGCTGCAGCAGGTCTCCATTGCGACTCTCATCATCGCCCTGGGTCTCCTCGTCGATGACCCGGTCGTGGCTGGCGATGCCATCAAACGCGAGCTCGGGGCCGGACAATCGCGCCAGGTCGCCGCCTGGCTCGGCCCGACCAAGATCGCCCAGGCGATTCTCTTCGCGACAATCACCAACATCGTCGCCTATCTGCCCTACCTGCTGCTCACCGGCACGACCGGCGATTTTCTCTACAGTCTGCCGGTCGTGATGACCTGCGCGCTCGTCTCTTCACGCCTGGTCTCGATGACTTTCGTGCCGCTTCTCGGCTACTACCTCCTGCGCACGCCGAAACGGCTCGATCCGCCGATCGAGGAACGGCGCCGGCGCGGATTCACCGGCGTCTACTACCGGTTCGGCGTCAAGGTGCTGAACCACCGCTGGATCTCGCTCCTGGTCTCCTTCGTGTTCCTGGCGGCCGGTGGCGCGATCTTCACTCGGCTCCCGACCTCGTTCTTTCCGGACGACGTGCAATACCTCTCGTACATCGATCTGTGGCTGCCCAACAACGTCTCGTTCGCGCGCACCGACGAGGTGGCGCAGCGCGCCGCGCAGA
The DNA here is from genome assembly GCA_022340285.1 of Betaproteobacteria bacterium. Classification (GTDB taxonomy): domain Bacteria; phylum Pseudomonadota; class Gammaproteobacteria; order Burkholderiales; family SG8-39; genus JAABRB01. Next base: position 63,047 of record JAJDOG010000055.1, read on the forward strand.
TTGTCCGCGAGGTCACCGCCGAGTACGCCGCCGAGCATCCCGGGGACGACGGCAAGCCGCGTCCGGTGCTGAAGTCGGTCACCACCTTCGTCGGCGGCGGCGCGCCGCGGTTCTGGTTTTCGCTCACGCCGGAGCAGCGCCAGAACAACTATGCGCAGCTCGTCATCGAGGTCGAGGACAAGTTCGACACGCCGCCGCTGGTCGAGCGGCTGCGCCCGGCGATCGCCGCCCGGCTCGACGGCGCGCGCGCCGACGTTCGCCAGCTCGAGACCAATGCGGTCGGCATTCCGGTCCAGATCCGGCTCAGCACGGAATCCGGCATCGACCCGCGGCGGTCGCAGGCGAACCTCGCCGAGCTGCGCCGGCTCGGCGATCGGCTGACGGCGGTCTTCCGGGACCTCCCGATCGCCACCGGCTTTCGCGACGACTGGGGCGAGGAGAGCTTCGTCGTCAAGCTCGCGGTCGATCCCGATCGCGCCAATCTCGCCGGCGTCACCAACCAGGACGTCGCCGGATCCGCCAGTGCAGGCATCAGCGGCAGCCAGGTGACGGTGCTGCGCGAAGGCGACAAGCAGATCCCTGTGGTGGCGCAGCTGCGCTTCGACGAGCGCGCAAACCTCTCCGACGTCCAGAATCTCTATGTCTACTCGGCGCAGGGCACGCAGAATGCGCCGCTCGGCCTCGTCGCATCGGTGCATACCGATCTCGAGACGCAACGCATCCGACGCATGGATCACTACCGGACGATCACGGTGGAGGGATTCCCCGCCGCGGGCTTCTATCCGTCTGAGGTGATGAAGGCCGCGCGCCCGGCGCTGACGGAATTCCAGAAGAGTCTGCCCCCCGGCTTCCAGGTCACCATATCCGCATCCGAGGCCAAGCAGAAGCACGGCTTCAGGCAACTCGGCATCCTGCTGGCGATTTCGGTCGCCGCGATCTTCGTCTCCCTGGTCATCCAGTTCAACCACGCCGCTAAGCCGTTGCTCGTGTTCGCGGCAGTGCCCTACGGAGCCACGGGAGCGATCGCCGCGCTCTACATCATGGGCGCCCCGTTCAGCTTCATGGCGTTCCTCGGCATCACCAGCCTGGTGGGCGTCATCGTGAGCCACGTCATCGTGCTGTTCGATTTCATCGAGGAGAACCGGGCGCGGGGCGAGCCGTTGCAGGATTCGCTCCTCGACGCCGGAATCGTCCGCCTGCGGCCGGTGATGATCACGGTGTTCGCGACAATCTTCGCGCTCGTGCCGCTGGCGATACACGGCGGACCGCTCTGGCAACCGCTCTGCTTCGCGCAGATCGGCGGGCTCGCGCTCGCGACGTTCATCGAGCTGCTGCTCGTCAAGGTCTTCTACGTCATCTTCGTGCTCGATCTGAAGCTCGTGAAGTGGGAAGCGGCGCCAGGTGCCGGAGGCGCCGCGACGGCCGCGTTAACCTCTTCCACGTAGTCCGTTCGGGATTTCCTCATCGCCGCAAGGAGGACGACATGTTGCGCATCGTCGTGGTGTTCACGTTGTCAATCACGCCCGCGCTCGCCGACGACAAGGCGCCGCTCTTCGGGGGCGTCACGCATTGGACGAGCATGCCCGCGCTGGCGCAGGCCTATCAGGCACGCGATACGGAGGGCGGGCGGACGGGCGCCACAGGGGAACTGTTGACGCTCGACCACGCGATCGCGCTCGCCCTGCAGAAGAACCGGCAGGTTCAGAACTCGACGCTCGACGTCGAGAAATCGAGCGACCAGATCGAATCGAGCAAGACCCAGCAGTTTCCGCAGATCAAGCTCTCCGTGACGCCCGCCTACAGCCTGTCCCCGATCGACCTGACGTTCCAGCAGGGGGCGTTCGGCACGTTTCCGGCGCCGGTGGGCCCGGTCCCGGCGTCGGAGACGGCTCTGTCCACGGGTCGAGGCTACTCCACCGCCATCTCGGCGAGCGTGGTGCAACCGCTCAGCCAGCTCTACAAGATCGGGCTCAGCATCGACCAGCTCGGTGTTGGCAGCGACATGTCGCGACAGGATCTGCGCAACCAGCGGCAGACGATCGTGAACAACGTGAAGCAGGCATATTTCGCGGTGCTCCAGTCGCAGAGCTCGCTCGAGGCGCTGAGCGAGCAGGTCGATTCCACGCGCGAGCTCGTGCGCGTCGTCACCGAGCAGACCGCCGAGCAGACCGCGCTTCAGCCGACGCTGCTGCAGGCCAAGGCGTCGCTCGCGCAAGCCGAGTACAACGTCGGCGCGACCCGCCACACGCTCGCCTCGCAGAAGGAGAACCTCAACTACCTGCTCGGGCGCGATCCGGAAACGCCTTTCAGCGTACGCGAGGTGCCGCCGGCGACACCGCTCCAGAACGACCTCGCGGCGGCGCGCGAGGCGGCGCTCCGCCAGCGGCCGGACCTGCAGAAAGCGAGGCTGAACATCAAGTACGCCGACTACAACGTCTCGCTCAAGCGCGCGGAATACATCCCCGACGTGAGCCTCGTCTACAAGTACGTCGCACCCGTGACGAGCGACGTTTTGCCACAGAGCATCTCGTACGTGGGCCTCGAGTTCAGCTGGGACGTCTTCGACTGGGGCGAGAAGCAGCACGACATCGCCCAACTCGAGCGCGCCCGCGCCCAGGCGCAGAACTCGGCCGACGACCTCGCCTCACAGGTCGTCCTGAACGTCAACAGCACGTTCCGCAAGCTCGAGGACGCGCGGAACTTCCTCAAGGTCGCCGAACTCAACCGCGAGGCGGCGCGCGCACAGCTACAGGTCACGATGCAGTCGTTCCGGCAGCAGACCGCGCTACTCAAGGACCTCCTCTCGGCGCAGGCCTCGCTCGCACAGGCCAACGACCAGTATCGTCAGAGCGTGCTCGCGTTCTGGGAAGCGCGGTCGAGCTTCGAACAGGCGACGGGAACCGGCGACTGAGCGGTTCACAAGAAATCTTGCCTTATTGCGATGGAGGCGATACGCAGTTGGGGCGGTTCTGCAGGCGGCAGAGGTTGTAGGCGCCATGATTCGCCCACAGCCGCATCATGGTCTCGACATCGCCCCAGGACGTCATCATCGCGGCGTCGAGCACCTTTCCTCCCACGCGGTGATCGATGCCTGCTCCCAGGAGCTGCCCGGTAAGCGCGTCGGTGACCTTGACCTCGACCTGCGCTTCGCCGACGAACGCGGGCTTGCCGGTCGCCAGCTTGTCGAGCGTGGACGCCGCATGCAATGCCGGGATGACCGTCGAGACGACATTCATCGCAACGTCGGACTCCTGGGGCTTGGTGACGGCAACTTTGACGCGCAGCGTATTGGCGCGCGGCTCACTCACCAGCGTGAAGCCCTCCTTCTCGAGGGCGGCACGGATGACGCTGTAGAAATAGTTGACGAGCGTCTGTTCGTCCTGTGCCGATATGCCCTTGCCGGTCGATTCCTTCCCTTTCCAGATCGTTACGGGATCGAGGAGGACATTACGGTAGGCTGCCCAGTTGACCCCGGGCCGGAGATAAGCGAGTTGCGCACCTCGGTGGGGCCCGGGCTTGAGAAGATCGAAGTCCGCGCCCATGAAGCCGCTGCGCTCGACGTTGGGTGCGCGCGAAGTGGCCGCGCAGCCGCTTACCGCAACTGCCACGGCGAGTACGCCGGCCATCAGTGAAAATCGCACCGCTCGAAATTTCATCGTTTGCTCCTCTTTAAGTGCAAGGCAGTTTGTGCGCGCGGTTCCCGCTCGACGCCGAGCCCGCGCGCGACGGCGGGCAGCGTCCAACCCTGAAGGGAAAGGGAAACGAGTACCACGAAGAACGCGACGTTGAACATCTCGCGCGCGTGCGGCAGTCCCGCGAGCAGGGGAAACATGGCGAGAATGATCGGCACGGCGCCGCGCAGACCAACCCACGCGACAAAAGCCTGCTCGCCCGCCGCAAACCGGAACGGCGCCAGGCAGGTCACGACAGCCGCCGGCCGCGCGACGAGGATCAGCACCGCCGCTATGCCAAGGGCCGCCGGAGCGATGGGAATCAGTTCGTCGGGTGTCACGAACAAGCCGAGTATTAGGAACATCCCGATCTGCATGAGCCAGGATAGTCCGTCGTGAACGCTCAGGATGCGGGCCAGGCCCGGTGGCCGGCTGTTGCCCACGACGATGCCGGCGAGGTACACCGCGAGGAGACCGCTGCCTCCGCCGGTGTTCACGAGCGAGAAGATGCAAACACCCGCTGCCGAGACGAAAATCGGCGCGAGGCCCGGTGACAAGCGTACGCGCTTCAGCACCTCCGCGAGGACGCGGCCTCCGACGACGCCGCCCACTGCGCCCAGCCCGAGGTCCCAGAGGAAAGCGCCGATCAGCGCCCACGCGCTCAGCGGCTCCCCCAGGGCGATGATATCGACGAGCGTCAACGTGAGGAAAACCGCCATCGGATCGTTCGCGCCGGACTCGATCTCGAGCGTGGCACCCACGCGCTCGCGCAGGCGGATTCCGTGACCGCGCAGGAGCGCAAACACCGCTGCGGCATCGGTCGAGCTGATGATTGCGCCCAGGAGGAGGCCGTCGAGCAGCGGGAGATCGAGCAGCATGACCGCTGCCGCCCCGCCGATCGCCGCAGTGACCACGACGCCAAGCGTGGCCATGCTGAGGGCCGGCAGCCGGCCGACGTGAAACGTCTCCGAGCGGGTGCGTAGCCCCCCGTCGAGAACGATGACGGCGAGTGCGAGATTGCCCACGAACGCGGCGACGCCGACGTCGTCGAACACGATTCCGCCCGGTCCGTCATCGCCCGCCAGCATGCCGAGCAGCAGGAAGCCGAGGAGCAGGGGCATGCCGGTCCGATCGGACGCCTTGGACGCGAGAATGCTCAGACAGAGCAGCAACGCGCCGATGAGTAGCGTGTGATCGATGGGGCTGAGCAGTGCGGCGCCCATTTTCGTCCCTACGGTCTGGCAGCGCCGAACGCGACGCCGACTCGGCGAGTGCTAGCGGCGTTTACGGCGTCCCGCGGTGACCCCGCGCCGTGTGCTGCCCCGTTTCGCGGCCGCCTTCTTCGCGAGCGTGCGCTTTCTGGCCGCATCCGCTCTCGCCACGGCCTGCTTCCCCGCTGCGGTCCGGGCGCGCCATCTCGCGCGATGGCGCAGGAGGGAATCCTCTTTCCATGCATGCTGCGTCCCGCCGCCCATGAATACCACGAACACCTCGCACCCGTCGGGATACTCGTAGGGGCCGTGCAGCGTGTCCCAACCGAACACATAGTCGCCGGGACGCAGATCCTTCCCGGCCACGCACATCCGTCCCTTGGTCACCAGGATGGAATGCCAGCTCCTGTGCGTGTGCGCGGGCTCGACATAGCCCTTGGGAAACTTCACTTTCATATCGATCCGCTTGGTTGCCGGATCGTGGGAGAAGATCTTCACCTTCACGCCGCTCGGGAGCGTGAGCAGCTTGTTCGCTGCCCCCTCCTGCCACTTGACCTGCCTGTCGTAAATGGCGCGGAACCGGTGATCGGCTTTCTTCATCGTTCGTCCTCGAGGCGTGCCGGAGAGGAACGAAGTATCGCCGCAGCGCGCCGGGAACGCCAGTGCGCCGCCCATGCGGCGCATTTCACGCACGCGGCGCCGCGGACGCGGTATGGTGCGCCGAAACGCTTCGGCTCTGCCAGGCGAGTCACTGCGAGTGGAGGGTGGCGATGGGCGAGTACTGGATCGCGCGACAGGGGAACAAGCACGGGCCGTTTCCGGAGGACCAGGTCCGTCGGAACTACGCAAGCGGGCGGGTGCTGCCCACCGATCTCGTATGGACCGAGGGCATGGCGGACTGGAAGGCCGCGTCGCAGGTGTTCGGCGCGGCGCCGTCGCGCCCTGCACCGCCCGCGGCGGCTGCCGCGACGCCCTATCAACCGCCGGCGGCTCTGGTACGGGACGAGGGCGACGCCAGTCTCGGCGGCGATGTCACGTATGCGGGGTTCTGGGTGCGCTTCGGCGCCGTGATCATCGATACCCTCGTCGTCTACATCATCGCCGGCCTGGCAGGTGCCGTTGTGGGACTTCTGTCCGCCGCGGCGGGCGGGCCCAACTTGGCGAGCGGAATCGCAATGATCGCCGGCATCGCCGGGGCATTCCTCTACTTCACGTTGCTGGAATCGAGCGAGCGGGGCGCCACGCTCGGCAAGCGGGCGTTCCGGTTGCGCGTCGTGACTGCGGAGGGGCACGAGCGGATCGGCTTCGGTCGCGCGGTCGGCCGGTATTTCGCGCGCTTCATTTCGATGATCGTGCTCTACATCGGGTACCTGATCCAACCTTTCACGCAGCGCAAGCAGGCGCTGCACGACATGATCTGCGGTACTGCCGTCGTGGCACTGGCGCCGGCGTCGCGGATCCTCCTCGCCATCGCCATCGTCTTTGGATTGCTGGTCCCGGTCGCGGGCATCGTCGCCGCGATCTCGATCCCGGCGTACCAGGAGTACACGGTTCGCGCCAGGGTCTCCGAGGCGCTGGCCGCCGCGTCGCCCGTGCGCAACGCGGTCCACGCTTACATGAGCGAGCGCAACGCGGTTCCCAAGACGCTTGCAGAGGCGGGCGTGGACGTTGCACCCACCGCACGCGTTCAGAGCATCACGATCAATCCGCGCAACGCAACGCTGACCGTGACACTGGCATTTTCCCCGCTCGCCGGAAAGACGGTCCTGCTGGTTCCGCAGCGCACCGAAAACCGCGCGATCACGTGGAAGTGCCGGCCCGGAACCGCGCCGCGGAAATACCTTCCGGCGTCTTGCCGGAATCGCTGAGCAGTCCGCTTTCCGGCGATGCTCCCGGCGCGGAAGCGCCGGCTTGCATTTGGCAAGGAGGCTGGATACCTTTGCCTCCTCTCATCGCATTGCATCGGCCATGCCGGATCGTTCTCCGGGCGCGCGAATCGCCCTTCCCTCGGTGGATCTCATGTTGAGGCAGGACGAAAGCGTTCTGCTGATTCGACGCTACGGCCGCGCGCCGGTCGTGGCGGCGATTCGTGACGAGCTCGGGGCGCATCGCACCGCGCTGCGCCAGAGTGACGCCGCATCCGGGATCGGAGTGCTTCAGCCCGAACCGGGAGTAGATCAGATTCTGGAGCAGGTGAAGATCCGTCTCGCGGAGCGTGAAGCGCCTTCGCTGCGGCGTGTATTCAACCTCACCGGGACGATCCTGCACACCAACCTCGGGCGGGCCGTCCTGCCGCGTGAGGCGATCGACGCGGTCATTGCGGTCGCCGGCGCGCCGAGCAACCTGGAATACGACCTCGGTACCGGAAAGCGCGGCGATCGCGATGCCCACCTGGAGCAGGCCTTGTGCCGGCAGACCGGCGCGGAGGCTGCGACGGTGGTCAATAACAATGCCGCCGCGGTACTGCTCGTGCTCAACACGCTCGCGGCCCGCAAGGAAGTGCCGACCTCGCGCGGCGAGCTGATCGAGATCGGCGGATCGTTTCGCATGCCGGACATCATGTCCCGCGCGGGCTGTCGGTTGCGCGAAGTCGGCACCACGAATCGTACGCACGTCGCCGATTACGCGGACGCAATCGGTCCGCGGACCGGCCTCGTCATGAAGGTGCACACCAGCAACTACGTG
>JAJDOG010000009.1 GCA_022340285.1 Betaproteobacteria bacterium
ACCTCCGGCCCGCTTGGCCGAATCGATCGCCCGCCAGAGCTTTGCCGGCGTGTACGGAAGGTCGAGCCGATCGATGCCGAGCGGATGCAACGCATCGAGCACGGCGTGCGCAAGCGTGGGCACGGCGCCCGTCGTGCCCGCCTCGCCGGCGCCCTTTGCGCCAAGCGCGTTGGTCGGCGATGGAACGGAGCGATCGTAGAGACGGACGTCCGCCAGCGCGTCCGCGCGCGGCATCTCGTAGTCCATGAATGTGCCCGTCAGGAGCTGTGCGGAGACCGGATCGTAGACGCAGTGCTCTGCGAGCACCTGGCCGAGGCCTTGCATGATTCCGCCGTGGAGCTGGCCTTCGAGCAGTACGTGATTGATCACCCGTCCGCAGTCGTCGACCGCGACGTAGCGCAGTACATCGACCACTCCGGTATCCGGGTCGACCTCCACTTCGGCGACGTGCGCGCCTCCGGGAAAGGCACGCAGCGCGGGAATATCGGTGAGCGAATCGAGCGGATGCGGCGACACGCCCACGTACTTCGCGGCCAGATCCGCAAGGGTGATCGAGAGATCCGTTCCCTTGACCCGGTAGCGGCCACGCTCGAACTCGATATCCGGAACCGCCGCCTCGAGCGCTTGTGCTGCAAGCTCCATACCCTTGCGCACCACTTCGCGCGCGACGACGAGCGCGGCGCTGCCATGCATCATGGTCGATCGCGAGCCGACCGTGCCGCCGCCGACGAGCGGCGGGCCGTCGGGATCGCCCTCGCGCAGCAGCACTTTCTCGGGGTCCACGCCGAGCGCCTCGGCGACGATCTCCGGAAACACTGTCTCGTGCCCCTGCCCGGTCGATCCCGCGAGCACGTGCAGGAGAATGTTTCCCGAAGCGTCGAAACGGATCGCGGCCTCCTCGGTCGGCACCACGCCGCCGCCGGATGGCTCGACGAAGACGGCGCAGCCGATCCCGAGCAGCTTGCCGCGCGCCGCCGCCTCCTTGCGCCGCGACTCGAACGAGCGCCAATCGGAATATTCGACCGCTTCCTCGAGGCAACCGATCGGATCTCCGCTGTCGTACTCCGCCGTCGGCGTCTTGTAGGGGTAAGCCTCCTTCGGAATGAGGTTCCGCTTGCGAAGTTCGACCCGGTCGATCCCGGTCTCGCGCGCTGCCTGCTCGACCAATCGCTCGGCGAGGTAGACCACGCTCGGTCGCGCGGCACCGCGGTAGGCCGTGGTCGGCGTCGTATTCGTGAGCGCGAGGCGATGCCTGCCGTACAGCACGGGGATGCGATAGGCGTTGACCGCGTGCAGGGTCGCCATGAGCGTGTTGATGACCGGTCCGGCCTGCGAGAGATACGCGCCGAGATTCACAAACCACTTCAGCCGCAGTCCGATAAAGGTGCCTTCCTTGTCGAGCGCGAGCTCGCCGACGAGCTTCACCCCGCGGCCGTGATGGTCGCTCACGAACGTCTCGGAGCGCGAGCCGACCCATTTCACCGGTCGACCGACGGCCCGCGTTGCAAGCATGAGTGCGGCGTATTCCGCGTAGGCCTGCACCCGGATTCCGAATCCACCGCCCACATCGAGCATCTGCACGCGAATCTTGTCCGGCGCAACGCCGGTCATGCCGGTAAGCCCTGCGCGCAGCACGGACGTGCCCTGTCCGCTCGCATAGACCTCGTAACTGTCGTTGGCGCTGTCGTACGCTGCGAGGCAGCCCTTTGGTTCCATCGGGTTGCCGACCATCCGCTGCGAATCGAGTTCGAGCCGCGTCACGTGTGCCGCGCGCGCGAACGCTTCGTTCGTCTTCGCCTCGTCCCCGTACTCGTAGTCGAACGCGAGATTTCCGGGAACGTTGTCGTGGACCTGCGGCGCGCCGGGCTCGAGCGCCGCCTCGGCATCGGCGACCGCCGGCAATTCACGGTATTCGATTTCAATCAGCTCCACGGCGTCCTGGGCGGCGAGCGCGGTTTCCGCGACGACCAGTGCAACCTCCTGGCCGACGTAGCGGACCCGCCCGCGCGCAAGCACGTCGAGTTGCGGCACCTTCACGGCCATGCCGCCTCGGCCGGGAAATTTCGCCGCCGCCGGCGGCGTCCGGAACCCGGCTTTCGTGGTGTCCTCTCCGGTCAGCACCGCGAGGACACCGGGCAGCTCTAGCGCGGGCTTGACGTTGATCGACGCGATCTCTGCGTGCGCACGATCCGAGCGCAGAAAGCACGCGTAACACTGGCCGTCCAGATTGACGTCCGCCGTGTAGCGTCCTGCGCCGGTGAGCAGCCGCCGGTCCTCTCGCCGCCCCTTGAAAGCTCGGCCGCTCATTGTCCGCCTCCCTCCAATGGTGAGGGCGGATTGTCGACGGTACGGCGCATTGCCGCAAGTCGGCAGTGCGGGCGCGAAGCCCTCTAGAGCCCTATGGTTTCACGAGATAGTACGTAACCAGCCCGATTACCAGCGCGAGCGCAAGCGCCCAGAGGAGTGCGCTGCGCCGGCTCTCCGCATTGGCCGCGTCGAACCGGCTGCGTATCAGCGGCTCGGAATCGAGATAGCGTTCCACGGCGTCTTTCGCATCCTTGAGGCCGATTCCGCGCGCCGCCCGAACGATCTTGATCGCTTCGATGAATTTCCCGTTCTGCAGAGCGGAGACTGCGGCAAGCGGTATCGCGTCGCCGTCGCGGGACAGCGACGGCTGCGCGGAAAACGGCGGATCGCCCGCGACGTAGCGTTCCACGGCGTCTTTCGCTTCCTTGAGACCGAGCCCGGTTGTCTCCCGAACGATCTTGATCGCCGCGATCTTGTCGCCGCGGTCCAACGCGGCGATCGCGGCGGCCGGAAGGGACGTGGCCGACTCACGGTCGTCCGGCGCGTGCGCCGTCGGGTCATTCACGATCCATCTCCTCGCTCCGCGCAACGTCGTGCCGCGGTCAACGGCGCGCTCTCCGCCGCTTGCGAATGGCCGCCATGACGAGCGCAGCGCCCATGGGCGGCAAAGCGAGAACGGCGAACATAGTCAACCCGAGCGGCAGCAGGATGAAGCTGGCGGTCGTCACGGTGAGGACGACTGCTTGCACCAGCATCACGGCGAGCCCCCAGCGCCAGGGTTTCCTGGGTACCGAATAGCCCAGGGTGCCCGCAAGGGCGATGGAAAGCGGATAGGCGACTGTCCAGTAAAGGGACGAATCCCATGCCTCGGTTCTGCCGCTCATCTTCGCGGTAGCAATCCACAGCAGAGCGCCACCGATGACCGCGGTCGCGTACGCAGACATTTCTCCGCGTCCATTCACGTGCTGCAACCCTTCCCGACTACTGACCGAGGCGCGCCCGCGCGCGTTCGAGCGCGAGCGCAAGGAGCTTGTCGAAAGCCACCCGGTACCGCCGGAACGCCTCGCTCTGCTGGGACAGGACCGCGTCACGGGACCGCTGATCGAGCGCCTCGATTCCGAAGGCTGGCGCGAGACGGCTCATCGTCAGGTGTCCGGCGGTGCGAGAGTTCCGCCGCGGGCAGCCGCAGCTCAGCCTCTCGGCACGGCCGGCGGCACCGCGCCGGTCCGGGACCGGTCGAGGACAGTCATGGCGCTGGCGACGAGGCCGGCGATGTCCGAGAGGTTGGAGGGGAGGATGAGCGTGTTGCCGGTCTTCGCGACGTTCGCGAACGCGTCGATGTACTCCCCGGCGACCTTGAGGTTGGCGGCGTCCATGCCGCCGGCGCTGCTGAGTGCTTCGGCCACGGCACGAATCGCCATCGCATTCGCCTCGGCCACGACGCGGATTGCCGTGCCTTCGCCCTGTGCGCGGTTGATGGCAGCCTGCTTCTCGCCCTCGGACTGCAGGATCGCAGCCTGCCGAGAGCCTTCAGCGACGTTGATCTCTTCCTGCTTCTGGCCCTCGGACTTCGCGATGACGGCGCGCTTCTCGCGCTCGGCGGTGATCTGCTGCTGCATGGCGCGCAGGATCACCTCGGGCGGAGTGAGGTTCTTGACCTCGTAGCGCAGCACCTTCACGCCCCACGAGCGTCCGGCCTCGTCGAGCACCGCGACGATCTGCCGGTTGATCTCGTCCCGGCTCTCGAAAGTCTTGTCGAGCTCCATCTTCCCGATCTCGGAGCGCAGCGTGGTCTGTGCGAGCTGGGTGATGGCCATCAGGTAGTCAGAGGTGCCATACGACGCGAGCCGGGGGTCCGTGACCTGGTAGTAGACGATCCCGTCCACCGCGAGCTGGGTGTTGTCGCGGGTGATGCACACCTGCTCGGGAACGTCGAACGGCACTTCCTTCAGCGAATGCTTGTAGGCGATCCGGTCGACGATCGGGATGATGATGCGCAGTCCCGGCTCGAGCACTTCGCTGAAGCGCCCGAGACGCTCCACCACCCATGCCTCCTGCTGCGGAACGATGCGCACGCCCTCGATCACGAAGACCACCGCGAGCGCGATGATCAGGAACGGCACCGCGAAGGGCCGCGTGAGCTCCATCACGTAGACGATGATGGACAGGACGATTGCGATGATGATCTTGGGAAGCATGCTGGCGTTCTCCCGTTTTGGAGATTGGGCGATCGGTTCGTCCGCCTTTCTGTGGCGGACCGACATGGCGCGCCGGCCGATCTGCTCGACTGTCTGGCGGAGCGGCGGCGGTGTATGGGACTTCGCGACGTTGAAGAGCGCCCGGATGAGCTCTTCGGGCGATGGCGGCGGATTCGGGGTGGCCATGGCCGGGGCGCGGACCTAGGGCTGGCGGGTCTTGGCCACGTGGAGCGTCGCGCCGTTGACCGCGGTGATATAGAGGACCTCGCCCGGCTCGCCGCGGATCTCGCCCGAGACCTTCGCGTCCCATTGGGCGTCGCGATAGCTCACGCGCGCCAGGCTGTCCGATTGATCGATCCAGGATTCCCACTTGACCGGCTGGCCCACGTCGAGGGCGCGCATGCCCGGCTCCTTCGCCATGCGCTTGTGACGCTGGATCCAGACGACGCCCATCGTCAGAACGACCGCCGAGACGATCGCCTGCGCCCAGAACGGCGCGCCGAGGTAGGCCACCGCGGCACCGACGATCGCCGCAATGCCCAGAAAGAGCAAATAGAAGGTGCCGGTGACGAGCTCCGCGATCACCAGCACGATGCCGGTCACCAGCCAGACTAAGGAATGATCCATCGACGCTCCCTGACGCGACGGTCCGCAAGGCGCGGGGGATCATACCCGATCCGATCGACGAAAATGCGTGCAAGCTGCACGCGGGACGAGGCTGGCGCGCTCGAATCGCGCAATTTGCCGCGGTTCAGAACGCTGGGCTCAGCGCGGCCGATCGCCGTCGCGATCCTCGCGGGTCGGGGTCACGTCGATCGCCTGATCGTCGCGCTCGACGCGATAGTCGCCCTCGATGACGACTGCGCCGGGGCGGTTTGCCGCCTCCTTCTGCAGCTTGCGCACGCGCCAGTAGAGGTAGATCCACACCACGATCACCACGACTCCCGCCACGAGCGCGAGTACCGACGCGAAGATGAGCGCGATGGCGAAGAGGACGACGCCAACCGCGAAACCGAAGATGCGCGCGATCACGTCTTGGCTCGGGCAGACGCCAGTTCGGTGAAGTGACGGGAGTGACCGGAGTGACGGAAGTGCGAGACGCTCATCGAAATCCTCGCGACATGCAGGGTCGCAGTGCGCCCCTACTCTGTCACGAGAGCGCCCGCCGCGCAACCGCTCGGCGCTCAGCCAGCGCGGCAGTACGCCAGCGCGGTGGCCTGCAAGACGTCGCCCGTTCGTTGCGACTGGACAAATGCCGCGACGCCGCCTCGACCCGGGTGCACGATGCGCTCGGCGAGCTCGGCGCGGCCGTCACCATCGAACGCGATCGGACCGAACCATTGCTGCACGACGTAGTCGTGCTCGAGCGTCGCGCCGCGGTTCTCGCCCGCCTTGACGTTCGTTGTTTGCCCGTTCGCGAAGGCGGCGACGTAGAGCGACACGTTCGCGCGATCGGCGTCCTTCGGGAGCTCGGCGCCGACCCGCAGCTGCGATACGCCCGCCTCCGTCTCGTCCAGGATCACGCTGATCTTGGCGCGGGCGGGCTGCGCGTTCGCCGCGCGTACGGCCTGATCGAAGGCGCCGGCACTGCTCCAGCCGCGAAAGTCGTGGCCATCGAAGACGACCTGCGGCGTATAGATAAAGCGCGAGTTGCCGATCGCAGAGTACGCCCTCTGCCGCTCCGTGTAGCGCGCCGACGCGAACCGGTCCTTCCATCCGATGTAGTCCCAGTAGTCCACGTGCAACGCGAGCGGCACGACGCGGTCAGCCGCGTACCCGGCCGCCGGCAGGCGGCGCAGCCAGGCGTCGGCGGGCGGGCAGCTGGAGCAGCCTTCCGAAGTGAAAAGTTCCACCAGCGCCACCGTGTGCGTCGGACTCGTTGCGGTGCAGGTGCCGGCGACGGCCAGTCCGCTCGTACCAGCCAGCGCGGCCGCGGTGATCCACTTCAGCCAGTTCATGTGCGCTCCTCCGGATGGGGCCCAGACAAGGAGGTACGCATAACACGGGACACCGGATTCGCGCCGGCTGGCACGAATTTCCCGTGAGCGGAGCCGTCTCCACGCGTTTTCGCGCGAGCGCCGATAATCGCGCGCCATGTCCTCCTCCCCGCGCAGCGCCCGCGCCGGCGCGCTCTGGCCCTTCTTTCTCGCCGCGTCGGCCTGGAACTTCGCGCTCGGGATGAGCTACATCCTGGTGCCGCTCTACGCTTACGAGCTCGGCTACTCCGCGCTGGCGATCGGCGGCATCCTGTCGCTGCCGGTCGTCGCGCACGTCGTGATCGCGCTGGTTGGCGGCGCCTATACGGATCGTATCGGTGGCCGGCAGATGGCGCTCGGCGCCTTCTTCTGCTTCGTGGTCGCCGGCGCGGTGTTCGCGGTCTTTCAGAGTTTCGCCGCGCTCCTCGTCGGCCAACTCTTCCTCGTGATCTCCCGCGCGACCTTCTGGCCGGCGATCTGGTCGGTCGGCTCCCAACTCCCCGGCGATCGCGGCACACAGATGGGGAGGTTGAACGCCACCACGAACGGGGCGCAGATCCTCGGCACTGCCGCAGCCGGCCTGCTGGTCGCTCTGGTCGGATTCAAGGCCGGATTCTGGGTGCTCGCCGCCGGCAGCGTCGGGGCATTCGCATCGATGTTCCACTTTCATCCGCCGGTCGCGCCGCACGCACAAGCCTCCCGGGGACTCTTTGCCGCCTATGCCGCACTGCTCCGGCGCCGCACGCCCTACTACGGCATCGCCTGCGCGATGTTCGCGGCGCTGCCGCTTTCGCTCTCGATGTCGTTCTACCCGATCCTACTCGTCGAGCAGGGCAACCCGAGCGATGCGGCCGGCTGGATGCTCGCGCTGCGCGCCCTCGGCGGTGCGCTGATCGGCGCCTCCGCGGGCCGGTACATCCGATCCGCCCAGGGCTGGGGATTGCCCCTGGCCGCGAGCATCTGGATCGCCTTCTGCGTCATCGCCGTGGCGTTCTTCACACATCCGCTGCCGGTCAGCCTGCTCCTGTTCGGCGTGGGGGTGGGCTCGGGGCTGATGACACTCGTCTTCCAGATGCTCGTGGCCGAGACCAGCTCTCCGGCCGAGCGAGGCTCGGCCCTCGCGCTGAGCGGGGTGGGCTGGCAGCTGTCGCATGCCGTCGTGCCGATCGTCATGGGCGCGCTGGCGGACCGGTATGGCGTCGCGACCGCTTTTCCGATCCTCGGAGCGGTCGCGGCGGGGCTCGCACTGGGATTCGTGCCATTGCACCGCTGGGCGATGGACCCCGCGCGCGCCGTGTGACGCGCTGCACGTCGCCCGTCCGGACAAACGCCTAGAATGGTCGCATTGCTCACTTCGACTATGGGAGAGCCCCGATGTCGCCGGAATGGAAATACGCGCTGATCACGTTCGGGATCGGGTGCCTCATCGTGATCCTGGAGTGGCACATGGCCGGGAAGAAGAAGGAAGGCGTCACCTGGACGGACAAGCAGCGCATCCGCGGGATACTCGGCGTCTCGGCCGGAGTGTCCGCGCTCGTCTATTTCATCGTCCTCCTATCGGATTGATCCGCACGAGGTCCCGGGCGGTGAGGGGGCGTCGCCGCGGACCGGACGAGCGTAAGATGAACCTGTGATCCAGAGTTCGAGATGACGCCCGACGGGCCATCCACGCCGCACCGCAACGGAAGCCCACCGCGTGCACTGCTCGCCGCGTGTCGCGATCACGCTCTCGAGCGACTTCAGGAAACGCTGGCCGAAGCGCTGAAGGGTGCCGCCGACGATCTCCTCGACATCGCGACGCGCACGACGGATCCCGAAATACGCAAGCAATATCTGCATGCCGTCGACCAGGCGCGCACGCAAGGCGAGGGATTCCGCAGCGCGGTCGCCGAGGCCTACAGGAAAAGGGTCGCCTTTCTGTCGGGCGATACCGCCAGCCTGGCGGCCGCGGCCGCTTCCTACGACTCGGGTTCGCTCACGCTCGTTCAGACCGGCGTGCTCGAGCACGAGATCGCCGTCGGGAACCTCACGACGCGCCTGAAGGACAAGGGTGGCGACGAACTCTCGCAGTTCACACGGCGGGTCAGCACGATCGTCGGCGACCCCGAGCTGCTCGATACCGATAATCCGGTCGGGCCTTCGCCGCTGGCGTGCGGGGTCTACGGCGGATTGACGGCGCTCGGTCTGCACGAGCAGGCGGTGAAGCCGCTCGGCAATCTCGTCGCCGACCGGCTCGCGCACGAGATCGGATCGCTGTATCACGATCTCAACGAGCTCCTCGCCGGGCGAGGCGTTGCCGGCGCAGGCAGGGCCCGCATCGTCAAGAGCAAGGACACCGGCGTAGCGTCGAGGCGCGATGCAGGGAAACCTGCGCCGCCGCTCCCGACCGGCGACGTGTTCGGCCAGCTGCAGATGCTCCTCGCGCAACAGCGGGGAATGCACGCGGGGCCGGGCGTAGCAGACGCGTCCGGAATGATTCCCGCGGCGACGGGCCAGACCGCTGCAGCCGGCGGTGCGCCGATGGCGACTGCTGCAACCGTCGACTGGCTTACCCAGGTGCAGCGCGGCGCCGAGGAGGCCGCCGGCGTCGCGGTTCCTGCCAGCGCCGAATCCCTGAACGTCCTGCACTCGCTCCGTCAATCCGAAATCGGGCAGCGCTTCGACGCGGCCGATGCGACGACGTTGCAGCTGGTCGCGATGATGTTCGACCACGTCTTCAGCGATCCGCGCATTCCGCAGCCGCTCAAGCCGGTCATCGCCGAGCTGCAGGTGCCGACCCTGAAGGCGGCGATGCTCGATCGCAACTTCTTCTCCAACGAGGAACATCCCGCGCGGCGAATGCTCGATCGCATCGGGTCCGCCGCGGTCGGCTGGCAGGGCAATGCGGACGCCTCGGATCCGCTCTACGGCGCGGTCGAGCGCGTCGTGAAGAGCGCGGTCGAAGGCTTTGGCAGCGACCTGAGCGAGCTCGAGGCTATCTCCGCCGAGGCGGACGAGATCGCGAGCTTCGAGGCGGCGCGCGCGGATGCGGTCGCGCAACGCTCGATCGACGTGGTGATGCGACGCGAGCGCATCGAGGAAGCGCAGGAGACGGCGCGCGAAACCGTGCAGCAACGATTGCGCGAGGTGGTCGTGCCCAAGCCGGTGCGCGATCTCACGGAGCGGATCTACCGGGCGGTACTGACCTCGGCCCACGAGAACGGCGGTGCGGAAAGCGCAAACTGGACTGCCGCCCTCGAGACGCTGGACAACCTGCTGTGGAGCGTGAAGCCGAAGAGCGGCGCGGAAGAGCGCGCGCGCCTCGTGAAAACGCTGCCCGGCCTGATCAAGGCGCTCGACGAGGGCATGCAGATCGCGGGATTCGACGAGGACGAGCGCAAGGAAGCGCTCAACACGCTCGCGCCGTTGCACGCCGAAGCGGTTCGCGGCAGCGCGGCGCACGCAGCGCCCACCACCGCCGAGTCCCCAGCGCCAGGCGAGCCGGAACCCTCCGAGGAAGCGGGAAACCCGGTGCCCGAGGGACCCCCGGAACTCATTTCGGAAACGCTGACCGGCGAGGACGTCGTCGTCGATACGATGGCATTCGCTCCGCGGCCGGGCGCCAAGGCGCACCGGCCCGGCGCGGCGCTTGCGCGGCTCGAGAAGGGCACCTGGGTGGCGTTCAAGCAACCCGACGGGAGCACCCTGCGTGCACGGCTCTCATGGGTGAGCCCGCTCAAGGGCATGCACGTCTTCGTCAACCCCGACAGCTCTCGCTCGCTCGCGCTCGACCCCGACGCACTCGACGAGACGATCGGACGCGGCGACGCGGAGGTCTTGTCGGCCGCGCCAGTGGTGGCCGAGGCGATGAGCTACGTCATGGCAGATCTGCAAGAAGCCGGCGCGACGCACTAGGTCCTGGCTCATCGAACCGCGCCTTGCCACGTTACAGACGCTCAGTACCGCGGGAAGGAGGGTAACGGGAGGGCACCAGCCGGTTCCCTCCTGTTCGTAGCGTTCCGCTTTCTCCCTTACGAGAACCCGCTGCCCCTCCCTGTTTGTGACCTATGAACCCTGCTCCTTACTTCGCGTAAAACACCTCACCCTGAGGGTAGAACGCGTACCAGGCGAACCAGTACGTGATGAGGCTCGGCAGCGCCTTGCCGGTCGCGTCGAGCACCTGCGCCGTACGATGCTTCGCGTCGTAGGTAACCCGGATCTCGCGGTCCCCGACCGTGTCGACGACCAAGCCCTCGGTCTTTGCAAGCTCGGTGAACGGATACGCCTTGTACTTCCCGTCGACTTCCAGCCCGAGCACGACATCCTTGTTATCGAACCGGCTGCTCGAATTCGCCACCGGGAAGAGGATGACCGGGTTCGCGTCGTAGCCCGCGTACGGGTCACGCGAGTAATCCCGCGCATGGCCGGTGTCCTCCGAAAGGACGAGCGTGTCGGGATGGCGCGCGATCCAATCCTCCCAGCTGGTGTGCGAGGTCGGAACGACCTCGAGCTTCGCGCCCTTTGACGGACCGGTGACCGCCTTGCCCAGGATCTGCGACCACAGCGAGTTCGACTCGCGGTCGTAGAGCAGCACGTCGCTGTTGTAGAGCAGTCCGGAGACGCCGAACGAGCGCTGCTTGTTCTTCACGATTCTCGAGAACGTCACGCCGGAACCGCACAGCGGGCAGTAAGTCACCGCGACCGGCATGCCGCCGACCGAGTCGTTGACGACCTCGTGCCAGTTCAGGATCCGCACGGGATAGGCCTTCGCCTCGCCATTGAGCGCGACGCCGAGTATCCGCTCACCCCACTTCATTCTCGCCTCGCCAGGCGCGATGAATTTTGGTCGGTCTATCGCGGGAATGCCGTCCTTGGGCGGGCCGCCGCGCTGAATCTCGGCAGGGTCGATCAGCGCGCCGCGCAGATCGAAACCATTCAGGGTCTGCGCGGCCGACGCCGCTGCGAAGACAAGCGCCGCCACCGCGAGCGCAGCGGGCGCAACGAGACGGATCACCATGTTCGCTCTCCTGTTCGCCAATCGCCCTATTACGGGCGGACATGACGTGCGGATGAGTCGATCCTTGCGAACCAACCTGGCGTCGCGCTTCGGAAATTATCTGTTCTCGGAATGCCGGGTGTCCATGGAGGCCCTGCTAACCACTCGCTCCTTCCTCTGCCGGCAAAGACCCGATTGCCGAAAGGGGCTATTGTTCTCCTCATCCGCGCCAGAGGAACGTTCATCGTGTGCGAAGGTGCCATGTATCGCAGCCCCATGATCGACTTCAGAATCGCCGAATCGCCCGACGATTTCGAACAGATTCACCGCCTCAACTATCGCACGTTCGTCGAGGAGATCCCGCAGCATGCTGCGAATCTGGCTGGTGTGCTGGTCGACAAGTTCCACGCCGAAAATACCTACTTTATCGGCGTCGCAGGCACCGAGCTCGTCGGGATGCTCGCAGTCCGCGCCAACCGCCCGTTCTCGCTCGACGCGAAGCTCGCCGACCTCGACCGCTTTCTCCCCCCGCACCAGCGCGTTTGCGAGATACGCCTCCTTGCGGTCGACCCGCGTTACCGCCATCGCAACCTGTTCGTGGGACTTCTGCGATTTTCGGCGCCAGCACTCATCGCGCTCGGGTTCGACCTCGCGGTGATCTCAGGGACACTGCGACAATCGCGACTCTACAGGCATCTCGGGTTTGTACCATTCGGGCCCGTAGTGGGGACGCAGGAGGCGCCGTATCAGCCAATGTTTCTAGCCCCCGATCGGTTCGTCGCACGCAACGGTCGCCACCTCCATCGGCGAGAGCACGACCCGATCGCCCTCCTCCCCGGCCCAGTCATTGTCGACGCCGCGGTGGCGCGCGCACTCCAGCAACGTCCCGTTTCGCACCGCGACCCCGCTGTCATGGCCCTGGTCGCTCGCATCCAGCAACGCCTTAAGCTGCTCACGATGGCGAGTTACGTCGAGATTCTGGTCGGTACGGGAACGCTCGCGAACGATGTCGTCGCCCAGCAGCTCCGCCGTTTAAACGGTCACGGGCTTGTAGTGGCCACCGGCGAGTTCGGAGACCGGCTCGTCGATCACGCGCGACGAGCGGGACTAACGTTCGACACGCTCCGCGTCGAATGGGGCTGCGGACCAGACCGGGACTCGTTCCAGCGCGCCCTCGAGCGACGTCCCGTCTGGGTCTGGTGCGTCCATTGTGAAACCTCCACCGGCGTACTGCACGACCTGCGTTCGCTTGGCTCGCAGTGTGTGGACGCGGACGCGCGGCTCGTGGTCGATTGCGTCAGCTCTCTCGGCGTGGTTCCGGTCGACCTCGAAAAGGTTTGGCTCGCCAGTGGGTCGAGCGGGAAAGGTCTGGGCGCGGCGCCGGGACTCGCCCTGGTCTTTCACGCGGCTCCCATCGCGCCGGATTCCTCGATCCCGCGCTATCTCGACGCGGGCCTCTACGCGCAAGCGGGGAGCATTCCGTTCACCCATTCGTCCAATCTCTTGGCGGCACTCGACGCGGCGCTCGAAACGACCGATTTCAGCTCGCGGGTCGCGCTTATGGCCCGCCGCGGACCCAGGCTTCGCGCGCTACTCCAAGAGGCCGGATTCACCGTATTGGGCGATCCGGCGAGCGCTTCGCCGGCCGTCGCCAGCGTCGCGCTCGACCCGGAGTTGCCGAGCATTTGGTTCGGGGAGCTGCTCGGGGAGCTCGGAGTACTGGTCGCCTATCGCAGTCGCTACCTGTTGGAACGCAACTGGATCCAGCTCGCACTGATGAGCCGCGTGGACGACGCCATGCTCGAGCGCGCCGTCGCGGCAATGCGCGACGTTCGCGCGCTCGCACGGCTCGCGCAGCCGTGCGAGCCGCTCTTTGCAGGCGGATCCCTCGGAGCCGCTCCGGCGCAGACTCAGCCGCGCATTACCGCGACGCCTGGGTCAAGCCGAAAATCGGCGTGAGTGGACCAAGAGAAACGGCAACAGTGAAACCATAAGACAGATGATTCCGATGATCCAACAATCGGTGCAGATCGCGGCCGATGCGCTGACCCAATACCGGTCACTTTGGCTGATTGTGATGGCAGCGGGGTTTCTCGTGCTCGAGCAGATTCTCCCGCACCACCCGGTGAACCGCCGGCGCCACCTTCACCTGGACTTCCTCGGAGTTGTGGCAGGTCTCGCGTTCGTCGCGATCTCTTATGGTTCCCTTCGCTGGCTCGGCGCTCTGATGGACGGTCTCGTGTGGGAAGACGCGCTACCCACACTGCGCGACCTCCCCTCTCCGATCAAAGTTCTCCTCGTCATCATCGCCGTGGACTTCGTGATCTATTGGCTGCACGCATTCATGCACCAGTGGCACTTTTCCTGGCGCATGCATCGCTGGCACCACTCAATCGAGGAAATGTATTGGTTTTCCGGCCTGCGGGCGAGCTTCCCGCACGTGTTCCTCTATGCCATCCCACAGGTGGTGCTGCCGGTTTTCATCTTCGACTTGAGTGCGGCAGAAATGTTGGTCGCCACCGGCGTCGGCAACTTTGTGCAACTGTGGACCCATACCAACCTGAAGATCCACATCGGTCCGCTGGGCTGGCTGGTCGTGACGCCCAACTATCACCGCGTGCATCACCGTACCGACCAAGCGCGCCCGACGAACTTGGGCAATCTCCTGACGGTCTGGGACCGCCTGTTTGGGACGTACGAGGCACCGGTCCAAACATCCACGACCCGCCTCGGCTTGGCCGAGCGCGCACCGCACCCGCTGCGCATGCTGATGGGAATCTGACGGGGGCCCGTTCAGCGAGCTACGCAATCGCTGCCTTAACAGTATCCGTCGCGGACGCAGCGCACGATCTTCTGCGCGGCGAGTTGGGCCTTCTCGCTGAACCAGCGAGTTGCCTCGTTCTGGAAGGCGGTGCGCGGCTCAGGCTGGCGAAGCACGCTCTCAATGTTCGCCTTGACGCGCTGCATGCTGCGCTCGCGCTCGGCATTGCGGGCAGTCGCACCCGCCGGATCGATCTCATCGGCCTGCGTGCAGAGTTCGAGATAGCGGTCGAGCGTGGTGAAGAACGTCTCGTTCGCGGCGGCCGGGCCGACGAGCAAGGCTTGCGTCTCGAGCCGCTCCATGGCTGCATTGCGCTTTGCCAGCACGTCGGGAAGCTCCGGCTGCTTCTCTGCATCACCGGGCGGCGTTTCTCCAGGCTTCGGCGGCGGCGGCTCGAGAATCTTTCCGCCCGGGCCGATGCGCTCCGGCGGCACCACCTTGCCGTCCTTGAAGACGTTGACGCGCGGACCCCGACTCGCCGTGTCCGGATTGCGCAGCCAGGGC
Organism: Betaproteobacteria bacterium; assembly: GCA_022340285.1. Classification (GTDB taxonomy): domain Bacteria; phylum Pseudomonadota; class Gammaproteobacteria; order Burkholderiales; family SG8-39; genus JAABRB01. The sequence goes on from JAJDOG010000009.1 coordinate 14,782, forward strand.
GGCGGAACCGAAGCGATCTTGAGCTGCCCGGTACCTGGTTCCCGCCAGCTATACATTACATCCGCCGTCTCCGCGGTCGTCGCGAAGACGGCAACCCCCAGCGCGAACGCCCAGGCCAGGACGCGTGGCCTCAAGGTCCGGAGCACGATTTCCGATTGTCTCTCGCGGTGACGCATCAATCGACGAACAGGTCCGGCAGGAACTTGTTGTTGCCCTTCAGCACCGCATACTTTCCAAGGTCGGTCACGCCCTCCGCGGCGAGCACTTCCTCGTCGATGTACAAGCGGCCCGTGTGCTTGCGCGCGTCCCGATTCAGGACGATATAGGCGGTGTCCGCCAGAATCTCGGGCGAACGGCACATTCTGGGATCGACGCCGGGGATCATCGCGATCGCGGCGGTGTTGATCACGGTGCGTGGCCAGAGCGCATTGACCGCGATGCCGTCGGCCCGGAACTCCTCGGCCATTCCGAGCACGCACATGCTCATGCCGTATTTCGCCATCGTGTAGGCGACATGATTCTTGAACCACTTCGGGTTCAGGTTGAGCGGCGGCGAAAGATTGAGGACGTGCGGGTTCCTGCCCGCCTGCGCCGCAGCCTTGAGGTACGGCAGGCAGGCTTGCGAGCACACGTAAGTGCCCCGCACGTTGACGCCGAACATCAGGTCGAAGCGCTTCATGGGCGTTTCCGCCGTGCCGGTGAGCGAGATCGCGCTCGCGTTGTTGACCAGGATGTCGATCCCGCCGAAGTGCTCGGCGACCCGCTTTGCCGCTTCGGCGACTTTTGCGTCGTCACGAATGTCGACCGGAACGGGGAGCGCCTGTCCGCCGGCTTGGGCGATCTCCTCCGCGGCCGTGTAGATCGTACCCGGCAGCTTGGGATGCGGCTGCTCCGTCTTGGCAATGATCGCCACGTTGGCGCCGTCGCGCGCGGCGCGTTTGGCAATGGCCAGCCCGATCCCGCGCGAGGCTCCCGTGATGAAGAGCGTCTTGCCTTTGAGGCTCATGTGAGTTTCCGTTCTCGCCCGACTCCGTGAAACGACGCGCGACGCTCAGCAGTCGAGCGTCCCGTCGATGCAGGTGACTGCCGCGCCACCCAGCTCGATCGCGCCGGTCTTGACATCGACGCGGAGATGCACCTTTCCGTCGCGTCCCACTTCGCGTCCCTGGCTGACGCTGTAGAAATTGCCCACGCTCGAGAGAAGCCCGGACTCGCGCAGAAACGCCGCAATGCAAACATTGCCGCTGCCGCACACCGGGTCCTCGGGCACGCCCTCAGCCGGCGCGAATGCACGCACCCGCAATGCCACATCCGATCCCCGCTCGCGGCCGAACACCGCGACGCCCGTGACGTTCATCGCCCGCGAGATGTTCGTAATCGCGCTCATCTTGGGCTGCAGCATGGAGACCGTATCGGCCTCGCCGAGATCCAGCACCGCCCAGGTCGGGCCGACGCTCACGACCTGCGGCCGCACGGTCGGCCCGGCGTCGGTGTCCAGCGCGGCGTTGAGCTCGTCCAGCTCGTTGTCCTCGATCGGCCGGAGCGTGGCCGACGGCGCCTCCACGAACAGATGGCGCTCCGGGCCCGACTGCTCGGCGCGCACGCGCAACAACCCCGCGCCACATTCCTGCACGTAGTCGCTCTTGTTGGACGGTAGCACGCCCGCCTCGAGCGCGGCGTGCACCGTACCGATCGCGGGATGGCCCGCGAAGGGGAGCTCGCTCACGGGAGTGAAGATCCGGATCCGGTAATCGCCGCCCTGCTCCGGAGGCAGCACGAACGTCGTCTCGGAAAGGTTCGCCCAGCGCGCAATCGTCTGCATGTCCTGCGCCGTCAGGCTCGCGCAATCGAGCACGACGCCGACCGGGTTCCCCATGAAGGGCTTCGCGCTGAACACGTCGACTTGCTTGAAACGCCGCTTCACTTATCCTCCTTGCTCGCGCGTTCTCAGTTGAATCGCGTGAAATCGGGTTTGCGCTTCTCGAGAAAGGCGCTGAACGCCTCCCTGGCCTCGGCCGAGACGAGTCGCTCGCCGAAATGACTCAGCTCCTCGGCCAGCGCCGCCTCCATCATTGCCTTCGTCTGCGCCTTCAGGAGCCGCTTGGTCAAGCGGACCGAGGCCGGCGGCTTGGCGGCAAGCTTGCGGGCCGCCTGCTCGGCCGCCTCGAAGGCGAGATGGCTCGGCACGACCTCGGTGACGATGCCGACCCCATGCGCCTTGGCGGCGTCGAAGGGCTCGCCGAGCAGCAGCAACTCCGCGGCTCTCTGGTAGCCAGCCAGCGCGGGAAGGAGGAACGACGATGCCGCCTCCGGGCAGAGACCCAGATTGACGAACGGCATCGCGAACTTCGCGTCCTGGCCCGCGTAGACCAAATCGCAATGCAGGAGCATCGTGGTGCCGATGCCGACTGCCACGCCGTTCACCGCGGCGACGAGCGGCTTGTCGACGTGCGTCACCGCCTGCAGAAAAGCGAACACCGGGCTTTCCGGGCCCCGGGGCGGATTCGCGAGGAAATCCTGCAGGTCGTTGCCCGCGGTGAACGCGTCGGGCGTCCCGTGCACCAGCACCACGCGCACGTCCGCGTCGGATTCAGCACTCTGCAACGCGTCCGCGAATGCCCGATACATGGCCGCGGTCAGGGCGTTCTTCTTTGCGGGACGGTTGAGCTGGATGCGCAGCACCCGCTCGGTTTTCTCGACGACGATTTCGCTCATGGGCGGCTGGAAGTGTAACCGGGGGAGTTTAACGCCAACGTGATGCTGCCAGGTTAATTGAGTCGGCGTTCAGGAGCAAAGGGCGAGGCTTCAACTCAACCACCCGGCCGCCTTCGGCGGCACCCCTGCTTGGGAAGGAGGGGAAAAGGCAGCAGTCGGGGTGGTTGAACCCTCACCCCACATCTTTCACGCCGTGGGCAGCTTGTGCGCCTTGAAGTCCTGCCTGAGCTGCGTCTTGAGAAGCTTCCCCGTCGCCGTGTGCGGCAACGTCTCCACGAACGCGACGTCATCGGGAATCCACCACTTGACGACCTTCCCTTCGAAAAACTTGAGCAGCTCCTCGCGCGTCACATCCGCGCCCGCCCGTTTCACTGCGACGATGAGCGGGCGCTCGTCCCACTTGGGGTGGGAAACGCCGATCGCAGCCGCCTCGGCGATCCCCGGATGCGCAACCGCGATGTTCTCGAGGTCGATCGAGCTGATCCACTCGCCGCCCGACTTGATCACGTCTTTCGACCGGTCGGTGATCTGCATGTAGCCATCGGGATCGATCGTCGCCACGTCGCCGGTCGGGAACCAGCCGTCGCGCAGGATGTCGCCGCCCTCCCCCTTGAAGTAGCCCGTCGTGACCCATGGGCCGCGCACCAGCAGATCGCCGAAGGCCTTGCCGTCGCGCGGCAGCTCCCGCCCCTCGGCGTCGACGATCTTCATCTCGACGCCGAAGATCGCGCGGCCCTGCTTGATCCGCGTGCCGAACTGCTCTTCCGGCGACATTTTCAGATGCTTCGCCTTCAGGGAGCCGAACGTCCCGAGCGGGCTCATCTCGGTCATGCCCCACGCGTGCACGCAATCGACGCCGTACTCGGCGAAGGTCTGAATCATCGTGGGAGGGCACGCCGAGCCGCCCACGACCGCCCGCTTCAACGAAGAGAATTTCAGCCCGTTCTCCTGCATGAAGGCCAGCAGACCGAGCCAGACCGTGGGAACGCCGGCGGTCATCGTCACTTTCTCCGCCTCGAAGAGCTCGTAGAGGCTCTTGCCGTCGAGCCCCGCGCCGGGCAGCACGAGCTTCGACCCGTTCAACGGCGCGAGATAGGCGATGCCCCAGGAATTGACGTGGAACATCGGCACCACCGGCAGGATGACTTCGCACGCAGAGGCGTTGAAGACATCGGGCAAGGATGCCGCATAGGCATGGATCACCGTCGAGCGGTGCGCGAAGAGCGCGCCCTTCGGGTTGCCCGTGGTGCCCGAGGAATAGCAAAGCGCCGCCGCCGTCCACTCGTCGAGGCGCGGCCACTCGTAACTGCCGTCCTCGGCGGCCACGAGCTCTTCGTAGCAGAGCAGGTTCGGAATCTGCGCCTGGGGCATGTGGGCGCGGTCGGTCATCGCCACCCAGCCCCGAACGGTCGGACACTGCGGCGCGAGCTTCTCGACGAGCGGCGCGAACGTCAGATCGAAGCAGATGTAGCGATCCTCCGCGTGGTTGATGATGTAGGCGATCTGCTCGGGAAAAAGCCGCGGATTGATGGTGTGCATGACGGCACCCCTTCCGGAGATGCCGTAGTAGAGCTCGAGGTGCCGATAGCCGTTCCAGGCAAGCGTGCCGACGCGATCCCCGAGGCCGACGCCGAGCCTGCCGAGCGCCTGCGCGATCTGTCGCGCCCGCCGATGCACATCCGCGTACGTGTACCGGTGAATCCCGCCTTCCACCGTGCGCGACACGACCTCCGTGTCGCCATGGCAGAGATCGGCATGCCGGATGATCGACGAGATCAGCAGGGGAGCGTCCTGCATCAGTCCGCGCAGCATCGGGGATTTCCTCCGCAGGAAGACGTTCGGAAGGATGTCGGGAACGAGCGTTCGACCGAGGCAAATTACCGTCCGGCCCCCGGGGTGTCAACATGCCTCGATCGCACGTGCGCTCGGCTATACTGCCGCTCGATCCGGGTTCGGGAGATTCCATGGCCAAGCGCACGACCGCGCACTATCTTCTCGAGGGGCTCGTCGAGCTCGGCATCGAGTACGTGTTCGCCAACCTGGGCACCGATCACGCCCCGATCATCGAGGAGCTCGCGCGCTGGAAGCAGGCCGGACGGCGCGCGCCCCAGTTCGTGCTCTGCCCGCACGAGAACGTCGCGATTCACATGGCGGGCGGCTACGCGCTGGCGACCGGCCGCGGCCAGGCCGTGCTGGTCCACGTGGACGTGGGCACCGGCAATGCCGCGGCGGGCATGCACAACCTGCAGCGCAATCGCCTGCCCGTACTGGCGATGGCCGGCCGCGCGCCCGCGACATCGCGCGGTGAGCTCGTCGGCACGCGCGACGCATATGTTCACTACATGCAGGATGTGCGCGACATGGCGTCGATCGTGCGGCCCTACACGAAGTGGGAGCACTCGCTCGACTCGGGCATGGTGGCGAAGGAAATGCTGCGCCGCGCTCACACGGTGATGCAGAGCGATCCGCCCGGACCGGTGTATCTGAACTTGCCGCGCGAAGCGCTTGCCGCCGAGTGGGACGACGCGGCAGTGGCCGCCTTCCCCGCCGAGAAATACGGTGCGTACAGGGCCGGCGGCGCCGATCCGGAGACGATCGGGCGCGTCGCCGACAAGCTTGTCGCCGCCGAGCGCCCGCTGCTCGTGACCGCCTACGCGGGGCGGCAGCATGAAGCACCCGCGACGATCGACGCGCTTGCGAGGCTCGCGGGAATTCGCGTGTTCGAGAGCAGTCCGCACCATCTCAACATCGACCGCGAGTCACCCTGCTTCGGCGGCTATTCGCCCGTGGCGGAGCTCGCGCATGCGGACGTCGGCCTGATGGTGGACGTCGACGTACCGTGGATCCTGCGCGATCAGCGGGAAAACCCCGCCACGTGGTGGGCGCAGATCGACGTCGACACGATCAAGAAGGACATCCCGTCCTGGGATTTCCCGGCTGACTTGCGTATCCAGGGCGCGAGCGCCCGGATTCTCGCTCAGCTTGTCGAGGCGGTGCAGGCGCGCATGACCGACGCGACCCGCCAGCGTGCCCAGCGGCGCATCGAGTCGTGGGCGGCCGCGAACGCGGCGCGTGGCGAGGCGGCCGCCAAAGCCGCAGCGGACCGCGGCAAGAAGGGTGCGCTCTCCGCAGCATACGTCTGCGCCGAAGTCGGCCGAGCGATCGATCCCGACGCCATCCTGCTCAACGAGGCGATCCGAAACATGCTGGTCGTGCAGGCACAGATTCCGCGTACGCGTCCCGGCACCTACATCGGCACGGCCGGCGGCGGGCTCGGGGGGTCGGGCGGCGTGGCGCTCGGCGTGAAGCTCGCACGCCCCGACCGCACCGTCGTGCAGATCCTGGGCGACGGATCGTTCTACTTCAGCACACCGCTATCCGTATACGCCGCAGCGAAGCAATACGGGCTCCCGATCTTCACGGTGGTGCTCGACAACTCCGGTTGGGAAGCGGTCAAGTCCGCGACGTTGCGCGTGTATCCGGAAGGCGCCGCGAAGTCCTCCGGCGAGTACCAGTCGGTGCTCGCGCGCGAGATAGACTTCCACAAGGTGGCCGAAGCCTGCGGCGCCCAGGCCGAGTGCGTCGACGAGCCGGACGCTTTGTCTGCTGCGATCGGCCGCTGCCTGGAAGCGGTGCGCAGCGGACGCGCCGCAGTGCTGGTCGCGCGTATCGCTCCGCATTGATTAGTTGGTGAAGTGTAGGAGCCGTGGAGCGGTGTAAGAGCTGTAGGCGGCGTAGGAGCCGTAGAGCTGGAGAGCTTTTTCCCCTCCTTTTCAAGGAGGGGTGCCGCCGGAGGCGGCGGGGTGGTTGCAGCTTCGATCACAGGCTCTGGAACACCACCCCGGCTGCTCCGCAGCCACCCCTCGGAGAGGAGGGGAAAAGAAAGGGACCAGCCAGCGCCTACCAAGCAACTCAACGCTTCGCGGGAAGATCCTTGATCCCGGCCGCGATCGCGCCGGAAACCTGCGAGACCCCGCGGCTATAAGCGGCCACCAGTGCCGCATAGTCGTTACCCGCGACCGGTTCCCTAACGTTCGCGCGCCCGGAGCGGACGACGTCGCCATTCGAAGCGACCACCGTCCAGAGTGCAGCGAGCGCCACCTCGCTGCCTGGCGCGCCATCGAAGCGCTGGAAATCGACCAGCACACGGTAGTCCGCGCCGAGGCTGGCGCTCTCCGGATAGGCGGACACATGCGGATTGCCCGTCGCCCGCGCGAGGTTTTCGGCGAGCACGCGCGGCAGCGCTCCCTTGAGCGACCCGGCCCAGCGGTGCAGCTCCTCGAGCCGCACCTCGTTCGTACCCGTCCGCACGACAAACTGGGGCCGATCCACGGCGTCCGGCACCGTCACCACGCCGACGGCAATCGACGGCAGATCCCCGGCCGCAGCGGTTGCCACCGACGGCGCATCCACGCTCAGCGTGTAGTACTGCGGCGTCGGCGATGTGCCGCAGCCGGCGGCCAGCACCGCACAGGCGGCAAGACTCGTGGCAAGAGCGAATGCGGGCCTTCTCATCATTTCTCCTCGGGCTTGCCGCGGATCAGGCTCTCCGGATGCTGCTCGAGATAGTCGGTCAGCGTGCGCATCGATGCCGCGGCGCGGGAGATCTCCCGCAGCGCGCCGCGCAGGTCCTGCTGCAACGGCGCTTCCTGGGAGAGGGTTCGCTCCACCGAGTCGAGCGACTTGCGCAGATCGGCAAGCGTTTCGCTCACCTCGGGGCGGGTCTCCTGGTCCAGATTCTTCACGAGACGATCCATGCTCTTCAGTGTCTGTTCGAGCTCGCCGAGCGATCGCCTCAGGTCCTCGCCGATCTCCTCGAAGGGCACTGCGGCGAGCTTCTTGGTGATCGTCGCGATGTTTTCCTCGACGCCGGTCAGGCTGCCCTGGATGGTCGGAAACCGCGGCGGCTTCTCGTCCCAGTCTATCTTCGCCGGCTTTGCGCCCTTGAACACGTCGAGCGCGATATAGAGTTGCCCGGTGAGCAGATTGCCGGTGCGCACCTGGGCACGCATGCCAATCTTGACCAGCTCGTCGAAGGCCTGCTCGCGGGTCCAGCCGTGCTTGAGGCGCGCCGACTCGCCCACCTGGCGGGTCGCCGTGCGATCCGGGTAGACCTTGGCGAAGGCCACCATGTAGATCGCATCATTCGCAAACTGCGGCTGGATGTCCGTCACCTCGCCGACGACGATGCCGCGGAAATCCACCGGCGCGCCGATCGAGAGCCCGCGCAGCGACTCCTTGAAGCTGAACGCGAACGGCATGGCGACGACATCTTCGTACGAGAGCGCCGTCTCCCGGTTCTTGAAGAGCCGGAACTCGGCATTCTCCGCAGCGGGATTCGCCAGCTTCGCGTCGCCACGTGTCTGAAACGCAATGCCGCCGACCAGGATGCTGGCGAGCGACTCGGTGTCGAGGCTCACGCCGCTCGCGTTCAGCTTGAGGTCGATGCCGCTCGCTTCCCAGAAACGCGTCTCTGCATTGACATACTGGTCGTAGGGCGCCTTGATGAAGACCCGGGTCATGACGCCCTGCCCGTCCTTGTCGAGCTGGTACGACTCCACCTCGCCCACCGGAAACCGGCGGAAATACACAGGGGAGCCGAGACCGATCGATCCGAGCGCATCGCTCTTCAATATGAAGTGCCGGCCGGGATCGTCCGCAGTGACGACGGGTTGCTCTGCAAGGCCGCTGAAGTCGCGTCGCTCCGTCTTCGACGATCCGACGTCCATGCCGATGAACGAGCCGGAGAGCAGCGTGTCGAGACCCTGGATGCTGGCCCCGATGATCCGCGGCCGCACCACCCAGAATCGGCTGTCCTCGACGAGGTAGTCGGCCGCGTACTTCTCCATACGCGCGTGAATCAGCACCTTCGAGCGGTCGCGCGAGAGCTCGATCGACTCGACCAGCCCGACGTCGACGCTCTTGTACTTGATCTTGGTTTTCCCCGCCTCGATCCCCTCCGCGGTCTTGAAGGTGATGACGAACGCCGGTCCGGTCTCGCTGATCGACCGCCACGCCAGCCATGCGCCGATGAGCAGCGCAACGAGCGGCACGATCCAGACGAGCGGCAATCCTCCGCGGCGTTTCTCCACCACGCGCGCCTGGGGCAGCTCGCCCGGCTCAGGTCCGTCTGGCGTCTCGGCCATCGTTCTCTCCTGCGGCATCCCAGATGAGGCGCGGATCGAAGCTCATCGAAGCCAGCATGGTCAGCACCACGACGCAACCGAACCACAGGACCCCGCGCGCGGCCTGGACGTTCGCGAGCGCCTGGAGATTCACCAGGGCGACCAGGACCATCACGACGAAGACGTCCAGCATCGACCAGCGCCCGATGAATTCCAGTATCCGGTAGAGACGGGTTCGCGCCAGCGGCCGGCGCGTGGAGCGGCGCTGCACCGATGTCGCCAGGAACGCGAGCGCAAGGAGCTTCAGCAACGGCACCGAGATGCTGGCGAAGAACACCAGCACCGCCAGCGGCCACGAGCCGCTCGTCCACAAGTAGGCCACTCCGCTGAGAATGGTGTCTCGCTGCGCGCCGAAGATGGACGTGGTGATCATCACCGGCTCGATGTTGGCCGGCAGGTAGAGCACCGCCGCAGAAATCAACAGCGCCCAGGTCCTTGCCAGACTGTGCGGCTTGCGCGAGTGAATCCGCGCCCCGCAGCGGGGGCAGATGGCTTGCGTCGCGCCGGAGGGCGCCCGCATCACGAGTTCGCACACGCTGCAGGCGAGGAGGCCGCGCCCGACCGCTGTGGGTGCGCTCATGCGGAGGCCTCCGTAGGGTCCTCTTCCGCGATCTCGAGGCGCTCCCAGACCTCGTGCGGGTCGAGGGCGCTGCTCGCCCAAGCGAGCGTGACGATGAGCGCGAAGAACGCCCACATGCCGATGCCGGGAATCACGGTCGCCATGTGCGCCAGCTTAACCAGTGACACCAGCACACCCAGCATGAATACCTCCACCATGCTCCACGGCTTGGCTTCCTCGACGGTGCGGAAGGCGGGCACCAGGTAGCGCGGTGTGAGCCCGAGCCGCAGCGGGATCAGGATGGCCAGTGAGCCGACGATCTGCAGGAGCGGAAAGACGAACGCGGTGAAGAAGACGAGAACCCCGACCAAGGTCTCCCCTTCCTGGTGCAGCCGCCATGCGCCTTCCCACACCATCGCGTTGCTGCGCTGCCCCTGGATCTCCATGCTCACCACGGGAAACGCATTGCCGATCACGAAAAACACCGCCGCGGCCAGCATCAGCGCCGTGGTGCGGCTGACGGTGTCCCGCCTGTGGGTATAGAGCGTCGCTCCGCACCGGGAGCAGACCGCGGAGTCCCCCAGTGCCACGTCCACCTGCTGCTGCAGCAGGTCGCACTCGTGGCACGCGATGAGCCTGGGGCGATTCACGGACCGGAAGTTTAGAGCCTATCCTGCATTCCCGCCCGGCACCCCGGTACCATGCGCAATATGAATCGCGGCGCGCACCCGAACCCACCAGAAGTCGAAGTCGTGATCGAGATCCCGCGCGGCAGCTTCGTCAAGCGCGGCTCGACGGGCCACGTGGACTTCGTGTCGCCCCTCCCCTGCCCGTTCAACTACGGCTCGGTGCCGCAGCTCGTCGGTCTTGAGGGCGACCTCCTGGATGCCGTCGTGCTCGGACCGCGGTTGCCCCTCGGCACGCGAACGCGGGTCAAGGCCTGGGGTGCCGTGACCCTGACCGATCGCGGCATGTCCGACGACAAGCTCATCTGCAGCGCCTTTCCGCTGCAGCCCAGCGAGCGCCGCGGGGTATTGCGCTTCTTTCACTTCTACGCGCAGTGCAAGGCTCTGCTCAATCTCTGGCGCCGACGACCGGGCCGAAATGCGTGCGAGGGATGGTGCGAAGCGAGCGAGGCCATCGACCGCGCGCGGCCGCGTGACGAAGCCTGGCAGGGACCGACCGTTCGCTTCTGATGTTGCGCGGTCCGAAGTGCATGGCCCGCGCGCGAAGTCGCGGTGTAAAAAATCGCGACGCGAATTGTCAATTACTGTGAATTCTGTGGAATAGGTCTTCTAATGGCCAGCGCTCAGGTTTAGGCTGGCCGCGCAAAGGTATCGGAAAGAATACCGGCACCGGGACACATCACCTGTAAACCCGACACCCGCGAGAACGCAATTCGATGATTGCTCACCGCGCACTCTCCGCCGGCCTGATCGTGCCACCGACGCACGGATTCGTCGCCTGCGAGAGCAGGCCCTGGGAGAGCAAGCCGGGCGTCGAGTTTGCGCCGGACCCGCAGCCGAAAGTCCTGACCGCCGCCGAGAAGCTCGCGATGCTCGTCAGGGACGAGGAGCTGATTCTCCACTGCCAGGAGGTCGTGCGCCTCAATGCCCGAATCGATGCCCCCCTCCTGCTCGACGTTTCCATACGGCTGCGCGGCGAGGAAGACGGTCAGACGATGCCCGGCCTGTTTCTCGGCCTGATCGAAAGTGACGAGCTGATGGGTGAGCTCGACCGGCGCATCATTGAACGCGCGCTGGACTGGTGCCTGACCGCGCGACCGGGCCGCGACGTGATCCTGAATCTCAGCCCGACGCTCGAATCGATCCTCGCGCCCGACTTCGCGTCGTTTGTCGAAGGCGCCGTGCGCGGGCGACAACTGGACCCGGGCGTCCTGTGCCTGGAGATATCCGAAGACGTCGCAAGCGCCCTGCCGCCGAGCGCGCAACCGAACGTGGAAAGCCTGACGCGCCTGGGGTGCAACTTCGCGGTCGGCTCGGCGACCTGCAGCACCTCATCGCGGATGGCGATGCGCGCCCTGCGCGCGCAGTTCATGCGGATTTCCGGCTCCCTCGTCCAGAACCTCATCGACTGCGCCGCCTCCCTGACGCGTGTTGCCGCAGCGAATCGGGTGTGTCAGGGGACCGGCGTCCACACGGTCGCCGAACGCGTCGAGGACGCCTCCGTGCTGCGCCACCTCGAAGAGATCGGCGTGAGCTACGCACAGGGCCTGAACGTCGAGAACCACCGCCCGCTCGCCTTCTACGGATAGCGGACGTCAGATCTGAAGTACACGCTTCGCAATGGGGGCCCTAGGCCCCTTCTTTTTGCCCTTCCTTTTTGCCCTTCCTTTGCCCATCTGGCGCGACGCGCGGCACGCCCCGGCCAATCGGGTGAAAATCCGTTCCATTCCGGCGCGCCGGTACACTGGAAAGGAGCAGCCATGAGCACGAAAAAGCCCCACTTCGAATTCACGCCAGTGGACTTGCAGGAAGGGTTCGAGCCGGTGCCCGGCTATCCGCCCGGCTTTTACGAGAAGATTCTCGCCGGCACCCTCGACGAGAAGCGCGGCGCGGGAAACCGCACCCGGCTGCTGCGCATCGACCCCGGCGCGTTCAGCACGGAGCCCTTCGTGCACGAGTATTGGGAAGAGGTGTTCATGGTCTCGGGCGACTTGATCGTGGGCAACGACAAGGAAGGGCACGGCGGCGAGAAATTCACCGGCCCGACCTATGCCTGCCGGCCGCCCGGCGTCCGGCACGGTCCGTTCAAGTCCGACGGCGGCTGCATCCTGCTCGAGCAGCATTACTACGCGCCGAAGTGAGTCGCGCGTTCGCAATGCAGAGGAGACACGCATGCTGAAATCCGGCAAGGAGCATCTCGAGGGGCTGCGCGACGGCCGGGTGGTCTACATCGGAAGCGAGCGCGTAACGGACGTCACGACGCACCCGGCTTTCCGCAACGCCGCCCAGACGGTGGCCGCGATCTACGACATGAAACGCGACCCGGCCAACCGAGACGCGATGACTTTCGAGGAGCACGGCGACCGGCACTCGATCTATTTCCTCCGTGCCCGCACACGCGAAGATCTCCAGCGCCGCATGGTCGGGCACCGGAAGATCGCGGACATGACCTACGGCATGTTCGGACGCTCGCCCGACCACGTCGCGAGCTTCGTGACCGGCATGGCGATGAAACCCGACGTGCTGAAGCCGCCCCACGGCTATGCGGATAATCTCCTTGCCTACTACAAGGAGATCCGCGACCGGGATCTCTATGTCGTGTACGCCGTGGTGCCGCCGCAGGCCGCGCGCAATCCGGAGTTCTATGAGCGCCAGAACCTGCCGATTCCGACGCTGAGCGTGGTGCGGGAAGATGCCGACGGAGTCGTGATCTCGGGCATGAAGATGCTCGCCACCGGCGCCGTGTTCGCCGACGAGGTGTGGATCGGCAACGTGATCCCGCTCGCGCCCGGCCAGAACAAGCAGGCGATCACCTGTGCGATCCCGGTGAACGAGAAGGGGCTCACGCTCTGGTCACGCAAGCCCTTCGAGCGCCATGGCTCGACGGAGTTCGACAGCCCGCTCGCGCACCGCTTCGACGAGACCGACAGCATGCTCCTCTGCGAGGAGGTGAAGGTGCCCTGGAACCGCGTCTTCGTGCACGACGACGCGATCCTCTCGCGCGAGATCTACGTCAAGACACCGAGCCACTGCTACGGCAATCATCAGTCAAACGTCCGCTACTGGTCGAAGATGCGGTTGCTGCTCGGGCTCTGCAACCGCATCGCTGAATCGACGGGAGCCGCCGAGGTACCGGCCGTGCGCGAAGTGCTGGGCCACATGTCCGCCGTCGAGGGCATGATCGCAGGCATGGTGAACGGCCAGATCAATGCCTACGAAAGCTGGCCGGACGGGTACGCGACCTTCAACCGCCGCATGATGTATGCGGCATTGGAATGGTGCACCCAGAACTACGCCTCGTTCGTCGACACGCTACGTGAGCTCTGCGGCGGCGGCGTGTTCCAGATGCCCGCCGACATCACCGTCATGCACGACCCGAAGCTTGCGAAGCAGTTCACCACGTTCTTCCAGACCCCGCAGGTCGACGCGGTGCGGCGCATGAAGCTCTTCAAACTCGCCTGGGACATGGTGGGCTCGGAGTTCGCGGGCCGTCACCTCCAATACGAGAAGTTCTACGCCGGCGCCTCGTTCATCGTGCGCAACCACGCCTTCCGCGAAACGCCCTGGGACGAGTTCGACGCGATCGTCGACGATCTGATGGCACAATACGACGTGCCGGAGCGCGCGTAGTTGTCGGACGAGGTGCTTTTTCAATTTCATGTCGGAGGAGATTCTGAGATGAGATCCGTACCCATCCTCGCGCCGCTCGCCTTTGCGGCAGCACTTGCCGCCGCCGGGCTCGCGGGGCCCTCCCAAGCGCAGGTGATGGATGAACCAAAGATTCGCGCCGAGTTCGCCGCTGCTGACCAGAACGGCGACGGCTACGTCAATGTCGACGAGTACGTTGCATACATCATCTACGTGGTCGACGCCTACGACAAGAACGGCGACCATTTCCTGACTCCGGACGAGCTTCCCTATTCCGAGCCGGCGCGCTTCAAGATTGCCGACCGAAACGGCGACGGGAAACTCTCGCTCGGCGAGTCGGTGGCGATGAAGATGATCGACTATTTCGACATCGACACCAATCATGACGGCGCGCTGTCGATCGATGAGATACTCGTCTTCGAGCGCGTTCGCGCGGCGAATCGATAGGAGGAAATGAGCATGCGTGGCATCAAACGGATTGTGATCGTATCAGCGATCGCGGTCGGACTCGCCGCCTGCGCGACGACGCCCGAGGGTAAAAAGATGACCGGGCAAGTCGTTGGGGGCGTGACGGGCGCCGCCGTCGGCTCGCTCTTCGGAAGCGGCACCGGGCGCGTGGTCGCCACCGGCGCGGGCGCGGTGCTCGGGACGATCGTGGGCGGCAAGGTCGCCGAAAAGCAGTAGTGGCCGGAGGGACGTCCGCTGGTGCCGCTGCCAACGCTCCCCTCAAATAGTCCGCGGGGGAACCGCGCAGATCAGGACTTCAGTCCGTAACCCGAACCGGCCTTGCGGTACTCGTCGCGCGGCGGGCTGAAGATGTCGAGCACGAGCGCACCTTCCCCGCCGACGCGGATCCCGTGCGGCACGCCACCCGGCGTGTGCCAGAACTCGCCCGCGCTGACCTCGATCTCCTCGCCGTCCTGGATCCGAGTCGCGGATCCCTCGAGCAGCACGCCCCATTGCTCGTTGGGATGGCTGTGCACCTGACCGACCGCGTTCGGGGCCATGCGCACCACCGACAGCATGACGTTCTCCCCGACGAAGATGCGCGTCTCGACGCCCTCTGCGAGGGTGCGCGCAATACCGCGCGCGTCGTTTGCAAGGCTGTAGATCCAGTCGGCTTTCGGCATGCCTTCCTCCTTCGATCACCCCGATTGGCTAGGGCACCGCATAATAGCTCTCATGCCGACAACGCCCAAGCTGTTCCTCGTCCTCGGCGCCCTGACCGCAATGCTGGCGGTCGTGCTCGGGGCCTTCGGCGCGCATGCACTGCGTGCAAAACTCGCGCCGGATCTTCTCGCGATCTATCAGACCGCCGTTCAGTATCACTTCTGGCACGCGCTGGGCCTGCTGGTCATAGGCGTTGTCGCGATTCACATGCCCGCGGCGTCGATGTTGAAGTGGGCGGGATGGGTCATGTTCGCGGGAATCGTGCTTTTTTCGGGAAGCCTGTACGTGCTCGCGATCACCGGCGCGCGCTGGCTGGGTGCGGTCACGCCGTTCGGTGGCGCCGCTTTCATAGTGAGCTGGGTGCTGCTTGCGATTGCAGTGGCGTGCGCGTCGGTGACTTGATCAAAACCTGAACCACCCCGCCCGCCTTGCGGGCACCCCTCCTTGAAAAGGAGGGGAAAATGCTAGCAGACCGTCCCCGGCTACTCCTTCACATCGGGCGATAGAGCCTGCGCACCTGGCGCAGCACGTCGGTGCCCGAGAGCGGCAGGATCTGCTTGAAGATGCCCAGCACGAAGTTGTCCTCGGGCAGCGGCGCGAACTCGTGCCAGGGCGTGGCGAGTATCGTGTCCAGGCCGAGCGGCATCGCGACGGTAACGAACGCGCGCTCGAGCTGGCGCTTCAAGTCGGAGCCGTCGGCGGCCTTGGGCGGAAGCTGCTGCGCGATGTTGGTTATGCCACCCGAGATGTGGATGCCCTTCAGCTCCGGGTCGGCGCCGATCGCGCGGATCGCTTCCAGCGCAGCACGGTTTTGCCCGGCGGTGTCGACGACCAGCGCGCTCACCGTGACGTCGACTATGATGTCGTCCATTGCAAACCCGTGCTCGCGCACGAGTCGCAACGCCGCGCGCTTCGCGGTGCCGGCAATCTCGGCGCTCGACTTGTTGGGCCGCCCCACTCCGTCCTCCAACCGTTCGGAGGCCATGAGGATAACGGTAAAGGGACGGATCTTCGCGAGCTCGGTCATCTCCCAGCGCGTCTCGGCAAGCGAGTTCACGATGGGCGTGCGCCCGCGCGCCCGGTCCTGGTCGTAGGCCTCCAGGCAGACTTTCTGGATCGCGGCGTCGGGGTAGTCAAAGCAGAGCGGCACGTCGACCGCCGCCTGGATCGCGCGGATCACCTCGACCAGGAATGCGGGGTCCTCGCTCGCTCGCGGGCCGATGGTGACATCGAGCGCGGCAGCACCGGCTTCCACCTGCCGCACCGCGAGCGCCTGGACTCCGGCAAGGTCGTGCGCGTCGAGCAGCACGCGTGTGCTCTTGAATCCCGGGTTGATGCGGTCGCCGATGATGGTGAGCGCGCGCTCGTTTGCGTTCGTTCCGTCAGTCAAAGCCGATCCTCCTCAGGAAAGCCTTCTGGAAGCCCGGGAGCGAACCGAGCTCGAGATAACGGCAGCGCGATGCGATGCCGCGTGCCCGCTCGCGCAGCGCGACCGAGGCGAGGACCATGCGCACGCCCACGCCCGCCGCATTGCCGACCTGCGTGAAGCGCTCGCGCGGCAGTTCGGGCACCAGTCCGCTCGCGATCGCGCTCGACACGTCGATGTAGGCCCCGAAGGCGCCCGCGATCAGCACGCGGTCGATCGCGGCCTCGGCGACGGCGGCCTCGCGCAGCAGCAGGTCGATCCCGGAGCGCACCGCCGCCTTGGCGAGCTGAACCGCGCGCACGTCGTCCTGCGTGAAGGCGACGTCCGGCGCGAGGACGAGCTCGCGGCGGCCGTCGGGCTCGCGGACCGCGGGATGCCCGGCGAGGATCCTGCCGCGCAGGTCGAGCACGCCCGCGCGGCGCATTTCCGCCACGGCGTCGAGGACGCCGGATCCGCACAGCCCGACCGGCGCGGCGTCCCCGATGGCCTGTGCCTCGACGCTGTCGCCGCGGATGCGCACGCGCTCGATCGCGCCTTCGGCCGCGCGCATTCCGCACGAGATGTGGCCGCCCTCCAGTGCCGGCCCGGACGGGCAGGAAACGGTCGTTATTTCTCCTCCGTGCACGAGCGAGATCTCGGTGTTGGTGCCGATGTCCATGACGATGGACGTGCCGGCGCGCCACGCATCCTCGGTGGCGAGCAGCGTCGCAACGTGGTCGCCGCCGACGAAGCCGCCGATGTTGGGCAGGACGTGCACGTACGCGCCCGCCGCGGCGGGAATGTCGAGATCGCGCGCCTTCGCGTCGAGGGCGGCCTCGAGCGCGGGCACGAACGGCGCGCGCCCGAGCTGAGCGACCGGAAGACGGAGGAGCAGATGGTGCATGGCCGTGTTGCCGCACACCGCCACGTCGACGATGTCCTGCGGCTGTGCGGACATCGCCGCGCAGAGATCGTGCGCAAGTGCTCCGATGGCGCCGATCGCCGCCTGCTGCAACTCGCCCGCGCCGTCCGTCGTCCGGACCGCGTGATTGACGCGGCTCACGAGGTCGGCGCCGAAGGCCGCCTGCGGGTTCTCGATCCCGAGGCTCGCGAGCCGCGTGCCGGTCTGCAGGTCGAGCAGAAACCCCGCGACGTTCGTCGTGCCGAGATCCACCGCGAGCCCGAGCGCGCGCCGTCCGGCCTCGCCAATGGCGATCACTTCGTCATCGTGCACGCACACGCCGAGCCGCCAGCCGGCGGCGCGCAGACGCCCGGACAGCTCGCGGAGCACGGCGAGATCGAACCGCCTGACGCGCGGATCGGCGAGCGCGCGGAGCAAGCGGTCGGCATCGGCGTGGCTCGCCTCGAGCGTCGGCGGCGCGAGCGCGATCGTGTGCACTCGCACGGCGGGCGCGGGACGAAACACCGCACCGGCCCGGCCGTCCACCTCAGCGCGCGCCACCGGCGCCAGCGAGCGCGGCGAGATCTCCACGGTGCAGTCGCCGAGCGGCCGCGCGAGGCACGCGCGCAGCCAGCCGTTCGCAAGCCGCGCCCTCGCGTGCGGGGCAGTCGGCTGCAGGAGCTCGACTTCGCCCTCTGCGACGCGCACCGCACAGGTACCGCACACGCCCCGCCCGCCGCAGGCGCCGACGATGCGCACCCCGGCGCGGCGGGCGCCCTGGAAGATCGTGTCGTGCTCGCCGCACTCGGCGTCGCGGTCGATGCTGGCGAACCGGACCCGGTGCCGCGCCGGCAGCAGGCTCACGTCGGGCGGATGCGGCATCGGTCGCGGGCCCCGCAGCGGTCGCAGCGGGCAGCCGAGGACTCGGGAAGCGCGCGACCCAGTGCGATGACGAAGGTCAGCGACTTCACTGGCGACAGCATGCCGCCCGGCGTCACCTTGATCCCATGCGATCCGGCACCCGCCAAGGCAAGCACCGTGCGCTGGGCACCGAGCGCGAGGCCCTCGTCGCCGGGGTTCAACTCAGCGCTCGCGCGGAGTCCCGCGCGCCGGGCTTGGCGCCGGATGCGCGCGACGAGCAGATCGGTGAGCGCGAAGAGCCATTCGGTGCCTAGCGCATCGAGCTCGAGCGCGAGGAGTCTGCGCTGCGCGTGGAAGAGCGACGCGACGCGCTGCTCGAACTGCGGGCCGAGCGAGCATGCACCGGTCGCCACCGAGGCAATCTCCCCGGAGTAGTCGGCGAACCCGGGGACATCGAGCAAGCGCTCGCCGAGGTCGAGCCGCGCACCGTGCGCGCTTTGCACCGGCCACAGGCGGTGCGCAGTGACGGGCTGGGCGAGCGACTCGCTTTCCGCCAGCACCAATGCGTCGTGCCGCGCCCGCGCGCGCGCCGAATCGACCCGCGCCGCCGCATCGCGGTTCAGCAGGCCGGCGCCGGGCGACATGCGCTCACACTCCGATCCACTCGCGGCACAGGGCGACCGCAGCCATCGCGTTGCCGCCGAAGGCATCGGCGCGGGTATGCGTCCGCACGGCCTCGTCCACCTGGCCGCCGCCGATCATGATCTTGCGACCGTCGCGCAACCCGGCGGATTCGATCGCGCCCACCGTGTCGCGCATCGCGTCGAACGCGAGCGTGAGGAATCCGCTCAGCCCGATCACCGCGGGCTGGAAATCGCGGATCGCGTCGACGAACGTCGCCGCCGGAACGTCGATGCCGAGGTCCTTCACCTCGAAGCCGTTGATATCGAGCATGAAGGTCACGATGTTCTTGCCGATGTCGTGCAGGTCGCCCTGCACGGTGCCGATGAGAACGCGGCCGTGGGTCTTCGCCGGACCGCCGGGCGCCTGCACGATGAGCGGCTTCGCGAGCGCGCCGATCGCCTCGAGCATCTCGCCGCCGAGGATGAGCTCGGGAAGGAAGTACTCGCCCTTCTCGAAGCGCTTGCCGACGATCTCCATCCCCTCGCGGCAGAGCTCGAGCACCCGCAGAGGGTCGACGCCGCCCTCGAGCATCGCCCGGGCGAGTGCGACCGCCTCCTCTTCGCGCATCTCCGCCAGTGCCTCGACCAGCTCTCGCTCTCGTTCGCGCTCCTGCATCGTTCACCTCCACACCGTGGGAATCACGCCGCGCCCGCGGCGACGCCGGGGTCAGCTCGCGTACTTGCGGACCGACTTCGCCATCGCGAGCACATTCTCGGTACGCGCCTCGTCCGGGATGCTCGCCGCGCCGTCCAGGATGAAGCCGCCGCCCTTGCCGACCTTGGTGATCAGCATCTTGCAGTACTCGTCCACCTCGTCCGGCGAGGCGGCGATGAGCATCGAGGTCGGCACGTTGCCGCGCAGGCACACCGTGTCGCCGAGCACCGACTTCGCCCGTACGAGATCGGTCTTCTCGAACCAGTAGACCGCCTTGCCTCGCGGAATATCGCCGATCAGCTCCAGGCGCGAAGTGCAATCGCCCTCCCAGAGCACGACCGGGATGAGGTCGTGCTCGATGAGGCGCAGCATCACCTTGCGCAACCCGGGCCAATAGAAGGTCTGGAAATGCTGGGGCGACATGAAGCCGTCGAGCCCCCAGTGCAGTGGAATGAAGACGTAGGGCGTTCCGCCTGCGCGCGTCTCTTCCACCACTCCGCGCAGGAGCAGCTCGCCCACCTTGTCGATCGCCTCTAGCAGCTTGTCCTTGTTGCGGAAGAGATCGAGCATGCAGCCCTTCGAGCCGCGCAGGAAGTCGGAGACGTGGTCGTACGGCGCCTTGCAGAAGCCGCCGCCCGCCGACGGAAAGCCGAGCGCCGCCATCCGCTTCACGAAAGCGACCGATTTCTGCGCCGCCTCCTCGGCTCGCTCACCGATCTCGAGCAGGCGCCGCAGGCTCTCGCGCAGCTCGGGCCTGCCGAACGCGCGCATCGCGCCGACGAAGCGCCATTCCGAGAGCGACGGGAAGTCCGGCATGCCGGCGAGGCCCTCGAACGCGCCGGCAACGCGCGGCAGGTACTTGCGGAAGCAATAGCCGGTGGGATCGAAGAGGTACTCGTCGTAGTCCTTCGCCGGCATGTACTCCCGGTCGAGATACTGGAAGGTGGCATTGCGGTCGGTGCCGTGGCCGGGCCATTGCATCAGCCGGTAGTCGAGCGCCGAGAGCGTCGGGCCGAAGATGTACAGCGAGGGCACGTAACCGTCCGGCTCGAGGAGCACGAGGACCTTCTCGAGGGCGGCGGCCGACTTCTCCGCGTCGTACATCTGCTCCTCGAAGGTGATCCCGGCGTACTTCGCCGCCCAGAACCGCGTGGCGAAAACGAACGGTGTCCGGTCGGTTTCCTTGAGCGCGACCTGATCGAGCAGCCGCTGGCTCCGTTCCTCGTACAGCACGCTCGGCGCAGTCCCGGTCTCTGCCATCCGTCCTCTCCTCCCGCGCTCGCACCCGGCGCTGGGCTCCTGCCCACTCCTCGCGAGCGGGCCACCGGTGCGTGCCACGTACCGAACCCGCCACAAGCCTAGCGTCGCCCGCTGTCCGTTTTCTTGATCTGAGTCATCCCGTTGCCTCCCCGCGCCCCTCCCACGGTCAGCACCGCGATTTCCCCACGCGCGGGGTGGGCACTGCTAGAGTGTGGTGGCGATGAACCCGACGGTGCCGTCCGACCGTACGAGCCACGAGCTGCGCGAAGCGAACCGCCGCTTCTACGATGGCCTGTGGGCGGGCGTGCGGCTCGTGGAGCCCGAGCGCTTCAACACGTGGCCGCTGCTGCGTCCGTTGGTGGCTCAAGCGCGGCGTCGACTCGAGGTCGGCGCGGGCTTGCGGCCGCGGTTGCCGCTCGCCGGGACGCACTTCGTCGACATCAGCGCGCCGGCGCTCGAGCGGCTGCGCGAGCTCGGTGGCAACGCCGTTCTGGCGCCGGTAACGTCGCTTCCGTTTCCCGACGAGGCATTCGATCTCGTGTGCGCGCTCGACATCGTCGAGCACGTCGGCGACGACGACTGCGCGCTCTCGGAGCTCGCACGCGTCGTGGAGCCGGGCGGGGTGGTGCTCGTTTCCGCGCCGCTTCATCCGAAACTGTGGACGGCGTTCGACGAGTTCGTGGGGCACTACTGCCGTTACGAGCCGGCGGCTCTGGTCGCGAAGCTCGCGGCGCACGGGCTGGCGATCGAGCGGAGCGCCGCTTACGGGATGGCGCCACGCTCGTCGCGCCTGCTGGAGCTCGGGATGTGGTTCCTCACCCACCGGCGCCAGCGGGCACTGTGGTGGTACAACCGCGTCTTCATGCCCCTCGCGGTTCGCTTCGAGAAGGCGCTTGCGGTCGCCCCGGGGATGATCGATACGGAGAACGTCAGCGAGATTCTGCTGGTGTGCCGGCGGGCAGGGGCTGGATCGCGGCTCGCTAAGGCATGACCACGCGCCGGGGTGGTGTTGTGAGCGGATCCCGGACCAAGAACCACCCCGCCCGCTTCGCGGGCACCCCTCCTTGGAAAGGAGGGGAAAAATCCGGATCCCGCACTATTGCTACCATCCCCCCTTCGCGTCCCCACTCCAGGTGTTCCAGTGCTCGACCACCAATCGTTGCGCCACGCATTCGGCAACTACGCAACCGGCATAGCGGTCATCGGCGCGCGGGGCGACGACGGCATGCTCGTCGGCATGACCGTCAATTCGTTCACTTCGGTGTCGCTCGACCCGCCACTGGTTCTCTACTGTCCCTCGCGCACGTTGCGTGCGGTGGAGACCTACGCTTCCGCAAGGTTCTTCTCGGCGAGCATTCTCGGCGCGGGTCAGAAGCGCCTCTCGGATCTCTTCGCGCGCCAGGGCGAATCCAAGTGGGAAAGCATCGGTCACCGAATCGGCGACACGGGCGTGCCGCTCATCCCCGAAGCGCTCGCGAGCTTCGAATGCGAGAACCACGCCGTTCACGAGGCGGGCGATCATCTGCTCGTGGTGGGGCATGTCCGCGCCGTGCACCTGAGGGAGTCGGCCGATCCGCTGATCTTCTTCCGCAGCCGATACCGGGCGCTGACCCAATCGGAACACGGCGGCGACCTGGAGACCAGCCAGGCGGTGCATCTGGGCTGGGGGCTCTGACCAACGGCGCGGTCGCTCTTCTCACCGCGCCGCAGTAAGATTCGCCGAACGGTTCAGCGAGGAAACGGCCATGGCGCTATACATGTCTAAGCAGGCCCGCGAGGCGCAAGCCGTTCCGGTCAGCGACGCCGAATGGGCGGCGCGGATCGAGCTCGCCGCGTGCTACCGCGTCTTCGACCATCTCGGCTGGACCGAGATGATCTTCAATCACATCACACTCAAGGTGCCCGGCGCGCACGAGCTGTTCCTCATCAACCCCTTTGGCCTCCACTACCGCGAGGTCACCGCGTCGAACCTCGTTACGATCGATCTCGACGGCAACCCAGTTCGCCCTACGGAGTACCCGATAAACCGCGCCGGGTTCGTGATCCACAGCGCGATCCACCGCGCGCGCCATGAGGTCGGCTGCGTCATGCACACTCACACGACGACCGGCATGGCGGTCGCCTCGCTCGATTCCGGTCTCGCCCACGACACGTTCTACGGTGCGATGCTCTTCGGCCAGCTTGCCTATCACGAGTTCGAGGGGATCACGGTGAACGAGGGCGAACAGGAGCGGCTGCTCGCGAGCATGGGCAACAAGCAGGTCCTGATCCTGCGGAACCACGGGCTGCTCACGTGCGGGCGCACGATTCCCGAAGCGTTCATGTGGCTCTGGACAGTCCAGCGGGCTTGCGACGTGCAAATCGCGGCGGCGTCTGCCGGACCGCTGCGCAAACTCGGCATGGAGGTATTCGAACAGGCCGTGCGCGAGTCCGGGCCCGGCGAGCAGGCGGTCGGCGAAGCGGTGTTCGCCTCCCTCGTCCGGATGATCGACGAGAAGGACCCGAGCTACAAGCGATGAGCGGTGCCGCACGTCGGGGCAAAGCCAAGATCTGCATTGCGGGCGCCGGGGCGGTTGGCGGGTTGATCGCGGCGCGGCTCGCCGCGGCGGGCGAGCAAGTCGGTGTGCTCGCGCGCGGCGCGCATCTGCGCGCGATTCGGGGCGAAGGTCTGCGGCTCGAGGAAGGCGCCTCGCAGACGGTCGCGAAGGTGGAGGCTTCCGACGACGCGAATGCTCTCGGCAAGCAGGACGTCCTCTTCGTCACCTTCAAGGCCCACTCGCTGCGCGATAGCGCGGCGTCCCTCGCGCCACTCGTCGGCCCGGATACCCTGATCATCCCGGCAATGAACGGCGTGCCATGGTGGTTCTTTCACGGCTTCGGCGGCAAGCTCGCCGGCGCTCGTCTCGATGCGGTGGACCCGAAGGGCGAGATCGCGCGCGCGCTGCCGCCGGCGCAGGTACTCGGCGCGGTCGTGCATCTTTCCTCCACGATGCCCTCCCCCGGGGTGATTCGTCGCGGCAAGGGGAACCTGCTGCTGGTCGGAGACCTTTCCGGCAAGGAGACGCCACGTCTGGCCCGGGTGCTCGAGCTCCTCACGCACGCGGGTTTCGATGCGCGCGGCACGCGTGAGATCCAGCGCGAAGTGTGGCTCAAGCTCTGGGGAAACATGAACATGAATCCGATCAGCGCGCTCACCGGCTCGACCGCGAACGTCCTGCTCGACGATCCGCTGACGGTCGCGCTTGTGCGCGAGATGATGAACGAGGCAGCCGCCATCGGCGCCGCGCTCGGCATCGACATGGGCATGAGCGCGGAGCAGCGGATCGCCGTCACGCGCGAGCTGGGCGCTTTCAAGACCTCGATGCTGCAGGATTTCGAAGCGGGCCGCGCGCCGGAGATCGACGCGATTCTCGCCGCGCCGTGCGAGATCGGCGATCGCCTGGGCATCCCAATGCCCTGGTCGAAGACGGTGCTTGGGTTGATTCGCCAACGAGCGATGAACTCGGGTCTCTACCCTCCGTCCTCAGGCAATTAGGAGGGAACCCCCGAAGATCGCGGCGCCGTAACGCAGTAAAATCACGGATTCCCGTGTAGGAGTCGCGATGAGCAAAGCTGAATACACCACGCACGGCGGGGTCGCCGTGATCACGATGGACAATCCGCCGGTGAACGGCCTCGGTCACGACCTGCGCGTCGGGCTCATGAACGGCCTGAAGCGCGCATCCGGGGACGACGCGGTGAAAGCGGTCGTCATCATGGGCACGGCAAAGGCCTTCTCGGGCGGCGCCGACATCAGCGAATTCAACACGCCCAAGGCCAGCACCGAGCCCACGCTCCACCAGATCATCGACACGCTCGACGGCATGAAGAAGCCCGTCGTCGCCGGGATCGGCGGCTTTGCGATGGGTGGCGGACTCGAACTTTCGCTTGCCTGTCATTTCCGGGTCGCCGCGCCGGGCGCACAGCTCGCGCTGCCCGAGGTGAACCTCGGCATCCTGCCCGGTGCGGGCGGAACGCAGCGTCTGCCGCGCGCGATCGGCGTGAAGCCCGCGCTCGACCTCATGGTCTCCGGCAAGCCGGTGCCCGCCGAGAAAGCTCCGGCCGGACTGATCGACGAGATCGCACAGGGCGACCTCGCCCAGGCAACGATCGCGTTCGCCGAGAAGGTCGTCGCCGAGAAGCGCCCGCTGCGGCGGCTGCGAGACCAGAAAGTGACGCTCGACGACGCGGAGGCCTACTTCGCGGCAACTCGCCAGAAAGTCGCGAAGGAATCGCGTGGCTATCCGGCACCTCTCAAGATCGTCGCGTGCGCCGAGGCAGCCGTGAACCTGCCCTTCGACGAGGGTCGCAAGTTCGAGCGCGCCCGCTTCGAGGAGCTGGTCGTCACCACCGAATCGCAGGCGCTGCGCCACGCGTTCTTCGGCGAGCGCGCGGTGGAGAAGATTCCCGACGTGCCGAAGGACACCCCGATCATCGACGTGAAGAGCGTCGGCATCGTCGGCGCGGGGACCATGGGTGGCGGCATCGCGATGGCGTTCGTGAACGCGGGCCTCCCGGTGAAGCTGCTTGAGCCGACCCAGGAGGCCCTCGACAGGGGACTCGCGACGATCAAGAAGAACTACGCCGCGACCGTCTCAAAGGGCCGTCTCCCGCAGGCCGAGATGGACAAGCGCATGGGCCTCATCTCGACGACGCGCGAATACGGCGATTTCAAGGATTGCGATCTCGCGATCGAGGCCGTGTTCGAGAAGATGGGGGTCAAGAAGGAGGTCTTCGGGCGCCTGGACGAGGTGGTGAAGCAGGGAGCGATCCTCGCGACGAACACTTCGACCCTGGACGTGAACGAGATCGCCGCCTCCACCAAGCGGCCCGAGAGCGTCGTCGGTCTGCATTTCTTCAGCCCGGCGAACGTGATGCGCCTGCTCGAGATCGTGCGTGGCGCCAAGACCTCCAAGCCCGTGCTCGCGACGGCGATGAAGCTCGCACGGAAGGTCAAGAAGGTCGGGATCGTCTCCGGCGTGTGCGACGGCTTCATCGGCAATCGCATGATGGAGGAGTACGTCCGCCAGGCCTATTTCCTCGTGGACGAGGGCGCCACGCCGCAACAGGTCGACAAGGCGCTGCAGGACTGGGGCATGGCGATGGGCCCCTTCACGATGCTCGACATGGCCGGCCAGGACATCGGCTGGGAAGTGCGCAAGCGCCGCGCCGGCCAGAAAGGCGTGCGTGCCTATTCGCAGTGGCCCGATCGCGTGTGCGAACTGGGCCGCCTCGGCCAGAAGACCGGCGCGGGCGTCTACAAGTACGAGGCCGGCAATCGCACGCCGCAACCCGACCCGGCGATCGAGCAGCTGATCGACGCTTACCGGAAGGAGATCGGGGTCAAGCCGCGCCAGATCTCCGACGCCGAGATCGTCGAGCGCACGATCTACGCGCTGGTGAACGAGGGGGCGCGAATTCTCGAGGAAGGCATCGCGCTGCGCGCGGTCGACATCGACATGGTCTACCTGACCGGCTACGGATTCCCGCGCTACCGCGGCGGCCCGATGTTCTATGCCGACACGGTCGGCCTCAAGAGCGTCCTCGCCGCAGTGGAAAAATACGCGAAGGGCTACCACGGCGAGTGCTGGCAGCTCGCACCGTTGCTGAAGAAGCTGGCCGCAGACGGCAAGACGTTCAACTGAGCAGGTGGACGATCCGGAATTGATCGAGCGATGAAGTTCGAAGACGCCCAGGCGCACTGGAACGCCCGCTTCGCGGGCGATGACTATCACTTCGGCACGGCGCCGAACGTCTTCCTCGCGAGCCAGGAGAAGCTGCTTCGCCCGGGCATGTCGGCGCTCTGCGTGGCCGACGGCGAGGGCCGCAACAGCGTCTGGCTCGCAAAGCACGGCCTGCGCGTCACCGCGTTCGATATCTCGCCGGTCGGCGTCGAGAAGGCGCGCCGTCTCGCTCGCGAGGCGGGCGTCGCGGTCGAGTATTCTCTCGCCGACATCAGGGAATGGAACTGGGATGCCGAACAGTATGATCTGGTCGCGGTGATCTTCATCCAGTTTCTGTCGCCTGCGGAACGCGCCAAGGTGTTCGAAGGCATCGCGCGTGCAGTCGTGCCGTGCGGCCTTCTCCTCGTGCAAGGATACCGGCCGCGCCAGGTCGAGTACGGCACCGGCGGCCCACCGATTCCCGAGAACCTTTACACGGAAGCCCTGCTGCGTGAAGCGTTCGGCCACTTCGAGATCCTGCATCTCGCCGAGCACGACGACGTGCTGGACGAGGGACCGCGGCACCGCGGCATGTCAGCGCTCATCGATCTGGTCGCGCGGAAACCGCCGAAACCCTGACCCCGCACCGGGTGTCATAGCAGGGAAGCCGACCGATGGAAGCCTGGCTCCCCGAACTACGCAGCGGTTACGATCGCGCGACGATCCGCACCATACAGGTGGCGTTCGCGTTGTCGCTGCTCCTTCACATTGCGGTGCTGTGGCCGTGGCAGTCGCGGCCCCATTTTCTGTCGCTCGACAATCCCGAGCGCGGCAACGCAAGCGGGCCGCTGATCGTGGAGCTCGCGCCGCGGCCGAGTCCGGCAGTCACGCCTCCGCCTGCACCGCCGCCCGCAACACCCACACCCCCCTCACGGCCCGTCGAGGCACGGCCGGCACCAGCGAAACGACCTCCCACGCCCAAGGCGGTACCGCGCCCACCATCCGCGCCACCGGTCCTCGCGCGGAACAAACCAACGCCTGCAGTCGTGCCGCGGCGGGCCGAACCGCCCACGGCCACTCCAGCCCCCTCGCCCCCGCCTATCGAGGGCGATCTTTCGTCGTACATCGAGGCGCGGCGCCGCGCCCGCGGTGAAGCGACGCCCGCCTTTCCCCGCAGCGAACCACCGCCCGCGCCTTCGGAGGAGGACGAAAGAGCGCGCCACAACCGCATCGTCGCCGCAAACCTCGGACTGCTGGACACGCCGACCTTTGGCCACGATCCGGAAGCCGGGGGTGGGATATTCCAGATTCAGCGCATGGGTCTCAACGACGCCGCGTTCATCTTCTTCGGCTGGAACAAGGACATCGGCCGGAACTCGCGGCAGTTGATCGAGGTCGAGAGAGGAGACAACAGCGACATCCGCATCGCGGTGGTCCGCAAGATGATCGCGATCATTCGCGAGAAGGAGACCGGGGACTTCGTCTGGAGGTCGAAGCGCCTCGGCCAGAGCATCACGCTGTCCGCCCGCCCGCGCGACAATGCGGGGCTCGAGGGTTTCCTGATGCGGGACCTCTTCG
Source organism: Betaproteobacteria bacterium (assembly GCA_022340285.1). Taxonomy (GTDB): domain Bacteria; phylum Pseudomonadota; class Gammaproteobacteria; order Burkholderiales; family SG8-39; genus JAABRB01. The sequence continues at coordinate 42,790 of JAJDOG010000009.1, forward strand.
CCGATGCGGGCTGGCCGAATTGACAACGGCTAGCGCGAACTCGCCTGCCGATCCTCGAGCAGCTTGACCAATGCGTGCAGGACGCGATTGACGGGCGCTGCGATGCCAAGCGCCTCGCCCTTGCGCACGATATAGCCGTTGAGGTGGTCGATCTCGGTGCGCTTTCCCCGCGCCAGGTCCTGGGCGGTGGACGAGGACTGCGTGGGCATCGTGCGCGCGATGCCCTGCACGGCATCCCAGATGTCGGCTGGAACGGTGACATCCCGCGCCCGCGCGACCGCCGAGCACTCCTGCACGACGTCGCGCATCACCGCCTCGACACCTTCGCCCTGCACAAGGCGCCCGTAGGGCAGCTGCGTGATGGCCGAGAGGGCGTTGTAGGCGCAGTTCAGGATCAGCTTCGCCCACAGCGCGCCTGTCACGTTGTCGGAGATCTGCGTGGGCACGCCAGCGCCGGTAAGCAGCGCAACGAGCTCGTCGCTGGTCCCCGATGGCCCGATGACTAGCTCGCCCCTTCCATGATGCTTGACGTGACCGGGTCCCGCCATTTCGGCGGCAACGTAGACCACCGCCGGGACCACCTCCTGTCGCAGCACCGCCTGCAGCCGTTCGAGGTTGTCGACACCGTTCTGCAGGCTGAGCACGAGCGCATCGGGCTCGAGATGCGGCGCGATCCCTGCCGCCGCGCTCTCCGTGTCGGTGGACTTGACGGAGAAGAGCACGATCTTCGCTCCCCGCACGGCGCCCGTCTCGGTGCTGGCCTCCGTCGGAACGTGCGCTCGGAAAGTCTGCGTGTCCATGAAGAGGCCATTCCGACGCACTGCCTCGACGAGCCGCGGCCGCCCGATCAGCATCACCGAATGGCCCGCGCGCGCCAGCATGCCACCGTAGTAGCAGCCCACCGCGCCCGCGCCCATCACCGCGATTCTCATTGCGCTCAGTTCACGCGGCGAAGATCTTGCCCGGGTTCATCAGGTTGCTCGGATCGAGCGCCGCCTTCGCCTGGCGCATGACGCCGACCGAATCGCCGTGCTCCGCCTCGAGGAACGCGATCTTGCCGCTTCCGATGCCGTGCTCGCCGGTGCACGTGCCGCCCAGGGCGAGCGCGCGGCGCACGAGTCGATCGTTGAGCGCCTCGGCACGCTCGAGCTCCTCGTGAATGCCGGGCTTCACGAGAATGAGCAGATGGAAGTTCCCATCGCCCACGTG
>JAJDOG010000012.1 GCA_022340285.1 Betaproteobacteria bacterium
GAGATCGGTCTCGGCGACCACCGAGAATTCGCGCGCCCGGCTCTCGATGCGCCCGGCCGGTATTTCGACGTTCTGCCTGCGCAGCGCGTCCTCGACGTCCTGGGGCGTGAGCCGGTACGCCGCAAGCTTGGTGCGGTCGAGCCAGATGCGCATGGAGAAGCGCCGCTCGCCGAACACGCGCACATCGGCGGCGCCGGGCAGCGTCTGTAGCCGAGGCTTCACGATCCGGCTCGCGTAGTCGGTCACCTCCAGAGACGAGAAACGGTCGCTCGAGAAGGCGAGCCAGATGATCGGATTCGCGTCGGCTTCCACCTTCGCGATCACCGGCTCCTCGATATCGTCGGGCAGCTTCCCGCGAATCCGCGCCACGCGGTCGCGCACGTCGCTCGCCGCCGCGTCGGGGTTGCGCTCCAGCCTGAACTTGACCGTAATCTGGCTGTTCTCGGCGCGGCTGATCGAGGTGATGGTGTCGACGCCTTCGATCCCGGCGAGCGACTCCTCGAGCGGCTTCGTCACGCGCGACTCGATGATCTCCGCGCTCGCGCCGCGGTACTTGGTCTCGACCGTGACCGTCGGCTCGTCGATCTTCGGGTACTCGCGCACCGGGAGCCGCTGATAGGCGACCAGGCCGATCAGCACGACCACCAGGCTCATCACGGTGGCGAGCACCGGACGCCGGATCGAGATGTCCGAAAGAATCAACTCAGAGCCTTCGTTCGGGGGGTGCCGCTTTTCCCACCTTGGCCGGCGCACCCGGCGAGTCGTCGCCGGTGCCCATGCGCACCGGCACGCCGTCGCGCAGCTTGATCTGTCCGGCGGTCACCACGACATCCCCGGCAGCCAGACCTGAGACGATCTCCACGCGCCCGCGGCGCCGCACGCCCGTTTCCACCTTGACCCGCTCTGCCTTGCCGTCGCTGACGCGGAAGACGTACTGGCTCGATCCGACCGGCACGAGGGCCTCTTCCGGGATCGTCAGGGCGTCGGGGCGCTCGGCGATGATGAGACGCGTGCGCACGAACATTCCCGGCCGCAGCGCGCCGTCGAGGTTCTTCAGCCGCGCACGCAAAACGAGCGAGCGTCCGTTCTGGTCGACCAGCGGATCGATGGCGTCGAGCACTGCGACATAGGTCTTCCCCGGAAAGGCATCGGTCTGCACCTCGACGCTCTGCCCCCTGCGCAGGCTCGTCAGATACAGCTCAGGGATGCGGAAATCCACCTTGAGCGAGGAAATGTCCTCCAGCGTGGCGAGATCCTGCCCCTCCTTCACGTAGTCGCCGATGCTCACCTGGCGGATGCCGACGATGCCGGAGAAAGGGGCCTGGATCCGCGTTTTCGCCAGCCGCGCCTGCGCGAGTGCGAGGCTCGCCTCGGCGACGCGCAGATTGTTCAGCGCCTGGTCCTTCGCGTTGGCGCTGACAAAATTGTCGCGGGCGAGTTCCACCGTCCGCTCGTAATTGCTGCTCTGGAGCGCGAGGTTCGCTTTGGCCTGCTGCAGCTCGGCGGCATACACCGAGTCGTCCAGCGCAACCAGGAGCTGCCCCTTGCGCACCGGCTTGCCTTCGTCGAACTCGATCCGCGCGATCCGCCCCGAGATCTCGGGACGCACGACCACCGACTCGTTCGATCGCGACGTGCCGACGGCGCTCACCTCCTCGCGCACCGGGCCGGCGGTCACGGTCGCGGTTTCCACCGACACTGCCATTCCGCCCGGTGGCCCGGCGGGTCGCACGGCGACGCTTCCCTTGCCGGCCTGACCCGACGCGACGCCCGGCACAACGCCGGGTGGGGAAACGACGCGGAATGCGTAGTGGGCGATTGCAGCGAGGATGACCAGGCCGGCCAGCGATACCCCGATGATCAGCAGCTTCTTCGAAGTCATCTACGAGAGCTTCAGCGACGCGACGCCGCGGTTCGCGAGCGCATCGGCGCGCTCGTTGCCGTCGTGCCCGGCGTGGCCCCGCACCCAGTGCCAGCGCACCTTGTGTCGCCCGGCCTCCCGCTCGAGATCGTGCCAGAGGTCGAGATTCTTCACCGGCTTGCCGTCCGCTGTCTTCCAACCGCGGCGTCGCCACTGCGCAAGCCATTCCGTGATGCCGTTCCGGACGTACTGCGAGTCGGTGTAGATCTCGACCGTGCAGGGCCGCTTCAGCGACGCCAGCGCATTGATGACGGCGGCAAGCTCCATGCGGTTGTTCGTGGTCTCGGGCTCGCCGCCGAAGAGCTCCTTTTCGTGGGCCCCGATGCGCAGCAGCGCGCCCCATCCGCCGGGTCCCGGATTGCCCTTGCAAGCGCCGTCGGTGTAAATCCGGACCGTCTCAGTCATCGCGCGCGACGGGCTTTCGGGGCACGGCGCGTGCCACGCGCGGCCGCAGCGTGCCGCACTCGATCAGCTTCAGCGCGGGCCGGTTGCGTCGCACTGCGGGCCCCTGTACCGCCTGCCGGCGTGCCATGGGCGCCAGCGCCCGGACCTTTGCGTTGCCGTTTCGCCAGGCCGGCGTCACGAGGCGCATGCCGAGATTGCGCTTCTTTGCACGCACGACGTAGACCCCGCCGCCGATCGGCCACCACCGGTCCCCGGCCTTTTCCATGAAAGCAAACCGCTTGAGCCATTTCGCGTGTCCGAAGGGCGGCGCGTAGCATCCGAACTTGCCCCCGTTCAACTCGAAGCCGAGCAGCTTCAGCCAGTCGCGGAGCCGCAGCAGCCCGATGAAATCACCGCACCAGGGATATTGCGGTCGCCGGCGACCGACCGTGCGCTTGAGCCCCCACAGACTCATGGGGTTGAACCCCGAGATCACGATATGTCCCTCGGGCATGAGCACGCGCTCCGCCTCGCGCAAGATCTCGTGCGGATGCTCGCTGAACTCGAGCACGTGCGGCAGGAGCACCAGGTCCACGCTCTGCGTCGCGAAGGGCAGCAGGCGCGGGTCCGCGCGGACGTCGCACGCCGCGGTGTGACCCGCGCTCATGTGCAGCAGCATCCGGTTCGCGCGCAGGAAGTCGATCTCCGGAAGGCCGACCTGCAGCGCGTTGAACCCGAAAACGTCCTCTACCGCGCTGTCGTACTGCCCCTGCTCCCAGGCGAGCACGTACGCGCCCTTCGGCGTTTCGAACCATTCGGCAAGCGTCGATTTCTGCGGCGGTTGTGGCACCAGGCGATTATCTCGCGAAGGGCAAGCTCGCGCTTGCGGCGGCCCGCCGGACCACGGCAGGCTCCTTCCTCGAGCCGAGCGGTAGTTTTCCACCTGCGCGAGCCGATGCATCCGTCGTAAGGCGCTGTTTTTCCTTGACCCGAGGGGCATCGGTCGATAGCATGGCCGCGCGCTTGGGAGGACGTTTGAGGAGACGGGTCATTCGAGGTTTGCTCGGTGCGGCGCTGCTTTGCGCAGCGCAGGCGGCGCTTGCGGTCGACCCCATCCTTCACAACCTGCCCATCCTGCTTCCGGACGAGGTGCCGCCGGGCGTGCCGCTCCTGGTGACGCCGTTCCCGTTCACCACCGAGAATCCCGCCGACGTGGACGTGACGAACGTCACGGATCTCGGTGCGTGGCCTGACGGATTTCCTCCCAACGGTCCCCCTGGAAACCTCTGGCAGCGCATCCGGGAAGGTTTTGCGATGCCCAACCTGGAATCGCGCGCGGTCGCGCGGCAGCAGGCCGCGTACGCACGCAATCCCGACCAGATCAAGACGATGGTCGAGCGCAGCCGACGCTATCTCTTCTACATCGTCGAGGAGATCGAGCGGCGCGGGATGCCCACCGAGCTCGCGCTTCTCCCGATGGTGGAAAGCGCGTTCAACCCGATGGCCTACTCGCGGTCGCACGCGTCGGGGCTCTGGCAATTCATCCCTTCCACCGGCCGGAACTACAACCTCGAGCAGAACTGGTGGTATGACGATCGCCGCGACATTCTGGCATCGACCAATGCCGCGCTCGACTACCTCCAGGATCTCCACCGCATGTACGGCGACTGGCATCTCGCGCTCGCTTCCTACAACTTCGGCGAGAACGGCGTCGCACGCGCGATCCAGCGGAATCGCGCGCGTGGCAAGCCCACCGACTTCGTCAACCTGCGGATGCCGAGGGAGACACGCAACTACGTGCCGCGCCTGCAAGCGCTCAAGAACATCATCGCGAACCCGGAACAGTTCGGCGTGGAGCTGGAGCCGATACCCGACGCGCCCTACTTCGTCACGATCGCGCTCACGCGTGACATCGACCTGCGTGTCGCAGCCCGCCTCGCCGAGATGTCGGTGGAGGAGCTGATCGCGCTCAATCCGGGCCACAACCGACCGGTCGTCTCCTCGGCGGTTGCGCCGACGCTCGTCCTCCCGGCCGAGCGTGCGAACACTTTCGTGCGCAACCTCGAAAGCCACCAGGAGCCGCTCTCCTCGTGGCAGACGTACACGTACAAGCGCGGCGACCGCCTGTCGAAGATCGCCGCCGCGCACGGCATTTCGGAAACGCGCCTGCGCCAGGTGAACGGCCTCGGCCGGTATTCGAGCGTGAAGCCCGGGCACGAGCTCCTCGTGCCCGCGGAAGGCGCGACGATCGAGAAGGACCCGCTGCCCCTGTTCCGGTCGCCGTACACGACGCCAACCGGCCCCACGATCGTCTATCGGGTCAAGTCCGGAGACTCGCTGTGGAGCATCGCGCGCAGGCACGGCGTGCACGTGTCCGAGTTGCGCGCCTGGAACGGCATCGACGGCAAGATCCTGCGTCCCGGTCAGCGCCTCCTGATCGAAGTGCGCGGAAAACGTGCACCGCGCCGTCAGGTCGCGCGTCCTTCCTCGTCCTCGTAGGCATCTCCGAAGAGAAAGCAGCGCACCGAGTGCGTGGCGGATAACTGTGTGCGGGCGGGGTAAGCAGCCCGGCAGCGCGCTTGCACATCCGGGCACCGGGGATGAAAGTGACAGCCGACAGGCGGCGACACCGGCGACGGCAGCTCGCCCTGCAGGCGGATTCGCTCTCGCCCGCCTTCGATGGTCGGGATCGCGGAGAGGAGCGCGTGCGTGTAGGGATGTCTGGGCGCATCGAGCACCTCCGCCACGGTGCCGTGCTCCACGATGCGACCGAGGTACATGACCGCCACCTCGTCGGCCAGGTACTCCACGACCGCCAGGTTATGCGTGATGAAGAGATACGCGAGGCCCATCTCCTGCTGAAGCCGTAGCAGCAGATTCAGGATCTGGGCCTGCACGGAGACATCCAGGGCGCTGGTCGGCTCGTCGCAGACGATGAGGCGCGGATTGACTGCCAGCGCCCGGGCGATCGCGATCCGTTGTCGCTGCCCTCCGGAGAACTCGTGCGGATACCGATCGCGCGCGCTCGGATCGAGACCGACCTGATTGAGCAGCTCGTCGATGCGCCGGCTTTCCTGCTCCGGCGTGCCCAGAACGCCGAGCGCGCTGCGCCCCTCGGCCAGAATATCCGCCACGCGCATGCGCGGGTTGAGGGAGGCGTAGGGATCCTGGAACACGATCTGGAAATCGCTTCTCCGGCGCCGCAGCGCATTGCCCTGTAACTCGGTGAGCTCGATGCCGTCGAAGGTCACGTTTCCCTCCGTCGGCCGGATGAGTTGCAGCAGGCTCTTGCCGACCGTCGTCTTGCCGCAACCGGACTCCCCCACCAGAGCGAGCGTCCGGCCTGCACGAATCTCGAGCGAGACGCCGTCGACGGCGCGTACCAGGCCCACGGTGCGTTTGAGCAAACCGCGCCGGATCGGAAAGTGCACCTTCAGATCCTGGACGTCGAGGAGCGCCGCACCGGCCGCCGGCGCCAAAGCCTGGGACGTCGCGCTGCGGCCCTCGCCCAGCGGGCCGGCGGGCTCCGTTTCCCTGAGGTGACACCGCACGCGATGCCCGTCACTGATCGCCGTCCATCCCGGTTCCTCCGTCCGGCAGCGCTCGAACGCATGTTCGCACCGGCCGGCGAAGCGACACCCACGAAACTCGCCGGTGAGCGGCGGCACCTGCCCGGGAATGACCGCGAGCGCGGCCCCGCGGTGGCGCCCGCCGGGCAATGCCGCAAAGAGCTTGCGCGAGTACGGATGCTGCGCGGATGCGAAAAACGCGTCGCGCGTCGCGACTTCGACGATTTGTCCCGCGTACATGACGGCGACCTGATGCGCCATGTCGGCCACGATGCCGAGATCGTGGGTGATCAGCAGGATCGCCATCCCGGTCCGTGCCTGAAGGTCCCTCAGCAAGTCGAGCACCTGCGCCTGGATCGTGACGTCGAGCGCCGTGGTCGGCTCGTCGGCAATCAGCAGGTCAGGCTCTCCGGCCAACGCCAGCGCGATCATCACCCGCTGCTTCATTCCTCCGGAGAGCTGGAACGGATATTCATCCAATCGACGCGCGCTCTCCGCGATGCCCACCGCGTCGAGCAGTTCGCCGGCACGCCGCCGTGCCGCGGCGCCCCGCAGCCCGATGTGCCGCTCGAGGACTTCGCCGATCTGCATACCGACTGTGAGCACCGGGTTCAGGCTGGTGGCCGGCTCCTGGAAGATCATCGCGATGCGCTCGCCGCGCACGTTGCGCATCGCCGCTTCCGGAAGCGCGAGGAGGTCCATGTCACCGAGCCGCACCGACCCGTCGACCACCCGCCCGGTCTCGGGAAGCAATCGCGCCACCGACAGGGCGGTGATGCTCTTGCCGCAGCCCGATTCACCGACGATCGCGAACGTCTCGCCCCGGCGAATCTCGAGATCGACGCCATCGAGCGCACGGACTACGCCGGCCGAACCCTCCAGCCAGGTTCGCAGCCCGTCGACCTTGAGCAGTGCTTCCGTCAACCGGCGCCCTCCGCCGCCGCCTGCCCGACCCTCACGCGCGGGTCGAACGCGTCGCGCACCGCGTCCGCGAAGAGATTGGCGGACAGCACCAGGACGAACATGAACCCGAACGCCGCTGCGAGCGTCCACCACACGATCGGGTCGCGCGCCATTTCCAGCCGGGCATTGTTGATGAGGGTTCCGAAGCTGTTCATCGTCGGGTCCACGCCCACGCCGATGTAGGAAAGGACCGCTTCGGTGAGCACGAGGAAGCTGAAATCCATGACGAGCGAGATGAGAACGATGTGCATCACGTTGGGAAGGATGTGGCGCGTGATGATGCGCGTGTCCCGTACCCCGAACGCCCGCGCCGCCTGGATGTATTCGAGCTCGCGGAGCTTGAGCGCCTCGCCGCGCAACAGGCGCGCCAGGCCCGTCCACGTCGTCACGCCGAGGATCATGCACAGGAAGAGAAGCCGCAGGTCAGCGCGCTCTACCGCCGTCGGAAACCGCTCCGGATGCGAATCGATGTACACCTGCATCATCAGCACCGCCGCCGCGATCAGCAGCACCCCCGGGATCGAGTTGAGCGTCGTGTAGACGTACTGGATCACGTCGTCGACCCAGCCCCTGAGGTAGCCGGCCGCGATACCCAGCAATACCGCGAACGGCAGCATGATGAGCGTGGTGAGCGTGCCGATCACGAGCGCCGTTCGGACGCTCTTCAGCGCGAGGTAGAGCACGTCCTGACCCACCTTGTCCGTGCCGAAGACGTGGTAGCCGCCGGCGAGCAGCGCGACGGGTGTCACGATCAGGGCGGCGACCAGCAGCGTGACGAATACGGCGATCCACGCGACCTGCGTCTCGCGGCGCAGGATCCGCCGTGCCATCGTCTGCACCGTCACACGGCGAAGTCGCGCGAGGACGGTCACCCAAACGGCGGCCAGCGTGGCCCACGCCATCGCGCCCCAGGCGAGTCCCTGGAGAACAGTCAGCACGACGTCGCGGTCGCGCTCCCTCTCGTCCGCGACGTGACGTCCCCCGTAGCGCAGCCGCGGAAACTCCCGCCGCACTTCTCCTCCTGGAAGCTCGACCGTCTCCCTGGAGTAGCTCCGGATCGCGAGCGGCGCGGAATAGGTCTTCTCAGACCGTGACCACAGAGGAGTGAGCAAGTCGTCGAGGAGGGATCGGGCCTCGACCGAGTAGACCGGCGGCGCACCGGCCTGCGTGCCCGGCAGGAGGGGATGGTAGTGAATCGAATCGGTGAGGCCGACTGCCGCGAATAGCCCGATGACCACGAGCGATGCCATGCCCGCGTTGCTCCGGCTCACTCTGCGCCACGGCGCGGCGAGGTGCGGGCGCCGGTGCGCATACCACGCGTATCCCGCCAGCACGGCCACGAGCAGCCACACGAGGACGTCGGTCCACAGCGGCACGAGCTTCATTCGAACCGCACCCGCGGATCCACCAGCGTGTAGGACAGGTCCGTCAGCAGCAATCCGAGGATGTAGAGCACGGAACCGAGGAAGACCATCGACCGGACTACGGCAAAGTCCTGGGCCTGGATCGCATCGATCACGTAGCTGCCCAGGCCCGGTATGCCGAAGAATGATTCGGTGATGAGACTCCCCATGAACAGGGTCGGGATCACCACCACTGCGCCGGTGAGGATCGGAATCATCGCGTTCTTGAGCACGTGCCGGAAGAGCACGGTCAGCTCCGAGAGGCCCTTCGCCCTGGCCGTCCGCACGTAGTCCCGATTGATCTCCTCGAGAAAGATCGTCCGGTACCAGCGGCTGCCGCTCCCGATCCCTCCCGCGACGCCCACGACGACTGGCAGGATCAGAAATTTCGCCGCGTCGATCCCCGGCGCGTAGCCCGAGATCGGCACGAGGCTCCAGGTCTTGCTCACGAGATACTGGCCGCCGATGATGTAGAAGAGCGTCGAGATGGACATCATCGCGACGCAAACCACCACGCCCCAGAAATCGATGTAGGTAGCCCGGAAGAACGCCAGCATCAGCGCGAAAGTGATGTTCACCGCGAGCCCGATCAGGAAGACGGGAATGGCGAGCGCCAGGCTCGGCCACATCCGGGTCCGGATCTCGTGGCCGATGTTCCGCCCGTCGTCCGCGTTCCCGAAGTCGAAGACGAAAAGTCGAATCGATTTCTGGAAGAAGATCGTGTCGGTGAGACGGGCGGCGCCATCCGCCTCAGCGTTCACGAACAGCGGCTTGTCGTAGCCACGCTCGGCCTTCCAGCGCTCGACCGCTTCGGGGGTCACGCGCTTCGCGCCGAGGGCGAGATTCGCCATGTCCTCGGGCGTGTTGACGACGAAAAACAACGCGAAGGTAATGACGTTCACTCCGATCAGGATCGGAATCGCGTAGAGGAACCGGCGGGTGATGTACGCGATCATGCCGCCTGCCGTGCCGGTCTTGCGACGGCGCGTTCGCGCCGGCGATAGGCGATCACGGCCGGAAGCGCCGAGAGGAGCACCAGGACGAGGATCGCCACGATCGGCAGCACGACCGGTTGATTCCACTCGCGACGCTTCTGCGCGCGCTCGTGGGTGTCGATTCGCAAGTACTTGATGCCGTTCCGCGCCATCTGATTCGGCTTCAGGTTCGACAACCAGTCGTGCGCCAGGCTGTAGTCGAGGGGATGGAATCCCCACACCCACGGAGCGTCCTCGCGGACGATGGCGACCATCCGGTCGATGATCGCCTGGCGGGCTGGACCGTTGTCCATGTTCTTCATGCGCTCGAACAGGCGGTCGTACTCGGGATTCTGGTAGTTTGCGGCGTTCTCCCCCTGGGTCTTGGCGCGCGACTGCGGGCCGTTCAGCAGGAACATGAAGTTCTCGGGGTCCGGATAGTCCGCGTTCCAGCCGAGGAAGAAGAGTTGCGTGTTGCCACCGCGAATCTTCTCCTGGAAACGGTTCCAGTCCGTCGCGCGAATTTCCAGCTGGATGTTGAGCTTGGCGAACTGGCGCCGATACCAGTCGAGGCGCGGCTTGTCGCCGGGCCCGCGTTGTACGGTGTCGAGGTAGAGAACGAGCGGCTGCCCCGTGCGCGCGTCGCGACCATCGGGATAACCGGCCTCAGCGAGGAGCTTGCGCGCCGCGGAGATGGGCTTGCGCGTCACGGTGCCGTTCTTCGCTTCGTACACGACTGGGTTCACGCCGTCGGCACCTTCGCGGTAGCCGAAGATCCCGGGTGGAATCGGCCCGGTCCCGGGGATGCCCCGCCCGTTCTGGAAGATCGAGATGAACTCCTCCCAGTCCATCGCGATCGAGATGGCCTGGCGCAGCTTGCGCGCCCGCGCCGACGGGCCGCCTACCACCGGGTCGAGGAAATTGAACGCGAGATAGAAGGTGCTCGTGCCAACCGAGGTGCGCAGCGAGATCCCCCGCTCCTGCATCTCGGGCGTGAGATTCGCCTCGCCTTCGAGGTTGAGGCGCACTGCCTGGTCGAAATTGTCGGAGCTGATGCCGGACTGGTCGTAGTAGCCCTGCAGGAACTTGTTCCAGTACGGAATGCCCTCCTTCTCGCGCGTGAACACCACGCGGTCGATGAATGGCACCGTCTTTCCCGCGTCCCGCAGCAGCCCCTCCGCCGCATCGCCGGGCTCGCCTTCGGAGGGATACGCTTCGCCGCGAAAGTTCGGATTGCGGGCAAGCACCATCCGCGCATTCGGATTGTTCTCCACGAGCATGTAGGGACCCGTGCCCACCGGGAACCAGTCCAGCGTCAGGTTGCGCCCGTCGTTCATGCCGCGCTGCGAGTAGAACCGGTCCGCCTCGACGGGCATCGGCGCAAAGAACGGCATCGCGAGCCAGTACACGAACTGCGGGTACTTCCCCTTGATCCGAATCCGGTAGGTGTATCGATCCAGCACGTCGACGCCTGACAGCGGAAACTTGCGCAGGTCGATCCAGGGAAGTCCCTTGTCTGCAGGCCCGTGATCCCGCTCGTGCTCGGCGACCATCCGCTGGTTTTCCGTCTGAAGCGCGGCGCCGAACTCCTTGAGCCCCACGATGTAGGAGCTCATGTGTCCGAAGATCGGCGACACCACGCGCGGATTGGCGAGCCGCTTGATCTGGTAGACGTAGTCGTCCGCCACGAGCTCGCGCGTTCCCGTGCGCGGAAAGTCCGATAGGCCGTACTTGTCGCGGATCGCCGATTCGGGCAAGTCGAGGTAGAGCGCGCGGCCCTGCGCATCCTTGGCGAACGCGGGATGCGGCTGATACAGGATCCCAGGCTGGATCCGGATCACGTACTCGCTCGTGGCCACGCGATCCGCAGGCGCGTCGGCCGGCAGCTCGCGTCCCGCGGCGTCGAGCAGTCGCGGCTTCGGCACCTCGACCGCCGTCTGGGGAATGAGCTGGTAGGGCCGCTTGAGATAGTGGTACTGCAAAGGCGGCTCGTAGATCTGCTGGATGAAGCCCCATTCGTCCGACGTGTACGAGCGTGCCGGGTCGAGCGTCTTCGGTCGATCGACGAACGACGTGTAGAGAATATTGCCGCCTCGCTCGGAAGCCGGATACGGATCGTTCCAGACCTCGGCGCAGCCGCCGAGCACGAGGGCCGATACGAGGAGCGTCACGGCTTTGCGCATGGCCGCGAAGTGTAGCCGAGCGCGGTATGCCGCGTGCTTCGCGGTCGGGCGCGCGCGAGGGCGGATATATAATCCCGCGGAGTCCTTCTCCGGAGCCGACATGGGATTTCTCCAGAACAAGAAGATTCTCATCACCGGTCTGCTCAGCAACCGCTCCATCGCGTATGGCATCGCCCGGGCCTGTCACCGCGAGGGCGCCGAGCTGGCTTTCACATACCAGGGCGAGCGCTTCAAAGACCGCGTCGAAGGCATGGCCCGCGACTTTGACAGCGATGTGACGTTTCCGTGCGATGTGTCGAGCGACGAGGAAATCGATCGGCTTTTCAGCGGGTTGGCTACGCGTTGGGACGGCCTGGACGGACTCGTTCACGCCATCGCCTTCGCCCCGCGCGAGGCGATTGACGGCGAGCTGCTGGACGGATTCTCACGCGAGGCGTTTCGCGTGGCCCACGATATCAGCGCGTACAGCTTTCCTGCGCTCGCCCGAGCGGCACAGCCCATGATGCAAGGGCGCGCCGGAGCGCTTCTGACGCTGACCTATCTAGGCGCCCAGCGCGTGCTGCCGCACTACAACACGATGGGACTCGCCAAAGCGAGTCTGGAAGCCGCGGTGCGCTACCTCGCCGCCAATCTCGGCCCCCGGGGGCACCGCGTGAACGCCATCTCGGCGGGGCCGATCAAGACCCTCGCCGCGACCGGCATCGCGGGCTTCGGCAAGATCCTGAAATTCGTCGAGCAGAGTGCCCCGCTGCGCCGGAATGTGACCATCGACGACGTGGGCAACGTGGCCGCGTTTCTGCTTTCGGACCTCGCCGCGGGCGTGACCGGCGAGGTGACTTACGTCGATGCGGGATTCAACGTGGTCGTCGGCGGCATGCTGAACGCCGCAAAGCCCGACGCGTCCTGACCGGGCGCCGGCGGCTTGCCCGACGAGCTCAGCCGCCCTGCGGCTTCTCGATGCTGGCAGGATTGATCTCGATTTTCGTCCGCTCGCGCAGTCCCGCCACGAATCCCTGGAAATCCTCGCGCGCTTCCTGCCTTGCCAGGCCGAGCTCGCTCGCAGCGAGCTGCTGGTTGTCGAGACCGCGCGCGTCGGTGACGCTGGAAATGCGGAAAAGCGCATAGCCCTTCTCGCCCACGCCCAGCCCGGTGTACGCGGGAAGCTTGGATGCATCCGTCCGGAAGATCGCCGCGACCGCCCACGCGTCGAAGCCGTTCGGCTCCTCGCGCGTCACCGTCTTGGCGGTGGACCATTTCGCGTCCACCGACTTGCCGGCACGCAGATCCGCGAGCATGGTCTCGCCCGCTTTCTGCGCGAGCGCCCGCGCCTCCTGATCGATCAGGACCTTGACGATTTCCTTCCGCACCTCGTCGAGCGAACGCATCGCGGCGGGCTTGTGGTCGACGACGCGCGCCACCATGAGCTCGCCCGGCGCGACCTCGACGGCTTCGGAATTGCGCTTGTTCTCGATCACGTCGTCCGTGAATATCGCCGCGCGGGCACGCGGACTGTCCAGCGGCCCCTCTCCTTCACCCGCCTGGCGTGTGAGCCAGTCCGATTTTTGGACCTTGAGCTGGAACTTGTCCACCAGCGGCTTGAGGCTGTCCGGCTGTTCGTAGGCGATGTTGCTGAAGGACTCCGCCGACTCGGCGAACTTCTTCGCCAGCCGCTGGCGCTTGATCTGGCCCTCGATCTCCGGCTTGGCTTCCTCGAAGCTCTTCGCGCCCTGCGGCGCGTTGATCAGGATGTGGCTTGCCTTGAGCTCCTCCGCGCCGCCTTCGCCTTTGCGCTTGCCGGTCAGCTTGATGATGTGATAGCCGAACTCGGATTCGACCACCGGGCTGATCTCGCCCTCCTTGAGCTTGAACGCCGCGTCTTCGAACGGCTTCACCATCGCGCCGCGCCCGAAATAGCCGAGGTCCCCACCCTGCGGCGCGGAGCCCGGATCCTGCGAATGCTGCTTGGCCAGCTCTGCGAACTGGTCCGGGTTCTTGCGCGCCTCGGCGAGGATTTCGTCGATCTTTGCGCGCGCCGCTTCGCGATCCTTGAACCGGGAAGCGTAGTTCTGCTCGTAGATCGCCTTGATCTCGTCGGGACTTACGGTCTCGCGGTCCGCCAGCAGATCCCGGCTCAGCAACACGTACTCGACGCGCACCTGCTCGGGCGACTCGAACTCTTTCTGGTGCTCCTTGTAATAGGCTTCGACGGCATCGGGCGCGATCTTGACCTGACTCCGGAACCCACTCGGGGCGAGCGTGAATTGCGACACTTCGCGCTTCTGCTCGCGCGCCTCGGCGAAGCGACGCGCAACACTCTTCGCCACGAAAGCCGAATCCGCCACGCCCGCCGAGAGCTGCTGCATCACCAGATCGGAGCGCATGTCGCCCTCGAACTGCGCCTCGGTGAGGTTCTGGGCTTGCAGCAGCGCGCGATACCGCTCGAAGGAGAACTTGCCGTTCTCGTGAAACGCCGGGATACCGGCGATTGCAGCGCGCAGCTGCTGGTCGCTCACCCGCATGTTGTGCTTGGCGGCGTACAAGGCCAGCACCCGCTGCGAGATCATGCCGTCGAGCAGCTCCCGGCGCATGGCAGGCGTGTCGAGCGAGGTCGGATCCACGCCGCGGCCGAGAGCGGCCGCGAGCCGCTCGCCCTGCTGCTGCATGGCCCTGGCGAATTCGGGCTGCGTGATCGAGACGCCGCCCACCTCCGCGACCACGCCGGAGGTATCGAAAGCCGACCGATACGATCCGACGCCCCAGAATGCGAACGAGATGACGATCAGCCCCAGAAGGATCTGGAGGACGATCTTGTACTTGTGAACGAGATCGAACATCGCTATCGGCTCCGGAGAAACGAAAAAGGCGAACCGCGGTTCGCCTCGTAGGAATCCTGGCGGAGTGGACGGGACTCGAACCCGCGACCCCCGGCGTGACAGGCCGGTATTCTAACCAACTGAACTACCACTCCACGAATCTGCGCACGAAACAGCACGCGAAACCGTACAAAGTATTGCGCGTTACACCCAGTGCGTAGCCCTGAACCGGCGAGGCTAGGCTGGTGGGTGCTGAGAGGCTCGAACTCCCGACATTCGCCTTGTAAGGGCGACGCTCTACCAACTGAGCTAAGCACCCCTTCCCGGGAATTCGCCGGCTCGCTCACCACCTCGACCGCATGGTTTGCGAACCGAAATTCGCCCCCCGAAACAGCCGGTTAGTTTATCGCATCCTTGAGCGCTTTGCCAGGTCGGAATTTCGGCACGCGGGCCGCCTGGATGCTGATGGTCTCGCCGGTCTGAGGGTTGCGCCCCGCGCGCGCCTCGCGCTTGCCGACGTAGAACGTTCCGAATCCCACGAGGGTCACCGATCCCCCCTTCTTGAGCGCCGTCTTGATATTCGCGACGGCCGCGTCCAGGGCGCGCTGCGCAGCGGCTTTTGAAATGTCCGCTGACCGCGCGATCTGGTCGATCATCTCGCTCTTGTTCACTGCGTCCCCCTTTTCGTCAACCCGTCGTGATCGAGTGGCACCCGAGCTCGAGAATGCCTTCGGGAACCAGGAGACGTCGAGGCTCGCGAGCCGGCGGCCAACGGAAGAGGGTGCGATCCTCCGTTTCCCGCCTGCAACAGATTCGAACTCCTCGGACGCCGGAAGTGTCGCTCGATCGCAATCGACCGCAAAATTTTCGGCAGCTCCACGAACCGGGCGAGTCGGATGTCGCCCGCAACACGCGGAGAAGGGGCGTTATAGCAACCGCTCTCTCGGCGTGTCAAGACCGCCGCGCGTCGACATATGACGGTGTGCTCGCTGCCCGGATCCGGTCGCGTCCTTTCTTCATTGGCACGCGAACTCGACGCGCTCGGCCCCCTCGCTGCTCGGGCTCTGGCCGAAACCGATGACGCCCTGACCGCTCAGGATCAGCTCCTCGCGGCGAAGCACGACTTCGTCGGCACCCGACATGCCTACCCACGTACCGTTTGCGCTGTGGTCCACCAGCACGAACTTGTCGCGGCGGCGCTCGATGTGAGCATGCAGCCGCGACGCGCGCCGATCCGCGATCACGATCTCGCATCCGGCGTCGCGCCCGAGCGTCACCGAGGCATGACCGCCTTCCTCGATCGCGAGATCGCGCCCGTCGTGGCGCAGGACGAGGCGCGTCTTCCGTTCCGTCCCGAACCGCGTTCCCAGCATCGTCAGGTCTTCCCCTTCCTGCCAGAGGACCTCGTAGATCGGAAGCGGAGCTTGCTTTCCCTTCACCGGAACGCGATCGAGGAGGCGCGTATGCTCACGAGCCCCTGGCGGGAGGCGCCCGACCGTATCCTCGGTGGTGAGAATCTGCGCGACACGCGCAAGACCGGCGACCCTTGCGGCGACGTTTACCGTGTCGCCATAGAGATCGCCGGAGTTCTCGATCACGGGACCGAAGTGGCACCCCACGTGGATCCCAAGATCCAGCTTGCCCACCGCGCGCTGGCCCTCGATGCGCTCCTGCATGGCGCGCGCCGCGCCCAGAGCGGTTTCCGCGGCTTCGAACGAGCACATGAGCCCGTCGCCCACGCCCTTGACCACGCGTCCGCCCGACTCCACCGTGACGCGCTGCAGGATTTCGAGCACGCGAGCGACGCGATCGAGCGCCGGCGCATCTCCGAGCGACTCGTAGAGTCGCGTGCTGCCGCTGATGTCCACGAAGACCACCGCGCACTGCTGGACGGGTTCCATCGCGAGCTCCCAGAACCGCTTGTGGCGTCAGTATAAGGGAGCTTCCGCACGCCCCTGTTTTTAGGTCCCGAGCAACTTCGTGGCCAGATTGACAGCCTTTCGGCCGTCCGCCTACAGTAGCAGGCTTGTACGGCCGGCGAACCGGTCGACAACATTGCGATTGGCGGTTTACCGGGAGATATCCGCTTGCACGCAATTTCATCGGTACGCGGCGCATTCTTGCTCGGGTCGCTGCTACGGTTCCCCATGCCAGCGAAGGACCACGAATTCTTGGCAACGGTGACGCTGGCGGAGGGTGAATCCACGCTCATCGACGGGGCCCACGCATTCGCGCCCGCCGCGGGCGTTCGATTGCGTCACGCAGACATCATCCAGACCGGAGCGAAGGGGTTCGTGCAGGTCGAGATCGGCGACGGCGGGATGATGGAGCTCGGTCCCAAGACTCGCTTCCTTCTGGACATCCCCTATCGGCGCGGCGAGGACCCCGTGGTCGGCCCCCACTACTTGCTCGAAGGCTGGGTCAAGTTCACCGTCCCCAAGCATGCCGAAGGGCCGCCGCACCGCGTCAACACGCCGTTCTTCGATCTGTTGATCAATACGGTGCGCTCGTGACCTACATGCGCGCGAAGGTCAACGACACCGAATTTCGCACGGCGCTCATCCAGAACATGGCGCATCATCCGCAATGGAACGCGGTCTCAGGGCGATAGGGGCAAGGTCGGGGCGCACCGCCGAAGGCGGCCCCCTTGCGTATATGGCACGAACGGACGAAAGAGACGCAATGCGCGCGGGCAAGAACAAGACGGACAAGAGGAGGCATGGATGAGGCTCATCCTGAAGTTCAATCTGGTTTTCATCGTGGTGTTCCTGGCGGGGCTGGCGGCCGCCGGCTACGTTTCCTGGACGCTCCTGCAGCAGAACGCGCGCGACGAGATTGTGCAAAACGCGCGGATCGTGATGGAGGCGGCCCTCTCCACGCGCAGCTACACGTCGGGCCAGGTGCGGCCGCTGCTCCTGACACAGATGAAATACTCGTTCCTGCCGCAGTCGGTGCCGGCCTACTCCGCCACCGAGATTCTGAGCGGACTGAAGAAGAACTTTCCGGAATACAGCTACAAGGAAGCCACGCTCAATCCGACCAATCCGCGCGATCGGGCCGCGGACTGGGAGGCCGATGTCGTCAACCAGTTCCGCGGCGGTGGCGATGGCCGCGAGCTCGTGGGCGAGCGCGACACACCGACCGGGCGCTCGCTCTACATCGCGCGGCCGATCAAGATCGGGGATCCGGCCTGCCTCACGTGCCACTCGACGGTGGACTCGGCGCCCAAGACCATGGTCGACCGCTACGGTCCAGCGAACGGGTTCGGCTGGCGACTGAACGAGGTGGTCGGCGCGCAGATCGTGTCGGTGCCGATGGCCGTTCCGATCCAGCGCGCCGAAGCGGCGTTCCGCGTATTTATCATCTCGCTCGCGGTGGTTTTCGTGACGATTGGCCTTGCGCTGAACCTCATGCTCTGGACAATGGTGATTCACCCGGTCGCGCGTCTCTCGAAGATCGCCGACGAAGTGAGCCTCGGCAACCTCGAGGCGCCTGAATTCAAGACCCGGAGCCGGGACGAGATCGGCATCCTGGCGCAGTCGTTCGATCGAATGCGCAAGAGCCTGGTCCAGGCGATGAAGATGCTGGAAGCTTGAGGAATTTCGCGAGGAGGATGGCGTTGACCGGAGATACACGCACATGAACCAGCCGCT
>JAJDOG010000086.1 GCA_022340285.1 Betaproteobacteria bacterium
GCGTCGATGACGCGGCGTATGTCGGACACCGCGCCTTCGGTCTGACCCGCCTGCGCGCGCGCGACGCCGCGGTGCTCGTAGAGCGCGAGGCGTTCGCGTTGGTCCAGAGCCTCGGGATGTGACTCGGAGAGTGCGACCGCACGATCGAGCCAGTGCAATGCATCGCGCATCGCGAAAAGCGCCTGCGAGCGCTCTCCGGTGAGCACGAGGTACCGGAGCGCCTTCGTCCAGTCCTGGGCGCGCTCGTAGTGCTCAGCGAGCCGGGCGTCGCGCTCGTGCGCCTCGCCCTCGCCGCGACGTTCCAAAGCTTCGGCGACCGACCGATGCAGCAGCTTGCGCCGTGCTCCGCCGATGTCCTGGTAGACCACCTCGCGGACTTTGTCGTGGCTGAAGTCGTAGACGCCGTCCTGGGTTTCCTCGCGCAGCAAGCGGCGCTTTACGAGCGCTTCCACGGCATCGAGCAGCGCGCCTTCGGGTTCGCCCGTCACGTCCAGCAGGGTGTCGAAGTCGAAGCGCCGGCCGAGCACGGCGGCGGTTTCGAGCGTCGACCGGAACGCCTTCGGCACGTGCGCGAGCCGCGCGCGCACGGCGGAGCGCAACGCGTCGGGAAGCAGAGCCGTCCCGGCACTCGCGCGCGGTTCGAGCCGGATCTCGCCTTCGCTCAGGGATTGCAAGATCGACATCAGGAAGAACGGATTGCCCTCGGTCTCGCGATGCAGGCGCTCAGCAAGTCCGGGCGCATCGAACTTCGCGTCGCCCAGCGCTGCCACCAGGGTCTCGGCGTCCGCTGGGCCGAAACGCGCGAGCGGCATGCGCTGCGCGCCGGCCTCTCTGCGCAGGCTCTCGACGAACCGCCCGAACTGCTCGTCGTTGTCGAGCTCCTCGTCGCGATAGGCGTACATCACGAGCACCGGGCGCGCGGCGGCGTGGCGGGCAAGGTAGTGGAGCACCTGTGCGCTGGCGGCGTCCGCCCACTGGATATCGTCCACCATCAGGATGAGCGGCCGATTCGTTCGTGTCGCCTCGAGAAGCTGGCCGACCGCGCGGGACAGGCGAGCCTGGCGTGCCTCCGGAAAATCGCGCGACAGCTCCGGGAGCTCGGGAAAGCGCTCGGCCACGGCGGGCACCAGCGCGGCGAGCTCGGCAAGCGATACGGGCGCGAGATTTCGCAGCGCGGCGGGCGATGCCCGGTCGAGCGCGCGGGTGACGATGTCGATCACGGGTTGATAGGGGATCGCACGCTCGATCTCGTAGCAGTTCGTGGCGAGTGTCGGGAGGTGCTGTGCCTCCGCGTACCGCGCGACCTCGCGCATCAACCGGCTCTTCCCGATGCCGGGCTCACCTTCGATCAGGACAGTGTGGCCGGCGCCCGTCGTCAGCCGCGCTATGAGGCCGATGAGCAGGCCGTGCTCGTTGCTGCGGCCGACGAAGGGTGCGGATTCGTTTGCGGAGCCGGCGGCGAAGCTGCGCGCCGATTCGGGCGCGACGCTGCCGGTGGCTGCATCGACCGGAGCGGCGTCGAGTGCTAGACGGTTGGCAGCCCGGAGGGCGCGTGCCGCATCCAGAAAGGCAAGCCGCTCGCCCTCCGGTATGCCGAGCGCGGCGGCGAGCCGCTCGGCGAGCGGTCGCGATGGCCTGCGCTCGTCGGCTTCGATCTTTCTGATCGCGAAGCTCGAGCAGCTGGCGCGCTGGGCAAGCGTTTCCTGGGTGAGGTCGAGCGCCTTTCGGCGACGGCGCAGCCAGTAGCCGAAAGAATCCGTCCCGTCCTGCAAGGCGTCTGCCTCCCAACGTCCCCGATCCGCTTGATTCTAGCGACTTTGTCCCTGCTCCTGTCCCGCTCTTTGTCCCGCTTTGCGGGACCCTCCGAGGGCTGCCACAGGGTGGAATAGCGGCACGTCGAACGGAACGGCTGAACCCGGTTCCCTCGGCGAAGGGCAGAACCCTGCCACGGCAGCAAAAAGCGTTCAACCCAGATCAACCAGGAGAACAGTCATGTCCGCAGTCCTTTCCGCCACCCCTCCCGCGGTCGATTTCTCGGCCGTCAAGACAAAGCAGCACGCCGCCTGGTCCGCCGGCGACTACGCTGTGGTCGGCACCACGCTGCAAATCGTCGGTGAATCGCTGTGCGAAGCGCTCGACCTGCGTTCCGGCGAGCGCGTGCTCGATGTGGCCGCCGGCAACGGCAACGCGACACTCGCTGCAGCACGGCGCTGGGCCGATGTCACCTCGACCGATTATGTCCCGACGCTGCTCGAGCGTGGCCGGGCGCGGGCGAGCGCGGAAGGTCTACCGGTGCAGTTCGAGCAGGCGGACGCCGAGAACCTGCAATACCTAGACGGAAGTTTCGATGTCGTGCTGTCGACCTTCGGCGTGATGTTCACGCCCGACCAGGAGAAAGCCGCCTCGGAAATGGCGCGCGTCTGCAAGCCCGGCGGCCGGATCGGCCTGGCGAACTGGACGCCGTCGAGCTTCATCGGCGAGCTCTTCAAGCTGATGGGGCGGTACGTCCCGCCGGCGGCCGGCGTGAAATCACCCGCGCTGTGGGGCACGGAAGAGCACCTGCGCGAGCTGTTTGGCAAGCGGCTCGACTCCATCGCCATCGAGCGCAAGGACTTCGTGTTCCGCTACCGCAGCGCAGCGCACTGGCTCGAGGTCTTCCGCACCTTCTATGGGCCGATGCAGAAGGCGTTCGGCGCGGTCGATCCCACCAAGCAGGAATCGCTCGCCGCGGACCTGATTGATCTGGCCGAGAAGTTCAATCGGGCGACCGACGGCTCGCTGGTGGCACCCGGGGAATACCTGGAGGTCGTCATCAAGCGCCGATAGGGAGACGTTGCGGCCACGAACATTGCAGACAGCGCGCTGCGACTCGTCGGAAACACGCCGTTGGCGTGACCGAATCGAGTCGCGGCGGGCTCGTCTGCACAATCGTGGCCATCGACGACGAGATCATTCGCGCGACGAGCGGCAACGCCCTTGCGGCCGCGCGCTGCGCGGCCAACGAGGCGGGCCTCTTAGGCATTTCCTCGGGCGCTGAGGTTTGGGCGGCGCTGGAAATCGGGCGTCGGGTCGAGAACGCCGGCAAGAGGATCGTCGCCGTCTCAGCTTCGTATGGCAAACGCGGTCCGACATCGTCTGCGCGCGAACCTCCTAGAATGTCCGCGGGCCGGGCGGGCGCGGCCCGCGCCACCGGGAAAGACGCGGGCCGGCCCTGCGGGAGGCCGTGGCGATCCCCGCGGGAGCGGGCTGCGCCACGAGTGCGAACGCAAGCTGCCCGGTTAGCTGCCCTTGGCTTTGCAGTCGCGATGCTCGGGGTACTTCTTGCAGTCGACCTTCGGTTGATCGGACTTGGTTGTATCGCCTGCTGCAATGGCGCTGCCACCAAAACCGCCGATACACACCGCCACAACGATCGGAATGAGCTTGAGAAGCGCTTGCTTCGATGCCATCGAGAGAACCTCCTTGTGGTTGCAATGATTCGAGCCACGCGGGCTCGACACCATCAAGGCAGCAACCATGCCAGACTCCGTGGCATGATTGCCTTCAATGAGTTAGCGATGCGGCGCCGCCTGGTGCGCCGGAAAACTGTCGGGGCGGCACGGCGCAGAAGGGCGGCGATCTAACAAGCGCATGATTTCGAAAGAATCGCCGTGTCGTTGTTGCGCGACGTCGCGAATCGGCGCATCGTCCTGTCCGACCTCCGGTGCAATCACCATAACGGTGGATCACTGACCCACATCGTGAGCGCTCGGCCATGCTGACAACCGAAGAAATCGCCGGCATTCCGCTTTTCTCGACGCTCTCGGCTCTCGAACTCGAGCACCTCGCGCAGACAGTCGCCGACATCCACCTCGCCCCCGGCGAGTACGTGGTCCACGAAGGCGAGGAACGGGCCTTGTTTGCGGTGCTCGAGGGAAAGCTCGAGGTCACCAAGCTGGTCGATGGCATCGAACGCACGATCGGCCGGCGCGCCCCCGGCCAGATCTTCGGGGAAGTTCCGATCGCGCTCGGCGGCCCGTTTCTGGGAAGCTATCGCGCCACCGAACCCTCGCGTGTAGTGCAGATCGATGCCCGGCAGTATTACGTTCTCGCCGCCGCCTCGCCGGCGTTTTCCGAAGCGGTAGGCGCGCTCGCGCGAGAGCGCATCGGGGGTCTACAGGGTATCGCGGCCGAGGCGCCCAAGGCGAAGTTGGCGATCGTCGGGCATCGGTGGGATTCCGCTTGCCACGATCTGCGCAGGTTTCTCGCGCGCAACCAGGTCTCTTTTGACTGGGTGACGCCGGATGATCCAGAGCTGGCTGCGAGATGGGCAGCGCCTCTTCCCACGGATGCCCAGTGTCCCGTGCTGCGACTTGCTGACGGCACGCTGCTCGTACGGCCTCAACCGCGTGAAGTCGCACGGTGTCTGGGCTTGCAGACAAGCGGGCAATCCGCGGAATACGACACGGTCATCATCGGTGGCGGCCCGGCAGGTCTCGCCGCCGCCGTATACGGGGCGTCTGAGGGACTCCGGACGCTGGTCGTCGAGCGCGAGGCGCCCGGCGGGCAGGCCGGAACCTCGTCGCGGATCGAGAATTACCTCGGCTTTCCCAACGGCGTCTCCGGCGACGAGCTCGCGAGTCGAGCGCTGAATCAGGCAAAACGGCTCGGGGCGGAGATCGTCGTCACCCGCAACATCGAGCGAATCGACCCCGACTCCTGCGCCGTGTTCCTCGACGGCGGGGAAAAGCTTCGTGCGCGGACGGTGATTCTCGCCACGGGCGTGACCTGGCGCCGCCTCGCAATCGGCGGCTTCGATCGGCTCATCGGGAAGGGCGTGTATTACGGCGCGGCGCGCAGCGAGGCCAGCAGCACGCAGGGACTCGACATTTATTTGATCGGCGCTGGAAACTCGGCCGGCCAGGCAGCGTTGTTTTTCGCCAATCACGCCCGGACGGTGACGCTGCTCGTCCGGGGCAACACGCTCGAGAAGAGCATGTCGCACTACTTGATCGAGCAGCTTCGCACCAAATCCAACGTCGCAGCGGAGCTGCATTCCGAAGTGCAGGCTATTCATGGCGACACGCATCTGACGGCGGTGGACATACTGAATCGCCAGACGGGATCCGTCGCCCGGCGGGACTGCGGCGGGCTCTTCGTGTTCATCGGCGCAGATGCGGAGACCGATTGGCTACCGGCAGAGATCGCGCGGGACGCACGTGGGTTCGTGTTGACCGGCGTGGACGTCGTGAAGTCGGGGCACTGGTCGCGGGAGCGGGATCCCTACCTCCTGGAGACGAGCGTTCCGGGTATCTTCGCCTGCGGGGACGTGCGATTCAGCCCCGTGAAGCGCGTGGCCTCGGCGGTGGGCGAGGGCAGCATGGCCATCGCCTTCGTGCACCAATACCTGCAGCACGACAGCTAACCCAAGCATTCCAAGAGGTACCCGACCGAGTCGCGCCCGCGCCGGGGAGGTAACCCGCTCGTCAGCGCTTCATCGCGGCTTCGTAGAAGCTCGGATCGTAGTACTTCGTGGGGTCGGTCAGCGTCTTCTTGGGCAACGCGTACTTCGAGCGCAGCTGCAGCACCGTGCGCACGCCCTCGATGTCGATCTTCGCCTTCCTCTGGAAGCCTTCCTCGGCGCTCAGGAAGATGCGATACGCGGCTTCCGCCGTCTGCGGCTCGGCGCCCGGAATGTTCTTCGTGAAGATCGCGAGCGCATCGTCCCTGTTCGCCGGGCTGTAGAGCCAGTCCACGGCGTCCGACCACGCGCGGATGTAGCCGATAACCGCTTCCCGATTCGCATCGGCCCAACTCTTGCGCGCGCCGCCCACGAGCCCCTGGTAGCGCCCCAGCACCTCGATCGCGTTGGCGAGCCGGTTGTAGCCCTTCGCTTCGGCACGCACCTCGAAGGGCGTCATGAGGAGCGTTCCGGCGTGCTTCTTCTCCATCAGTGCCTCGAACCGCTGCAGCACACCACCCGCTTTCTCGATCGAGTAGCCGGACTCCTTCAGCCCGCCCCGCTCCAGGATCTCGAGCAGCACGAATGCGAAGCCCGTGGTTCGTGCATCGACCGACACCACCTTGCCGCGCAGATCGGCAATGGACTTGACCTCGGGCACGGTCACCAGGCGCAGGAAGGCGGTGTCGCTGCCCATGAACGCGAACAGGTCCGGACCGACGACATCCACCTCGCCCTGACCCTCGCGGTAGGCGATGAGGTTGTCGATCCCGGTCATGGCGATGTCGAACTTGCCCTCGATGAGGCCCGTAAGCTGGAAGACCGAGTTCGGTGTCAGCGTGAGTGCAACTTCGATACCGTTCTTGGCGAAGAAGCCTTTCTCCTGGGCTACCCAGATGGGCCAGTTGAAGCCGCCGGGAAAGACGATGACGTTCACTGATTTCACGGGTTCTCCTCCGTTGTCCAGCCGGCGCGATAGTCCGGAAAGGTGGGCTGCCAGCCGAGCACGCGGCGCGCCCGCGCATTGCTCACCCGGAAGCTCGCCAACAGCGGCGGACCGCCAGTTGGTGGCGCCGGCGCAGTGTTCACCTTGGCGACGAACTCGTAAAGCTCGCGGTACGTGACCGGATTGTCGTCGACGATGTTGAAGATCTGTTCCGAAAGATCCGATTCGGCGGCGCGCACGACGGCATCCGCCATGTCTTCCACGTGGACGAGGGAGATGTAGTCGCTCCCATCGCCCGGGATCACGAGACGTCCCTCGCGCGCAAGGCGGTTCAAGTACTCCATCCGGTCGCTGGTGCGTCCGTAGAAGGCGCCCCCACGCAGGATTACCCAGGGCAAGTCGGACTCGCGCACGGCGCGCTCCATGTCTAGGGCGGACTCAAGACGGGAACTCGGCTGAAGGGGTGCGTCCTCGTCGGCGATCACGTCGCGTGTTCCAGCCAGCAGCATCGCGACGCTTTGCTGGACGTAGCGAGGCCGGCCCTGGCGACGCGCGGCCTCGAGCAGATTCTGCGTCCCTTCCCGGCGAACCCGGTCATTCGTGGTCCAGTCTGCCTGTGACCCGGTCCGGGGAATTGCCGTTGCAAGATGGAGTACCGCCTCGCACCCCTCGAGCGGCGCGACGAGCGAGCCGGCATCGAGAATGTCACCGCGCACGGCACGCACACGCGGGTGCGTAGTGAGCCGCGTCGGGTCGCGCACGATTCCGACGATTTCGTGACTGCGCTCGAGCAGTCTTGCGATCACTGGCCGCCCGAGAACGCCGGTTGCGCCGACTATTGCGATACGCATGCATTGACTCTCAACGAGTGTTCAAATACTGCAAACCCTGCTGCCCCGAGGTTGCTCCATGCCCACTTTCCGACACGCGGTTTGCGGATTGACTATGAGCCTGTTCAGTGCCGGGTCCGCCGCGCAGTACGTCGCGCCATACGGCGTCGTCGCACCCCCAGCCTACTATGGATGCAGCGGAATCTATCTCGCGCTTGCCCGGCAGAACGAGGACCTCTCCCGGATCCGGGCGCGGCTCCGCCGGCTCGAGCTCGAGACCGACGAAAGCGTGCGCGC
>JAJDOG010000025.1 GCA_022340285.1 Betaproteobacteria bacterium
GTACCCGCCTACCAGGAGGTTCTCGGCGACGGTGAGGTCCGGAAAGATGCGCCGCCCTTCCGGGGCGAGAGCGATCCCGCGTCGCGTACGCTCGGCGGGCGCGAGGCGGGTGATGTCCTCGCCGAGAAATTCGACTGACCCGCTGTGCATCTCCACATGCCCCGCGATCGCCATGATCGTCGAGGTCTTGCCGGCTCCGTTCGGGCCGAGAAGTGCCGTGATCTCGGCGCCGGGCGCCACCAGGTCAAGCCCCTCCACCGCCTGCACGAGGCCGTAGCCGCAACCGAAGCCCTTCAACTCAAGCATGCACGTCGGCTCCAAGGTAAGCATCGCGCACGTCCGCGCGTGCCATCACGGCGCGGGGCTCCCCCTCCCCGAGCAGCGCGCCGTTGTGCAGCACGAGCAACCGCCGGGCGATACGGGTCACCTCGCCAAGGTTGTGCTCGACCAGGACGATAGTGATTCCACCTGCGTTGAGATCGACGATCAGGTCCGCGAGCCGCGTCGCCTCCGCCGCATTGAGCCCGGCCAACGGTTCGTCGAGCATGAGCAGCCGCGGATTCAGCGCCAGGGCGCGCGCGGCCTGCATGCGCTTGAGGTAGCCGAGCGGAACGTTGCGGGCGAGCTTGTCCGCGCCGTCGGCGATGCCGAGCCGCTCGAGCAGACCGAGGGCCCGCTCCCGCTCGCGGCGCGCGTTGACCGCAACGAGCGCCTTCCAGGGCCGCACCGTCACCTCGCCCGCCGCGGCCATCATCACGTTCTCCGCTAGGGTCATCTCGCGGAACGGGCGCACGATCTGATGGGTGAGAGCAAATCCGAGCTGGGCGCGCCGATGAATCGGCATGCGCGTGATGTCGCGTCCTTCGAAGAACACGTGTCCCGTGTCCGGCGGAAGAATTCCGGTGAGCAGCCTGAGCAGCGTGGTCTTGCCCGCGCCGTTGGGACCGATCAGTCCGAGCAGCTCGCCTTTCGCGACGGCAAGGGACACGTTCTCGACCGCGTGCACGCCGCCGAACGCGATCGACAGATTGCGGCCCTCGAGGAGCGTCATGCGAGCCTCAATCCCAGGCGCTGCAGCAGCCCGGCGAGGCCGCCCGGACTGAAGCGCATCACCAGGAGCAGCAGGGCGCCGTACACGAGCAGCTTGTAGTCGTTGATGAACCGGAAGAGCTCGGGCATGAGCGTGAGCAGGATCGCACCCGCGACGACCCCGATCGTCGAGCCGATGCCGCCGATCACGACCATGGCGAGGATGGTGATCGACTGGATGAAGTTGAACGTGTCCGGGATGATGAGCTGCGTCATGTGCGCGTAGATTCCGCCCGCGAGCCCGGCCGCGGCAGTGCCGAGGAAGAAGGCGGTGATCTTGTAGCCGGCAACGTCAATGCCGATCGTGCGCGCCGCGTCTTCGTCCTGCGCCACCGCGCCGAAAGCACGCCCCATCCAGCTGCGCCGCACGTGCAGGCTGAGCACCACGAGCGCCACGGCCGCCCCGATCGCGAGCGCCGCATAGCCCCACTTGTCGAGCGGCGAAGGGATCTTGGCGATCCCCATCTCGGCGCCCAGCCAGGGTTGCTTGCGCACCGCGCCGAGGAAAAGGAATCCGACGCCCATCGTGACGATCGCGAGAAAGTCTTCGCGCACCCGCAGAGCCGCGAACCCAACCACGATCCCGAAGATGCCCGCGACGAGCACCCCGACGAGGATGGCCAACGGAAAGGGCACGCCCGCGACCGAGCACAGTGCGGCAGCGTACGCACCGAGTCCGTAGAACGCGGCGTGACCGAGGCTCACCTGGCCGCAGAATCCGCTGATGAGATTGAGGCCGAGCGCGAGGATGACGTTCAGCGCAGCGAAGGTCGCGACCGAAACGTAATAGTCCATCAGCGCCGGCCCGTCATCGTCTTCCGAGCAGACCCTGCGGCCGGATCATCAGCACGACGATCAGAAACAGGAAGGCGATCGCGTCGCGGTCGAGCACCTTGTCCAGGAAGACCGTGCCGTAACTCTCCACGACACCCAGCGCAAGGCTCGCGACGAGCGTGCCCGGCACGCTGCCCAGCCCGCCGAGGACGATGATGGCGAGGCCCTTGTAGGCGATCACGCTGCCCATGCCGGGTTCGACGAGATTGTTGAGCAGTCCGACCAGGACGCCCGCGATGCCGGCCAGCACCGAGGCGATGAGAAAGTTGACGTAGCGAACCCCTGACACGCTGATCCCGAAGCTCTCGGCCATCGGCGGGTCGGACACCGTGGCGCGCCATGCGACACCGGCACGCGTGCGCGTCGCGAAGATCGCGAATGCCGACAGGAGCACGACCGCCGTGACCACCATCCAGATCTGCACGAGGTTCATGGTCATGCCGGCGAAGCTGTAGGTCGTCGTGAACCACGTGTTGTGCTCGAATGAAAGCCCGTACGGCCCGAAGAGAAGGCGAAACCCGTCCTCCATCGCGATCAGCACGCCGATCGACGCCACCAGCGCGACGAACGGCGGCCGGTCGAGAATCGGCTGGTACACGAAACGGTAGATGAGCGGCCCCAGCGCGCCGGCGGCGATCGCGCCGGCGATGAACGCCACCGCGAGGCTTCCGGAGTAGTTTGCGGCGAGCAGCCCGATGTAGGCGCCGAGCGTGAACACCGTCGCCTGCGCCACGTGCAGGATCCGCAGCAGGCCGTACACCAGCGTGAGGCCGAGCGCCATCATCGCGTAGGTGCAGCCCCAGATCAGGCCGACGAGAAGGAGTTCGGCGTAGTACATGCCTTGCGCGTAGGGTACGTCTTACCCTCCTTTTCAAGGAGGGGTGCCTGCGGAGCAGGCGAGGTGGACGCTGATCACCACCCCGCCGCCTCCGGCGGCACCCCTCCTCGGAGAGGAGGGGAAAATGACAGGAGCCCGCCGTACCGCGGTATCACTTCATCGGCGGGGCGAGGAGCTGCGGATCGTCGATCGTCGCCTGATGGTGGAACTTGCCGTCCTTGATCACCTGGACCTGCGCCGCCTTGTAGATCTCGCCGAGGTCGTTGAAGCTGATCTTCCCGGTGGAGACCTGGAAGTCCTTGGTGCCCGCGATGGCGTCGCGAATCTTCGCCGGATCGTCAGAACCCGCCTTCGCGATCGCGGCGGCCGCGACGTTGATGGCAGTGTTCGTGCTGGCCGCTACCATGTCCGCCGGCGTGTTGAACTTCTTCTCGTAGTCGTCGATGAACTTCCGCATCGCGGGCGACTTGCTGTCGCGGTCGAGGGAGGTGGTGATCATGACACCCTCCGCCGCCGGTCCCGCGATCTTGATGAAGTTGTGCGTATCGAAGCCCTCGGTGCCGAGGATCGGTGTTTTGATGCCGCCGGCGCGCAGCTGCGCGACCAGCGGGCCGCCATTGAAGAAATATCCCGAGACGTAGAGCATGTCGGGGTTGTCGCGCTTCACGCTCGCGACGATCGACCCGAACTGGCGATCGCCCATGGCGTAGGTGTATTCGCTGATCACCTTGACGCCGAACTTCGGGGCCGCCTCCTTGAAGCCGGCGGAGAGCGACTGGCCGAAGTCGTTGTTGAGCGTGATGAGCGTGACGTTCTTCTTCTTCATGATGTCGCCGATGAATTTCGCGGCGGCGCGCCCCTGAACCTCGCCCATGAAGGACGTGCGGAACACGTAGTTGCCCGCGCGGGTGATGTCCGGGTGGATGGCGTACGAGGAGATGTAGGGAATCTGCGCCTTCTGGAAGACCCCCGCGGCGGCGCGTGTCGGGCCGGAGTAGCTGCCCGACACGACGATCTTGAGCCCCTCGCCGATGTACTTGTTGGCGATCGGCACTGCCTGGTCCGCTTTCGCCTGGTCGTCCACCACCACGAGCTCGATCTTGCGCCCGTTGATGCCGCCAGCCGCGTTGATCTCCTCGACCGCGAGCTCGGCGCCGTTCAGCGCCGATTTGCCGTCGGCGGCCGCGAAGCCGGTGAGCGGTGCGTGGAACCCGATCTTGATGGTCTGCGCCGATGCCGGCGCGACAAGCGCCGCGCCGAGCGCGGCCGCGACCAATAACCTGCTGCCCGATTTGATTTGCATCTGTACTCCTCCTTGATTCCGGTTGAGCGGGATGAGAGCGATCCGGGCCTCGCTCAGGCCCGGGCAACGGCCGCTCGCGGCCTCGCCGCCGGAGTGCGCCGGCGCGAGCCCTTGAGGCGACCCTTTTCTACCACGATCCTTCCGTTTGCGACGACCGTATCCACGAGATTGACGCCGAACCGGTTGATGACCAGTCCGTGGGACGGCACGTTCCAGACCACGACGTCGCCGCGCTTGCCTTCCTCCAGGCTGCCGCGGTCGTGCGCCAGGTCGAGCGAGCGCGCCGCGTTCAGCGTGCACATGTTCCAGATCTCGGCGTAACCCAGGCGGAAGAGCCTCGCCGCGAGCGCCATGACCATCTGCATCGACGGCGTCGGGCAGCTTCCCGGGTTGAAATCCGTCGAGAGCGCGACGGTGGCGCCGGCCGCGATTGCGCGCCTGACGACGAGCGGCAGGAAAGGCTTTTCCGCATCGCCGAGCCCCTCGGGCGTGAAGCGTGGCGTCATCTCGCACATGTGGAGGGTGACCCCCGGCAGAAACGTCGCCACGGTACCGGCCTCCGCCATCGCACGAAACCCCTCGTCGCTGGCGTAGTCGAGGTGGTCGGCGGAAGCAGCCTGCAAGCGGGCCGCCACCAGCGCGCCGCCGGCATCGCCGAACTGATCGGCGTGAACCCGGATGCCCATCCCTGTGGCGCGTGCCGCTTCGCCGACGCGCAGGCATTCATCGAAGGTGAAGCAAAGCGGGTCGCAGGACACGTCGCAGAACCGTGCGAGCTCGGCGGCCTCCTCCAGCCCGCTGAGGGCTACGCGCAGATAGTCTGCGCGCCGGTCAGCGTATTCCTCCGGCAGCACGTGCAACGCAAGATAGGTCGGGACCACGTCCACTGCATGGCGCAATCCGGCGGTGAGCCGCAGCAGACGCAACTCCTCGTCGCGTTCGAGCCCGTAGCCGGTCTTCGCC
The DNA here is from genome assembly GCA_022340285.1 of Betaproteobacteria bacterium. GTDB lineage: Bacteria > Pseudomonadota > Gammaproteobacteria > Burkholderiales > SG8-39 > JAABRB01. The sequence continues at coordinate 5,028 of JAJDOG010000025.1, forward strand.
TCGAGCGTCGTCGTGCCGTGCAGGAGCATGGTGTCGAGATCGCCGAGCGCCTGCTCCACCAGCAGGTCGTCGGGCGTCTCGCGCGTCTTGCGCACGGTGAACCGAATGCCGCCGTCCAGCCGTCGCGCCGGTGCGCGCTGCGTCACCTTCGCCTCGTACTCCTCGTGGCGCGTCCCGCCGTAGACGAGATGAGAATGCGGGTCGACGAATCCCGGACTCACGAGCCTGCCGGTCGCATCGATGGTCGTGGCTGCGGAGAACTTCCGCGCGACCTCGGCGGTCGGGCCGACCGCCAGGATGCGGTCGTCGCGGATCGCGAGCGCGCCATCGGCGATCGGTTCGACCCGCTCCAGTGCGGCGCCGCGGATTCCCTCCGCGGGACCGCTGCAGGGAAGCAGCTCCGCAGCATGGACGATCAAGAGGTCGGCGTTGCGTTTTGCCATAGCGTGGCATAGTATTCCACTAGATGGCAAAAAAGCAAGCCGCGCCGTTGACCGCTTCGATCCCCGGGATCCCGAGGTCCGGAGCCGCGACCGTCCGCGGGCGCGGGCGGCCCCGTCGTCCGCCGCGGGCCGTCTTGCGAGGTGAACCGCTCCCGGTGCGCGCCGTGCAGCGCGCTTTCGTTCTGCTCGCCCTCCTCGGCCAGCAACGCGAACCGGCGACGCTGTCGGAGCTCGCACGCACGGCTGCGCTCCCGGTGAGCACGGTGGCGCGGCTTCTCGCCACGCTCGAGCAGACCGGCTTCGTGCGGCGTGTCGCGACGGGCGGCTACGCGGCGGGCGCCCGGTTGCTGCAGATCGGACTCACCGCAGTGCGCGGCCTGACCATCTACGATCTCTCCGAGACCCATCTCCTACACCTTTCCGAGCAGAGCGGCGAGACCGCCAATCTCGCGGTGCGCGCGGACGCCTCACATGCGATCTACCTGCGCCAGCACGTGAGCGCGCACAGCATTCATCACGCCTCCTGGCTCGGGCGCCTGCTGCCCGTCGACAAGACGGCGGTCGGCCAGGCGCTCGCGGGACGCGTGAACAGCAAAGGTTTCGTCGCCCGCTCTGACACGCTCGAACGCGGCGTGACGGCTATTGCGGCACCGGTCCACGGCCCCGGCGGCGACATCGTGGCGGCGCTCAGCATCACGGGACCGTCGTACCGGATCAGCGAGTCGGATATCCATCGCTACGGCACGCTCGTGGTGCAGGAAGCGCAGCACACGTCCGCTGCGCTCGGCGCGCCGGCGCGCGGAGGCAAGCCATGAAGGGCCCGCTGGCGGTGTCGCCTGGCGGCCCGACGTTCCTGTCCGCGCCGTTCGTCGAGATCGACCGCCTCGCGGCGCGGTTCGCCGTGGTCGGCATCCCGCACGGCATTCCCTACACGGTACGGAATCTGGCGCCGAGCGTTGCCGATGCGCCGCACGCCATCCGCGAGCGTTCGGCGCGCTTCGGTCGCATGCTGGACCACCACGATTTCGATCTCGGCGGTGCGCTCACGGAGCATGGCGCACTCGCCCTCGTCGACTGCGGCGACGTGCCGGCCGATCCGCGCGACCTGCCGGGCAGCGCCGCGCGTGCCACGGAAGCCGTTCGCCGGATCCTCGCCGCCGGCGCGCTCCCGATCGTGCTCGGCGGTGACGACTCCACGACTGCGCTCGCGCTGCGGGCATTCGAGAGCCATGGTCCGCTGCACGTTCTGCAGATCGACGCGCACATCGACTACCGGGACGAGGTGCACGGAATCCGAGACGGATACTCGAGCCCGATGCGTCGCGCGGCGGAGATGCCGTGGGTGAAGCGCATCGTTCACTGCGGCGCCCGTGGCGTGGGCAGCGCACGACCCGAAGACGTGCGGGACACGCTCGCGCGCGGGAACGCGATCGTCACGGCACGCGACGTGCGGCGCGACGGCGTCGAGCGGATTCTGGGCGAGTTCCCGCCGGGCGAACGCTACTACGTCGCCTTCGACTGCGATGGCATGGATCCTTCGGTCATGCCGGGTACCAGCGCACCGCTGCCGGGTGGGCTCGATTTCTATGAGGCCGCAGATCTGCTGACCGGGCTCGCGCGACGCGGCACCGTCGTAGGAATCAACTTCGCCGAGCACTACCCGTCGCTCGACACAAACGGCATCACCGCGCTTGCGATCGTCCGCTTGATCGTCAACCTCATCGGAACCGTCCGGACACGACAGCCATGAGTTCCGCTGCGACCGCCGCACTGACGCCGGATGTCGTCGACCGGTACGCCGAGGATGGCATCGTGATCCTGCGGGGCTTGTTCGGCGACTGGGTTGGACCGCTGCGCGCCGGGGTGGAACGACTCATGGCCGATCCGAGCCCGCTCGAGCGGACCTACCGGCCCCACGACGGCTCGGCGCCGTTCTTCCAGGACTTCTGCAACTGGCGGCGGATCCCGGAATTCCGCGCCTTCGTCTTCGAGTCCCCCGCGGGGACGCTCGCCGCCCGGCTGATGAACTCGCGCACCGCACGCTTCTTCCACGATCACGTGCTGGTCAAGGAGCCCGGCACGAGCGTGCCGACGCCATGGCACCAGGACCAGCCGTACTATTGCGTCGAGGGCCACCAGAGCGTGAGCTTCTGGGTCGCGCTCGATCCTGTTTCGCGCGAGACCGTGCCCGAGTACGTAGCCGGCTCGCACCGCTGGGGCAGGGATTTCCGCCCGACGCGTTTCGACGGCACGCCGCTCTACGCGCAGGATGACTTCGAGGAGTTGCCCGACATCGAAGCGCAGCGCGCGGAACTGCGCATTGTCGGCGAGGCGATGGCGCCCGGCGATGCGCTCGCCTTTCACTTCCGCACCGTGCACGGTGCACCAGCGAACCGCTCGACCGAGCGGCGCCGCGGCTTCTCCTCGCGCTGGGTTGGCGACGATGCGGTCTACGCGGACCGGGGCGGCAAGACCTCGCCGCCGTTCCCGGACCTCGGGCTCCGTCACGGCGAACCCCTCGATGCGCCCGAGTTTCCCGTCATCTTTCGTTCCTGAGCAAGGGCACCCCATGACCGACAAGACTTCCGCACGCGTCATCCGCGCACCGCGCGGGACGCAACTCAACGCGCAGAGCTGGCTCACCGAAGCGCCGCTGCGCATGCTGATGAACAACCTCGATCCGGAGGTCGCCGAGCGTCCCGAAGATCTCGTCGTGTACGGCGGCATCGGCAAGGCGGCGCGCAACTGGGAGTGCTTCGATACGATCGTCGCGACGTTGAAGCGCCTCAAGACCGACGAGAGCTTGCTCGTGCAGTCAGGCAAGCCGGTGGGCGTCTTCCGGACACATCCCGACGCGCCGCGCGTGCTGATCGCGAACTCCAACCTCGTGCCGAAGTGGGCGGACTGGGAGCATTTCAACGAGCTCGACCGGAAGGGCCTGATGATGTACGGCCAGATGACCGCCGGCTCGTGGATCTACATCGGTAGCCAGGGCATCGTGCAGGGCACCTACGAGACCTTCGCGGAGGCAGGGCGCCGCCACTACGGCGGCGACTGGACGGGAAAGTGGATTCTCACCGCAGGGCTCGGCGGCATGGGCGGCGCGCAGCCGCTGGCGGCAACGATGGCAGGCGCGTCGATGCTCGCGATCGAGTGCGACCCCTCGCGCATCGACATGCGGCTCAAGACCGGTTATCTCGACGAGCGCGCCAACACCCTGGACGAGGCGTTCGCCATCCTGGAACGCGCGATCGCCGACAAGCGCGCCGTGTCGGTCGGCCTGCAGGGCAATGCCTGCGAAATCCTGCCGAAGATCCTCGCCCGGGCGCGCTCGAGCGACCTGAAGCCCGCGCTGGTGACCGATCAGACCTCCGCGCACGATCCAGCGAACGGCTATCTCCCCGAGCACTGGTCGCTCGAGAAATGGTGGGATCTGCGCAAGCGCGACCCCGATGAGGTCGCGACTTCCGCGCGCGAGTCGATCCGCAAGCACGTGCACACGATTCTCCAGTTCGATGCGATGCAGATCCCGTGCGTGGACTACGGCAACAACATTCGCCAGGAAGCGAAGAACGTCGGCGAGAGCCATGCCTTCGACTATCCGGGCTTCGTGCCGGCGTACATCCGCCCCATGTTCTGCGTCGGGAAGGGTCCGTTCCGCTGGGCGGCGCTTTCGGGCGACCCGGAGGACATCTACCGGACCGACGCCAAGATCCGCGAGCTCTTTCCGAACGACAAGCATCTGAATCTGTGGCTGGACATGGCGCAAAAGCGCATCAAGTTCCAGGGACTCCCGTCGCGGATCTGCTGGCTCGGCCTCGGGGAGCGGCACAAGGCCGGCCTCGCCTTCAACGAGATGGTGCGCTCCGGCGAACTCAAGGCGCCAATCGTGATCGGGCGCGATCACCTCGACTCCGGGTCGGTGGCGAGCCCGAACCGCGAAACCGAGTCGATGCAGGATGGCTCGGACGCAGTATCCGACTGGGCGCTCCTCAACCTCCTCGTCAACTGCGCGAGCGGAGCGACCTGGGTGTCGTTTCATCACGGCGGCGGCGTGGGCATGGGCTACTCGCAGCACGCCGGCATGGTGATCGTCTGCGACGGCACGGACGCCGCTGCCAGGCGAATCGAGCGCGTGCTGTGGAACGACCCCGGCACGGGCGTCATGCGCCACGCCGACGCGGGCTACCCGGACGCCATCGCGTGCGCGCGTGAGAAAGGCCTGGACCTCCCGATGCTGGGCAAGGTGTGAGCGCGTCGACGCGGCAACCGTGCTTTTCCCCTCCTTTTCAAGGAGGGGCGCCCGCGAAGCGGGCGGGGTGGTTTAGGCTTCCAAGCGCAACACCGCACCACCCCGGCTGCTGCGCAGCCACCCTTCCTCAGGGAGGAGGGGAAACGACCTCGGACAGGTGACGCCCATGCCCTCCCTCGGCCACCAGCGACTCACGCTCGCAAGTCTCCGGCGCATCGCGCGCGGCGCAGAAGCGATCCAGCTCGACCAGACGTGCCTGGCCGGGCTGCTCTCGGGTGTGGAGGTGGTCGATCGAGTCGTCGCCTCGGACGAGCCCGCCTATGGCATCAACACCGGATTCGGGAAGCTCGCGCAAACTCGCATCCCGCCCGAGGAGCTCGAGCACCTCCAGCATAACCTGGTGCTCTCGCACGCGGCCGGCACGGGGCCGCTGCTCGGCGACGACGTCGTACGGCTCGTCCTCGCGCTCAAGGTGGCGAGCCTCGCGCAGGGCTACTCCGGCGTACGCCCCGAGACGGTGGAAGCACTCGTGGCGCTCTACCAGGCCCGCGTCTACCCGTGCATCCCGGCGAAGGGCTCGGTCGGCGCATCGGGCGACCTCGCGCCGCTCGCCCATGTGGCGGCCACGCTGCTTGGCGTCGGCGAAGTGCGAATCGCGGGCGAACGCCGACCCGCGGGCGAAGGGCTGCGGCGCGCGCGCCTTGCGCCGATGCGCCTCGCGCCGAAGGAGGGACTCGCCCTCCTGAACGGCACGCAGGTCTCGACCGCGCTCGCGCTCGCCGGGCTTTTCGCGATCGAGGATGCGTTTGCCGCCGCGCTGGTTGCCGGCGCGCTGTCCGTCGACGCGGCGATGGGCAGCGACACGCCGTTCGACCCGCGCATTCACCGCCTGCGCGGCCAGCCCGGCCAGGTCGAGGTCGCCGCGCACTATCGCGATCTTCTCGCCGGCAGCGCGATTCGCGCCTCGCACCTGCGGGGCGATGATCGCGTGCAGGACCCCTATTCGTTGCGCTGCCAGCCGCAGGTGATGGGTGCGTGTCTCGACGTGATGCGTGCCGCCGCGCGCACGCTCGAAATCGAGGCGAACGGCGTGTCAGACAACCCGCTGGTGTTCGCCGAGTCCGGCGAGATTCTCTCGGGCGGAAATTTTCATGCCGAGCCGGTGGCGCTGGCGGCCGACACGCTGGCGATTGCATGCGCCGAGATCGGCGCGCTCGCCGAGCGGCGCATCGCGCTCCTGATCGACGCGAGCATCAGCCGCCTCCCGCCGTTCCTGGTCAAGGACAGCGGCCTGAACTCGGGTTTCATGGTCGCCCAGATCGCGGCGGCCTCGCTCGCGAGCGAGAACAAGTCGCTCGCGCATCCGGCCAGCGTTGACAGCTTGCCGACCTCCGCGAACCAGGAGGATCACGTAAGCATGGCGACCTTCGCCGCGCGGCGCCTCGCGGACATCGCGGATAATTGCACCGGAATCGTCGCGATCGAGCTGCTCGCGGCAGCTCAGGGGGTGGACCTGCGTGCGCCGCTGCAGACCTCCGCGTCGCTCCAGGCGGCGATCGCGAAAGTGCGTGCGGTCGCAGCGCACTACGCTGCCGACCGCTTCTTCGCTCCCGACATCGAAGCGGTAAAGCGCCTCGTGTCAGCCGGAGCGTTCAACGCCTTTGCCGGCGGCTTGCTGCCCTCCGGCGGCTGACCAGCCCCTACGGACGAACGCCCGTGATCAGAAAGAGGAGCGGTACCGGCGCGACGGCAAGCACCACGGTCGCGAGATACGCCACCGGTCTGTAGAGTCCGCTCATCCCGGCAGCCAAGGCGATGCCCCCGCCTCCGCCAAGGAGCGTATTACCCGGGAGATTGAACGCCAGAGCGAGCATCACGTATCGATGCCGCAACAGGAATGGAACGATGCGACGCGGAGCGCTCGCGGCCAGTAGCTTCAGGCGGGCGTCGTTGTCGAGCGGCGCAAGCTGCAGGACGAGATCACGCGCGCGGCACAAACCGAGCATACCGAACCCGGCGGCTGTGACGCTGACCGGGATCAACCGTCCGATCAGGTACGCAAGCGACAGGGCGAGCACCGTGCTGAGATAGACGAGCGGCACGATTCCCGACCCGAGTAGCGCCATCAGCCCCAGACCGATCTCGGCGCCGGGAACGAACGGCACCGCAGAGACCAAAATGTACACTGCCGTCGCCGTCATGATCATCATGTGCGCTTGGGGCTCGGTGTGCGGGCGCACGTCGAACGCCACGAGCTCGGTGAACCAACGCCCCAGCAGCAGGCCGCCCACCACGAGCCCGGCGTAGATCGCGATGAGCACCACCAAGCCGCGCCCGGGCCTCACAGCACACCACACTGGTCCCGTGCTTTGGGGCCTGCAGACTCGGCCCGGACCTTGGCGCGCGATGCCGACTCGGTCACTGCACCATCAGACAGCGTACCTTCGAATCTGAAATCTCGATCGATCGACCAATACCAGCGTTCCTGGCGCCAGTGGATCTTCGCAGTCAGGCGCTTACCGCGAATGATGCCAGTGTAGGTGAACATGCCCCGTTCGGGGCTTGCCATCTCGCCACGGAAATGGATTTCGTCGCCGGCCTGGCGAACCCAATAGATCGCGGGCGAGAAGCCGCATGGAACGCAGTTCGCGGACCAGAATTGCCCGTCGCCGAAGTACAGGGTGTCCTTTCGATCGCCGGGCTGACCATCTGGCCCGAACATCCCGACGAAGCGCATGCCGTCGAGGCGGCCGTGCAACTCCGCCGCCAACCCCGCCGGCGCAAGCACGAGCGCGAATCCGACCAGAACAGCCTTCGAGAACACACCGCGAATCGATCTGCCATGCATCGCGGCCCTCCTTCGCCGTTGCATCGGTACGGCTTTCGAAAACGTACCACCACAACCTGGACGTCGCAACCGGCTCGCAAGGTGGGAGGAGATCTCGCGCTCGGTTATGATCTCTACGCAGGAGGCGCAGTAAGGCGATGGAAGCGTACAAGTTTCGGGCAGGCCGAAGTCCGCTGCTCGTCTCGATACCGCACACCGGTACACACATTCCGGATGCGCTCGCGCGGCGCATGACCGAGATCGCACTCACCGTTCCCGACACGGACTGGCATCTTGAGCGACTGTACGACTTCCTCGATTCACTCGGCGCGTCGGTGCTCGTCGCGACGCACTCGCGGTACGTCGTCGACCTCAACCGCCCGCCCGATAACGCGAGCCTCTACCCCGGCCAGGACACGACCGGCCTTTGTCCGGTGGACACGTTCTACCGGCAGCCGATCTACGCGCCGGGCCACGCGCCGGACGAGTCGGAAATCGCCGACCGGGTGGCGCAATACTGGAATCCCTATCACCAGAAACTCGCCGAGGAGCTTACGCGATTGAAGACGGAGCACGGTCGCGCGCTCCTGTGGGATGCCCATTCGATCTTCTCGGTCGTGCCGCGGTTTTTCGAGGGGACATTGCCCGACTTCAACCTCGGCACGGCGGAGGGCCGCTCTTGCGCAAGCGGGGTGGGCGAGGCGCTTTTGGCGCTCGCTGAGCGCGCGCCCGGATATCGGGCGGTGCTGAACGGGCGCTTCAAAGGCGGCTACATCACGCGGCGCTACGGCCACCCTGCGGACGGCGTTCATGCGTTCCAGCTCGAGCTCTCCGAGGCGACTTACATGGAGGAAGCGGCGCCGTTCAGGTTC
>JAJDOG010000026.1 GCA_022340285.1 Betaproteobacteria bacterium
GTCCTGGCGTTCAGCAGCAACGACTATCTCGGCCTCGCGGCCGAACCGGCGATCGCCGAAGCGGTTGCCGCCGCGGCGCGCAGGTACGGGGTCGGTTCCGGCGCATCGCACCTCATCAGTGGCCACTATGATCTGCACGAAGCGCTCGAGTCGCGTCTTGCCGAATTCACCGGACTGGAGCGCGCGCTTTCGTTTTCCACTGGATACATGGCCAACTTCGCGCTGATCACGGCGATCGCGGGGCGCGGGGACGCGGTCTTCTCGGATGCGCTCAACCATGCCTCGCTGATCGACGCCTGCCGGCTGTCCGGTGCGGACATTCATCGCCATCCCCACAAGGACGTGGAATCCCTCGCACACCATCTTGCGCACAGTGTCGCGCGTCGCAAGCTCGTCGTGACCGATGCGGTGTTCAGCATGGACGGCGACATAGCGCCGCTGAGGGAGTATCTCGCCCTGTGCGAAACGCATGACGCGATGCTCGTCGTGGACGACGCGCACGGTTTCGGCGTGCTTGGCGCACAGGGGCGCGGCACGCTCTCGCATCTGGACGTATCGTCGCCACGCGTCGCCTACATGGCCACCCTCGGGAAGGCGGTCGGGGTCGCGGGTGCGTTCGTCGCCGGATCGGCGAGCATGATCGAGTGGCTCCTGCAGAAGGGGCGCACTTACATCTTCACAACCGCCGCCCCGCCGCTGCTTGCAGCCGGCGTCATGAAGGCGCTCGACCTGATCGAGCATGGCGACCATCGCCGCGCCCACCTGCGGAAACTGATCGCACGGCTGCGCGCGGGCCTGGGCACCGTGCGCTGGTCGCTGCCGGAGTCCGAGACGGCGGTGCAACCGCTGGTCATCGGCGGCAACGCCGAAACCCTACGCGTTGCCGATGCGTTGTTGGACGAAGGCATCTGGGTACCCGCAATCCGACCGCCAACCGTGCCGGCAGGCTCCGCGCGCCTGCGAATTTCACTTTCCGCCGCCCACACCGAAGCGCATGTGGCGCGCCTAGTCGAGGCGCTGCAGCGAGTGGAAGCGGCCATCGAAGCGTGAAGGATTCGATGGCGCGAGGCTGTTTCGTCACCGGCACTGACACCGAGATAGGCAAGACGCTCATCGCCTGCGCCCTGCTGCATGCCGCCAGGCGCGGCGGTCTCGCCGCGGTCGGCATGAAGCCCGTGGCCGCCGGGACCGTGCTGCGCGCCGGCCGTGCGGTGAACGAGGACGTCGAAGCGATCGTCGCCGCGTCCAGCGTTCGGGTCGACCTCCGCGTAGTGAACCCGTATGCACTCTCGCAACCGATCGCGCCACATATCGCCGCCGGGGACGAGAACGTATCGATCGATCCCGATCACATTCTGGAATGCTATCGGCAGCTCGCCGCGCAGGTCGATGTCGTCATCGTCGAGGGCGTGGGCGGTTTTCGCGTCCCGCTCCGAGCTGGCTTCGACACCGCCGATCTCGCCGTCCGGCTCGGACTGCCGGTGGTCCTCGTGGTCGGACTCCGGCTCGGCTGCATCAACCACGCGCTGCTCGCGGCGGAAGCAATACGGGCGCGCAGACTCGTCCTGGCGGGCTGGGTGGCCAACCAGATCGATCCGGCGATGCACCGTGTCGAGGAGAATGTCTCGGCATTGGACGCGCTGCTCGACGCGCCACGCTTGGGATACGTGGAACACCTCTCTGCGCCTGACCCGGCAACGGCCGCTGCGAGGCTTACGCTGCCGCGCGAGCTGGCGGGGTAGTGGACGCCATGCGGGTGGCGCTCGACACCAACGTCTGGCTCGACTGGCTAGTCTTCGATGATCCGGGAATTGCGCCCCTCAAGATGGCGAGGCATAGCGATACGGTAGAAATCGTGACAGATCCCCGTTGCCGGGCCGAGCTGGTGCGTGTCCTTGGGTATCCGCAGTTCGGGTTGGATGAACCCACGCAGGCAGGGCTGATCGCCGAGGCTGACCGGTTGAGCACGCTTCTCGATGCGTTGCGCTATCCATCTGCCGACCTGCTACCGGCCTGCTCGGATCCGGACGACGTCAAGTTTCTCGCGCTCGCCAGCGCGAGCAGGGCCGACTGGTTGATCACCAAGGACAATGCCTTGCTGGCAAACAGCCGCAAGAGGAAGCCCTTCCCGACCTCGTACCGGATCGGAACGCCGGCGCAATGGTCGAGCCGGAATGCCGCGTCTTGACCAGAATCGACACAAGCCCCTCGCATATTCCCGCGCTTTCGCGTAAAGTCCACCCCCTTGCTGCACCGCAGCAACCGGTAATTCGTCCCCGACCCTCTCGCAGGGCCCGTCGAAAGCTTTCCTTTCGGTTTGGCGTCTCGGCTTCCGGTTGGCGCCGAACACACGAAAGGAATCTCATGAGCTTCTCGACGCTCGGTCTGCACGCGTCTTTGCTTGATACCCTCGCGGCGCTCGGCTACAGCGAGCCTACCGCCGTGCAGCGCGCCGCGATTCCCGCGATGCTCGCCGGCAGCGACCTGCTGGTCTCGTCGCAGACGGGCAGCGGCAAGACCGCCGCCTTCGCCCTGCCCGCTCTCCAGCGCCTGCTCGCCACGACCACGGCACAAGGGTCGCGTCGCGCGGGCCCGCGCATTCTCGTTCTTGCGCCGACGCGCGAGCTCGCACTGCAGGTTCAGAAGGCCGTGCACGGGTATGGTGTCGGTCAGCGTCTCCGCACCGCGTGCCTCGTCGGCGGGATGCCGTACGGGCTCCAGCTGAAGCAACTCTCCCGGCCCGTGGACATCGTGATCGCGACGCCCGGCCGGCTGAAGGATCACCTTGACCGTGGCCGCCTCGATCTCGCGCGCCTGGAAGTGCTGGTGCTCGACGAGGCGGACCGCATGCTCGACATGGGCTTCGTGGAGGATATCGATGCCATCGTTGCCTGCACGCCCGCCGAACGCCAGACGCTGTTGTTCTCGGCAACACTCGATGGCGTGGTAGGTCGGCTGGCGCAGCGCGTGACGCGCGCTGCGCAGCGGATCGACATCGCCGCGAGCACCGCGCGCGTGCCGAGAATCGATGAGCGTGCACTGTTTGCCGACGACCTGCCGCACAAGACGCGTCTGCTCGACGCCCTGCTGCGCGACACCGACATCGGGCAGGTCCTGGTGTTCACGGCCACCAAGCGGTCCGCCGAGGAACTCTCCGGCGCGCTGTGCGAGCAAGGCTTCTCCGCCGGCGCGCTGCACGGCGACATGCGCCAGCGCGAGCGCAACTTCACGCTGCAGCGCCTGCGTGACGGCCGCATGCGCGTGCTGGTCGCCACCGACGTGGCCGCTCGCGGCATCGACGTGCCAGGCATCAGCCACGTCATCAACTTCGACGCGCCGCGTCAGGCCGAGGACTATGTCCACCGCATCGGTCGCACCGGCCGCGCCGGTCGCACCGGCATCGCCGTCACACTGCTCGCGCACCGCGAGAAGCACCTCATGCGCAGCATCGAGCGCTACACCGGCAATGCCCTTCGTGTCGCGGTCATCCCGGGTCTCGAGCCGACGGCACGCCCGGAGTGGACCCCCCGCCCGCGGCCCGGCGGCAACGGCCGGAACGGCGGCGGACGCAGCTGGGGACGGCGCGCAGAATGGAAGAGTGGCGCGAGGCCGGCGAGCAACCGCTACCGAGCTGGCGGCTGAGCCCGAGTCGGTCGGAGGCGGACGCCTAGAGGGACGGTTCGGCCGGGCGTCGTGACCACGGCGTCCCGCGGTTGCGCCTGGCAAGGGCGTGCGGGATCATGCGCTCGCCCGGCGCGGCGCGATCATCCGGAGCCAATGTCTAACATCGTCATGCAGCCCTGCGACGAGGGCGTCGTCCGGTCGGAGACCGCCCCCTCGCCGTGCCGGAAGTCGTCCCGGCCGTACGTGCTGGCCG
>JAJDOG010000045.1 GCA_022340285.1 Betaproteobacteria bacterium
GCGGCGACCAGGCCGAGTCCTTTGCGCAGCGTAAACGGTTCGCGCAGGAAGATGAAGCCCACCGCGGCCGTCACGACGAACCCCATCTGCGCGATCGGCACCAGGACGCTGGCCTCCCCGCGCGCGAGCCCTTCCAGTAGCAGGACGAACGCGGACGACAGCAACAGGGCCGCCGCGATCGAGAATCGCCAGACGCGCCGCACCGGGCGGATACCGCGATCCTTGTAGCTAGCGAGCGAGGTCGACATCGTGACGGCGCCGATTGCCTGGACGACCAGCAGGCTCGCCGGGGTCGCCCCGGCGAGCAGACCGTACTTGTAGAGCAGGTTGGCGATGCCAACGCAGACGGTCGCACCGATGACCCGCAGGAGTGACGATGCAGCTGTCTTTCTCGCTGTGCCGCCGTCCGAACTGCCGAGCAGCAACCATACGGCGACGAGGGCCGTTCCGATCCCGGCGATCTTGTAGCCGGTGAGTGGCTCGCTGAGGAGGAGGATGGCGAGCGCTGCGGTCACCGTAAAGCTCAGCCGAAAGATCGGTGCATTGATGCTCACCGAACCACCCCGCAGGCTCTGCGCGAAATTGTAGAACCCCGTGAACGCGAACACCGCTGCGGCGGCGCCCCACAGTGCGGGAGGGCCGAGACTGAGTGTTCCGGTGAGGAGGCCGTACAGGGTAACGAGCGACAGAAAGAACCACGTCTGCACCATCATGAACTGGTGGGGTGGCACGCCGGTCATGGCAGCGCGCTTGTACACCAGGTCACCTAGGCCGTAGAAGATCAGCGCGCCGATGGCGAACCAGACGCCGTGGGTCATCCTTTGGCCCGGTTCATGGCGCAGACACGTAGGCCGCGACGTCCACCTCGTCGATCTGGTCCGGCGGAAGAAAGCGCTCCGCATACGCCCGATAGACGCCGGACGTCAGGAAGAGCGCGAACAACTCGGGGTCGATGTGCCGGTCCTTGCGCATGAAGCCCATGATCTTGACCGCTTCGGAGAGCTTCTTGGGCTTCTTGTACGGACGGTCGCTCGCAGTGAGCGCCTCGAAGATGTCGGCGATCGCCATCATCCGCGCAGGGAGGCTCATCTCGCCGGCCGTGAGCCGCCGGGGGTAGCCGGTACCGTCCAGCTTTTCGTGATGCCCTCCGGCGTACTCCGGCACCTTGCGCAAGGGCTTGGGGAATGGAAGCTTGGAGAGCATGATGATCGTCTGCACGATGTGGTCGTTGATCGCGTAGCGCTCCTCCGCGGTGAGCGTGCCGCGCGCGATGGAGAGATTGTGCAGCTCGCCGCGATTGTACTTGTGCTCGGGAACGTCGAGCTTGAATCCCCATGGATTGTCCGGCGGCATCCGCTCGCTCTCGGCGCGGGGCACCAGATCGTCGGGACGGTCGGCGAGCAGCGGCTCGATCACCGGAAGAGGCCGGGCAGGGGTGCGCTCCTTGCGTGCCTTCTCCTCCCACGAGATGCCGATCCGGTCGTCCAGGGTTCGCCGCCAGGTACGGCTCGCGATCCGCTTGAGCCGCTCGACGCGCTCGGGCGCCATGAATTCTCCCCCCTCGTTGCACTCGGCCACGAACGCGAAGTCGTCGTCGAGCGCGTGCCAGGCGGCGTCGCGCTCCGATTCCGCCTGCGCACGGTCCGCACCGCTCGCAATAGCCTGCCAGCAGGCCAGATCGGCATCGCGCTTGAGCACCTCGAAGCGCATCCGGACCTCGTGGATCCGGTCGTAGATCGTCTCCAGCTTCGTCGCCTTGTCGACGACATACTCCGGTGTGGTGACCTTGCCGCAATCGTGCAGCCAGCAGGCGATATCGAGCGTCTCCCAGTCCTGCTCGTCCAGCGCGAAGCCCTTGAAGGGCGGCGCGTCCGAATGGCAGGCTGCCTGAGCAAGCATGCGGGTCAGCTCGGGAACGCGCTGGCAGTGTCCGCCCGTGTAGGCCGATTTGGCATCGATCGCCCCGGCCACGAGCTTGATGAAGGCGTCGAGGAGGTCTTTCTGGGCTTTCAGCAGCCGCTGATTGTCGATAGCGACCGCTGCAACACCCGCGAGCGCCTGCACGAACGCGACGCGCTCGGTGCTGGCGACGGCTGCACGATCGGGACGCGCGGCCCGGTGCAGCAGGCAAAGCACTCCGACAACTCCTCCCTGAACGTTCTTCAGCGGCACGGCGGTGGCATCGAGGGCGGCGCAATCGAGCGCACGGAAGATGGCGTCCACACGCTCGCCCAGCAGACCGGAATTCTCTCGCGTGACCGTGAACGTCTCGAGGGTGCCCTGGCGGGCGGCGCGGGCGACCCCTTCGACCGTCTCTGCGGGATCCAGTCCTACGGAAGCGTGCGCTTCCGCCTCCCCGAGCTCCGCATCCTGACGCAGGGACACCTCCGCGGCGGTGAGCGCCGTTTCGTCGTCGCTGACGAGATAGACCATGCCGGCGTCCGCGTCCATTGTGCTCATCGCCTCACGGCAAACGCGCTGGAGGAGGGCATTGAACCGGTACTCGGCGGACAGGTCCGTCGAGATGCCGAGGAAGTTCCTAACTGTCTGCTTCATCGCATCCATCGCACCGGCCAGCCGGTCGATTTCCAGGATCAGGGAGCGAGTCGCGATGGGGTGACGGAAGTCGAACTCGCGGATGGACTGCGCCTCGGCCGCCAGGCGGCGCAGGGGAGTCGAGACGACACGCGAAAGGAGCCACGCGAGCGGCGTTGCAGCGATGACGAGCAGCACAGTGACGAGGAGGGATTGCCAGCGGATGCGGTTTGCCTCGGCGACTAGCTCGACCTTGGGCGCCGCCATGACGAGATGCACCCTGGCTTCGTCGGTGAGGGGCAGCGTGCGACGGCTGCCCGTCCAGTCCTGTCCGTTCCACTTGAAGTCTTGCAGACCGTCCGCCTGGCTCGGGCGCCCGAAGACCCGCTTGAGAACCGGAGGATCGAGCGAATCCAGCGTGGCAAGTCGCGGGGGCTCGTCGGCAGCTGCCCGATGCACGACCTTGCCGGGCTCGTGGTACGCCAGTACTTCGCCGCTGTCGGAAAGAAGCGCGAGTTCGGTCGACGGCGTGATTCGCTGTCGCGCCAGGATGTCCGAGAGCTGCGCGAGCGTTACGTCCCCGGCCACTACGCCGTCACCGCCGGGGCTGCGCTGCGCGACTGTCGCACCCACCTCCTGATTGGCGAAGAATATGTAGGGAGCCGTGACGATCAGACGGTCGCTGCCTCGCGCGGAACCGAACCAGGGTCGCTTGCGAGGATCGTAGGGTGGGCCGTCGTAGGGCCGCTCAGCGATCAGCTGCAGGTCTGCGTCGAGGAAACGGTAGGTCGATCGTGCGCCCGAATCGGCCCCGTCCACCGACCACACGAGATATGCCGCGTTGGCCGGTGCCTTGAAGGTTTCCCTGCGCGCTTCGCTGCGAAGGGGCACGAGTTGAAAGAACGCGCCGTCGCCGTATCCCGCGTAGACGGAGTAGAGCCGATCGTTGTGCGCGAGCGCGGCCTGGAGCAGTGGCACCAGTGCCAGGCGAGCCTCCGTACTCGGGGCCTCGGAAAGACCGGATCGCGCAAGCAGCTCGATCGTCGTATGGTTGAGCCGCGACCCGTTGGCGAGATCCGTCGAAACCTCGCGGCTCAGGTCATCGAATACGCGGTCCGCCTCGGCGAGGATGATCCGGGAGCTCTGCGTGTAGTTGTACCAGCCGATGATGCCGCCGGTGAGCACGATCAGGGCGATGGCGAGCGTCCCGACATGCACATGAAGCGGGAAATGGCGGCCGTGGGATGTTTCGTCGGATTGCATGCTTGACGTCCTGGCGTGGCGGGAATGGTCGGATGATAGGCAGCTGCGGCGGCGCCCGCGTGGCAGACGGGAGGGCCGCTACGTCCGGCTGCGGGGTGCAGGGCATCGAGCGCCTGCGCCCTCCGCAGCGAGGCGCGGCGGCGCAGCCGGGTTGCGAGGCGTTGCTATCGACCCGTGCGCTCGAATTCCTCGACCCGCTTCATCGAGCTCGGCGTGAATTCGTTCTGCGGCGAGTCGCCGCCCACGACGAAGAGGAGCATGTGCTCGGCATGGGGTTCATCGTGCGTGATGTTCTCGAAACGCCTCGCACAGCCGGGTGGAAACGAGATGGTGTCCAGCGGGCCGACCTCCAGGGATTCCAGGTCCTTTCCCTCGTTCCATTCGACGCGCCATCGTCCGGTCATGACGACGAACGTCTCATTGGTGTCGTGGTTATGCATGAGCACGCCCTTGCCGGGACGGGTCCTGACGAATCCGAGATTGAACCCTTCGGAGATCTTTATCGCCGCGTTCTCGGAAGCGGTCTGGCCAACGGGAGAGTTCACGCCGCCGACCCCCGCCTGCTCGGGAGTCTGAAAGCCGATGACGTTGTACACCGTCTTCTCGCATTCGGGCACGCCGGAGTCCTGGAGTCCGTCGCTGAAGCCCTTGAGATCCGCGAAACGCGCGACCCGCTTCAGCATCTCTTCGCGCGTGAACACTTTGAGAGGAGGGATCATGGCTAGCCATTCCTTGCTGGGTAGGTCGGAGCGATATTACTACTACGGGGCATGACAATCATCTTGATTCCGCTATGCAGAAGATGATCTCGTTCCTGGCTCGAGGAAATCGGAAATTGCGTGACGATTGCGGCCCCCCGACCCTACGCCTAGAATCGCGGGGGTCGGCGTGCGGTGCGCGCTGTGCCCCAAGCGCGGGCTGCGCGGAGATGTGCATGCACGCGGGGTGATGCGAAGGCGTCGAATACGATGCCGCACCTCTGAGGCGAGCATCGAAGCCGAAAGAAGAACCATGAGCATTGCCCAGTCGGCCATTCGGACCGTACGCTCGGAAAGCGCGTTTCTCTTTGGTGCTGTAACGACCGTGGCGTTCTACGCGCTCGGGGAGGCACTGGTCGGCGGGCTCGGAGCGAATGCGAGGACCGCGGCGGTATTCGTGTGGGTATTCGGAGCGATGCTGTGGTGCGCATTCGGGGTGGTGCGCCACGCGGATTGTCTGGCGGAGCTACTCGGGGAGCCTTATGGCACCCTGATCCTGACGCTCTCGGTGATCAGCATCGAGGTCTCGCTCATTGCCTCGATCATGCTCCTTGGCGAGAACGAGCCGGCGCTGGCTCGCGATACGATGTTCGCGGTGCTGATGATCATTCTCAACGGAATGGTCGGCATCGCGTTGCTGCTCGGCGCGATCCGGCATCGCGAGCAGCATTACAACCTCCAGGGGGCCAAGGCGTTTCTCGCGGTGATCGTCCCGCTCTCGGCCATGACCCTCGTCTTGCCGAACTTCACGCAGTCGACCGCCGGACCCACGTTTACTTTCGTTCAAGGCGCTTTCTTCGGCACGAGCACGATCGTCCTCTACGCCGTGTTCCTGGTCATCCAGACGGCTCGGCACCGCAGGCATTTCATGCAGCCCGGCGAGCGCGCTCAGGCGCCGACCCCGCACCGCGATCCGCTCGCGCTCGAGGAGGGGAGCCATGAACCGACCCACCACGAGATCCGGTCCGTCGGCTACCACGCTGTCTTCCTGTTCCTGACCATCCTGCCCGTGGTGCTCCTGTCGAAGAAGCTTGCGGCATTCGTCGATTTCCTCACGGAAACGCTGGGCGCGCCGGCGGCGCTGGGAGGCCTCGTCATAGCGTTGCTGGTGTTGTGCCCGGAAGGGCTGAGCTCGTTGCAGGCCGCGCTCCGTAACCGCCTGCAGCGATCGGTGAACATCCTCCTCGGGTCGGCGCTTGCAACGATCGGCCTGACGGTGCCTGCGATCCTCGCGATCGGATTGATCACGGGAAAGAGCATCGAGCTGGGTCTCGAGCCCGTCGAGATGCTGATGCTCATCCTCACGCTGGCAGTCTGCTCGCTCACCTTTTCGGGAGGACGCACGAACGTCTTGCAGGGCGCCGTGCACGTCGTGCTGTTTCTTGCCTACATCGTCCTCATCTTCAATCCTTGACGGAGTTCGCGTCATGGGGAAAGGATCCGCACGTGGAGTGGTCTGATCTCGTCAGGTTCTTCGCCGCACTCTTTGCGATCATGAATCCGATCGGCAACATGCCGATCTTTCTGTCCGTCACGGACGGCAAATCGCCCGGGGAGCGCTCCGGCATAGCGCTGGTCGCCGCCATTTCGGTTGCGGCGATCCTCGTCGCCTGCGTGCTGTTCGGCACACAGTTCCTCGCGGCGTTCGGCATCTCCGTGGCCGGGCTGCGCACCGCGGGCGGCCTCATCATCCTCTCGATCGCCTACTCGCTCCTTCACGCAAAGCCGAGCGGCATGCACCATGACCCTGGATCGGAATCCGCGGCGCAGCCGAATCCGGGAATCTACCCGCTCGCCATGCCGCTTCTGGCCGGGCCGGGCGCGATCGCCACGGTGATCGTGTTCGCCCACAATGCGCACGACGGCGTGGCGTACGGCGAATTGATCGGGGTCGTGGTGGTCATGGCGGTGCTGCTGTTCGTGGGCATGCGGCTGGCGGTACCGGCTTCGAAGCTCCTGGGGCAGTCCGGCATGAACATCGTCACGCGGGTCATGGGGATCATTCTCGCGGCGATCGCCGTGGAAATGGTGTTCGCGGGCGCACGCGTGCTCGCACATTCCTGATGAGCACCCTATCCCTGCTGGTGACGGCGCACGTCGTCATCGAGGTCCCGGTAATCCTTCGGGTAATACTCCGGCCGCATCGCGAGCCGGCCGCGCGCATCGCGTGGATCGCGGTCATTGCCGCGCTACCCTTCCTCGGTGTGCTTGCCTACCTCCTGTTCGGCGAGGTCAGTATCGGCCGTCGCCGCATCGTCCGCCTTCGCGAAGTGTTGCAGAGCATTCCCCCGATGGCAGGACCCGCTGCTGGCAGCCAACAGAACATCCAGCCTTCGGTGTCACCGCACCTCGTGCACGTCTTCCGCGCCGGACGCTCGATAAGCGGGTTCGATCCGATCGGGGGAAACACCGGCCACCTGCTTCCCGATTCGAACGCGACCATCGACGCCATGGTTGCCGACATCGATGCGGCTGGAAACCACGTCCACCTGCTCTTCTACATCTGGCTTGCGGACCGCAACGGTCTCAAGGTTGTCGAGGCGCTCAAGCGTGCGGCTACTCGAGGTGTCGTGTGTCGAGTCATCGCGGACGACCTGGGGTCTCGCACCCTGATCCGGTCGGAGCACTGGAAGGCGATGCAGGACGCGGGGGTCCGCGTTGTCAGAGCCCTGCAGATCGCCAATCCCATCCCGCGGCCGCTGAGATACCGCGTCGATCTCCGCAACCACCGCAAGATCGTCGTCATCGACGGGCGTATCACCTATTGCGGCAGCCAGAACTGCGCCGACCCCGAGTTCCGCATCAAGGCAAAGTACGCCCCGTGGGTGGACGCCGTGATCCGGTTCGAAGGGCCGATCGCGCGCCAGAATCAGCAACTCTTCGCGGGCGACTGGATGGCCTATGGCGGAGAAGATGTCGATGCGCTTCTCACGGAACCCATCGCAGCGCCCAGGCCCGGATTTGCCGCGCAGGTGATCGGTACGGGGCCCACCATCCGGCACTCGGCCATGCCGGAGATGTTCGAGACGCTCATCTACGCCGCCCGTCGCGAGCTCATCGTCTCGACGCCCTACTACGTTCCGGAACAGTCGATGCAGGCAGCGCTATGCGCGTCTGCATACCGGGGAGTGATTACGACGATCATCCTGCCGGCGCGAAACGACTCGTGGATCGTCAGCGGAGCGAGCCGCAGCTACTATCGCGACCTGGTCGACGCAGGGGTGAATCTGTACGAGTACGTGGGCGGCCTGCTGCACACCAAATCGCTGACGGTCGACGGGGAGGTCACCCTGATCGGCTCCGCGAACATGGACCGTCGCAGTTTCGACCTCAACTACGAGAACAACATCCTGTTCAGCGATGCCGAGCTGACTGCCGCAGTCCGAGCGCGACAGCACGAATACATCGCGCGGTCACGCCCCGTAGACAGGGAGACCGTGGCGTCGTGGTCGATACCCAGACGCCTCTGGAACAACAGTCTTGCGATGCTGGGGCCGGTGCTCTGACCGCGCCCGCCGCCCTTCGGCTTTGCGCGCGGCGCTCAGGCCTGAAGCTGGTGGTTCTCCGGAGCGCTCACACCTCGCGCCGGTTTCTCGCCACGCCCCAGATCATGCTGGTGCGACTGTGGGTGATGTCCGTCGTGGCCCAGCCAGCCAGTCTTGCCGTGAAGCGCGTTCTCGGATACGAAACCGTCCAGCCACCTCCGCGCCAGACGCGGTTGGAGGTTGGCGAAAGGGTTGTCGTCCATCGAGAAGGCCGCCTCGGCCATGCGACGCCCGAGCAGAAACGCCCTGTCTTCCAGATCGCTGAACATGCGCGTTCCTCCTTTGTGCTTTGTCCACGCCGCAGCGTACGGTCCGAGGTTACCGCTTTCGGGCGTCGCGAATTGAAAACTCGTGTTAACTGGATGGGAGGATTGCACGGTCGGAGGTATGCACGTGGCATAAGCGCGCGACATGCAGTCGAGAGGTTACGCGAAGCAAATCGTTCCGCGCGTTGATTTTATTTGGAGACTGGGTGGTGCGACGAGATTTCGCCAAACGGGGCGCTCGCTGCTGCACGGCAGCGCGCGCCGCGGCCGGGCGAGCCGCCCGAGCGCGACGACGGGGCGCGAGCAAGTTGCCCTGGTCAGCGCGCCTGGCGCAGGTTCACGGCAATGGAGATGCGGTTCTTGTCGCTCTTGTTGCAGTTCACGGCGTGCGGCACCCAGGACTCGAACATGACGATCCGTCCCGGCTTCGGCTCGAACGTCATTTCGCGCAGCGTGAGGAAATTGTCCCCTGCAGTCTGGGTGAACTCGCGATAGCTGCGACGTGCGCCGATCGGATCGGGAAACGCAATGTTGCCGCAGTTCTCGGGCGCCTCGACATAGTAGCTGCAGGAAATGAGGCTGCCGTCATGCGAGTGCATCGCCTCTTGCGAACCGGGTGTGAACACGTTGATCCAGGCACGCTCGACTTCCAGGCGCCGCGGCGGCAGCTGCATGGTGGCGAGGAACCCGTTCGCGGCCTGCATGATGATGTCCTCGAGTTCCACGAGCTTCGCATCCGCCAGGATCGACGCCTGGGGCCGGTAATAGGACGTCGTCACGGATTCGGAAGGGGCAAGCGTGACGTCACGCTTGGCACCCTCCGTTTCGAGGTACGCGTGCACCTTGGCACGGATCGCGTCGCGCACTTCCGGCTCGATGTCATGGACGAGGAACGGGACGGGAAACCAGAGCTCTACGGGCATGTGGGGATCGCACGAAGCATCACAGCGGCTCTTCTACTGCGTCTGACCGCCGCCGGTCAAGTTCCGGCGGCGCCGACCTGGTCGAGCGGCGTTCCACGCACTTCGCATACAGAGGTCACTTGTCATGGCTCTCATCGGTCCGGTCACGCCATCGGCCACTCGCTGGCCAACACCGGATCCGCTGTGTATCCTCGACGCTCCGTTCGTTCATCAACTGGAAGGATTCTGACGCCTGCGGCGTCCGTCGCGGCGCAGCGCGTTCCGCGGCGGTGCCGTCACCGGAAGGCGGTCAAACTCGGCAAGGCGATTCGATACCGGTGCGCGACATCTTCCTGAACTATCGCCGCGCCGACACGGCGGGTCACGCCGGGCGGCTCACAGACCTGCTGGATGCGCGTTTCGGACGCGGCACGGTGTTCCGCGATGTCGAGTCGATCGACGGCGGAACCGACTTCGTCCAGGCGATCCAGCGGGCGGTCGGCAGCGCACGGCTGATGCTGGTGCTGATCGGCAACACCTGGACCACCGAGACCACGCACGATGGCACCCGCCGGCTCGATGATCCCGATGATTTCGTGCGACTCGAGATCGCGACGGCTCTCCGGCATGGCCTTCCCGTGCTGCCAGTGCTCGTCGAGGGCGCGCAGATGCCCACAGAGGGGGAACTGCCAGAAGACCTCAAGCCGCTCGCCCGCGTGCAGGCGGTCGAATTGACCGAAGCCCGCTGGCAGTACGACACTGGACGGCTGGTAGACGCGATCGCGCGCATCGCACCCGTCGAACCGAGACGCCGACGAGGCGAACGTGTCTCGCGCGGAATCCGGTACTTGCTCGCCGCAGCGCTGGTCGCAGCGGCGATCGGCGGCGCGTGGTACGTGCTGGGGCCGTCGTCCGCAGCGAGTCTCGAAGGGGTCTGGAACCTTCCGACCGGGAGCTTCTGGACGGTGTGGAAGGACGGTGCGAGCTACCGCGTCGAGGAGACGCACCACGAATCGAAACAAGTCTGGCGGCGTGGCACGGGGCGCATGCAGGATGGCGATGCATTCGTTGTCGATCTCGACCCCGTTTTCGAGCCGCCCGGTCGGCACCATTTCCACTACGAACTCAACCTCGCAGCCGAAGGCAGGATGCTGGCGGGAACGGTCCGCGAGACCGTGAAGGGCGGCGAAGAGCGCATCACTTTGGTTCGGCAATAGTCTGCGCTCGCCGAACCGAATGCCAGACCTCTACCTGCTCCTGCTGTCCCTGGCGCCGGTGGCGTTTCTCGGCGGCGTATGGCTGATCTTCCGATCCCACTACCCGCGACAGATCTGGCGGCTCATTCGTCCCGACACGGCCCCGGTCATTCAGGAAAGTCGCCCTCCGCGCGATGCAGCCACCGCGACCAGCCAGCAGCCGATCGACATCGACTTGATGGATGACACGGGGCTGGCACACCCGTCTGGGACCGCCGCGAGTGACCTCGCGTCGCGCGCCCGCGCCGGCCACCACCGGATGGTCGCCGGGATCGCCGCGGCAGTTGGCGCTTTTGCCATTCTTCGCGCGATCGCTTTCACCGTTGTTTGGAGCGAGGGCGGCGCAGATCTGGGCAGGGCCTTGGCCGAGTTCGGCAACGCCGCTTCCCTGTTGTTCGCACCCACGACGATCTTTCTGATGGCCGTGCTCCCAGCTGGCCGTCTGCGCATCGTCGTTACGGTTTTCGTACTCGGCCTTGGCTTCACGGCGGCGCTCGGCTGGCCCGGTTTCGGAAACCTCATCGCAGTACAGATCTACTTTTCCGTATTCGTCCTGGTACTGGTGAGCCGGGCCATACGCCCGCTCGCGGTGATCGTGCTCGCGGCCCTTCTCGCCGCTGGATTGTTCCTGTATCCCGGGGCCGGGCTGGTGATTCAAGGGCCGCTTGGTGCGTTCGGTCTTCAGAATGCATTCGACAGAGCGATCGAAGCGTGGTTGACGAGTCTGTGGCCCTCCGCACCGGCCCTCGCGCCAATCTACGCCTGGCTCATGTTGGCCATGCTCGTCCCCACATCGATCGTGGCGTGGATCGTAGGTGGGCGGCGACTCCCGCGTGGAGAAGTGGCTTTCTATGCGGTTCTGATCGCATTGGGTGTCAGCTTGGTTCTTCTCGGGCCCTCGGACACCTGGCTCCCGCTATTCCTCGCCATGGTAAGCACGACGGCAGGATTCGGAGCGATCATCTTCACCGTGGGCGCGTTCCTGCGGCTGAGCCGGAGAGGACATCTGCCGAATTTGATCGCCCAGATTCATCTTGCGGTCGCGGCGGTGGCGGGTTTGGACGGATTCGCGCTCAGCGCGCTAATTCGCGTGGCGGAATCGGCACCGACGAGCGAAGTCACTCCGTTCTTCGTGGCCGGTGTGTGCGTTCTCGGGTATCTGGTGACGTTGCACGTAACGCTCTCGATCACGGCGCGTTCGGCTGGAGGATCGGCCCACCAGCTTCTCTTGCTTCGCACGTTCGGCAACCCTGGCAACGCGCACGAGTTGCTCGCCTTGCTCGAGGACCGCTGGCGGCATATCGGGCGTGTGGATCTGATTGCCGCAGGCGATATCGCCGACGTGGCGATGCGTCATGATTCGATATTCTTCAGCGTGCGGGAGCGCATGGCGGCGCAACTCATATCCCTCGAAACGCTGGAAGCTCGCCTGCAACGCATCGACACGCGGGTCGGGCTCGACCTGCGTTTCCCCGTCAACGGATTTCTGTGCGCACCAAATGCGTGGCAAACAGCGATTGAGCGGCTGCTGCCCAAGGCCGAGGTGGTCCTGATGGACCTGCGCGGCTTCACTTACGGGAATGAGGGGTGCGCATTCGAACTTCGTCTTCTCATTGACCAGTTCCCGCTTCATCACGCAGTCCTCATCGTCGACGCCACGACGGACCCGGGCGCACTGCAAGCCACGTTGGTCGAGAGTGGCGCTGCGAGACCCGCTCAAACTGGCCATACACCGGTGCATCCGCGGCGGCGGATCGCGGCTGTCGATTTCTCACACGGTCGGCGGGCCGACCAGTTGAACGCAGCGCTGTTTCGGGCAGCGGGCGAAACGGGACGATGAAAGGTCGTGTCTTTAAGCGCGACACCTTTTGCGGTGCTACCGTTACGAGTCCCGCGGCGCGTTCCGGAAGGCTAAGCGATAGGCCAAAGGGACTAACGCAAGGGGAGCAGTTTGTTCCATGCTTCCTGTACCCTGAGTTTCTTCCTTCCCGACCTGTATGGTGGTTCGAACATGGCAAAGCCATTGGCGGCATCGGCACGTGACTACGTCCTGGGCATAGCGCTGCCTGAAGCTCCGGTGCAAGCGCCGGCGTTCGAGAGCGCGCGTGCGCTCGTTTTCTCGAATCAGAAACAGGCGGTCGCCGTGGGCGGACAGCTTGCCGAGTTCACGGAGGCCGTTTCGCCGGATCTGCGGACTGTCATCTCCGACGGAATACTTCTCGCGCAGCTCGCGGCAAACAAGGCGGCGGGGGAGTCGGGAGACGTCTTCAAGTGGTATGACAAGTACGTGGAAGTGCTGCAGAACATCGGCTGGCAGATCCAGAACTTCGAGTTTCGTCAGCAGCAGGTGGACAACCAGCACGTCGACATGCACGAGGCGCTCATTCCCGTGATCACCGCCATGCTCGGGCCGCAAGTCGCCGCCGCTTCAATCGTGATCTCCATCCTCCAAGGCCTGCAGCAGATGGACCAGAGCCGGCCCTGGATCACATTGTTCGACAAGGCGAGCCAGCACGCGCACGGCGCGAAATTCCAGGTGGGCTACGTCGACGCCGACGAGAGCGGGCAACCGCAGATCGCGCTGGTGTGCTTCGGTATCCAGGCGCAGCGAACGATCACCCAAGTCCTTTTCTTCAAGTCCTCGGAAGAGCGCGCAGAGGTGAAGAAGGCGGAAGCCAAGCTTGCGGTGAGCCTGGCGCGCCTGAACAGCGCCAGGGACGCGCTTGCCGAGCGGGTCACACCATTCGTCAGCGACTTCATCAAGAACGTCGACATCTGATTTCCTGCGCGCTGCTCGCGCGCTTTTCGGCAGCATCCGCCGCTTGAGGCGGTCAAGTGCGCGAGTGCTTCCAGCGCTTCACGTGTGCGTGAAGAGCCGTTGCGGCTCGCATGTGTCAAGCAGATCGACATCATGCCACTTCAGCAATGCCAAGGAGAGGCGAGTGCGAGTGGGCGGGGGCATCGCATAAGAGAGTGGGCAATGGTGGGCACTCGCCCCAAGCTCGATCTAGAACCTCAGGGGTATTGACATCGCCGTTTCGGTCCATCGATAGTGGCCTAATCCTATCGAGGTGAGCTAGCTCGCAGACTCGGTGGCGCGCGACGGGGACTGCTTCACGGTTATCGACGCGCTCACCGATTGCTTGGTCTTGCTGACATCGATAGGCAAGAAGAAGAACGAGTCCAACGACAATCAGGAGGATGGGCATGAGACAGCAAAACTTTCGGCGTTTCAGCGCCGGCGCGGTGTCCGGTGCGTTGTTCGCGGTCGCCTTGCTCTTTGCATCGCCGGGTTTCGCGGACGGTGGGCACGGCGACAGCGATTGTGACGGCAACAGCTCGATCAGGCTCGTGAACGGCAAGATCCACACCATGGACAAGCGCGATCGCGTGGTCTCCTCGGTGCTGATCGAGGACGGCAAGTTCGCGGGGGTCGGCGGTCACGGCATGGGTGGGTCGAACGGATGCACCAAGGAGATCAACCTTCGCGGCCGAACGGTCGTACCGGGCCTCATCGACAACCACAATCACATCATCCTCTTGGGACTGCGGCCTGGCAACGACGTGCGCCTCGACAAGGCGCGCTCGATAAGCAAGGCCCTCGAACTGCTCGCAGCGAAAGCCGCTGAGGTGGAGCCTGGCGAGTGGGTCGTCACCCTCGGTGGGATCAATCGAAACCAGTTCGTCCCGCCGCCGAACCCGCCGCGGTTCCCGAATCTCGAAGAGCTCAGCGCCG
>JAJDOG010000046.1 GCA_022340285.1 Betaproteobacteria bacterium
CGGAGAATTACGCCAGTCCGGCCGTGCTTGCCGCGCAGGGCTCGCTGATGACGAACAAATACGCGGAGGGCTATCCGGGCAAGCGCTACTACGGCGGGTGCGAATTCGTCGACGTGGCCGAGGAGCTCGCGATCGAGCGCGCGATGAAGCTCTTCCACGCGGATTACGCGAACGTCCAGCCGCATTCCGGCGCGCAGGCGAATCAGGCAGTCTTCGCCGCCGTGCTCAAGCCGGGCGACGTGATACTCGGCATGTCGCTTCCCCACGGCGGACATCTCACCCACGGCGCCTCGGTGAACATGTCGGGCAAGATCTACCAGGCTTTCGGTTACGGTCTCGGCGCGAACGAGGAAATCGACTACGACCAGGTCGAGCATCTCGCGAAGGGGCACAAGCCGAAGCTCATCATTGCCGGGGCATCCGCCTATTCGCTCGCGATCGATTGGAAGGCCTTCCGCCGTATCGCCGACTCGGTCGGCGCCTACCTGATGGCCGACATGGCCCATTACGCGGGTCTGATCGCCGCCGGTTTCTATCCGAGTCCGGTCGGGATCGCGGACTTCATCACCAGCACGACGCACAAGACGCTGCGCGGCCCGCGCGGCGGGTTGATTCTCGCGCCATCCGAGCACGCGAAAGCGATAAATTCCGCCGTATTCCCGGGCATCCAGGGCGGCCCGCTGATGCACATCATCGCGGCGAAGGCGGTCGCTTTCAGGGAAGCCATGAGCAAGGATTTCAAGCGCTACCAGGAAGTGGTGATTGCGAACGCACGCGTGATGGCCAAGGTGCTCGCCGAGCAGGGCTACCGGATCGTTTCCGGGCGGACCGAGAGCCACATGTTTCTGGTCGATCTGCGCGGCAAGGGCCTCACCGGGAAGGGCGCCGAGGATCTGCTCGGCCGCGCGCACGTCACGGTGAACAAGAACGCGGTGCCCAACGACCCCGAAAAGCCCTCCGTCACCAGCGGGATCCGCATCGGCACACCGGCCATGACTACGCGCGGATTCGACGAGATCGAGGCCGAGGCAGTCGCCAGCGCGATTGCGATGGTGCTCGATGCGCCGGGAGACGAGAGCGTCGTCGCGCGGGTCGCCGAGGAGATCGGCGCGCTCTGCAAGAAGTTTCCGGTGTACGCGGCCCGATGAAGTGTCCCTTCTGCAAGGCCGACGACACCGCGGTCATCGACTCGCGGCTGTCGGAGGACGGCGACAGCGTTCGCCGCCGCCGCGCATGCCGCAAGTGTGCAAAGCGCTTCACCACGTACGAACGCGTGGAGCTATCCATGCCCGTCGTCGTCAAGGCCACCGGGCACCGTGTACCCTACGATCGGGAAAAGATCCGCACCGGATTCATGCGCGCTCTGCACAAGCGGCCCGTCCCGACGCAGTACGTGGACGATGCGATCGACCGGATCGAGCAGCGCCTCATGGCGCTCGGCGAGCGGGAAGTGGGCTCGCGGATCATCGGCGAGATGGTGATGCGCGAGCTGAAGAAGATGGACGACGTCGCCTACATCCGCTTCGCGTCGGTCTACGAGGATTTCCAGCGCGTCGACGACTTTCGCGAGAAGATCCGCGAGGTCAAGCGCCCGGCGCGCCGCGTCCGCCGGCCGGCCGTGCGGTCCTAGACTGGCAACTTTCCGGAAATCAGCCGGGTTGCCGCGGCAATATTTTCGGGGCGAGACTTGGTGTTCTCTCCTGTCGATCAAGCGCATATGGCGCAGGCGCTCGCGCTTGCCGAGCGCGGGCTGTTCACGACCACGCCGAATCCCCGGGTCGGGTGCGTCATCGTGCGTGACGGAGCGGTGATCGGGACCGGTTGGCATCAGCGCGCCGGTGAGCCGCATGCGGAAGTGATCGCGCTGCGCGAAGCGGGGGCCCGTGCCGCCGAGAGCACGGTCTACGTCACCCTCGAGCCGTGCAGCCATCACGGTCGCACGCCGCCCTGCACCGACGCGCTCATCGCGGCGAAGGCCGCGCGGGTCGTTGCAGCCTGCGAGGACCCCAATCCTCTTGTCGCCGGACAGGGAATCGCACGCCTGCGTGCGGCGGGAATCGAGGTCGACGTCGGGTTGATGAGCGACGCGGCCCGCGAGCTCAATATCGGATTCGTGTCCCGCATGACGCGTGGTCGCCCGTGGGTGCGCATGAAGATTGCGGCCACGCTCGATGGCAAGACCGCGCTCGCCAATGGACGCAGCCAGTGGATCACGAGTACCGAGGCGCGCCGCGACGGCCATGCCTTTCGGGCTCGCGCCTGCGCCGTGCTGACCGGGATCGGTACGGTCAAGGACGACGACCCACAGCTCACCGTCCGCGACGTGGCGACGACCCGGCAGCCCTTGCGCGTGCTGGTGGACAGCCGGCTCGAGGTCCCGCTATCCGCCCGCATCCTGGAAGGGGGCAACGTGCTGGTTGCGGCGGCGGTGGAGGAAGGCACGCGTGCGGCGGCTCTTGCCGCGCGCGGTGCCGAGGTGCTTTCGATTCCGAACGCCGCGGGCAAGGTCGAGCTCGGTGAGCTCGTGTCGGAGCTCGGGCGACGCGGAGTGAATGAAGTCCACGTCGAAGCGGGATTCAAACTGAACGGATCGCTCGTCGCAGCGGGGGTGGTCGACGAGCTCGTGATCTACCTGGCGCCGAGTCTCATCGGCGAGTCGGGCCGCGGCATGTTCAACCTGCCCGAGCTGACGGACCTCGCCGCGCGTGTGCAGCTCTCGATCCGTGATGTCCGGCAGGTCGGTGCGGACGTGCGGATCGTTGCCCGGCTGGCGCCGTAGACCGCAATTCAGGCCGGGGCGCGGGGCCGCTTGCGCGGAGCAGAGAGGTGCTTCGCGTCGAGCTCTGCGAACGCCGCCCGAATGCGCACGAGCGCCTCGTCGAGCGTATCCCGGTCGATGTTGAGCGGAGGTGCGAACCGGATCACCGTCTCGTGCGTATCCTTGGTGAGGATTCCATGAGCGAGGAATACGAGCGCCGCTTCGTGCGCGGTGACGGCGGCGGGATCGAGTTCCACACCGATGAAGAGGCCGCGACCGCGCACGTCCCGGATGAGGGGGCTGCCGATGCGTCGCAGCTCTCGCAGGAGCTCGGCGCCTAGCCTCGCAGAGCGCTCGCAAAGCTGCTCGTCGACGATGATCTCCAGCGCTTCCAGCGCGACCGCTGCGGCAAGTGGGTTGCCGCCGAAGGTGCTGCCGTGGTCGCCGGGCCGCAACACGCCGAGCACGTCGGCGCGGGCGAGGAAGGCCGAAACCGGGAGCAGGCCGCCGCCGAGCGCCTTGCCGAGGACGAGGCCGTCGGGGTGCACGTCCTCGTGCTCGCACGCGAGAAATCTTCCGGTGCGCCCGAGGCCGGTCTGCACTTCGTCGGCGATGAACAGCACGTTGTTATCGCGGCAGATGCGCGCGCATTGCGCGAGATAGCCCGGGGGCGGCAGCACGATGCCGCGCTCGCCCTGGATGGGCTCGACGAGAAACGCTGCGGTGTTCGGCGTGATCGCCGCGGCGAGCGCCCGGGCATCGCCGTAGGGGACCTGCCGGAACCCGGTCGGAAGGGGTCCGAAGCCTTGCCGATACTGCGCTTCCGACGACATCGAGATGATCGCGATGGACCGGCCGTGAAAGTTTCCTTCGCAGGAGATGATCTCGGCACAGTCGTCGGGAACGCCCTTCACCTCGTAAGCCCACTTGCGTGCGACCTTGAGCGCCGCCTCCACGGCCTCGAGGCCGGTATTGGCCGGCAGGGCCATGTCCATATCTGTGAGTCCGCACAACCGCTCGATGAAGGCGGGCAGCCGATCGCTGAAGTAGGCGCGCGACGTGACCGCGAGCGTGCTGGCCTGGCGGGTCAGCGCCGCCACGAGTCGCGGATGGCAGTGCCCATGGCTCACGGCAGAGTAGGCGGACATCATGTCGATGTAGCGGCGACCGACGTCGTCCCAGACATGCGAGCCTGACCCGCGCACCAGGACCGCGGGAAGCGGATCGTAGTTGTGGGCACTGAAGAACCGCTCGCGCTCGACCGGCGATGGTGCAGCCGCGCCGAAAATGACGTCCACGATGCTGGTGACCGCGCGCTCGGTGCGCGCATCGCGATCACGATGCGGATTGAACTCGACGATTTCCAGTGCTGCGAGCCGCGGGTCGAGGCCGCGCTCGGCGAGCACCTTGCGCAAGGCGGCGAGACCGATGCCGCCCCCGCCAACGGGAAGATTCACGCCGGGCGCGTCCGCGGGATCGAGTGCGTCGAGATCCAGCGTAATGCCGAATCCGCCGGTTCCGCCGGTGGCGATCTCGAGCGCTTCGCCGAATGCGCGATCCAGTCCATGTGCCTCGATCTCGTCCATGTCGATCACGCGCACGCCGAGCTCGGCGAGGAGCGCTACCTCCTCGGCCTCGTAGCTGCGCGCCCCGAGCACGCAGACGTTCCGTGGTGCCACGGTGGCCAATGCGGGCGGGCGGTGGGAGCCTTCGACGACGCCGAGCAGCTCCGCCAGAGGCATGCCATGCAGCATTCCGCTCGGACTCGTGCCCAGCGTGTGACTGTCGAGATGCGCGTCGATCCAGATCAGGCCGAGCGACCCGCCAAGGGCTTCCGCCACGCCTTGCCAGGTCCCCACGGCGCAGCAATGATCGCCGCCGAGCACGAGCGGTATGGCGCCACGCTTGACGGCCGCGTTCGTCTCGTGTGCGAGCTCCGCGCAGAAGGTGCGATGCACGGCGAGTCGAGTGCGTCCGCGCGTTGACCGGGCGCGCACCGTTGCACCGTGCACGGCGACGTGACCGCGTTGCGCGATTCGTTCGACGAGGCCGCTCGCGAGAAGATGTTCGGGGCCCTCGGCGCAGCGCGGATCGGGCGCGCCGATTCCCGCCGCGGCGGCGATGACCGTAACCTCGCGAAGGCGACCGATCGGTGCGACGCGTTGCTCCATGCTTCACGCTCCTGCATCAGTGAAATTTGACCGCGTGGAGCGCCGAATCGTTCGGCGCGGCGCGGCGAGTACCTGGTTTGCAAGAGGCTCATTTCGTGCCTGGACGCAGGCGTCACGGCACGCCATGTGACGTATTACCGGGCTTTGCCAACGTGGCGATGGGCGGTGTACGCTTCGCCGCATTGCAACGCGATTTGGAGCCCAATTTGGCGCCCGATTTGGCGCTCAATTTCTCAACAGAATGTTCACGGGAATCGTCACTTCAATCGGCGAAATCGTCCGGGCCGAACCGCGCGAAAAGGGTCTGCGGCTGACGATTGATTCCGGGGCGCTCGACCTGCAGGACGTCGGCGTGGGCGATTCCGTCGCGGTCAACGGGGTTTGCCTGACGGTGGTCAAACGCGACGCAGGCGGATTCGAGGTGGATGTGTCCCAGGAAACGATCGATTGCACGACCGGGCTCGGTGCGCGGGGCCCGGTGAATCTGGAAAAGTCGCTGCGCCTGGCCGATCGCCTGGGCGGGCATCTCGTCGCCGGTCACGTGGATGGCGTGGGAGAGGTGATTGCTTTCGATGCGGTAGGCGAGAACCGGCGGCTCATCGTGCGCGCGCCACGCGAGCTCGCGAAGTACATCGCCCGCAAGGGTTCGATCACGGTGCAAGGGGTAAGCCTCACGGTGAACCGGGTCGAAGACGACCGGTTCGAGATCAACCTGATTCCCCACACACTCGAGGCAACGACACTGCAGCATCTCGCGCCAGGTGCGCGCGTCAACCTGGAGGTCGACCTCATCGCGCGCTACGTCGAGCGGATGCTTGAGTCCAGCGCCGGACTCTAGGCGACGATGAGCACGCCCAAGCCGCTCAAGTTTGCAGCAGTGGCGCGGCGGATAGCGCGCGATCGCGCGAGCGGTGCGTCCGCGGTGGTGGACTGCGGCGCCTGCACCATGTGCTGTCGGGAACCGCAGCGCGTCGAGCTCACTCCCGCGGAGCTCGCCAATCCGGTGCTGCGTCATGATGGCAAGCACCTGCTGCGCCAACCGGACGGCGCCTGCACGCATCTGGTCGACGGGCGCTGCGAGGTCTACGATCAGCGTCCACGCTCCTGCCGCGCGTTCGACTGCCGTGCGCTGGCGGTTGCGATGTGCAAGGCGCTCAGCGCTCCGGGCGTAACGCGCGCGGGCTACAGCCGAGTCGCCCGGCCGTGCGACGCGGAGGACGTTGCCTATGCGACCGCGGTGCACAAGAACCTGCTGCGGATCGTTGGGCAGGCGCCCGGCGTGGACGCCGTCGACGCCGGATGCGCGGCCGTCAACGTTCCCGAGAGCGAGGTGGTCCTCGAGCGGCGCGAGCTGCTGACCATGTCACCCGAGGCTCGCGGGGAGTGGATCGCGCAGCAGGCGCGCATCGCCGCCGACCTCTGGCGTGAGGTGAGCGATGAGCGAAGGTAGATTTGGGCACCCTGAATCGGATCGATGAGGACCGGTCTTCCGGCATGACTGCTGCAGTCCGCCGCCGGCCTCCGGCCGAGATCGAACGGCGTCGCGCCGGCCTGCCGCGACCGGAGTTTCCGCCCGAGCTGCCGGTCACCCGCCAGCGCGCCGAGATCGCCCAGGCGATCCGTGACCACGAGGTGGTCATCGTCTGCGGCGAGACGGGGTCCGGGAAGACCACGCAGTTACCCAAGATCTGCCTCGACATCGGTCGTGGCGTCGAGGGTCTGATCGGCCACACCCAGCCGCGACGCATCGCCGCGCGCGCGACTGCTGCGCGCATCGCTCATGAGCTCAAGAGCGAGCTCGGCCAGCACGTCGGTTTCAAGATCCGATTCACCGACCGAACGAGTCCGTCGGGTTACGTGAAGCTCATGACCGACGGAATCCTGCTCGCGGAGACGCAAGGCGATCCGGAGCTCCGCCAGTACGACACGATCATCATCGACGAGGCGCACGAGCGGAGTCTCAACATCGATTTTCTGCTCGGATATCTCCGGCAACTCCTGCCGCGCCGGCCCGACTTGAAGATCATCGTCACCTCCGCGACGCTCGATGCGGATCGGTTTGCGCGTCATTTCGCGGACGCCGAGGCGCGTCCGGCCCCGGTGATCGAAGTGTCGGGGCGGCTGTATCCGGTCGAGACGCGCTATCGCCCGCTCCAAGAGCGGAAGGCCGGCGAGCGCGGGCGCGAATCGAGCGCGGCGGAGGACGACGTCGATCTCAACGAGGCGATCGCCGCAGCGATCGATGAGGTGGCGAGGGAAGGTGCCGGTGACGTGCTGGTGTTTCTTCCCGGCGAGCGCGAAATTCGCGAAGCGGCCGAGACACTGCGCAAGCATCACCCGCCGAAGACCGAGATCCTGCCGCTGTTCGCCCGCCTTTCCGCGGCCGAGCAGGAACGGGTATTCAAGCCGCATGGGGCGCGGCGCATCGTGCTGGCCACCAACGTCGCCGAGACGTCGCTGACCGTGCCAGGCATCCGGTACGTGGTGGATGCGGGGCTCGCACGCATCAAGCGCTATAGCTACCGAAACAAGGTCGAGCAGCTCCAGGTCGAGCGCATCTCGCAGGCTGCGGCGACCCAGCGCACCGGCCGCTGCGGACGGGTCCAGGCCGGCGTGTGCGTCCGGCTGTACGACGAGGAGGACTTCGCGCGCCGGCCGGCACACACCGATCCCGAGATCCTTCGCTCGTCGCTGGCGGCCGTGATCCTGCGCATGAAAGCGCTCGGCCTCGCGGCCATCGAGGAATTTCCGTTCATCGACCGACCTACGCCGAAGGCGATCACCGACGGTTATGCGCTCCTCGCCGAGCTCGGTGCCGTGGACGAGGACCACGAGCTGACCGAGATCGGACGGCAGCTCGCCAGGCTGCCGGTGGATCCCCGCATCGGCCGCATGGTGCTCGCCGCACAGGGCGAGGGCAGCCTTGCGGAGGTTCTCGTGATCGCCGCGGCACTGGCCGTCCAAGATCCGCGCGACCGTCCGCTCGAGCACGCACAGGCTGCCGACGCGGCGCAGAAGCGCTTTGCCGAAGAAAAGTCCGACTTTCTCGGCTTTCTGAAGCTCTGGTCCTTCTTCGACGAGTCGCTGCATCACGAATCCAACCGCAAGCTGCACGCACTGTGCCGCCAGCATTTCCTGTCGTTCAATCGCATGCGCGAATGGCGCGATACCCATTCGCAGCTGAAAGAGCTCGCGGGCGAGCTGGGCTGGAAAGCCGGGAAGCCGCGCCCGGCGGACGAGGTCGCCGCCAGCCCCGTTCTCTACGCGCACGTGCATCGCGCGCTGCTGGCCGGACTGCTGGGAAACGCGGGCTTGCGCAACGAGGACAGTGCGGCGGGCGAGGGAAGGCGTCAAGCCGTCGCGCCATACATCGGCGCGCGGGGCGTGAAATTCTGGATCCATCCGGGCTCTTCGATCGGCAAGAAGCGACCGCAGTGGATAATCGCTGCCGAGATGACCGAGACGACGCGCCTCTACGCGCGATCGGTCGCGGGAATTCAGCCGGACTGGCTGGAGCAGGTCGGCGCGCATCTCGTCCGACGGAGCCAAAGCGAGCCGCACTGGGAGAAGAAGGCCGCGCGGGTGGTGGCGCTGGAGCGCGGCGCGCTCTACGGGCTGCCGGTCTACGTCAATCGTCGGGTGAACTACGGTCCGCTCGACCCCGCGCGGGCACGGGAAATCTTCATCAGGCAGGCACTCGTCGAGGGGGATTACGAGACGCGTGCGCCGTTCTTTCAGCACAATCAGCGACTGGTGGGCCAGATCGAGGCGCTCGAGCACAAGTCGCGCCGCCCCGATGTGCTCGTCGACGACGAGCTGATCTTCGGTTTCTATGACAGCCTGATTCCACCGGAGGTGTGCGACGGGGCAACGTTCGACGTGTGGCGAAAGCAAGCCGAGGCGGCGGACGCGAAGTGCCTGTTCCTCAAGCGCGCGGACCTGATGCGGCACGAGGCGGCGGGAATCACCACGGCACAGTTCCCGCACCAGATCGAGCTCGCCGCGCGGACGTTTCCGCTCGAATATCTCCATGACCCGGGCGGTCCGCGCGACGGGGTGACGATGACAGTTCCGATCGTCGCGCTCAATCAGGTCAGTGCGGCACGCTGCGACTGGCTCGTCCCCGGTCTCCTGAAGGAAAAAGTGCAGCGCCTCGCAAAATCACTGCCACAGAAGCTGCGCCATCGCCTGGGGCCGCTTCCGGAGTTTGCCGACCGGTTCGTTTCCGCCACGCCACCCGCGGACGTGCCGCTCGCTGACGCCATCGCGCGGTATGCACGCAGCGAGCTCAATATCGTCGTGCCGATCGACGCATTTCGGCCCGAAACGCTTCCGGCGCATCTCTCGTTCAACTATCGGGTCGTGGACGAGCACGGACGCCAGCTCGCCATGGGGCGTAATCTCGTGGCGCTGCGCGCGGAGTTGGGCGAGCGAGCGGGCGCGCAGTTCAGTGCGGTCGCCAAACCCGCGGCAGCTCGCACCGGACTCACCACGTGGGATTTCGGCGACCTCCAGGACATCATGGAGATCCGTCAGGGCAGCCAGATGCTCGTCGGCTATCCGGCGCTCGTCGATCGCGGTGAATCGGTGGACCTCGAATTGCTCGACTCGCCGGAGGCGGCCGCGGCCGAGCATCGCAAGGGGCTGCGCCGCCTGTTCATGCTCCAGCTTCGAGAGCAGGCGCGATATCTCGAGAAGAACCTTCCGGGATTGCGTGACATGGCGCTACGTTTCGCGGCCATCGGCGGCGCGGGCGAATTGAAGGATCAGCTCATCGCCGCCGCGTTCGATCGCGCGTGCCTCGGCGATCCGCTGCCGCGCACCGCTTCGGAGTTTTCCCTGCGGTGCGACGAGGCGCGCACGCGCCTCGCCCTGATCGCCCAGGAGCTCGCACGGCTGGTCGGAGCGATCCTCGCCGAGCAACAGGCACTTGCCAAGAAGCTGCAGGCGGCGAAAGCCTTTCCCGAAGTGGTGCGCGACGTCGAGGCGCAGCTCGCCCGCCTGCTGCCCAAGGACTTCGTGCTCGCGACGCCGTACGAGCGGCTGCAGCACTTTCCGCGCTATCTGAAGGCAGCCTCACTCAGACTGGACAAGCTGCGCAGCGATCCGAGCCGCGACGCACGTCTGCAATCTGAATACGCGTCCCTCGAGCAGGCCTGGGCCCGCGAGGATGCCAAGCAGCGGCGACTCGGCGCACGCGACCCGCAGCTCGAACAGGTTCGCTGGCTGCTCGAGGAACTGCGCGTTCAGCTCTTCGCGCAGGAGCTGCGCACACCGGTTCCGGTGTCGGTGAAGCGGCTGCAGAAGCTGTGGCAAACTCTGCGGCGTACATGAACGACATTCTGCAGGCTTGTGGGCGCGGGCTGCGCGATCTCCTTCATCCCAAGATGGTCTGGCTCGTGGTCTGGCCGATCGGAGTGGCGCTCGTGCTGTGGATCGTGCTCGCGGTGCTTTTCGGCGACGATGCCGTCGCCTGGCTTTCGACCACGCTCGCCGATTCAACCGTCGGACAGTGGGTGGGGCGATGGTTGCCGGTGCGCGAGGTGACCGGGGGGCTCGGCTGGGTGCTCCTGATCGTGCTCCTGGTTCCGCTCGTGCTCGCGACGGCGAGCGTGATCATCGGAATCGTGTCGATGCCGGCGATGGTCGAGCACGTCGCCGGTCGCAGCTATCCGGCGCTCGAGCGACTGCACGGCGGCACCCTCGCCGGCGGCGTGTGGAATGCTGTGCTGGCGGTTGCGGTGTTCCTCGGCCTCGGTCTGCTGTCGCTACCGCTATGGCTTGTGCCGCCGCTCTGGCCGGTGCTCGCGGCCCTGCTGATGGGCTATCTCAATCAGCGCCTGTTCCGCTACGATGCGCTCGCCGAGCATGCAGGCGCCGACGAGATGCGGGATTTTTTCAAGCGGTACCGGCGCGAGCTCTTCGGCCTGGGCGTGCTGGTCTCACTGCTCTCATATATTCCGTTCGCTGGATTGGTCGTTCCGGTGGCGGCCGGGCTGGCGTTCATTCACTACTGCCTGGCCCGGCTCGCCGCGTCGCGCGGCGTGCCACTGCCTGACAAGAGGTGAGGAATGGGGTTTGGGGCGATCATCATCGGTGACGAGATTTTGCGGGGCAAGCGTCACGACAAGCATTTCGGCAAGCTCATCGAACTGCTCGGCGCGCGCGGACTCACGCTCGCGTGGGCCGAGCACCTGGGCGACGATCCGGCGCGCATCACGGCGACGCTGAAGCGCACACTCGCAGGAAGAGACGTCGTCTTCTCGTTCGGCGGCATCGGCGCGACGCCCGACGACCACACCAGACAATGCGCTGCGGACGCCCAGGGCGTTCCGATCGCTTTACATCCCGAGGCAGAGGCCATCATCCGTGCGCGCTTCGCAGGCGAGGTCACGCCGTTTCGTCTGAAGATGGGGGAATTCCCGGTGGGCTCGACGGTGATTCCCAACCCGGTCAATCAGATTCCGGGTTTCTCGATGGGCGATCATCACTTCGTGCCGGGCTTTCCCGTCATGGCCTGGCCGATGGTCGAGTGGGTGCTCGATACGCGCTACAAGCACCTCCACCACGGTGTGGCAGAGGCGGAGGCATCGATCAGGGTGTTCGGCTCGGCGGAGAGCATCCTGACGCCTCTCATGGAGCGCGTCGAGTCGCGTTACGGGAAGCTGAAGGTGTTCAGCCTTCCGTCGATCGGGGAGGATGGCGAGCGCCGGCATATCGAACTGGGCGTGCGGGGCGAACCCGGTGAGGTTGCCGACGCGATGGAGGTGATCCGGGCCGGGGTGACCGAAAGCGGCGCCACGTGGGAAGAGATGCCGCGCACGGGATAGGGGCGGCGCGGCGTCCCTGGCCGCAAAGGATGCTGTGGCAGAAAAACAAAACCCCCGGCGGTCCGGGGGTCTGAAAGGCAATCTCGCTTAGCGAGTCTTCAGGCGGCCTTCTTCTTCGAGGTCGCTGCGGACGTGACAGCGGCCATGTTGGCCTCGGCCATCTCGGTCGCCTGCTTGGCGGCCTTCGTCATGCTGTCGTAGGCCGAATTGGCGGCGGCCATGGCGGACTTCACCGCGGCGATCGCGACGTCGGATCCGGCCGGGGCGTTCTTCGCGAACTTCTCGAGGTAGGTCGCGGCGCTCTTGTTGAGCTCCTGGGCCTGCGCTTCGACGTAGCGGGTGTACTCGGCCTGCGACTGGGACATCAGTTCGTACACGCTGCGCTGCCATGCGATCACTTTCTCGATCGCGGGCTGGGTCGCGGCAGTGTTGACGTTCACCAGGTCCTGAACGTCCTTGACATTCATGAGCGCTTTCGCATGGCTCATGGAGTCTTCGAACGCGGTCTTGGTAGCATTGAAATTGAGGGCTGACAGCTTCTCGAGCGTGGCAAAGTTCGACTGAGCGAACCCGAGTGCGGTTTCGACGTTGGTTTTGCCGAGGGCGGCGAATTGATCAGGGGTGACGTACACGGTGTTTCTCCTATAAATGATCTACTGAATTCGGTCTTGCAGTCGCTCTGGGTGGCTTGGTATTCTGCATCGCACAATCGCCTTCGATCCTCAAGCCAACATATTGCGCTGCACAATCCAAATTCTACATCGGAATCATAGGAAGTCAAGAAGAATTTGTTGCGCTGCAACAGACCATGGCGCGCCGCAACGGTTCCGCTTGAAAATCAAGGTGTTGGCGCCGCGAGGCGGAAGCGCCCACCGCGGCCCCGGCCCTGCCCCGACTGCTAGAATCCGCTGCGACCGCGCGCGCCCCGGGACGGATTTCGGGAAATTCCGACG
>JAJDOG010000064.1 GCA_022340285.1 Betaproteobacteria bacterium
ACCTCGTCGAGCCGGCGCCCGTCGAGCAGGATCAGCGTGTTCTGGTCACCGGTGACGCCGAAGCCGCGCAGGTCGACCTGCTGGTCAGGACTCCCCGTCGTGTTGCGGGTGACGATGTTTCCCTGCTGCGAGAGGAGCTCCGGCAGCGTGCGCGCGGTGCTCTTCGCGATCTCCTCGGCGGTGATCACGGTCATCCCGACCGGCGCATCGAGCCGGTCCTCGGGAAAGCGCGTCGCGGTCACGATGACCGTATCGAGCTGCGGCGGGCCGTATTGCGCAAAAGCGGACGTACCGACGATGAAGGCAGAGACAAGCGCGGTCGCGCGACATGCGCGAAGCGGGCGTGGGTGCATGGTTCCTCCCCTCCGGCAAGCATCCCGCATGCCGGCTTCGTGTGGACGGAAGGAAACGCAGCGCAGCGCGCGACGCGCCTGCAAGGACACCGCACGCCCGCGGCGTTTCCCGACCTCACGCTGCGGGGCCGGTCTCCGGGCTTGCAAGCTGAATGCGGCATGCGCCGCATTCCACGGACCGCCTTCCCGCGCCGCCGGCCCGATGGGGACCTTGCGACGCAGTGGCCGGGACTAGCGCTCGCGCGCGCCAGTGGACTGGAAGCGCACGAGCGTGCCCATAAGATGGGCCGTGTTGAGCTTGCCTACCGTTGCGGGGGCAGCTCAGGCATTGGGCCGGATTTGTTCAATCCGGAAACCCGCACCTGATTCCCGTTTCACCCGTGCGTGAAGACACCACGCCCGGGCACCTCGAGCGAGCGCAACGATTCTACTCCTGCGGGGATCAGAACGGCTCGATGCGCGCGGTGTACCGGCGCAGCAGCAGGCGGAACAGACGATCGCCGATCTGGATGTGGCCCGCCTCGCGGCGCTCGAGATCGAGCGTGGACCCCCCTGCGGGCGACGCCATGGCAAAGCCGAAGCGGTCCTGCGCGATCAGCGCGTCGAGGACCTCCTGCAGTTCCGCGATCGAAAGCCCCGCCCCGCTGTTGTCGAGAAGTTCACACGCCCGGCCACGGCGCGTGACCCCTGCCACACGGGTCGCATCGGGCCGGATCGGGTTCAGCCGATCGAATTCGCCCGGGGGAACCGGAGGGGCGGGTGTGTCGCTCATCACGAAAATACGTGCAGAAACAGCGTTTACTCCTTGACCATGCAGGATTTTTCAAACTATATTGCCGCGATGGATCAGGATCTGACCGCCTTGGAAGATCGCGTCCGGCAGGTCGCTGAATTGTGCCAGCAGCTGCGGGCGGAGAACAGCGACCTGCGGCAGCGCATGGCGCAACTCACCAGCCAGAACAAGCTGCTCGCGGAAAAAATCGACGGCGCCAAGATCCGCCTCCAGGGTCTGCTCGGCCATCTCCCTGAATGAACGACAAGCAAAAAGCGCTGGATGTCACGATCCTGGGGCGCTCCTACAAGGTCACTTGCGCGGACGACGAGCGCGAGGATCTCCTCAAGGCCGTCCAGTATCTGGACCACAAGATGCACGAGATCCGCGAATCGGGAAAAGTTGGCAGCACGGAGCGGATCGCCGTGATGGCCGCGCTCAACATCGCGCACGAATTGCTCATGGCCAGGAACCCCGACGCTTTTGACATCGAATCGCTCCGGCGTAGAATGGCCTCAATGCAAGCGACGCTCGATCAGGCGCTCGCGCCGCAAGAGAAGCTCCTGTAACCGCCGAGCTTCGACCCGCGGCGTCCTGCCTGCGGGAGTTCGCAAGAGATGGTGTAGTTTTCGGATGGGGCCGCGCCGGAGTCCGACGCGGGCAACAAGGTTTCAATGTCCCCTGCGTTGCGCGTCAAGGCCGTCGAAATTCTTGAACCAACGCAACCGCTAGGTCGCGGACTCGTAGGTCACTGTTGTGCGCGTCCCAGAGTCGGACGTACCTGATGTGGCCGGAACGCGACCGCCTTGAACCGCAGGGTTCAAGATACGCGGCCTAACGGCTGTCGCGGGGGGCGCCTCTACCGCAACGACGCAGGCGAAAGCCTGCGTCGTTGTTTGTGTGAACCGCGCCGGCTGCGTGCGAGACTCTTCCCCTCCTCTCCGAGGAGGGGTGCCGCCGGAGGCGGCGGGGTGGTGTGCTGAACTCGGATAAACCACCCCGGCTGCTTCGCAGCTACCCCTCCTTGAAAAGGAGGGGAAATTCACTAGACCTCGTCTCCTCACTTCTCACTTCTCACTTCTCACTTCTCACTTTTCAGTTTTCACGCCCTTTACCCATGCGCTACTGGCTGATGAAATCCGAGCCCGACGAGTTCTCCATCGACGATCTCGCGCGCTCGCCGGGCGGTAAGGCGCCGTGGACCGGTGTCCGGAACTACCAGGCCCGCAATTTCATGCGCGACGACATGCGCACGGGCGATGGCGTGCTCTTCTACCATTCGAGTTGCCCGGAGCCCGGTATCGCGGGCATCGCCAAGGTCGCGAGTCCAGCGTATCCCGACAAGTCCCAGTTCGACAAGAAGAGCGACTACTACGACCCGACGGCCACGCGCGCCGCGCCGCGGTGGGTGAACGTCGACGTCAAATTCGTCAGGAAGACCGGGCTGGTGAGCCTTGCCGAACTGCGCCGGCATCCGGAGCTTGCAAAAATGCGCTTGCTTCAGCGCGGCAACCGGCTGTCGATCACGCCCGTCGAGCTGGCGGAATGGGCCTTCATCACCGAGCACCTGCTGAAGCGCGCATGAGCGGCCCGACGCGCTGCCGGCGCGCCGAACCCTGATACCCTCGGGCGGTGACCGTGGCCCTGCAGAACGACACGCTCCTCCGCGCGCTGCTGCGCGAGCCGACTCCGTACACGCCGGTCTGGCTGATGCGGCAGGCCGGCCGCTATCTGCCCGAGTACGTCGCGACGCGCAAGCGCGCGGGCAGCTTTCTCGCGCTCGCCAAGACGCCGGAGCTTGCCACCGAAGTCACGCTGCAGCCGCTCGCGCGCTATCCGCTGGACGCGGCCATCCTGTTCTCCGACATCCTCACGATTCCCGACGCGATGGGGCTGGGGCTCTACTTCAGCGAAGGCGAAGGGCCGCGCTTCGAGCGCCCGCTGCGCGACGAGGCCGCCATTCGCGCGCTGGCGGCCCCCGACCCGACCCGCGAGCTCCGCTACGTGCTCGACGCCGTGACGCACATCCGCACCGCGCTCCAGGGTCGCGTGCCGCTGATCGGCTTCTCCGGCAGCCCGTTCACGCTTGCCTGCTACATGATCGAGGGTGGCGGCAGCGATGATTTCCGGCTGGTGAAAAGCATGCTGTACGGCCGCCCGGAGCTGCTGCATCGCATCCTGGCGGTGAACGCGCGCGCGGTCGCCGACTACCTGAACGCGCAGATCGAAGCCGGCGCTCAGGCCGTGATGATCTTCGATACCTGGGGCGGCACCCTCGCCGAGGCGGCCTATCACGAGTTCTCCCTCGCCTACATCAAGGACGTCGTGGCGCACCTCACGCGCGAGCGCGCCGGCGCGCGGGTGCCGAGCATCGTCTTCACGAAGGGCGGCGGGCTATGGCTGGAAGCGATCGCCGGTTGCGGGAGCGATGCCGTGGGCATCGACTGGACGATCGATATCGGCGCCGCCCGCCGGCGCGTCGGCGACCGCGTGGCGCTGCAGGGAAATCTCGATCCGATTGCGCTCT